>CAJYLV010000055.1 GCA_913776255.1 uncultured Sphingomonas sp. | reverse complement strand
GGTCGAGCGCGCCGATGATCGGCGTCAGCAGATTGTTGAAGTCGTGCGCCACGCCGCCGGTCAGGCTGCCCATCGCCTCGACCTTCTGGCTCTGGCGCAGCGCCTCCTGCGCGATCGCCAGCTCGGTTTCTGCGGCGCGCCGGTCGGTGATGTCGATGGCCTGGTGAAAGGCGCCGATCACCACCCCGTGGACATCGTGCAGCGGGGTGAAGCTGATCTCCCAGACGGTCTCGCCCAGCTCGGGCCGCCCGAACCGGCCGGTGACCGTGAAGCTCTCGCCGGCCAGCGCCCGCTGCATCAGCGCGCGCAGCACCACGCCCTGTTCGGGTAGGAACTGATCGGGAAAGACGTCGCCGATCCGCGCCTCGACCCCGTTCAGGCGCCGGAATTCGGCGATATGCGCCTTGTTGCAGGCGACCAGCCGGTAATCGGTGTCGAACGCGCAGATCGGGGCGACGGTCGCCTCGACGATGTCGTGATAGCGCCGCAGCGCGGCGGTCCGCTCGACGATCTGCTGTTCGAGCGTTTCCTGCATCGCGCGCAGCGTCACCTCGGCGCGGGCGCGCTCGATCGCGACCTTCACGCGCTCGCCCACCTCCTGGACCAGTCGCTCCTCGATCGCGGTCCAGACCCGCGGCGTCGCACTCTGGACCGCCAGCAGGCCGACCCATTCTTCTTCCTGGAAGAGCACGACGTCGACGAACGCGCCGACCTGCCGCTCGGTCAGCCCGGCGCGCGCACCGTCGCTCAGGCGCGCGTCGGCGCCGACGTTGCGCACCACCACCGGCGCGCCTGCGCGATAGGCGGCGAGCAGGTCGGGGCCGAAACTCTCCAGCGAGTGCGTCCCGACGATCGACGACACACCGAGCGCGTAATCGCGCTCGACGGTCATCCAGCCGCGCGCGGTGATCTCGGCATAGAATACGCGGCTCGCCGCCAGTTCCTCGCCCAGCCGGGTCGCGGTGAGTGCCATGATCGCCTCGGGCGTCGCACAGGCGCGCAGGTCGTCGGCGAGCGTCAGCTGGAAGCGGGCGAGATGCTCGCTGACGACGCGCTGGGTGGTGTCCGCCACGACGCAGAGCACGCCGGCCGGCGCGCCGGCGCGATCGACGACCGGCGAATAGTCCAGATCGAACCACCGCGTCGCCGGACGGTCCGCGCCCCGCACGGTCACCGCTTGATCGCGGACGCTCAGCGTACCGCCTGCGCGCCGGACCTGCCGGACATGATCGCCGACCGGCAAGTCCAGCGACGATGCATCCGCGAGCGGCGCGCCCAGCAGCGCGGGATGGCGGTCGCCGATCAGCGCCGCATAGGCATCGTTGTAGAGGATCGTACCGCGCTCGCCCCAGAACGACACCATCGCCACCGGCGAGCGGAGCAGGACGTCCAGCGTCGTCGCGCACACCTCGGGCAAGTCGCCGCCCGCCGCGATCAGCGCGGCGCATCCGGCCGCGGCCGTCGGCCACGCGGGGTCGAACGTCGGGGGGGCGAACGTCGGGGGGGGCGTCTGTTGATGCGCTTCAGGAATACGAACCGACTCACTTCGTGACGGCATCGGCGCACGGAAGTCGGCGGCGATCCACGCCGTTCCCTAGCAGCACGGCGACCGGAAATCTCGCCTTAACAGCGATCAACCGGTCCCGGCCGCGGAAAGGCGCGGCGCGCGGCGATCAGGCGGCCTGCGGCGCGCTGCGGCGCGTGAAGGCATCGCGATGATCGCGGACGAAGCGGGTGAAGTCGTGCGGCGGCACGCCGGTCAGCCGCTCGATCTCGCAGGTCGGGTCGATGTCGTGATGCCCGGCGACCACGTCGGCGAACTGGACGACCAGCCCGCGGGTCAGCCAGCGCGAGTTGCCAGTGACGCGGAGCAGCGCCGCGAAAAGCGGGTTGGGCAGGTCGAGGTAGCGGACCTTGCGCCCGGTCACCGCGCCGAGCCGCGCCGCGGCCTCGGCCATGTCGAGCGTCTCCGGGCCGGTCAGGAAATAGGTCGCGCTGGCATGGCCGCTCTCGCGCAGGACCGTTGCCGCGACGCGCGCGACGTCGCGCGTGTCGACCCACGACACCGATCCCTTGCCCGCGACCTGCGGCAGGAAGCCGCGTGCGATCGGGTCCTTGAACCACAGGAAGTTCTGCATGAAGGCGGTCGGCTTGAGGATCGTCCACGCCAGCCCGGCGGCGCGCAGGTGATGGTCGATCCGCGCATGGGTGCGCGCCCATGGCACCGTCGAGTGGATGTTGGCATCCGACGCCGACAGCTTGACGATCCGGCCGACGCCGGCCCGCCGCGCCGCGTCGATCGCGGCGATTTCTTGATCGAATTGCGCGGGGGTCGGCGGGGTAATGAGGAACAGCACGTCCGCGCCACGCAGCGCCGCATCGAGCGTCTCCGGCCGGTCGAAGTCGCCGCGCACCGCGTCGATGCCGCGTGCCCGGAACGCCTCGACCTGCGCCTGCCGGCGCGCCATCGCGCGGAAAGGGACGTGCGCCGCGCCGAGCAGGGTGCAGATTTCACCGCCGATACCGCCGGTGGCGCCGGAGACGAGGATCATGATGCGTGGTCCTTTGCGGGAGGGGAGGGGGAGGCATCCAGCGGGTCGAACTGCGCGGAGATGACCGCGACCAGCGCGTGGAGCGTCGCGGCCGCGTCGCGGAGCCGGTCGGCACCGATCTGATCGGCGATCGCGCGGTCGATCGGGGCGGCGGCCTGCTCGGCCGCTGCGACGGCGGCCTGGCCGGCCGCGGTCAGCGTCACCAGCTTGGCGCGGCGATGCTGCGGGTTGGGCGCGAACGCGACGAGCTGCTGCGCCTCGAGCAGGTCGACGATCCGCTGCACCGCCTGTCGCGACAGCCCCATCGCGCGCGCGATCGACGCGGTGGCGAGCGGCACCGGCGCGTAGCGCAGCGCCGCCAGCACCTGCCACCACGCGCTGGTCAGGCCGAGCGGCGCGACCAGTTCATTGCCGGCGCTGACCAGCCGGCCATTCGCCGCGAACACCGCAAGCGCCAGGTCGCGCGCCTCTGTCACCGGATCGGATGCCGCTGTATTGACAACATGCTGTCATAACAGGGCGATGCGGGACGGGTTCCGCGCGGGGCGTCAATAGGCGTTGAAGGTGAACGGGATGCGCAAGGTGGTCCGGACGTCGGCGGCATCGTCGGTGGCGCCGACCTCGACGTTCCAGTTAAGCGTCGTCGTCGGCGAGGTGCGGTAGCTGACGCCGAACAGCAACCGGCCGATCTGGAGGTCGCGGCTCTCCGCAGTCATCGCGTCGCCGAGTTCCTGCGTGGTCTGATTGAGCGCACGCACGCGCGTCTTGGTGCCCAACGCCCAGGTCTGCGCATAGCCGAAGCTGATCGAAGTGCGCGGATTGAGCGCGATCGCGATGCCCGCGCTCGCCGACGGCTGGCTGCCCGGCGCGACGCGTTCGATGAACGCAGCCCCGATCTGGCGGTTGATGGTGCGCGCAAAATTGTACGTGTAGCCCAATGTCGCGAACAGCACTGCCGGGTCGGTGGGCAGAATTGCCGTCAGATTCGGGGTCACGGCCCAGAATCCCGCGCCGGTCGCACCCTTGAGCGCGTTTCCGAGCGCATCGCGGCGCACGCGGAACGGATCGGTGCCGGACGGGGCGACCGCCTGCACGCCCGCGATCAGATACGGCGCGCCATTGTTGCCGTCGGTGAACTGATAGCGCAGCCCGAAGTCGATATCGCCGATGTTCGCGCCGCTGACCGGGCGGTCGAGCTGTCCGGCGTTCGGCTCGGTAGGATTGGCGACCGGCGCGAGCACCGACTTGTCGGAACGGTAGACGAACGGCAGCCGCCCGTTGATCTCGAGCCGGCTGGTCAGCCCGAGCCGCCCGACCGCGCCAACCGTCAGCACGTCCTGCCGGCTCTGGTTGATGTCGAAGACGCCGATCAGCACCGCCTCGGGGATCTGCACGCCGCGGAACACCACCTGGTTGCGGTCGGCGCGCGCATATTCGAAATTGACCTCGACGGTCGCGCGCCCGGCCTTGGTGATGATCCCGCCCTGTTCGGACAGCACCGCGACCTGCACCTGCCGCTGGTCGGACGGTGCCTCGCCGACGGTCTGCACCTGCGTCCCCGCGCTCGCCGCCGAAGCCGTGGCAGCGGGGGGCGGGGCCGGGGGCGGCGAGGCGGGGAGCGGCACGCCGCCCGGCGGCAGCGCGGTCTGCGCCACCTGCGTGCCGCCATCGCCGCGCCCGGACAGCCGCGCCTCCAGCCGGTCGATCCGCGCGCGCTGTTCGTCGAGCGCGCGCTGTTGACGGTCCAGTTCCTGCCGCTCGACCGCAAGCGTCCGGCGCAGCTCGTCGCGGTCGTCCGCCCCGGTCGGCACCGCCGCCGGCAGCGCCGCGGTCGCCGGCGAGACCGGCTGCTGCGCCGCGGCCGGCGCGGCGATCAGGCCGAGGGAGAGAAACGCGCTGGAGGCCGCCGGTCGCATCGATGAAGATCCCCTTTTCCCGATTGGCTCAGCGCGGCCCGACCGCTTCGGTCGCGATCCGGTTGGCCAGCAGCACGCCGTTGTTCAGCCCGGCGGGCAGCCCGACCAGATTGACGTTGACGGTGCTGACGGTGTCGATGACGCGGTCGTTGGCGGTGTTCGAGATCACCGCGCCGGTCGCCTGCCCGACCAGATGGCGGATCTCGGTGGCCGGCGTCACCAGCTGCACCTGGCTACCACGCTCGTCGCTGGTCAGCCGGATGCTCCCGGAACTGGCGTCGACCGCCGGGCCGTTGGCGACCACCGGCACCGGCGTCTGCCCCGAGGCGTCGAGCCAGCCGGCGGTCGGCCCGGAGACGATGTTGACGCTGGCCGGCGCGCCCGCGGCCGGCGCGGTGACGGTGGTGCCGGTCGGTGTCCGCGACACTGAGACGCTCGGCCAGTCCGGATCGCCGGTCGCGACGGTGACGGTGCCCGGCACCTCGCTGGGGCTGGTCCGCCCGTCGGTGAAGACGCGCACCCCCGGCGCCTCGCTGGAGAAGATGGTGTGCAGCGCCAGCACGCCGTCGATGCGCGTCTGGATGTCGATGCCGATCGCGACGTTCAGCCCGTTGGGCAGCATCAGCCCGCCGCGCATCGTCGCCAGTTCGCGATCGGGGACGCGCACCGGCGTAGCGCTGGCGGGCGCGTCGGGAGCGGCGGCCAGTGCAGCGGCGATCAGCAAGGCGATCGGCATGTCAAAACTCTCCCAGACGCGGTCGGGTGAGCGCGAGCTGCGCGCTTTCCAGCGGATCGGCGGGCAGGAACGGCCGCCCGCGCGGCGCGCGCGCCAGATCGACGGCCATGTTGAAATGCGACCGCCCGACCGCGTCGCGTCCGCTGATGACGAAGAACACGCCGTTCCATTGCTTGGCGAAGCGCCCGATCGTCTCTCGCCGCAGCCCCAATGACGGGTCGCCGAGCAGCAGCGTCTGGTCGTCGATCCCCTTCACCACGACGAAGTGGCGGTAACCGTCGAAGTCGATCAGCGCGATGCCGGGCACGCGCGCCTGCGCGATCTGATCGATGCTGACCTTGAAGCCGTCGGCGGCGATGCCGCGCGCGGCCAGATAGCGTTTCATGTCGAGCAGCGAAAAGCCGAGCCGCCGGATCTGCGCCTGATCGCCGTCGCGGAACATGCCGAGGAACACGCTCTGCTCGTTCTGCGGATCGTCATAGTGGAAGCGCAGCAGCGTCGCGAGCGCCGCCGATCCGCAGCTGAAATCATATTGCTGCCGCACGACCGTCTCGAAACGCCGCCCGATCAGGCTGGTGACGGGGAGCGCGAAGTTGAGCGTCGGCGAGAAGTTGGTGAGCGTGCCGCCCTCGGGCAGCGGCATCGCGGTACAGCCGGCGGTCGCCAGCAGCGCCGCCGGCAGCCACCGGACCAGGCGGAGTGGCGCGCGCATCGTTACTGATTGATCGCGACGTTCACGTTCAGCGACGAATTGATGGAAACATTGTTTCCGGTGTTCGCGCTGAGCAACGACAGGCCGTTGAGGTTCTGGAAGGAATTGGGGTCGAAGCTGATCGTCCCGGTTTCCGAATGGCCGTTGACGCTGTTGCCGCTGACCGTGCTGGTGTTCTGCGCGCGGATCACCTGCGATAGATCCGACTGGCCGGTGACCGCGCCGAGCTGCGCATTGTCGACCGGTGCCGCGGCACCGAACGGACCGGCCTGGACCGGCGGCGCGGGCGGGGCGGGCGGCGTGGTCTGCGCCGTTGCCGAAACCGGCACGATGGCGGCGAGCAGCGCCGGGCCGATGAAGAGGATACGCATGTCCCGATCTCCCGATCGAACGAACCGAAAGGAGGCGGGATGGCGCTGCCACCCCGCCCCGCGTTCGCGACGTTATTGACCGCCGCCGAGGTTGATCGTCCCCGCGGCGACGCTGACGTTCACCGCCGAATTCTGCGATGCGCCGGCGCCGGTGTTCATGTTGAGCGACTGCAGCCCGGCGAGGTTCTGGAACGCGCCGTCGCCGGTGGTCAGGCTGTTGTTGACCGCGGCATTGGCACCGCCCGGGGTCTGGTTGTAATCGACCCGCACGCCGGTGACGTAGCTGGCGAGCGTCGCCGAGGAGACCACCGCGCTGGCCCCGAAGACGTTCGAGGTCGACGCCGCCCCGGTGCCCGCCGACGCCATGCCGGTGCTGCGCATCGAGCTGTCGGCGTAGCTGGCGTCGCCATTGGTCGCGACCGAGCCGCGGCCCGAGTTGCTGGCGGTGTTGCGACGATCCGAATTGTCGTTGGTCGACATGTCACGGCTGTCGGTGGCGTCGCCGTTGTTCGCCGCCACCTGCGCGCCGCTGGCCGAACTGGTCCGCGAATTGTCGTTGGTCGACTGGTTGCGGCTGTCGGTCGCGGAGCCGCTGCCGTTGTTCGCGACCTGCGCGCCGTTGGCCGAGCTGGTCCGCGAGCGGTTCGAATTGTCGGAATTGTCGGTGGTCGACTGGTTGCGACTGTCGGTCGCGGAGCCGCTGCCGTTGTTCGCGACCTGTGCTCCGCTCGCCGAGCTGGTCCGCGAATTGTCGGTCGTGGACTGGTTGCGGCTGTCGGTGGCCGATCCGCTGCCGTTCGAGGCGACCTGCGCGCCCGACGCCGAGGTGGTCGTGGTGCGCGTGTTGGTCGACTGGTTGCGACTGTCGCTGGCGTTGCCGCCGCCACTGGCCGCGACTTGCGCGCCGCTCGCCGAATTGTCGGTGTTGGTGGTCGTCATCCGCGAGTTGTTCGACTGGTCGCGGCTGTCGGTCGCCGAGCCACCGCCGTTGTTTGCGACCTGCGCGCCCGAGGCGGAGGTGGTGGTCGAGGTGCTGGTGGTCGAGCGGTTCGAATTGTCGGTGTTCACCGTCGAGCGGTCGGCATTGTCGTTATAGGTGTACGAGCGGTCGGCATTGTCGGTGTTGGTCACCGATTGATTGCGGTTATCGCTCGCGGA
The DNA here is from genome assembly GCA_913776255.1 of uncultured Sphingomonas sp. Classification (GTDB taxonomy): domain Bacteria; phylum Pseudomonadota; class Alphaproteobacteria; order Sphingomonadales; family Sphingomonadaceae; genus Sphingomonas. The sequence continues at coordinate 99,925 of CAJYLV010000055.1, read as the reverse complement.
GCTGCCGTTGTTGGCCGCGACCTGCGCGCCGTTCGCCGAGGAGTTCGTCGTGCTCGTGTTGGTGGTGGTCGAGCGGTTCGAATTGTCGGTCATCGACCGGTCGGCATTGTCGGTGTTGGTCACCGATTGGTTGCGGCTGTCGGTCGCGCTGCTGCCGTTGTTGGCCGCGACCTGTGCGCCTGAGGCGCCGCTGCTGTCGGTGTTGGTGGTGGTGTTGGTGCGCGAGTTGTTCGAATTGTCGGTGGTCGAGCGGTTCGACTGATCGGTCCACGTCGAGGTCGAGGTGGTCGACGCGGTGTTGTTGCTGTCGCGGACCGAATTGTTGGTACGCGAATTGTTCGCATTGTCGGTCGTCGAGCGGTTCGAATTGTCGGTCCACGAGCGATCCGACGAGTCGGTCTGCGTGTTCGTCGCGGTGTTGTTGCTGTCGTTGGTCGAGCTGTTGGTGTTGGTCGAACTGTCGGTGTTGGCGGTGTTGTAGGCGCTGCTCGCGACGTCGCCGCCGGCGGCGTTGCCGTTGTTGGTATTGGTGGTGGTGTAGCTGTTTCCGGGCTCGGTGGTCTGGGCGCAGACGGGCACGGTCCACGCCAGGACCGGGATCGATGCGGCGATCAGAAGACGCGATTTCATGGTCAGGCATCCCTTGTTGGCCGGTTCAGCCGGCGGTGTTTTTCCAGCCCGGCAATCCTGCGGACCGAGCCGACTCGGAGATACCGTTAATCATCCGTTCACTATTCCCCCCCTTTGCGGGCGACCGCTCCTCCCGTTCCGCTACGCCCGCCCCCCTCGAATGAGGGGGTAAAAATGACTGCACTTTCCCTTGTTTCAAAATGGGATGCATCGGATCGAATGACGTGGCGGCCGGTTGGCGTAGAAGAGGACAACCCGACGCAGGGAATCGGGAACCGAAGGTGGAGAGGTAGTGCATTGCTGGCAGACGAAGATCTGCCCATGCTCTTCCGCGGAGCCGTTGCGCGCGCCAGTGTGGTGGCGGAGCACGATGGCGGGAGCGTGCGGCATTTGATTCAGGGACGGCCGCCGGTGCGCGATGCACGGGTCACCTTCCACGACATTAACGACGACGCGATCACGGTCGCCGACGACGTCGCGCTGGTCGTCGGGCATTTCGCCGCCACGCTGGGCGCGCAGGCCTGGGCACTGACCAGCACGCACGCGCAGGGCGCGTCGCGCTGCCTCGCCGCGCAGGGGCTTGACGACGTAACCGGCGCGGCGCTGGCGCAGATCGCCGACCGGCTCGAATCCGGCTGCGGCCATCATGCGCCGGAGCCGGTCTGGTGCGATCGCGTCTCGACCGCCGATCCCGCCGCGGCGCTGGTGATCCCCGTGCAGCGGACGCCGGGCCAGCCCGGCACGTTCGTCAATCTCGTCTTCCGCTCGGCCGATGAGGCGGCGCGCCGCGCGATCGAGGCGCGCTGCCGGCACGAATGGCCGAGCGTCTCGGCCTATTTCCGGCTGTGGGAAGCGGCGCGGCTCGCGCAGCGGCGCACCGCCGGGGTCGAGGCCGGACTCAACCTCGTCGCGATCGGCGTCGTGCTGCTGTCGGGCGATGGGCATGTCGCCTTCGCCAACGAGACGGCGCGGCACCTGATGGAGCGCCACGACGGGATTCGCGAGCATCGCGGGCAGGTGCAGGCGACGGACCGTGCCGATGCCGCGGCGCTGTCGACCGCGATCGGCTATGTGCTGGCGCAGGGCGGGGCGGACGGCGCGACCGACCGGCTGCCACTGTTGATGCTGCGGCGGGAGGGCGGGCCGCCGCTGGTCACGTCGTTCGCGGCGTTGCCGCACGGCGCGGGATGGGACGGGAGCGGGGACGGGGACGGCGCCTTGCTGTTCTTCGTCGACCCGGGGCTCGACATCCACCAACTCGCCGAACCGGTGTGCAAGCTGTTCCGGCTGTCGCGGGTCGAGACCGAGCTGACCTGCCTGCTGGCGTCAGGCCAGACGCTGGCGGCCGCGGCGCAGGCGCTGCACGTCAAGCTCGGCACCGCGCGCGGCTATCTGAAGCAGGTGTTCGTCAAGACCGGCAGCAACCGGCAGGTCGATCTGGTCCGGCTGATCTTCAGCAACCTGATCCGCGCCTCGACCCACGACCAGCCGCCGCGCCGCTGACCCGCGCGGCGGTCGTGACGCATCCATCGGGCGCGCGGCGCCGTATCTTCGCGACCATCATCGCGGAGCGGTACGTGGAGAGGCCATCGATCGCGCTGGAGCGGGGCGCGCCGCCGTCGGGCACCGACGATCTCGTCGCCGGCTATGTCGCGCGCGCGGCGGGGGCGGGCGATCGCGGCGCCATCGTCCTGCCGGGCGGGCCGCGGCTCTACATGCTGGCTGGGGGCAGCGGTGACGCGTGGTTGACGTTGCGCGGCCGGCGCAGCGAGCCGCTGCCGCGGATCGGGGTGATCGGGCCGACGACCCGCGCTGCGCAGCTGGAGCATGGCGATGCGGTCCTGCTCGGGGTGCGGCTGCGCGCGACCGCCTGGGCGGCGCTGTTCGATCGCGACCTGTCGCGCGTCACCGACCGCGTCGTACCGCTGACCGCGCTCGACGTGGCTCCGCCGCCGCTCGCCGATCCGCAGGCGGGCGCCGCGGCGGCGTTCGCCGGGTGGTTCGCCGCGCGCCCCGCCGCCCGCGGCGCGCGCGCCGGCCTCGCGCAGCAGGTCGCGGCGCTGATCGATGCCGATCCGCGCATCGGCGTCGCCGCGCTGTGCACCGCCCTCGGCGTCACGCCCGCGCAATTGTCCACCCGGTGCCTGCGTGATTTCGGCCTGCCGCCGAAGCGGCTGCTGGTGCTGCGCCGCTTCGGTCGCGTGCTGCGCCGGCTGCTCGGCGACGCGACGGCAACCGGCCGCGTGCTGTGGGAAGCCGGCTATGTCGATCACTCGCACTTCGCCAAGGATTGCCGTCGTTTCCTCGACACCAGCCTGCACGGCTTCCGCCAGCGGCTGGGCGACGGCGGCGAACCGCTCTGAGGGACGGCGCCGCACGCGAAAGGGCTTGTTAGCGCTCTCCCGATTGCGGCAAGGACGGGGCGGCACAGGGGCGACGGAACGGCGCCGCCGCGGGCGCGCCGGTCGGCCGGCGGCGCCATCGGCCGGGGAGAGAGAGAATGACGCTGACACGCACGATCGCGGCCGCCGCGCTGCTGACCACCGCCTCGATCGCAGCGGCACGTGCGATGCCGCAGGCGTCACCCGATCCGCGCGGCGCCGCCGTGCGCACGCCGGTGCCGCATCTGGTGCAGCGCGACGGCCGGCATGCGCTGATCGTCGACGGCGCGCCCTTCCTGATGCTGGCGGCGCAGGCCAACAACAGCAGCAATTACGCGATCGCGTTGCCCAGCGTCTGGCCGGTGCTCGATCGCCTCCACGCCAACACGCTGGAGATGCCGGTCGCGTGGCAACAGATCGAGCCACGCGAGGGCCAGTTCGATTTCTCGTTCGTGCAGATGCTGCTCGACCAGGCGCGCGCGCATGACAAGCGCGTGGTGCTGCTCTGGTTCGGCACCTGGAAGAACACCTCGCCCGGCTACACGCCGGACTGGGTCAAGCTCGACAATCGTCGCTTCCCGCGCATGAAGGACCGCACCGGCAAGGATCATTATGTCCTGACGCCGATGGCGACCAGCACGCGCGAGGCGGACAAGCGCGCGTTCGTGGCGCTGATGACCTATCTGCGCGATCACGATCCGCAGAACACCGTCATCATGGTGCAGCCCGAAAACGAGGTCGGCAGCTATCGCAACCCGCGCGATTATGGCGCTGCGGCGAACGCCGAATTTGCGAAGCCGGTGCCGGCGGTGCTGGCGCGGCGGGTCGGCAAGTCGGGGACATGGACGCAGGTGTTCGCCGCGCAGGCGGACCGTGCGTTCAACACCTGGCACACCGCGCGCTACATCGAGGCGATCGCCGCGGCGGGCAAGGCGATCAAGTCGCTGCCGATGTACGTCAACGCCGCGCTCGCCGGGCCGTCGAACGTCCCCGATCCCGACGGTGTCGCCAGCGGCGGGCCGCAGCAGGACGTCCTCGACATCTGGAAGGCGGCGGCACCGTCGATCGACTTCGCCGCCCCCGACATCTACGACAAGCTGAGCAAGAACGCCGAGCTCTATCTCGACGCCTATCGCCGTCCCGACAATGCGCTGATGGTGCCCGAGATCGGCAATGCGCGGCTGTTCGCGCGTTATTTTTACGCGGCGGTCGGGCGCGGCGCGATCGGGTTCGCGCCGTTCGGCATGGACGATACCGGCTATTTCAATTTCCCGCTGGGTGCCAAGGCGCTGGACGCCGCGACGCTCGACGCCTTCGCGCTGCCCTATGCCACCTTCGCCGGGATGCAGCGCGAATGGGCGCGGATCGCGTTCGACCATCCCACCTGGGGCGTCGCGAAGCCCGACGATGGTGCGGTGGTCTCGACGACGATGGGCGACTGGACGATCGCGGCCAGCTGGGGCGAATGGCAGTTCGGCCTGAAGGAGTGGAGCTGGCTCAAGTCGGACCCCGCGCCCTGGGCGAGCGAGCCGGTCGGCGGGGCCGCGGTGGCGCAGCTGTCGGCCGACGAGTTCCTCGTGACGGGCGACCATGTGCGCCTGACCTTCGGCACGCGCGCGGGCGACGCAGAGAAGGACCGGGCGAACGGGCTGGTCGTGCGGGTCGAGGAGGGGCATTTCGATCAGGGGCGCTGGGTGATGGACCGCATCTGGAATGGCGACCAGACCGATTACGGGATCAACCTGATCGATCGACCGGCGGTGCTGAAGGTGACGCTGGGGCGGTATCGGTAGCGGCGGTCGACGGCCAACGATCCGCCGCCTTCTTTCGTCATCCCGGGCCTGACCCGGGATCCCGCTCCTTCCTTCCGCCGGCAAGGAGAAGCGGGGCCCCGGATCAGGTCCGGGGCGACGAAGGAGGAAGAGGGGAAAAGGAGAAAGCGCTACCGGCCGATCACCTGCAGCAGCCGCGCGGCGTCCTGCCCGGTCGGCAGCTTGCCCGTGGCGGTCAGCCGGCCCGCGGCATCGTCCCAGCGCAATGTCGCGCTGCTGCCGTTCCGGCCGTCCTTGTAGGCGTTGGTCGTGCCGTCGTCGTCGTAGAGCGTGAAACGCGCGTCGGCGCCCGGATAGACGCGGATGCTCTCCAGCGGCTGGCGCGTCGCGGTGCTCTGCACCGGCACGCCCATCGGCACGATCGACCCGGCGCGCACGAACAGCGGGATGTGGTCGATCGGGGCGGCGACGGTGACGGTCTGCCCGCCGCGATGCCTTTCGTTGGTCCAGTAATCGTACCAGTCCGTGCCCGCGGGCAGATAGACCGCGCGGCTGGTCTGCCCCTGTTCGGTCACCGGCGCGACGAGGAACGCGGGGCCGAACATATATTCGTCGCCCATGTCGAGGACCTTCGGATCGTCCGGGAAATCCATGAACAGCGCGCGCATGAACGGCGCGTTCGTCTCGTAGGTCCGCCGCCCCAGCGCATACAGATAGGGCATCAACGCATAGCGCAGCTTCAGGAAGCCGCCGAGCACCGGCTCCGCCGCGCGGCCATATTCCCACAGCGCGGTGCCCGGCCGCTGCCCGTGGATGCGCAGCGTCGGCGTGAACACGCTGTACGCGAACCAGCGCGTGAACAGTTCCGGATAGTCGGCGTAGCTCGGGGCCATCGCGGTCGCGCCCGCCGGGTCGAGCAGCACGGGCTTCTGCGCCTTGGGGCCGTTCGGCCACTGCCAGCCGCCGATGTCGCTCCCCCAATAGGCCATGCCGGTCGCGGTGAAGCCGAGCCCGGCGGGGATCTGGCGGCGATAGGCTTCCCACGTCGACTTGATGTCCGACGACCAGAACAGCGCCCCGTTGCGCTGCACGCCCAGATAGGCGGCGCGCGACAGGATCAGGTTGCGCAGCGTCGGGCGATCGCGCGCGGACCCCTCGGCGACGCCGCTGGTGTGCACCAGCGGGAACAGGTTGTGATAGCGGTCGCCCGACCCGATCGCGTAGAAATAGCCGTCCGGCACCAGATCGGGCTCGGTCTCGTCCAGCCAGAACCAGTCGAAGCCCTGGCTGGCGATATTGTCGCGCAGCCGGTCCCAGAACCACGCGCGCGCCGCCGGGTTGGTGCTGTCGATCAGCGCCCCCGCGCGATCCGAGCGCACCGCCAGCCCGTCCGCCGGATTGCCGTCCTTGTCCTTCAGCAGCCAGCCCTTGCTGTCGAGCAGGTCGAAATAGCGCGACTCGCGTTCGAAGCGCGGCCAGACGCTGATGATCGAGTGCATCCCCATCGCGCGCAGCCGGTCGTTCATCCCCTTCGGATCGGGGAAGAAGCTGCGGTCGATGTCGAGCTGCCCCATGCGCGTCCAGTAGAACCAGTCGAGCACCATCACGTCGAGCGGGAGCCCGCGGCTGCGATAACCCTCCGCGATGTCGAGCAATTCCTTCTGCGTCTCGTAGCGCGCCTTGCTCTGGATCAGCCCGAACGCGGCCTTGGGCGGCAGCGGGGTGCGCCCGGTGAGCGTCGCATAGCCCGCGTACAGATCGTCGGCGGTGCGGCCGGTGATGACGAAGAACGACACGCGCTCGCCGACCTCCGACTGCCAGCGCGTCGCATTGTGCAGCCCGGGCGACACGGTGGTGACCGACGGATTGTCCCAGACGATCCCATAGCCCTTGTTGGTGACCATGAACGGCACGCACACCGTCTCGCCGGCCGGGGCATCGTAATTGTGGCGGCAGTCGATGGTGCGGCCCTTGAGGTCGAGCTGCCCTTCCTGGTTCTGGCCGAGCCCGTAATAATGTTCGCCGGGCGTCACCGCGAAGCTGGCGCCGACGCGGAACGTCTTCTCGCCGTTGACGACGTGCGGCGCCATCTCCCACCCGGTCATCTCGGTCACGGTCGCGCCCGAGGCATCGGCGACGCGGATCGACACCGGCGGCAGCGACGGCGCGAAATAGCGCTGCATCTGGGTCGGCGCGCCGGGCCACGGCTGCGCCTTCACGGTCAGCGTCATCGCCGCCGACGCGAACGCATCGCCGTCCGCAGCGCTGCGATGCGACCAGCCGGCGGCATCCGGGGCGGCGTTGGGGCCGTCGCCCGGCGGCGCCTCGGCCTGCGCGCGGTCGAGCGCGATCGTCACGCGCACGATGTTGGGCGCATAGGGCTCGACCGCGACCATGCTGCCGTTGCGGTCGAGCGTGGCGAGCGGCGCCGCCGCGGCGAGCGCCGGCACGGTCGCCGCCGCGCCGGTCAGCAGCAGGAAGCGGCGGAGCAGGCGCGCGCGCGCACGAGCGGCGGGGCTGAAGCGAAAGCGGGACACATCGTTCCTTTGCAGGGAAGGGCGGCGGTTGAGGTCGCCGGGCCGGTGGAAGTGAGCGGGACCGGTACCGCAAGCGCGTGGCGCCGGGATCGCTGCGTGCGCAAAGGCGCGCGGTGCGCCGGCGGGGAGGGATGGGTATGGCCTGTCGCACCGGTGCGAACGTCGATCGCCATCGCCAGCTTCCTCCCCCCGCGACGTGCTGCGCCTACCTTCCGACCCTAGGCGCGGGGTCAGTGTCATCGCAAGCTTCATCGAGACCGCTTTGGGATCGCTCACCTGTCCCGGTGGCTGATCTGTCGGCAAACCCACCGTCCTACAAGTCGCGGCTGAATGATCCGCAGCCGATGATTGTGTTACCAACGGCCGAATCCGTGTTGGTGCTGGTCAGACCCGCTGCCTGCGGACGAGAGTTGTACCGATCGGTAAATAGATGTACTAATCGGTACAACATGACGTCGGAGCTGAGTCGCCGGATTGGAAAGATCCGTTGCCGCGCGATTGACGTTTGGTCAGGTAACGAAAGGAACCGCGATGTCCCGTCCCCCCTTGCCGCCGTTCACGCACGCCACCGCCGTCGAGAAGGTCCGCCTCGCCGAAGACGGCTGGAACACGCGCGACGCCGCGAAGGTCGCGCTGGCCTACACCCCGGACACGCGCTGGCGGAACCGGGTCGAGTTCGCCGCCAGCCGCGACGAGGCGCAGGCTTTCCTGACCCGCAAGTGGAACAGGGAACACGAATACCGGCTCATCAAGGAGCTATGGGCCTTCATCGGCAACCGCATCGCGGTCCGCTACGCCTATGAGTATCGCGACGACGGCGGGCAGTGGTTCCGCGCCTATGGCAACGAGAACTGGCTGTTCGCCGACGACGGATTGATGGCGAACCGTCACGCCAGCATCAACGAAATGCCGATCGCCGAGACGGAGCGCAAGTTCCGCTGGCCGCTCGGCCGGCGGCCCGACGACCATCCGTCGCTGAGCGATCTCGACCTGTGACGCCGAAGCGTGTCCTCACCGATCGCGCCGCCGCGCTGCCGGCGCTGGCCGAGGCCTTTCGCACGCACGGCTTCGACGGCGCGAGCCTCGCGGTGCTGTCGAAGGCCACCGGGCTCGGCAAGGGCAGCCTCTACAACTTCTTTCCCGGTGGGAAGGAGGAGATGATGGCGGCGGTGCTCGACGACATCGATCGCTGGTTCGACGCCGCGATCTTCCGGCCGCTGGAAGACGATCCCGATCCCGCGGCGGCGGTCGCGTCGATGTTCGACGTCGTCTCCGGCTATTTCCTGTCGGGGCGGCGGGTGTGCGTCGTCGCCAGCCTCGGTCTGAATGCGGCGGGCGAGGTGTTCGCGGCGCGCGTGCGGAAGTATTTCGCGCGCTGGATCGCGGCGCTGGCCGCTTGTCTCGCGCGGGGGAACGTCCCGCCGCCGCAGGCCGCGGAACTCGCCGAGGCGGCGGTATCGGGGATCCAGGGCGCGATCGTCCTGACGCGCGCGCTCGGCGACGAGGCGGCGTTCCGGCGCGCGATCGATCGCCTTTGCGCGACGTTGCTCGGGGCGATCGAGCGCGGCGGCTGAGCGGGCGCGAAGCAGGACATTTCCAAACCGCTGACCGGCACCGTTGGCCGGTCGGCCAGCGCCGGGGAGGCGTTCGCCTGATGGCACAGACATTTCTGAAGACGATGTTCGGTCCTGGCGCGCGCGCCCTGCAGGAGCGGGACGGGTCGCGCGCCGCCTATGCGCGGCTGGAAGCGCAGGCGGACGAGACCGACGTGCTCACCGAGCGCGAGCTGGCGTTCATCGCGGCGCGCGACAGTTTCTACATGGCGAGCGTCGGCGAGACGGGCTGGCCGTACCTCCAGCATCGCGGCGGCCCGCCCGGCTTCCTGCGCCATCTGTCGGGCAACCGGATCGGCTTCGCCGACTATCGGGGCAACCGGCAGTTCCTGTCGGCCGCGAACCTGGCGCACGACGACCGCGTGTCGCTGTTCCTGATCGACTATCCGGCGCAGCGCCGGCTGAAGCTGATCGGCCACGCGCAGATTAGCGACGCGCCCGACCAGATCGCCGCGCTGATGCCGTCCGGCTATGCCGCCACGGGCGAACGGGCGTTCGTGATCGATGTGATCGGGTTCGACTGGAACTGCCCGCAGCATATTACCCCGCGCTTCACCGCCGCCCAGATCGAGGCGGCGTCGGCACCGCTCCACGCCGAGATCGCGCGCCTTCGCGCGGCGCTTTCCCAACTGAAGGATCAGGATCATGACCGATAGATTGACCGCCGGCGTGCATCACGTCGGGCTTACCGTTCCCGATCTCGAGCAGGCGCGTGCCTTCTTCTGCGCGGTGCTGGGCTTCGAAGTGGTCGGGGGCCAACCCGACTATCCCGCGCTTTTCGTGTCCGATGGCCGGATCCTCCTCACGCTGTGGCGCGCCGCCGATCCGGCGACGGCGCGCCCCTTCGATCGCCGCGCCAACATCGGACTGCACCACCTGTCGCTCGCGGTTGCGGACGACGCCGCCCTCGACGTGGCATGGACGCGCGTCAGCGCCCATCCCGATGTCGTGGTCGACGTCGCTCCCGAAGCGATGCGGCTGGGGTCGGCGACCCGGCACTTCCTCGTGTTCATCCCGGGCGGCATCCGGCTGGAGTTCGCCACCCCCTTCGCCACGGCCTGACGGTGCGCGACCCGCGCTGCCCCGTCGTCAGAACCGCGTCGCCAGCGCCACCTCGAACGAGCGCGGCGCACCGATATAGACGTTGGTGGTCGGATAGCCGGAATATTCGCCGTAGAAGGCGTCGGTCAGGTTCCGGCCGCGCAGCGTCAGCGTTGCCTGGCGGCTGACGGGCACCGACAGGCTGGCGTCCAGCACATCATGGCCGGCGACGCGGATCGTGTTGGCGGTGTCGGTGTAGAAAGCGCCGGCGTGCCGCACGACGCCGCCCAGCGTCACCGTGCCGGCGATCGTGTAGAGCGCTGCGGCGTTTACCGTGGTCGCGGGGACGTTGATCGGGCGGTTGCCGCTCCGATCGATGCGGGCGCCGCTCACCAGCTCGGACAGCGCGTCGTAGCGCGCATCGGTATAGGAGACGCCGCCCGAAAGCCGCAGCGCCGCGACCGGCGTGACGACGCCGGACAGTTCGATGCCTTGCGAGGATTGCCGCCCGCCCTGTATCGCCAGCGCCGGGTTGCTCGGATCGCGGGTCAGGATGTCCCGTTGCGCGATGCGGTAGACGGCGCCGGTGAGGCTGGCGCGACCGCCCCAGCCGCTCGCCTTGAACCCGGCCTCATAGGCGTGGCCGGTGGTCAGCCGGAAGCGGCTGTTGGCGATCGACGCCAGCAGGATCGAGGATACCGGCGAGACCGCGGTCGTATATTGGGCGTAGAGCGTGACGGCGGGGGTCGCCTCCCAGGTCGTGCCCGCGCGCCACGACACCGGATCGAAGGTCGGCGTGTTGCGATCGACGCTGCCGGTGACGTTCTGCGTCGTCGCACGGTCGAGTTGCATATGGTCCCAGCGCACCCCGCCGACCAGCAGCCATTTTGGCGTCAGGTTCACGGCGTCCTCCGCGAACACCGACGTCTGCTTCAGCCTGGAATCGAACGTGACGTTGCCGGCGGTGAAGATCGCGGTGCCGGCGGGAAGCGACAGCGGCGCCGGATGGCGCACGTCGACCGCCGGCAGGACCGAATTGGGCGCGCTTTGCCGCAGGCTGACGAAATCGGTGGCGTTGTGCTCGACGCCGAGGCTGACTCGGTTGCGCAGCCCCGCGAGCCGGCCGTCGTTGCCGATCACGCCGCGCGCGTTCCAGAATTGGTGATCGTGGCGGAAATCCTGATAGCTCTGGCGAAAGCTGCCGTTCGGGAAGGCCGCGGTCGGCGCGACGAACGTCTGCGTGTCCGCGAGCAGGAACGCGCGCTTCGCAGTATAGCCGGTCAGGTCGAGCGCGACGCTCCACCCGCCGCCGATCGACCAGTCGAGCCGCGAGCGCAGCGTCGTTTCGTCGGCCCCCGAATAGGCGCCCAGCGGATTGTAGTTGCGCCGGCGCAGCGCGCGATCGGCGACCAGACCGGTCGCCGTCGTGATCGCATCGCCGGGGCGCAGCGCATATCGCGCGGGGATCAGTGGCAGCCCCTGATAGCTGGAATCGTAGCGATCCTCGAAATGGTCGACCGCCACCAGCAGCGACAGCCGTTCGCTCGGCCGCCACAGCGCGCTCGCGGTCAGCCCGGCCGCGAAGGTGGCGTTGTTGTCGACGTCGTAGCGGCTGTCGGAATGCTGGTAGCTGGCGTCCGCACGCACCGCGAGCGTCGACGATACCGGCAGATTGACCCCGCCGGCCGCCGACAGCGTGTCGAAGCTGCCGACCGACAGCAAGGTGTCGAGATGGCGTTCGCCGAGCACCGGCTTGCGCGTAATCTTGTTGATCACCCCCGCCAGCGCGCCCTCGCCGTAAAGGACCGACGCCGGTCCTTTCAGCACCTCGATCCGGTCGTAACGCCAGGTGCCGGCGTCGCGCTGGACGACGGTCGACGCCGAGACCCGCACCCCGTCCTGGAGGATCGACACGGTGTTGCCCGCGAAGCCGCGCAAGGACACGACTGCGGGGTTGCCGGGCACGTTGCCGGCGATGGCGCCCACCACGTCGTTGAACGTCTCGCGCGCGGTGCGCAGCCCGCGCACTTGCAGATCGTCCTGCGTCAGGACCTCGACGCTCGCGGGCGTCTCGCGGATCGTCAGCCCGAGCCGGCTGCTCGCCTGTGCCTGCGCGTCGAGCCGGAGTGGATCGCGCTGGCCGGTGACGACGATCGTCGCATCGCTGCGTTCGTCGCCACGATCGTTATTGGCGTCGCGCGTCTGGGCGCCGGCCGGGACGGCCAGCAGCAGGCAGGGCAATGCGGCGCCTGCCAGAAAGTGTCTCTGAAGCATGGGAATACCTTCGACCGGCCCGGCGCGGGAGGCGCGGGCCGCACATGATGATCGCGTCGCCACGTGCGACGCGCGATGGCCGGTCAAGGTGCGGCGGGTGGTCCGCGGAGCGGGGGGCGCAGATAGCCGGGCTGCGTCGGCACCGGCGGGGGTGTGGCGACGCGCCCGAGCGTCAGGACGAAGGCGATCAGCGCGGCGAGCTGGATCGGATCGATCGCGCCCAGCATCGCGGCCGACAGGCCGGCGAACGCGCAGGGCTGCTGCGCCTTGCCGTGATCGCCGGTGTCGCCGTGCTCGTGCATGTCGCCGCGCATCCCCGGCATGGCGGCGCCCGTCGCTGCCGGCACGGTGCCGGGGCAGAGGATGATCGCGGGGTCGCCGTGCGCGGTGCCGATCATATAGCCGGTCGGCACCAGCACCCGCAGCAGCAGCGTCGCCGCGCAGAGCAGTACGGCGAGATGGCGTTGCGCGAGAAGCTGCCGGATCGCCCGCACCGGCGCTTCGTAACGGCGCGTGCCGCCCGTGTCACGGTGACGGCGTGCACTACTGTCGCTGCCTCGTTCCCCGGTCGTCGCCCCGGACGTGATCCGGGATCCCGCTTCTTCTTCCCGGCCTGAGGAAAAGAAAAAGCGGGATCCCGGGTCGAGCCCGGGATGACGATGGGAGGGCGGGGAGCGAGCCGGCCGTCGCGCGGTCAGTTCGTCGCGATGCGCAGCGTGGCCATCAGCCGGCGCCCCGGCATCACCACCTCGTACTTGTTGAGCGCGGTGGCGAGCCGTTGCGTGTCGTTGGCCAGATTCTGCCCGACCAGTGTTGCTGTCCCCATCAGGGCGCCTTCACGATCGCGGCGAAGTTCGTCGCGGTCCGGGTGCAGGCGGCGGCGTGAACGAGCCAGATCGCGCTCACCGCGTCCTCGTCCGCGAACGGCGTGTAGACCAGACCGGCCGAGCGGAGCGCGCAGAGCGACTGCGCCACCACCGTGATGCCAACCCCCGCGGCGACGAGGCCGAGCAGCGTGGAGACTTCATGCACCGTCTGCGCGACGCGCGGCGCGACGCCATCGGCGCTCATCAGTGCGAAGAGTTCCTTGGTGAAGCCGCCGCTCCGGTCGCTCGCATAAACGACGAGCGGGTAGCCGGCCGCGTCTGCCAGCCGCAGCCCGGCGCGACCCGCGAGCGGATGGTCGGGCCGAGTGGCGACCATCAGCCGCTCGGTGAGGATGCGCGTCGCGACCAGCTCCGGCGGCAGCGCTGGCAGCGCGGCGCTGCGCAGAAAACCGACGTCGAGTGAGTCGGCGACGATCGCGTCGACCTGCGCACGCCCCGCCACTTCCGACAACGCGAGCTGCACCTCGGGGTACTTCAAGCGGAATTCGTGGATCGCGCTTGCGACCCGCGGGATGAACGGCGCGGAAGCGTTGAAACCGATCCGCAGCTCGCCCAGTTCGCCGCGCGCGACGCGCCGCGCGATCTGCGCCGCCCGGTCCGCTTCGGCCAGCACGCGGCGCGCGGCGTCGAGAAAGGCGGTGCCGGCAGACGTCAACGCCACGCGGCGGCTGGTGCGATCGAGCAGCCGCACGCCCAACTCGTCCTCGAGCTGCCGGATCTGCTGGCTGAGCGGCGGCTGCGACATGCCGAGCCGTGCCGCGGCACGCGCGAAGTGCAGATCCTCGGCGACCTGGACGAAATAGCGCAAGTGCCGCAGCTCCATGATTGATAGGCTGTACGTCTCAATCGGCGCAGAAACAATATTAGACAAAGCGGCAATCGGCGCTCATTCGCTGCGACGCGGCATGTCCTTCGCCGCCGTCCGCTGCCGGTGGTCCGGTGTCGTCAGCGCCCGCCGCGTGCGACACTCGTTGCCGCAGGGGCGTCATCAACGGGAAGCTGTGCCTATGATCGGCATCGTACGCGTAGCGCTGTCACGACCGCTGACCTTCATCGTCATGGCGATCCTGATCGCCATCGTCGGCGTGCTGGCGGCGCTCCGCACGCCGGTCGACATCTTCCCCGACATCAAGGTGCCGGTGATCGCCACCGCCTGGCAATATGCCGGCCTGTCGCCCGACGAGATGTCCGGGCGGATCATTACCCCGTTCGAGCGCGTGCTGACCACCACGGTCAACGACATCGACCATATCGAGAGCCAGTCGCTGCCCGGCATCGGGGTGGTGAAGATCTACTTCCAGCCTGGCGCCGACATCCGCACCGCCACCGCGCAGGTGACGTCGGTGTCGCAGACCGTGCTGAAGCAATTGCCGCCGGGGATCACCCCGCCGCTGGTGCTCAACTACAGCGCCTCGACGGTGCCGATCGTCCAGCTCGCCTTGTCGGGCAAGGGGCTGTCGGAAGGGCAGATGTTCGATCTCGCCAGCAACCAGGTCCGTCCCGGGCTGGTGACGGTGCCGGGCGCGGCGATTCCCTATCCCTCGGGCGGGCGGCAGCGGCAGATCCAGATCGACCTCGACCCCGACGCGCTCCAGTCGAAGGGCCTGTCGGCGCAGGATGTCGGCAATGCGATCGCGGCGCAGAACCAGATTAATCCGGCCGGTTTCGCCAAGATCGGCGGGTTCCAGTACAGCGTCCGGCTCAACAACGCGCCCGGCTCGATCGAGGAGCTCAACAACATCCCGGTCAAGGTCGTGGACGGCGCAACGATCTACATGCGCGACGTCGCGCACGTCCGCGACGGCGCCGCGCCGCAGACCAATGTCGTGCACGTCGACGGATCGCGCTCGGTCATCATGACGGTGCTCAAGAACGGTGCGACCTCGACGCTGGCGATCGTGCAGGGGATCAAGGACGCGCTGCCCAAGATTCAGGAGACGCTGCCCAGCACGCTGAAGATCGTGCCGATCGGCAACCAGTCGCTGTTCGTGCGCGCCGCGGTGGAGGGGGTGGTCAAGGAGGGCCTGATCGCGGCGGCGCTGACCAGCCTGATGATCCTGCTGTTTCTCGGCTCGTGGCGGTCGACGGTGATCATCGCGATCTCGATACCGCTGGCGATCCTGTCCGCGATCATCGGGCTGGCGGTGACGGGCAACACCTTGAACACCATGACGTTGGGCGGGCTGAGCCTCGCGGTTGGCATCCTGGTGGACGATGCGACGGTGACGATCGAGAACATCAACTGGCATCTCGAACAGGGCAAGCCGGTGCATCGCGCGATCCTCGACGGGGCGGCGCAGATCGTGACGCCGGCGTTCGTCTCGCTGCTGTGCATCTGCATCGTGTTCGTGCCGATGTTCTTCCTGCCCGGAGTCGCGGGGTTCCTGTTCGTGCCGCTGGCGCTGGCGGTGGTGTTCGCGATGATCGCCTCGTTCATCCTTTCGCGCACGTTGGTGCCGACGATGGCGATGTATTTGCTGCGTCCGCACGGCGCGGGGGACGATCACGACCAGCACAGCGGCGGGTCGGCGACGTCGCGCAACCCGCTGGTGCGCTTCCAGCGCGGCTTCGAGACGCGGTTCGAGCGCTTCCGGACCGGCTATGGCGGGATATTGCAACGCGTGCTGACCGCGCCGAAGGCGTTCGTGATCGGATTTCTCGCCGTCGTGCTGCTGTCGTTCGGGCTGGTGCCGTTTCTCGGGCAGAATTTCTTCCCGTCGGTCGACGCCGGGCAGATCGCGATGCACGTCCGCGCCCCGGTCGGCAGCCGGATCGAGCAGACCTCGGCCGAGTTCGACCGCATCCAGCGCCGCATCCGACAGATCATCCCGGCCGAGGAGCTGGTGTCGGTGGTCGACAACATCGGCCTGCCGGTCAGCTCGATCAACACGACCTACAACAATTCGGGGACGGTCGGTCCGCAGGACGGCGACGTGCTGATCCAGCTGTCGCACGACCACCGGCCGACCGAGGAGTATGTCCGGCGGCTGCGCGAACAATTGCCGCGCGACTTCCCCGGCGCGACCTTCTCGTTCCTGCCGGCGGACATCACCAGCCAGATCCTCAATTTCGGTGCGCCCGCGCCGATCGACATCCAGGTCACCGGCAAGGACGCCGCGGCCAACGCCGCCTATGCGCAGAAGATCATGCGGCGCATCGCGCGCATTCCCGGTCTGGCCGACGCGCGCATCCAGCAATCGGCGCGCTATCCGCAGCTCACCGTCGCGGTCGATCGCAGCCGCATCGGCCAATATGGCCTGACCGAGCGCGACGTGACGACCAGCCTCGCCAGCTCGCTGGCGGGGACCGGACAGACCGCGCCGGTGTTCTTCCTCAACCCCGACAATGGCGTGTCCTACCCGGTCGTCGCGCAGGCGCCCGAATATCGCGTCGGCTCGATGAGCGACCTGTCGAGCATCCCGGTGACCGGCAGCAGCGGTCGCTCGCAGGTGCTGGGCGGGCTGGGCACGATCGTCCGCGCCAACGCCCCCGCGGTCGTCTCGCACTATAATATCGCCCCGGTGGTCGACATCTTCGCGACGCCGGCCGGCCGCGATCTCGGCGCGGTGTCGGGCGACATCCAGCGGGTGCTCGACGACCTCAAGGCCGAGGCCCCCAAGGGTGCGGTCGTGGCGATGCGCGGGCAATATGCGACGATGAACAGCGCCTTTTCGGGACTGGGCTATGGGCTGATCGGCGCGATCGTGCTGATCTACCTGTTGATCGTCGTGAACTTCCAGAGCTGGCTCGATCCGTTCGTCATTATCACCGCGCTGCCCGGCGCGCTGGCGGGGATCGTCTGGATGCTGTTCGCGACCGGCACGACGCTGTCGGTGCCCGCGCTGACCGGTGCGATCATGTGCATGGGCGTCGCCACCGCGAACGCGATCCTGGTGGTGAGCTTCGCGCGCGAGCGGCTCACCGAACTGGGCGACGCCACCGCCGCCGCGCTGGAGGCCGGGATGACGCGCTTCCGCCCGGTGCTGATGACCGCGCTTGCGATGATCATCGGCATGTTGCCGATGGCGCTGGGGCTGGGCGAGGGCGGCGAGCAGAACGCCCCGCTGGGCCGCGCGGTGATCGGCGGGTTGCTGGTCGCCACCTTCGCGACGCTGATGTTCGTCCCCGTCATCTTCAGTCTCGTGCACCGGCGCCGCGGCGCGGCCCGTCCGGTGCCCGCGACGAGCCATCTGGAGGAAGCCCATGTCTGAGGCGTCGACCGGCGCACCGCCGCCCGCGCCATCCCGCTCGCTGCGCACCGCGGGCATCGCCGCGGCGGTGATCGCGGTCGGAGTGGTCGGCGCAGGGATCGCCACGCGCGCGCACCGCGACGGCAAGCTGGCGGACTGGACCGCCGCGCAATCGACCCCGACCGTCGCGGTGATTCGCCCCAAGCCCGCCGAGGCGACCGGTGCGCTGACGTTGCCGGCGACGTTGCAGGCGCTCAACAGCGCGCCGATCTTCGCGCGGACCAGCGGCTATGTCCGCAAATGGTACGTCGATATCGGCGATCCGGTCCGCGCCGGCCAGACGCTGGCGGTGCTCGACGCGCCGGAGATCGACCAGCAGCTGGTCGCCGCGCGCGCCGATCTGGAGACCGCGCGCGCCAACCAGCAACTCGCCGCCTCGACCGCGACGCGCTGGCGCAACATGCTCGCCAAGGATGCGGTGTCGAAACAGGAGACCGACGAGAAGGTCGGCGATCTGGCCGCCAAGACCGCGGTGGCCAATGCCGCGCGCGCCAATGTCGCGCGGCTGACCTATACGCAGGGGTTCACGCGGCTGCTCGCGCCGTTCGGCGGCGTGGTGACCAGTCGTTCGACCGAGATCGGCGCGCTGGTCACCGCCGGCACTGCGGCGTCGACGCCGTTGTTCACCGTCTCCGACGTGCGGCGGATGCGCGCCTATATTCGCGTGCCGCAGAATTATTCGGCGCAGATCCACGCCGGCATGCACGTCGCGCTGACGCTGCCCGAATATCCCGGCCGCACGTTCGACGCGACGCTCACCCGCTCCGCCGGGGCAGTTGACCCGTCGTCGGGGACGGTGCTGGTGCAGGTCGAGGCCCCCAATCCCGATCATGCGCTCAAGCCGGGCGCCTATGCACAGGCGAGCTTCCCGGTGGCCGGGGCGAGCGGCGCGGTGGCGTTGCCCGCCAGCGCGTTGATCGTCGGCGAGAGCGGCACGCAGGTCGCGCTCGCCGGCAGCGACGGCAAGGCGCATCTGCGCACGATCCGCATCGGCCAGGATCACGGCAACACCGTCGATGTGAGCGCGGGCGTGACGGTCGCCGACCGCGTCATCGACAACCCGCCCGATTCGCTCGCCGACGGCGATCCGATCCGGGTGCAGAACGGGCAGGGCGCGCGGTGAGCGGGCTGGGTCGTCGCACGCAGCGGGTGAGGCGAGGGGCCGCGCTGGCGGCGCTGCTCGCCACCGCGGCCTGTTCCACCGCGCCCGACTACCAGCGCCCGACCGCCCCGGCGCCCGCCTCCTACAAGGAAGCGGAGGGCTGGCAGGCGGCGGGCACGAACGTCGCCGCACCGGGCCGGTGGTGGGAGGCCTTCGCCGATCCGGTGCTCACCGGGCTGGAGGAGCGGGTGGTCGCGGGTAACCAGGACCTTGCGGTGGCCGCGGCGCGCTATGAGCAGGCGCGCGCGCTCGCGCGGCAGGCGCGGGCCGATCGTTTCCCGCAGGTCGGCGTCTCGGCTGATGTCAGCCGCAACCGCGTCTCGGACGGCCGGCCGCTGGCGCCCGGCGGTGCGGCCCCCTATACGGTCGGAACGGTCGGGGCGTCGCTTGCCTATGAGCTGGACCTGTTCGGGCGGGTGCGCAATTCGGTGCGCGCCAGCACCGCCGACGCCGCCGCCAGCGCGGCGGACGTCGCCGCGGTGACGCTTGGGCTGCAGGCGCAGCTCGCCAGCATCTATTTCGACATGCGCGGACTCGATGCGCGGATCGTGCTTCTGCGGCAGACGGTCACGGCGAACGAGCGTGCCTATCAGCTCACCGATACGCGCCACGGTGGCGGGATCGCCTCGGGGATCGATGTCAGCCGCGCGCAGACGTTGCTGTCGAGCGCGCGCGCCGAATTGTCGGCGGTGGGGGTCGCGCGGCAACGCGACGAACATGCGATCGCGGTGCTGCTCGGCGAACTGCCGTCGACCTTCGCGTTGGCGGTCGATGATCGACAGCTCGCACCGCCGTCGATCCCGGCCGGGTTGCCGTCGACCTTGCTCGAACGTCGCCCCGACATCGCCGCGGCCGAGCGGCGTGTCGCCGCCGCCAATGCGCGGATCGGCGTGGCGCGCTCGGCGCTGTTCCCGAGCGTCACGCTCGGCGCGGCGGGTGGGTTCGAGGCCGCGCGCGGCTCGCTGCTGAGCGCCGCCAACGGCTTCTGGGCGCTCGGCCCGCTCTCCGCGGCGCTGGCGATCTTCGACGGCGGGCGGCGGCGCGCCGGTGTGCAGCGCGCGCGGGGTGAATATGAGGAGGCCGCGGCGGCGTATCGCCAGACAGTGCTCACCGCGTTCCGTGAAGTCGAGGACGCGCTGGTCAGCCAGCGGCTGCTCGCCGCGCAGGAGCGCGACCAGCGCGCTGCCGCCGATGCTGCGGAACATACCCGCGAACTGGCGCTGATCCGCTACCGCGACGGCGCGGCGGATTATCTCGAGGTGGTCACCGCGCAGACCGCCGCACTTGATGCCGAGCGCGCGCTGTTGACGGTGCGCAGCCAGCAGCTCCAGACCGCGACCGAGCTGTTCCGCGCATTGGGGGGTGCCACGTAAGCACGTCATCTACGCGATGCCGGTGTGCCGTGAGTCACGATCGATGTCGCCGGGCATTGGCTCCGACGACACATTCAGCGAGAGTCACGAATCGTCGATCGCCGCCAGCAGGTGACTGCGGCAGCGAGGGCAATGGCGGAGAGGAAGACAATCGACAGCGGTCGTAGCGGGTGGCGACGCGGCGGCCGTCCCTGAGGCGGCCGAACATGATCTCGATGCGGGCGGGACGCGAGTCGTATCGCACCGTTCTTCGCGTGAACACACCGGCCTCACCTCAACGCTTCCGCCGATTGCACAGCGTCTTGCGCGGGCCGTCGGCGCTCGGCGCATCTCGCCAGCGAAGCCCCTGACGATGACGAACGCGATACCGCTCAGCGCCCGATGCTCGTCACCCCCGGCTTGCCGTGGCTTGCAGGACAGAACGGCGCTGAGCGATCGATCCGTTCGTCGGTCAGCCAAAACAGGTCGCTCGTTCCGATCTCCTCGAGCAGCCTAGATCGGATCGCTGGGCTCACATCGCTGGGTCCTGTTCCCAGGCGGGGAGGGGTTCGCGATTAAAGGCGAGAGGGTCGAGCGTGGACAGCGCGACGCATTCGAGGAAGCGGGCGCGCGCGGCGATGTCCGCCTTGGCGCAAAGGAAAAAGCCAGCCAGGCCCACCGACACGATTCTCGGGTCCAGGCCGTCGGTAAGCGGCGCGAGGTCGGCGGTGGATGAGCCCTCGACCATCACGCGCAGGGTTCGATCGTCCGGCAGCCTGTCGATGTCGAACGATGTCCAGCGGAAGGCGCCGCGCGGCAACGTGCCACCGCGTGGCTGACCATCAGCCAGCTCGACGGTCCAGCCGCATTCCCGATCGGGTTGCTGGACTGGCAGGATGCCGACGATCTGCCACGCCCGTTCGGTGCCGAGCGCGGGGATTATGTCGGGGCCGGGGTCCGCCCCGCCAATGGCGACCTGAACTCGATCGACGAGTTGCGGCTCGTGCGCGGTTTCGACACGCGCACGATCACGAACATTCGGCCGCTGGTGACGGTCCACGTACCGCCTGGCCAATTCGATCCGCGCGTTGCTACGCCGGAGGTGCTGTCGCTGATCGCGGCGACCGGGGCAAGATCGGCCGTCACCGCCATCGACCGAGCGCGCGAACAGGCCGGGCAACGGACCACCATCGCCTTCTCCGAACCAGCCGACCGGATCGGCCGCCCGCTTTCGCTCATTATCGACGCGCAATTGTCCGGGGGCAGGGCGATGCGCCGAAATGTCGTTCTGCTCACCGGCGACGCCGCCGTCCCGTACGTGGTCATCGCCGCCGATTGAGCTTGCGCTTCAGGGGCGTTGCGGGACGGCCGGCAACGCCAGCCCCCACGGCCTGAATGACGTGGACGCGGAAGACGCCTCTTCCGCGCGCGCCGGCGGCAAGGCGGTCGACAGCCCGGGCAAGGTGGTCGCGCGCGGCAGATAGAAGATGTGCGCGCCGATCTTGGTAAGCCTTACCAGCGTCGACGCCCAATAGGGATGGACATACTCCGCGTGGTAATGCGTGGCATAGGGTACGCGTGACGGCAGGCGCCCGGCCAGCGCGTCAGTGGCCACGATCCGCGCGGCTTGCAGGACGCGATCGGGAAGCTGACGGCGGTAAAGCGATCCGTCACAGGTGAAGGTGAACTGGCATCCGGTATGGCGCTGCGCACCCGCGAACACCACGCCGCACACCGTCTTCGGAAAGGCTGCGTCGTGTCGGCGGTTGAGCACCACCTCCGCCACCGCCTGTTGCCCCTCAAGGCTCTCGTAGCCCGCCTCATAGGCAATGGCCAAGGTCAGACAATGCACGGACGTCGCAGGGTCTTCGATAGTAACCGGTTTGTATTCAAGTGCTTCAGCGCGTGCTGCTAAGAGCAAGAGGCACATGACTGCAATGAGCGCTCGTGGCATCGCCAATTCCTGCGCCGGATAGGATTTGGTGAGTGCTGTATATGGCAGGTGTACCATGTATTTTTGATGACACCCGAAATGATCCGGGTGGACATGCTTTAATTACGCGGTCATGTTTGCGCTCAATAGCAACCGGGTTGGCTCTGCGGCTCGGACGAAGCAAGAATATGATCATCAAGGCTATGATCGTGGCGTCGGTGCTGACGCTCGCTGCGGCGGTGGGGCTGCCGATGGAGCGAGGGTTTGCGCACGGGCAGGATGATGCGAGGGCCGCGCGGCTGCCGCCACGCATGTTGCGCTGTCGGCTTGGTCGCGTCGTGAATTTCGACCCGTCACGTGACCAGCCGGTCGCCGAGTATCTGTACGATGGACAGCATCGCCTGACCCTGTTCCTGCCCGACGCTCCCATCAGAACGACACCGCCCCCGGACGCCACCGCGGTCCCTGAGCCAGTCGATGCTCGCACGCGGATCGTCGCCGATCCCGATGGGATCGCCGGCGAGGCCGCCTCCAGGCCGTTCCAGCGCGTTGTCGATCTATGGCCATCCCGCGTGGAGATGATGACTCCGCTCAACGAGGTCGTCGCCAATGTGATCGTCGTCGCGCAGGTCTCGCCCGATCAGGCCGAGACCACGATCTTCATGGCCCGGGCGAACGATGCCACGACGTACGACATGCAGCACCTGTATTTCGGTAGATGTCGTGTTGCGCAATCCTAATTGATCCGCCGGCTCCGCCGCCCCGCAGCGCCGAAGGGAACCCTCATCGCTGGCGGCACATGATTGAAGCTGCTGGAAGCGCGGCGCCGGACGCTGCGACCGGCGGAACGCACCGGCCGCAACGCCGGCTGCGAAGTCCCGCCATTCGAAGGAAATTCGCCGCCCGGCGCGTGAACGCTGATCGGCCACCCCGGCGCAGCCCCGTGATTTGGCGGCGTAGGCATGTTAGAGGCGCTCACATGTCCAGATCCCTGAGCACCGGCGGCGCGGTCATTGTTGATGGCGCCACCTATGATTGGCAACTCCAGAGCGAACCGCACCAGTCGGACGACGAAGGTTGGAAGGGCATGACGATCGCCCTTCTGCAGTCGGGCAGCAGACGTGCGGCGTGGATGCAATTTCCGCCGCCCAAAAGGCTGCTGCGAGGCTTGCCGCGCGGTCGCCTTCAACTTGATGACGCAACGATCTCGCGATGCGTGCGCGCTGCTCTGGCGGCTGGGTGGGAGCCGTGTTCACGCGGCAAGCCGATCGTGTTCGAGGTGGATTCGGAAGGAAACTGAGGCGATAATCCGGTAAACTGAAGCTGCCTCCTCGTTTCACCTCTTGTTGAGGTTATTTTTTGCGTTGTTGCTCCTAAGCAGCGGCTGAAAGGAAGCCGCTGCATCAAATTCACCTCCTGTGGCCATATTGTTTTCTTCATTGAGAAAAGAACTTCATTGAATTACCGTCACTCCTTCCATGCTGGCAATAGCGCCGATGTCGTCAAGCATAGCCTGCTTGTCGAGCTTGTCCGGGCGCTACAGCAGAAGCCCGGCGCGCTGACCTTGATCGACACGCACGCCGGCTGCGGATTGTACGACCTTCGCGGCGGAGATTCTCAACGTACCGGCGAGGCCATGGAGGGCGTGCTGCGGATCTCCGTCGATACGAACCCGCTGCTCGACAACTACCGGGCCGTCGTCCGGGCGGTGAACGTCGATGCCGAGCCACGTTTCTATCCCGGATCGCCGCAAATCCTGGCGCAGCTTCTCCGCCCGCAGGACTCGCTGATCCTAAACGAAAAGCATCCTGAAGATGCCTACACCCTGCGCGGCGTGATGCGCGATACGTCAGCTGCCGTGCATCAGCGGGACGCTTACGAATTCTGGCCGGCGATGGTGCCGCCCCGCACCGCGCGCGGCGTGGTGGTGATCGACCCGCCCTATGAGCAGACCGACGAGCGCGAGCGTATCGTCGCCACGCTGGCGGTCGCTTACCCCAAATGGGCGCATGGCGTGGTCGTGATCTGGTACCCGCTGAAAGACCGCACCGCGCACCAGCGGTGGAAAAGTCAGTTGAGCAAGCTGCGCATACCAAAGATTTTGAATGTCGAGCATTGGTTGTATGATACTGATCAGCTCGGCATCTATAATGGAGCGGGTCTGTTCGTTATCAATCCGCCATACGCCTTCGTTCAGGCGCTGCCGCCTCTGCTGGAGGCATTGCGCGCGGCGCTGGCCCCGCAGGGGCATCGGGGCGAGCTTACGGCCAGCTGGCTGGACGGATGATCATCGCTTACGCGACGCTGATTTCGTATCATTGATGACCGCGCGATATGCTGACGCACGGCGCCGCATATTGGCGGTGAGCCCACCGCCGTGGCTGAAACGCTCCTCGGTTCTTCGCCCGGAAGCAATGGCGCCGATAGCAGCATAATGAGACGGCGTCAGGCAGCCGGAGAATCTGTGGTAGCGGCGCTCATCCTCCTCCGGCCGTGATGGCTGTCCGCCGCGCATGGTGGGGATCGGCAACCTGGATTCAACGACGGTGCTGAACATCTGCAACCCGAGTGACATTCAATAGTCACGCCGAAGTCATCAGCCCTACGCGGAACTGCCACGGCTGTTTCCTAGAGCGCCCCGCAGAAGAACCGCACGGTTCCATCGGGGACTCCAAATGCTTGACCACACGCGCCTCCTTCGCGCCACGCTGCCATTCACGCTCGCTGCGCTGGGCGTCACGACAGCTGCGCATGCCCAGTCCGCCGCCACCCCGGCGCCGACGGCGAGCGCGCCGTCCGCCGGTGAGCCGGGCGACGGCAGCGACGATATCGTCGTCACCGGCTCCTACGCGCAGAGCCTCGCGGCGGCGACGCAGACCAAGCGTCAGGCCGGCTATGGCGTGGATGCGATCAATGCGACCGATATCGGCAAATTCCCGGCCCAGAACGTCGCGGAGGCATTGCAGCTCGTGCCCGGCGTCGCGATCACCCGGCCGCGCGGCGAGGGGCTGTACGTCAGCGTGCGCGGGTTGGGACCGCAGTTCCAGAGCACCTTGCTCAACGGTCGGCCGGTCGCGATCAACGATCTGATCGAGAACGGCGGGGCCAATGGTCGCCAGTTCCGGTTCGAGATGCTGCCGGCCGAGTTCGTGTCGCAGATCGACGTGGTGAAGACCCCGACGCCGGACATGACCGAGGGCGCGCTGGGCGGTAACATCGATGTGCGGACCTTCCGCCCGCTCGACGTCGGCACCAAGACCACGCTGAACTTGCGCGGCACGTACACGACGCTCGCCGACAAGGTGAAGCCCAATGCCACGGTGCTGACGAGCGGGACGAACGCGGACGGAACGTTCGGCATCCTTGCCGCCGCGCAATATTGGGGCAAGGCGGTGCGCAACGACCGCTCGTACAATACTGGCTGGTATCTCGACAAATTCGCGTCCGTGCTGGGGAAGGGGTTCTACACGCCGGGTCGCACCCGTCCGACGGTCGAGAACGAGGATCGCAAGCGTCTGTCAGGGATGATCTCGGCGCAATGGCGGCCCAGCCCGGAGCTGGAGACGACGCTGGACGTGCTCGCGACGCGGCTCGACGTCGCCTATGACGAATATGGCCTCGACATCTATCCGGACGACGCCAGCGTGGCCGGGCATCGACCGGTGCTGGTGCCGGGATCGGTCAAGCTGGACGGCAGCACCGTCGTCGCCGCGACGATCAACGACGTGCGATTCATGGGGACGCGCGAATACAGCCTCAACCGCCACGATCTCGTCACGGTCGGGCTGAAGCAGGCGTGGAACCCGGCAGGCTGGCATATCGTCGCCAGCGGAAACTGGTCGTTCGCGCACAGCTTCCATCCGAGCAATGCCGAAGGCACGGTGCGCAGCCGCGTGCAGTTCTTCGCGCCGCTGAGCTACGATTCCTCGGGCGGCTATCAAGTCGCGCCGACGCTCTCCACACCCGTCGACGTGACCAACGCTGCCAATTACACGCTCTACCCCTTCAACATCGCCCCCAAGAACAGCCGCGACTGGGACACCTACGGGCGGCTCGACGTCGATCATGAACTCGACGGCTTCATCATGAAGCTGGCGGCGGGTGGTGAATATCACTGGCGCAAGCGCGACTATCGCCGCCGTGACTTCATCGTGAACCCGGCGGCGAACACGTCGCTGATCGGTTTCGCGCCGAACGGCTTCGAGCAGATGCCGTTCGACGACTTCCTCTCCGGCGTCCGCGGGAACATCCCGCGGCACTGGCTCGTGCCGATCACCAGCGTGTTCTACGACAAGCTGTTCACGCCGGCTGTCGCCAATGGCCCGCTCACCGCGGGCGACCTTCGTGCCTCCTATGTCGTCACCGAGAAGACCGCGGGCGGCTATGTCCGCGCCGACTACGCTTTCCCGGTCGGGGCGATCGCGGTGACCGGCAATGTCGGCGTCCGCTACGTCCATACCGATCAGGTCGCGAGCGGTACGCTGACGACCGGCAACGTCGCCACGCCGGCGCGTTTCCCGCAGACGTTCAGCAACTGGTTGCCGAGCGTCAACCTGCGCGCCGAACTGACCCCGACCTTACAGGCGCGGCTCGCCGCGAGCCGGGTGTTGACGCGCCCGAACGTCACCCAGAGCGCGCCGCAGATCAGCGTCTCCACCGACCAGCCGACCGCCAGCGGCGGCAATCCGGCGTTGCAGCCGTTCCTCGCGACGCAATTCGACGGATCGCTGGAGTGGTATGTCAATCGCAGCACGTCGTTGACGGGAGCACTGTTCTACAAGGCGATGGACGATTATATCACCGCGCAGAACATCAACGTCGAGATACCAGGCCGCGGCACGGTGCTGCTGAGCACGCAGGTGAACGGCGGCAAGGCCAAGGTCTATGGCGCGGAGGCCGCCTATAATCAGGTGTTCACCTTCCTGCCGCAGCCGTTCGACGGACTGGGTTTCCAGGCGTCGTACACGCACACTTCGGTGCAGGCGAGCTACACCGCAGGCGCACGACCGATCCGCGACCAGTTGATCGGCCTGTCGAAGAACAGCTTCAATGCCGTCGGCTTCTACGACAAGGGGCCGCTGTCGGCGCGGCTCTCCTATACGTGGCGCGACAAATATCTGACCGGGATCGGCAGCACGACGCAGGTGCCCACCTATCAGGCGGCGTTCGGCACGCTCGACGGCAATCTGTCGGTGCGTGTCACCGACGAGATCATGGTCAGCGTCGAGGCGATCAACATCGCCGATGCGAATACTTACAGCTACAATGAGCGGGCATTGCAGTTCGGCGAGATCAACAATTACGGCCGGACGATCCTGTTCGGCGTGCGGGCGCAATTCTGATGATCCGCGCGCTGCTGCTCGCCGCTGCCGCGGTTCCATCGACCGCCGCCCCCGCGCCGCGCCTGATGAACGATATCCAGGTCATAGGCTCGCACAACAGCTTCAAGGCGCGGATCCCGGCGGCGGTGATGGCGACGCTGCGCAAGGCCGATCCGAAGCTGGCCGAGGCGCTGGATTATCATCACCTGCCGCTTGCGCGCCAGCTCGACAACGGCGTCCGGCAGCTTGAGATCGACATCTTCGCCGATCCGGAGGGCGGACGCTATGCAACGCCCCGCGGCGAGGCGGTGGCGAGGGCCGCGGGGGAGGTGACCGGCTTCGACCGGATCGCGATGACGCGGCCGGGGTTCAAGGTGTTCCATATCCCGGACGTCGATTATCTGAGTAGCTGCGTGACGCTGGTCCGCTGTCTGCGCGAGGTCGACCGCTGGTCGCGCGCCCACCCCCGGCACCTGCCGATCATGATCACGATCAACGCCGCCGATACGCCATCGAACCGACCGGGCATCACTGAGCCGCTGCCGCTGGACGACAAGCACCTGCTCGACGCGCTGGACGCCGAAATCCGGTCGGTGCTGCCCGGTCGACGGCTGATCGTCCCCGACGAGGTTCGTGGCGCTGCGCCCAGCCTGCGCGACGCGGTGCGACGGCGGGGCTGGCCGACGCTCGCCG
Source organism: uncultured Sphingomonas sp. (assembly GCA_913776255.1). Lineage (GTDB taxonomy): Bacteria > Pseudomonadota > Alphaproteobacteria > Sphingomonadales > Sphingomonadaceae > Sphingomonas. Next base: position 72,079 of record CAJYLV010000055.1, on the reverse strand, counting down.
CCGCGCGCGGGCGGATCTACATCGCGCTCGACGTGCGCGACGCGGTCTCGAACGCCTATCGCGCGGGTCACCCGTCGCTGGCCGGCCGCGCCATGTTCGGCTGGTATCCGCCCGACCAGCCCGAGGCGGCGATCGAGATCGTGCAGGATCCGCTCGTCGACGGAGACAACATCCGCCGCTGGGTGCGCGACGGGCTGATCGTGCGCACCCGGGCCGACGCGAACACGGTCGAGGCGCGGCGCGGCGATCACAGCAAGGCGCGCGCCGCCGCGGCGAGCGGTGCGCAGGCCGTCAGCACCGATTACTATCCCGGCGCGCCCGATCCGCTGGGGCGCGGGTTCACGGTCACCCTGCCGGACGGGGCAATGGCGCGCTGCAATCCGTTGCGGTCCGTCGAAGGGTGCCGCGTGAAGGAGTGAGGCGGGCTGATCGGCTCGCGACGATGCCAAAGGTGGGGCGAAACGCGCCTAGACCAACGTCGCGAGCAGCGCGAAGGTCGCGAGCCAGTGGCTTCCCATATAATCGTCGTCGAGATGCGGGAGGCTGGCGGCGAGGTGACGATCGGCGGCCGCGGTCATCGCGCGATCTTCGGCGGAACCGGCGCCATCGGCGGCGACCAGCGACCGCCAGCACCACGCGCGACTGAGGTTGAGGCCGTCGAGATGCGCGATCTTGCCGTCGCTGCGATCCGACACATGCGCTGGCGTGACAAGCGTCGCGGGCCGGCCGTGCGCGATATCGGGCAGGAACAGCGCGAACCATCGTGCGAAGTCCGGTGCGGGCAGGACGCGGCGCATCAGCAGCGCCTCGGTCAGTGCGGACGACAGGAAGTCGTCACCCGAGGGCTCCCAAGCCTGACAGCCGCGATCGTCGCCGAACCAGTCGCGCGCGCGGGTGTCGATCAGCGCGGTGAGCGCCGGGTCATGCACCACCGCCCAGTCGCGCGCGAGCACCAGCGCGAAGGCAGTGTTGGGATGCGTGCCGACGCGGATCGGATACGTCAGCTTGGGCAGATACTCCTTGAAGCGCGCCGCGAAGGCGTCGGCGAGCGGCCGCAGCGCCGCGCCCCAATCGGCATCGTGGCGCGCCGCCTCGCCGTGCAGCGCGAGCAGCCACGCCCAGCCATAGGGCCGCTCGAACCCTCCGCTCAGCGGCCGGTCGAGATAGGCGAGCTCGCCCGCCACCCGCTCGGGTGTGAGCATCGCGTCGGCGCGCGCGGCGATCGTCGCCGCGGCGGGCAGGCCGGGAAACAGCCGCCGCAGCGTCAGCAGCTGCCACCAGCCATGTACGCAGCTGTGCCAGTCGAAGCTGCCGTGGAAGATCGGGTGGAGCGCGGCGGGTGTCGCCGCGTCGTGCGGCCCGGTCAGGATGTGATCGAGCTTGTAGGGATATTCGCGGCCGAGATGGTCGAGGGTGATCGCCGCGAAGCGCGCGGCGAGGTCTTCGGTCAGGATGGTCATCGGATCGCGCACCAGAGGATGAGGATGTTGAACGCGAGAAGCGGCAGCGCCGTCCCCGCCTGCGCGCGGATGACGCCGTATCGATCCTTCAGCTCGAGCAACGCGACCGGGACGATGTTGAAGTTCGCGGCCATCGGCGTCAGCAGCGTGCCGCAGAACCCGGCGAGCATGCCGATCGCGGCGACCGGGGCGGGGTTGCCGCCGAACTGCCGGACGAGCAGCGGCATGCCGACCGCGGCCGCCATGACCGGAAACGCCGCGAAGGCATTGCCCATCACGATCGTGAACAGCGCCATGCCGAGGCAATAGGCGATCACCGCGCCGAGGACGCTGCCGGCCGGGATCGCGCCACCGATCAGCCCGCCGACCACGCCCCCGACGCCCGCGAGCGCGAAGACCGCGCCGAGGCTGGCGAGCAGCTGCGGCATCACCACCGCCCAGCCGATCTCGTCGAGCAAGCGTCGTCCGGCGCGCAGCCCGCTCGACGCCGGCGCGCGGAGCACGAGATGGCAAAGGAACAGGGAGAGCAGCACCCCGACCGTCAGCGCGACCAGCGTCGCCTGCGCCGGGTCGACCGTCTCCGGCATTCGTTTGAACAACAGCGTCCCGCCCAGCGCCACCACTGGGATGACCAGCGCGAGGATCAGCAGCGGCCCGTGCGGGGCGACCGGCTCGGCCGCCTCGCCGCGCCGCATCCGGCCCGAGGCTGCGATCGCGACCAGCGCCAGGACGAGGAGGCCGTTGCCGATATCGCCGATCCGATCGCCCGCGAAGAAGGACAGCGCCAACAAGGCGTGGAACAGCGCATTGGCCGAGCGGCGGTCGGCGACGCCGAGCAGCGCGCATGCCGCGAAGAAAACGCCCGCGACACCATAGACGAAGCCCAGCCCGATCATGCTGCCCGTCCGCGCAGCCGCCGGTCGAGCAGGACCAGTCGCGTCCCGTGGATCAGGAACGCGGCGATGGCGGTGGGGATCGCCCAGACCGACAGGTGGAAGGGTTCGATGTGGATGCCGTACCCGTCCAGCACTCCCTTCATCAGCAGGATCGACCCGATCGCGATGAAGATATCCTCGCCGAAGAACAGGCCGATATTGTCGGTCGCCGCGGCAAGCGCCCGCAGTCGCTCGGGGTCGGTGTCGCCCTGTCGCTCGCCCGCGGCTTCGGCCATCGGCGCGACGAGCGGGCGGACCGTCTGCGCATGGCCGGCGACCGCGGTGAGCCCGAGTGCGGCGGCGATCTGGCGGAACAGCAGATATCCCGTCAGCAGCCGACCGACCGTCAGCCCGCGCAATCCGGCGACGAGCGAGCGTGCGCGCGCCTGCAGGCCGCTGCGTTCCAGGAGCCCGATCACGGGAAGCACCATATAGATCGCGGTGACGTAGCGCGTCTCGTTGAACGCGTGACCGAATTTCGCCAGCACCGCGATCGGGTCGAGCCCCGCCGCGAGCCCCGTCACCAGCGCCGCCGCGACGATGACCAGCAGCGGGTTGAAGCGCAACAGGAAGCCCAGCGCGATCACCGCGACACCGGAGAGGACGAGCATCAGCGCACCTTCCCGTACCCGCCGCCACCCGGCGTCTCGATCACGAACACGTCGCCCGGCGCCATGTCCGCGGAGGCGACTGCCGGCAGGATCTCGGTGCGGCCATCGGCGCGTTCGATGCGGTTGCCGCCGACCGCGCCGTCGCCACCGCCGGCCAGGCCGAATGGTGCGACCCGTCGATGGTTCGACAGGATGTTGGCGCGCAACGGTTCGAGGAACCGCATCCGCCGGGTCGTACCGTCGCCGCCCGACCATTGGCCCGCGCCGCCCGAGCCGCGGCGAACGGAGAATTCCTCCAGCAACACCGGAAAGCGGGTTTCCAGCACCTCCGGATCGGTCAACCGGCTGTTCGTCATATGCGTCTGCACCGCGCTCGCGCCCGCGAAGCCCGGACCGGCGCCCGCGCCGCCGGCGATCGTCTCGTAATATTGGCGGCGCTCGTCACCGAAGGTGAAGTTGTTCATCGTGCCCTGCGAGGCGGCCATCGCTCCGAGCGCGCCCAGCAGTGCGTCGGTGACGACCTGGCTCGTCTCGACGTTGCCCGCGACCACCGCCGCGGGGTAGCGCGGGTTGAGCATCGATCCTTCCGGGACGATCAGCGTCACCGGGCGCAGAAAGCCGTCGTTGAGCGGGGTGTCGGAGGTCACCAGCGTCCGCAGGACGTAGAGGACGGCGGCGCGGGTGACCGCCAGCGGCGCATTGGTGTTGCCCGGCCGCTGCGCGCTGGTGCCCGTGAAGTCGACGGTCAGCGTGCCCGCCTGCGCATCGACCTGCACCGCGACCCGCACCACCGCGCCGTCATCGGTCGGATAGGCGAACTGGCCGTCGGACAGGCCGCGGATCGCGCGGCGCGCCAGCAGCTCGGCATGCGTTTGGACATGCTCCATGTAGCCGGAAACGACCGACAGCCCATTCTCCTCCACCAGTCGCTGCAATCCGGCGACGCCGCGCGCGCAGGCGGCGAGCTGCGCCGCGAGGTCCGCCATGTTCTGATCGATGTTGCGCGCGGGATATGGCCCTGCGCCCAGCAAAGCGCGCAGCGGAGTCTCGCGCAACCGTTCCTCGGCGACGACGAGCACATCGTCCAGCACGATGCCCTCGTCATGCACGCTGCGGCTGTCGGCGGGCATCGAACCGGGACTGGTGCCGCCGACATCGGCGTGATGTCCGCGCGCGGCGACGAAGAAGGCCGGCGTCGGCCCGCCCGCGAACACCGGCTGCACGACGGTGATGTCGGGCAGGTGCGTGCCGCCACGATAGGGGTCGTTGACGGCATAGGCGTCCCCCGGCCGCATGCCGCGTCCATCCCCGCTGCGCCGGGCGATCAGGTGCCGCACGCAATCGCCCATCGAGCCCAGATGCACCGGTATGTGCGGCGCATTGGCGATCAGATGGCCGGCGGCATCGAAGATCGCACAGGAAAAGTCGAGCCGCTCGCGAATGTTGACCGATGCGGCGCTGCGCTGGAGCGCCGACCCCATCTCCTCGGCCAGCCCCATGAACAGCCCGGCGAAGATCGCGAGCCGGACGGGATCGGCATGGGTGTCCTCAGCAGTGACGGTCGCGCGTCGCGCGGTGCGGGTCAGGCGCAGCGTGCCGTCGCGGAGCATTGTGGCCGACCAGCCCGGCTCGACCGCGACGGTCGATGTCGCGTCGACGATCAACGCCGGACCGTCGATCCGCACGCCCGGCGCCAGCGCCTCGCGGCGATGAAGACGGGCCGGATGGCGCGCTCCGGCCATGCTGACCTCGACCGGCTCGGCCGGCTCGGCCGGCTCGCTCTCGGCGCTAACCATTGTCTCGGCGAAGAGCGGGGTGGGCAGGATCGCCTCGACCTGCACGCGCTCGACGATCAATGTGTCCTCGCCTTCGAAGCCGAACCGCTCGCGGTGCGCCGCCGCAAACGCCGCGGCCATTGCCGCCCGTTCGCCGACCGGCACGTCGATCCCCTGATCGGTCCGCGCATAGCGCAGCGTCGCGGTGCGCTCGACGAGCGCCTCTGCGCCGATCTCACGACGGGCGGCCACGACGAGCGTGTCGAGCGCCGCGCGCCACGTCTCGTCCGACAGCGGCAGGTCGATCGTCCGCTGCCGCACGGCACGCCGGTCGGCAAGCGCGATGCCCCACGCGGAGAGAACGCCGGCGAGTGGATGCACCAGCACCTCCACCATCCCCAGCGCGTCCGCGATCAGGCAGGCGTGCTGACCGCCGGCGCCGCCGAAGCTCATCAGCGCATAACTGGCGGGATCGTGGCCGCGCGCGACCGACACCGCCTTGATCGCGTTCGCCATGTTCGCCACCGCGATCGCGACGAGCCCCTCGGCGGCGGCGAGTGGGGCGGGTCGCGTGCCGGTGGCGGCCGCCACCGCATCGAGCAGTTCGTCGAGACGCGCCTGCGCGGCAGCGCGATCGAGCGACTGGTCGCGTTCCGGCCCGAACACCGCCGGGAAGTGCGCGGGGACGATCTTGCCAAGCAGCAGGTTGCAATCGGTGATCGTCAGCGGCCCGCCGCGTCGATAGCAGGCCGGCCCGGGATCGGCGCCCGCCGAGTCCGGCCCGACGACGAAGCGGCCGCCATCGAAGTGGCAGATCGATCCGCCGCCCGCCGCGACCGTGTCGATCCGCAGCATCGGTGCCGAGACGCGGACGCCGCCGATCACCGCCTCCTGGCGCCGCTCGAACGCGCCGGCCCATAACGACACGTCGGTCGAGGTGCCGCCCATGTCGAACCCGATCACCCGGGGCGCGCCCGCGGCGACGGCGCCGGCCGCCATACCGACGATGCCCCCGGCCGGGCCGGAGAGCAGCGCATCCTTGCCGCTGACGCCGCTGGCGACGGCGAGCCCGCCCGACGATTGCATGAACAGCGGCGCGCCGCCGAACGCCGCTTCCAGCCCGGCGACGTAGCGGCGGAGGACCGGCGACAGATAGGCGTCGGCCGCGGTCGTATCGCCGCGCGCGATCAGGCGGACGAGCGGCGAGACGCGATGGCTCGTCGATACCTGCGCGAACCCGATATCGGTGGCGAGCGCTGCCAGCGCCTGCTCGTGCGCGACATGCTGCCATCCGTGCATCAGGACGATGGCGATGCTGCGAAAGCCTGCGGCGAACGCGGCGCGGAAGGCGGTCGCGGCGGCTTCGAGATCGAGCGGGCGGATCGTCCGACCGGCGACGTCGACGCGCTCGTCGATCTCGATCACGCGGTCGGGGAGCAGCGGGGCCTTGCGGATCGCGCGCCCGAAGATGTCGGGGCGGTCCTGATAGCCGATCGCCAGCGCATCGCCGAACCCGCGCGTGATCGCCAGCACGGTGGGTTCGCCGCGGCGTTCGAGCAGCGCGTTGGTCGCGACGGTCGTGCCGATCCGCACGTCGATCGGCGGCAGCGGGCCGTCGCCCCCACCGGACAGCCGCCGCACCGCCTCCACCGCAGCGTCGTCGTAGCGGCCGGGGTCGACCGAGAGCAGCTTGACGACGGCGATCGTTCCGTCCGCCCGCTCCGCCACGACATCGGTGAACGTGCCGCCGCGATCGATGGCGATGCGGCGGAGGGGGGCGGGGCGATCCAGCGGTGCAGCCATGCGACCGTATCGCAGTCGCTATCGCAGATGTCGACCGAGGGCGGTCCATCGGCCCCGCCGAGCCTTCGACACGAATGACCAGTGGCCGGTCACGCCGTTCAGGAGATCCGCGCTGGGGGGCGGGACGAAGAGCGCGGGGATGGCTCGTCCATCTGGCCCGTCGCGGCACTATTAGGGTTGCTAGCGTCTGTTGCGGCGGGCTTGCTGCCTCATCAGCTAAGACCCCGCAGTTCGTCCAGCGCGACGACGCGGTGTTCCCTGGCGCTAATTTCGGCGGCGACTCCGATCTCCACGGCGCGCAGGCCGTCGGTTGCGCTCACCTGAACATCACCAGTTCCACGAACCGCGTCGAGGAAGGCGCGATGCTGGAAGTAAGTGGCGCCTTCGTGGCTGCCGGCGGCGTGGGCGACAGGGTCGATCGCGACGCGCTGCCGCTCGACGCGCTTCTCGCCGCCGAAGCCGACGCGCGGGCTGAACACCAATTCTCCGGGCGGAATCAGCACGTCGAGGCGGGCGGCGTCGCCGGTCGCGCTCATTTCTTCCTGATGTTCGGCGCCGTCGGCGAACATCGAGAGATCGAGCATCGCGCGTACCCCGTTGGCGAAATCGACGGTGGTGAAGCTGTTGTCGATGATGTCGGGACGCTTGCCGTCATACGACTCGTCGACATGGTTGACGTCCATGGCACCGGAACAATGGACGCGGACCGCTTCCGAGCCGATAATGACGCGCATCAGATCGAAGAAGTGACAGCATTTCTCGACCATGGTGCCGCCGGTGTTGCGCGCGAAGCGGTTCCAGTCGCCGACCTTGGGCAGGAACGGAAAGCGGTGCTCGCGGATCGACAGCATCCGCAATTTGCCGACCCGCCCGGCGTGGACCTGTTCGATGAACGCGGCGGCGGGGGGCATGAAGCGGTACTCCATCCCGGTCCAGAACGGGCGCGGGTGCGCGGCGGCGCGTTCGACGACCCAGCGCGCGTCGGCCAGCGTGGTGGCGAGCGGCTTCTCGCAGAGGATCGCGGCATCCATCCCGAACAACGGTTCCAGCACCGCGCGATGCGTATGGTTGGGCGAGGCGACGACGATCGCGTCGACCTGCGCGGTGCGGGCGAAGGTGGCGACGTCGGCGAAGCTCTCCACCGCACCGGCGCGGTCGCCCAGCGCGTCCCGCGCCCAGCCCAGCGAGGTGGCGACTGGGTCGACGATCGCGACCACCTCGGCATCGGGAAGCAGCGCGATGTTGCGCAGGTGCTCGACCCCCATCATGCCGGTGCCTACTACGCCATACCGGATTTTTGCCGTCATCGTCGGTCCTTGCCTCGTCGTCCGCGCCGCGCTTTCCCGCCGATCGCCATCGTTCGACAAGAGGGCAAAGCTTTGCGGGGGCAAAGCCGCGGCATCTGGCGAGCCCCCGCGCGGGCTGGCATGAGCGCGGCCGGACAGGCTGATGGAGAGCAATGCCGTGACGACGACCCCGGGGCCTTGCGAGATCAGCTGGTTCTCCGCGCTGTGCGACGACGATTACGAGTTTCTGGGCGTCCCCGACCCGGCGCTGCGCTCGACGTGGGAGCATTGCCGCGACATCGTCGTGCAGGCGGAAGGCGCGGGCTATGACAATTGCCTGCTGCCGTCGGGCTATGCGCTGGGGATCGACACCACCGCCTTCGCCGCGGGGGTCGCGCCGCTGCTGCGGCGGATGCGGCTGTTGATGGCGGTGCGGATCGGCGAGAGCTGGCCGCCGCAGCTGGCGCGGCAGATCGCGACGATCGACCGGATGCTGGGCGGGCGGCTGACCGTCAACATCATCTCCAGCGACCTCCCCGGCGAGACGCTCGACAGCGCGCCGCGCTACGCCCGCACCGTCGAGGCGATGCACATCCTGCGCACCCTGCTCGACGGCAAGCCGCTCGATCATGACGGCGACTTCTGGAAGCTGAGGCTCGATCCGCCGCGCGTGACGACGGTGTCGGGCCGCTGCCCGCCCTTCTATTTCGGCGGGCTGTCCGAGGCCGCGCGCGAGGCGGCGGCGCAGGGGGCCGACGTCTATCTGATGTGGCCCGACACGATGGACGGCGTCCGGGCGATCGTCGCCGATCTGCGCGCCCGCGCCGCGCGCCATGGCCGCAGCCTGCGCTTCGGCTATCGCGTGCACGTCGTGGTGCGCGAAACCGAGGCGGAGGCACGCGCGGCGGCGGACCGGCTGCTGTCGAAGCTGGACGACGCGACCGGCGCGGCGATCCGCGCGCGGTCGCTCGACTCGCAATCGGCGGGGGTGCGGCGGCAGGCCGAGCTTCGGGAGGGGGCCGACGATGGCTACGCCGAGGCGAACCTGTGGACCGGCATCGGGCGCGCGCGCTCGGGCTGCGGCGCAGCGATCGTCGGCGATCCCGATCAGGTGCTCGCCAAATTGCAGGCGTATCGCGCCGCGGGGATCGATGCCTTCATCCTGTCGGGCTATCCGCACGCCGCCGAGGCCGATCTGTTCGCGCGTCACGTCCTGCCGCGGATCGACCATGCGCCACTGGTGCTGTGAGCCGCTTGGCGGCGCGATAGCGAATGTTGTTAGCGATCATCGCCCCCGCGCGGCCATGCTGATCGCATGAGGAAAGTCTCGGAACTGAGCGGGCGGCACCGCGGCGTGCTGTTCGCTTTGGTCATCACTGCGGGCGTGCTCAATCTCGTCGACCGGCAGGTGATCGCGGTGCTCAAGCCGGTGATCGCCGCCGATCTCGGCTGGAGCGACGACGATTACGGGACGCTCGCGGCCTGGTTCCAGGGCGGGGCGGCGGTGGGGTTCCTGTTCAGCGGCTGGATCGCGGACCGGCTCGGCGTGCGCTGGGCCAATCCGGTCGGGGTCGCGGCATGGAGCGTCGCCGCGCTGCTGCACGGCTGGGCGCGCGCAATGACCGAGTTCATCGCGGTGCGCGTCGCACTGGGCGCGACCGAGTCGATGGGGACGCCGACCGTGATCAAGACGATCGCCGCGGTGCTGCCGCCGCGCTGGCGTTCGACCGGGTTCGGCGCGGGCAATGCCGCCAACAGCCTCGGCGCGATCCTCGCCCCGCTCGCAATCCCGCTGCTCGGGCTGTGGCTGGGGTGGCGCGGCACGTTCGTCGCGGTCGGCGTCGTCGGGCTGTTGTGGGCGCTGGCGTGGCTCCTCGCGGCGCGCGGAATCGCCTTCGCCGCGCCGAAGCTCGTCGACGCCGCGTCGCCGGTCGCCTCCGGACCGATGCTGCGCGACCGGCGCACCTGGGCGGTCGCGGGCGCCAAGCTGTTGTCGGACGCGACATGGTGGCTGCTGCTGTTCTGGCTGCCCGATTTCTTCCACCGCCAGTTCGGGCTGTCGGGGGTCGCGCTCGGCGTGCCGCTGGCGCTGGCCTATGGCGGGGCGGCGATCGGCTCGCTGCTCGGCGGCGCGATCCCGACGCGGCTGCTGGGGCGCGGCGCCTCGCTGAACCGCGTGCGCAAGGGGGTGCTGCTCGGCGGGGCGCTGGCGGTGACGCCGATCCCGCTCGCGTTGCTGACGCACAGCTATCCGGTCGCGGTGCTGCTGATGGCGCTGGCGCTCGCCGGGCATCAGGCGTTTTCGACCAACGTCTTCGCGATGATTGCCGATATCACCCCGCAGCACCGCGTCGGGCGCGTCACCGCGTTCGGATCGTTCTGCGGCAACATGGGTGGGGTGGCGATCGCCAAGATCGCCGGGCTGACGCTGGCGGCAGGGCTCGGGTATCTGCCGTTGCTGCTGTTCGCCAGCGTCGCGTATCTCGCGGCCTGGGGATGGATCCAGCTGTTGCTGCCGCGGCTTAGCCCCATCGAGATGGATCGGTAGATTGGGACGACGTCGACCCTATCCGTCATTGCGAGCGTAGCGAAGCAATCCAGGGACGGACCAAGACGCCCTGGATTGCTTCGCTATGCTCGCAATGACGGCAATGGGTTTATCGGAAGGGCGACGATGATGGCGGCAGCGTGCGGCGTCCGATGATCGATCCTAAAGCCGGCCTGTGTCCTTGCGATACGCTTCTTTATACCCGATCTATGAACTAGGCTTTAGCGTCCGCGGCGATCTGAAAGGGGACCCGATGATCGATCGACGCCTGCCTGTGCTGCTTGCTACCACTGCCCTCTCGCTGTTCGCCACCCCCGCCATCGCACAGGACGCGCCCGCCCCGCAGGGCGAGGCGTCGACCACGACGCCCGCCACGCCGCCGGCCGTCGAGGGCGAGGTCGTTGTTACCGCGCGCTTCCGCAACGAATCGCTCCAGCAGGTGCCGATCGCGATCACCGCGGTCGACGGCAAGTCGCTGGCGGAGCGGCAGCTGAACAATCTCGAGCGGATCGCGGCGTCGATCCCGTCGGTCGGGTTCCGCAGCGGCGCGTCGAACAAGGACCGTACCGTGTTCATCCGCGGGATCGGTACGATCACCACCTCGCCGGGGGTCGAGCCCTCGGTGTCGACGGTGCTGGACGGCGTGGTGCTGACGCGCCCGGGCCAGTCGACGCTCGATCTGGGCGAGGTCGAGCGGATCGAGGTGCTGCGCGGGCCACAGGGAACGTTGTTCGGCAAGAACGCCTCGGCGGGCGTCGTGAACATCGTCACCCGCAACCCGACCGACGAGTTCCACGCATTCGGTGAGGCGGGCGCGACCACTGATCAGGAATATCGCATCAAGGCCGGCGTGTCGGGCGCGATCGTACCGGGCAAGGTGCAGGCGTTGATCGGCGGGCTTTACAGCGACTTCGACGGCAATCTGCGCAACGTCGTGACCGGGCACGACGCCAATGGCTCGCGGCGCTACGGCGCGCGCGGCAAGCTGGTGGTGACGCCGTTCGACGCGCTGAAGCTGACCGCGATCGGCGATTATCTCAACACGCGCGAAACGGTGGCGGGCGTCTATCAGTCGACGCAGCAGATCGCCTATCCGACCGGCGCGATCACCAATTCCGCGCCGCTCGCCACCGCCTTGGCGGCGCGTGGGATCGTCGCCGGGCCGGGCAATCGCCGGCTCGCTACCGACCTCGACACCAATGTCCGCGACGAGAATTATGGCGGGTCGCTGACCGCCGACCTGTCGCTGGGCGATTATCAGCTGACCTCGATCAGCGCGTGGCGGCAGTGGCTGAACCACCAGCGGCAGGATTACGACGGGCTGGCGCAACTGACCACGACCTTCCCGTCGGGCGTCGACGACGGCAGCGTCGACAGCCGGCAATTCTCGCAGGAGTTGCGGCTGACCTCGCCGCGCGGCGGGCTGATCGATTACGTGCTCGGCGCCTATTACCTGCGCGCGCAGACCGACGAACGCTATCAGCGTGCGTTGACGACGCTGGCGGGGACGACGCGCACCGCGACAACCGGCATCGCCAACTATGGCATCACCAACCACAATTACGCGTTGTTCGGCGAGGCGAACGTCAATTTCACCGAACATTTCCGCGCGATCGCCGGCTATCGCTCGACGTGGGACTCGCTCGACTTCTACCATGTGCGTACGTCGAGCAACGACCCGACCAACAGCGGGGCGGGGTCGCTCGACCGCCCGGGTATCCGCGCGTACCACAATGCCAAGGGGAGCACTGATGCGCGCGGCGACAGCTATCGCCTCGGGCTGCAACTCGATCTCGGCGACCATGCGCAGACGTACTTCACCTATTCGCGCGGCTATAAGGGGCCGGCGTACAACGTCTATTTCAACATGCGCTCGCTCAACGCGACGACGCTGCTCGACGAGGTGCCGCTGAGCCCCGAGACGTCGAACTCCTATGAGGGCGGCGTCAAGGGCAGCACCGCCGATCGCGCGCTGAGCTATGCGGTGGCGGTCTATACCACCGACTTCGATGGCTATCAGGCGAACTTCACGGATTCGGTCGGCGGCGCGCCGGTGACGCGGCTCATCAACGCCGGATCGGTGCGATCGCGCGGGGTGGAGGCGGACGTGACGTTGCGGCCGACCAGGGGCCTGACCTTCGATCTGTCGGGCGCCTATACCGACGCGACGGTGCGCGACTTCAACTGCCCGGTCGGCGCGCCGGTCAGCTGCAACATCAACGGCCAGCCGCTCCCCTATGCGCCGAAGGTGCGGTTGTTCGAGAACGCGACCTATCGCTTCGCGCTGTCCGATGCGCTGTCGCTGGAGTTGCAAAGCGACGTGACGTTCAGCAGCAAGGTGCAATATTCGCTCGCGCAGACCCCGAACACCGTCCAGCCGGCCTATGCGATCTGGAACGCCAGCGTCGCGCTGCTCCATCCCGGCGACGGGTGGCAGCTGCGCGCTTACGTCAAGAACATCACCGATACGCCCTATGCCAGCTTCCTGACCAACGGGACGTTCGCAGGCACGGTGCGGTTCGTGCCGCGCGACGACCAGCGTTATGCCGGGCTGTTGCTGCGCAAGGATTTCTGACGATGAGCGAGGAGACGACGCGCCGCGGCGTGCTGCTGGCCGGGACGGGTGGCGCGTTCGGGCTCTATTCGATGGCGGCGGGCGCGGCGGCGGCGCCGCGCCGCTCGCGGCGCTTGCCGAGGCTGCCGGGGGTGAAGCCGCGCAACATCCTCGTCGTGCTGACCGACGACCATCGCTACGACGCGCTGGGGTTCATGAAGGCGCAGGACTTCGGCGACACGCCGACGCTCGACCGGCTGGCGCGCGAGGGAACGCATTTCAGCAACGCCTTCGTCACCACGGCGCTGTGTTCGCCTAGCCGCGCGTCGATCTTCACCGGATTGTACGCGCATCAGCACAAGGTCGTCGACAACAACCATCCGATCCCGCCCGGTTTGGTCTTCTATCCCGAATATCTGCAGGCCGCCGGTTACGACACCGCGTTCATCGGCAAATGGCATATGGGTGACGAAGGCGATGCGCCGCAGCCCGGTTTCGACCATTGGGTCAGCTTCAAGGGGCAGGGCAGCTATCTGCCCAGCGCCGACGGGCTGAACGTCGACGGGCGGCGCGTGCCGCAGAAGGGCTATATCACCGACGAGCTGACCGATTACGCGCTCGACTGGATCGGCAAGCGCCCGGCGGGGCGGCCGTGGATGATGCATCTGGCGCACAAGGCGGTGCATTCCGAGTTCATCCCCGCCGAGCGCCACAAGGGCCGCTATGACAAGGAGACCTTCCGCTATCCGGCGTCGATGCCGCCCGGCGCGCCGGGGCGGCCGATGTGGGTCGAGAACCAGCGCAACAGCTGGCATGGGGTCGGCTTCCCCTATCATGGCACGCTCGACATCGGCGACTATTACAAGCGCTATATGGAGACGCTGCTGGCGGTCGACGAGGGGCTGGCGCGGATCATGGACCTGCTCGAGACGCGCGGCGAGCTGGACGCTACACTGATCCTGTACCTTGGCGACAACGGCTTCATGTTCGGCGAGCATGGCCTGATCGACAAGCGCACCGCTTATGAGGAATCGATGCGCATCCCGATGCTCGCGCGCTGCCCGGCGCTGTTTCCGGCGGGGAGCGTCGTCGAGCAGGTGGTGGCGAACATCGACATCGCGCCGACCCTGCTCGCGGCCGCCGGGCTGCGCGCGCCCGGAGACATGGCCGGCAGCAACGCGCTGCCGCTGGTCCGCGACGCGCACGCGCCGTGGCGGCGCGAGCTGCTCTACGAATATTATTGGGAGCGCAATTTCCCGCAGACGCCGACGGTCCATGCGCTGCGCGAGGATCGCTACAAATACATGCACTTCCACGGCATTTGGGACATCGACGAGCTGTACGACCTCGCCGAGGACCCGCACGAGACGAACAATCTGATCGCCCGACCCGGCCATGAGGAACTGGCCGAGCGGATGAGCGGCAAATTGTTTGCGCTGCTGGAAAAGACCGAGGGCATGGCGATCCCGCTGAGCGCCGACGCCGGGGTGCGCAACGCGTTGCGCGATCCGGCCGGGCCGGCGCAGGCGCCGTTCCCGCCGCTGTTGCAACCGCCGCGCTGACCGCCGGTCGGCAATGCGTCGTGGGCACGCTCGGCCCATCGATGGACGGCGGTCTCAGGACGATACCGCCGCCGCCTGTTCCTTCCGCTTCCACTCGGCGGTGCGTAGCGTGACATAGTCGCGCAGCAGCTGCACGCGACGCGGGCGGAAGCTGGTGCCGCCGTGCTCCAGCGTTTCGATCCGCGGCACCTCGAACGTGCGATGCTCCCCGCGCAGCAGGCACCAGGCGACCAGCATCAAGGTCCGCGGGCTGTACGACATGCCCAGCGGCAGGATCTCGCGTTCGGTGCGCCGCTCGCGGGCGTCGCGGTAGCCGATCCTGACGCTGAACTCGTCCCAGCAGGCGCGGCGCAGCAGATCGAGGTCGATGGTGACGGCGGCGCGATCCGCGGGGGGTGGGCGCCACGATCGCATCGTCGCATTGGCCGCCTGCCGCGCCTGGCGATCGGGCAGCGTCGCGACGATCCGCGCCAGCGCGCTCCGCCCGGCCTCGGTCAACGCGTGATCCCCCAGATCACCGAGACTCGCCACCCCCAGCATCAGCGCCTCGATCTCCAGCCGCGAGAAACTCTGCGGCGGTAGCGCAGGATCCTCGGTCAGCGTGTAGCCATAGCCCGCCGCGCCATCGATCAGCACGCCGCCCGCGCGCAGCGTCGCGATGTCGCGATAGAGCTGTCGGGGCGAAATCTCCGTCTCGGCCGCGAGCCGCGCGGCGGTCACCGGTTTGGGCAGCCGTCGCAGCGCCGCGAGCAACCGCATCAGTCGATCCGATCGTGCCATTCCTGCTGCCCGAAAATGTCAGGAGCGGCGAGCTAGAGCGGTCGGGTCATCCAACGCAAGGAGCTTTCCGGTGCCGACCCTTTATTATTCGCCGAAGTCACGATCCGACACGGTCGTGATGCTGATCCGCCTGCTCGATGCCGACGTCACGTTGCGCGAGGTCTCGATCGTGCGACAGGACGGCTCGGGCGCGCGCGATCCGGCCAATCCGCATCCCGAAGGCAAGGTGCCCTATCTCACCGACGGCGATGATGCGGTGCGCGAGCGCGGGGCGATCATGCTGTACCTCACCGACCGCTATCCCGACGCGGGGCTCGGCCCGCTGCCGGGCGAGGCGGGGCGCGGCACCTATCTGTCATGGCTGTTCTATTATCAGGGGATCATCGAACCCTTGCTCATCCTGCAATGGGCAGGCGTCAGCCACCCGGCGGTCGCCGCCGGACTGCGCGATGTGGCGACGATGATCGAGCGGCTCGCCGAACCGCTGCGTCACGGGCCATGGCTGCTCGGCGATCGCTTCTCCGCGGCCGATCTGCTCTGCAGTTCGCCGTTCCTCTGGTTTACGGACATGCTGCCCGACGAGCCGGTGATACGCGACTGGGTGGCCCGCTGTGCCGAACGGGTACGCGGGGTCGCTTCCTGAAGGATGCGACGGCGGGGCAGCCGGCGGTGGCGTCATCGACGACCGCCGCCGGCTGCGCGGCACCCTCGATTGGGGGTGCACGAGAGCGTTCTCATCTCCCGGCCCCCGCCCATCTATGTTTATTCGGAAGGCTGACGTGCTGAGATCCGACGTCACAGGGCAATGGAAGCGAGAACCAATTGATCCTCGTTGATGAAAAGTCTTTCATCCATGAAGTGCCTGCTAATCCTTACAACTGCGCAGCCGGCGTGAAGTCAGCATGATAGATCGTAGACGTTGATACGATCTCTTGGCGACCTGCTCTCAACAAAAAATGATAGCGCTACAATTTTGTGATTGTGGGTGCGGCAATGTTGTGCAACATTTCCTCCCGAGGTGCCGGGGCCGACGTGCGCAGCAAGCACGCAGATGTCCGCGGCGGTCGGTGAGGAGGGGTTTCCCATGTCCGGAAAGTGCGTCGTCGCTCGTGTTTCGTCGCGGGCTGCGTTGAAAGGTGCGTGCAGCCTGATCGTTCTCGCGTTGGCGACGCCCGCTATCGCGCAGACCACCCCGACCCCAGCCGACACCACCGACTCGACGTCGGTGGCGCTACCCGCGACCGGGCAGGGGACGCTGGGCGAGGAAGTGATCGTCACCGGGCTGCGCGGATCGTTGCAGCGCAATCTCGACCTGAAGCGCAGCGCCACCGGCGTGATCGACGCGATCTCGGCGGAGGATATCGGCAAGTTCCCCGATTCCAACGTCGCCGCCTCGCTCCAGCGTCTGCCCGGTGTGTCGATCCAGCGCAGCGGCGCGCGCGGCGAGCCGACCGGCGTGACCGTGCGCGGCTTCGGCGGCGATTTCGTCGCCACCTTGTACGATGGCCGCCGCATCTCGACCGCGACCGGCGGACGCGCGATCGACTTCTCGACGGTCGGCTCCGACTTCGTCGGCCAGCTCGACGTGCTCAAGACGCCCGACATGGCGCTCAACGCGTCCGCGATCGGCGCGACGATCGACATCAAATTTCCCAAGCCGATGGATCATCCCGGCTTCCGCCTCGCCAGCTCGGCCTCGGCGTCGATCCAGGACGGCGCGGGCAAGGTCGTCCCGTCGGGCGGGCTGCTGCTCAGCGACACCTTTGCCGACGACACGTTCGGGATCCTGATCGACGGCATATACACGCGCCACGACACACGGACGAACCGCGTCGACACCAACGGCTGGCAGGGGACGCGCTTCGCGCCATGCCAGCTGACGGCGGCCTGCGCCGATGGTGAGAATACGTCGGCGACGCAGACCAAGGTCGGCTGGTATCCGCAGGATTACACGATCGCGCGCGACTATACCAAGGACGAGCGGATCGACGGGCGCATCGCGGTGCAATGGCAGCCCAGCGACGACCTGCTGCTGACGATCGACGACAATTTCTCGCGGCAGGACATCCACACCACCGTCGCCGGCATGGGCGTGTGGTTCAACTCGGGCGCGCTCCAGAACATCAAGCAGGACGACAACGGCACGGTGATCGACTTCACCCAGGCCGGGTCGCCGATGGACTTCATCGCCAACGACAACCGGCAGGTGCTGCAGACCAATCAGCTCGGCGCGAACCTGAAGTGGAACGCCAGCGAGCGGCTGCACTTCGACCTCGATGCCGCTTGGGGCCGCAGCTACCTGAATCCCGGCGATTTCGTCGCCAACCGCGGCGGCGACATCGGCTATGGCGGCGTGCTGGGCGCCAACACCGGGGTGCAGGTCACCGGCAAGAGCAGCGACAGCTTCCCGACGCTCGTCGGCTATGGACCGAACGGCGATGCGGCGCGGCTGATCGACCCGACGATCATCGGCACCCACGTCCTGACCGACTCGACCCAGCGCAACCGCGACGACGTCAAGCAGATCCGGCTGACCGGATCGTGGGAGCAGGACCAGCTCAAGATCCGCTTCGGCGGCCAGTATATCCACGACCGGTTCGAGCTGCACAACGAGAACACCTTCTACAACAACTTCTGGCAGTCCTACGCCGGCTACGGGCCGCCCTCGGGCCGCAGCAGCGGCGTGCTGATCCCGTCGGGGTTCATCACCGGCACGTTCAGCACCCGCGATTTCATTCCCGGCTTCTCGGGATCGCTGCCGGCGGCACTGCCGATCTTCAGCGCAACCGCGCAGGAGAATCTGCAACAGAGCTTCGGCAATCCCTATGAGAAGAACATCCCAGGCTTCAATTATCCGGCCGCAACCGACACCGGGAACGGCTTGCTGAATTATCGCGGGTTCCAGACGCCCGTGACCGATCCGGGCAGCGTGCAGAACATCCTCGAGAAGACCTGGGCCGCGTTCATCACGATCAGCCAGACGACGCAGATCGCGGACATGCCGTTCCACATCGCGTTCGGCGCGCGCGAGGAGGTGACGCACATCACCTCGGCGGGGCTGGGGACGGTGCCGACCAGCCTGAGCGTGCCGGCCAGCGACCCGACCGCGTTCGTGTTCGCCTTCTCGGGCACGACGCCGGTGTCGACCAAGTCGAACTATTCCTACTTCCTGCCGAGCCTCGACCTCAGCCTAGACGTCACCGACCAGCTCAAGCTGCGCTTCGACGCGTCGCGCACGCTGACGCGGCCGCCGCTCAACCGGCTCACCCCGGTGCTCACCGGGGTCGGCGGGCGCGTCAACGCGCTGGTCGCGACGGGCGGCAACCCGAACCTGCAACCGTATCTCTCGGACAATTTCGATCTGGCCGCCGAATGGTATTATCACGCCAATTCGTACTTCTCGGTCGACCTGTTCGCCAAGCAGGTGACGAACTTCATCGTCGCGGGCTCGCAGCGTCAGACGATCAACAACGTCATCGATCCGACCACCGGCCAGCCCGCGATCTTCACCGTGTCGAGCTATCTCAACGGCCCGGACGCGACGGTGAAGGGTGTCGAGGTGGCGTTGCAGCACGTCTTCGGCGACACCGGGTTCGGCTTCCAGGCGAACGGCACGTTCGTGGAGACCAACAAGCCCTATGACCGGTTCAACATCTCGCAGAGCGGCTTCGCGGTCACCGGCCTTGCCAATTCCGCCAATTTCGTCGGCTTCTACGACAAGAACGGCTTCCAGATCCGCGGCGCGGTCAATTGGCGCGACAAATATCTGCTGCAGTTCGGGCAGGTGCAGAACAATTCGGCGTTCGGCACCGAGCCGACCTTCGTCGACTCGCAGGTGCAGGTCGATCTGAGCACCAGCTATCAAATCAACAAGAATCTCGACATCTTCTTCGAGGCGCTCAACCTCAACAATGCGGTGCTGAGTTCGCACGGACGGTTCGACAACCAGCTGTTGCAGGTTTTCGATTACGGGCGGCGCTTCACGCTCGGCGTCCACTTCCGGATCTGACCGGACGACCGTGCCCCGGCGTGTCGGGGCACGGTCGATAAGGCTCGCGCCGTGGCCACCGGTTCGGGTAAGAGGCGGAACAGTCAGGCGGGGAGGGCATCGGAATGCAGCAACGGGACGCGGTCGCCCCCGCGGTCAGCGCGCCGCCGCCGCCGGGCGCGCCGGTCTGGGAATTGCTCGATACCGACACCCATGCGGCGTTGCGCGTCCGGCCGGCGAGCGTTGCGGGGCGGCACGTCGTGCAGGTGATGCCCGACGAATGCGCGCGGCTTGGCGCGCGCTGTCCCTTGCTGTTCACCAAGCATCCGGCGACCGGCAAATTCTACATCGCGGCGCTGTTCGGGTTCGAGCCGGGCGAGAATTTGCTCGTCGATGGCGACGGACGCCTCGATGGCTATATGCCACACGATGCGGAGCGGGAGGGCTTCTTCATCTCCGGCGACGACATCGCGATCGATCGCGCGCACCCGCGCTTCGCCATCGCCGAGGGCGCGGCGCTGTTCGATGAAGGCGGACGGCTGCGGCAGGTGCAGCGTGCGCTGTCGGCGATCAACGCCGGGATCGAGCAGACGCGGCTGTTCGTGGAGACGTTCCTGCGGCTGGCGCTCATCGAGCCGATCGACCTGTCGCTGACCTTCGACGACGGGCGGACCATCACGCTGGACGGTCTCTACACGATCAGCCGCGACACGCTCGCGCAGCTCGCGGCCGCGGACGTCGCCGCGCTGCACGGGAGCGGCGCGCTGCGGCTCGCCTATACGATGACCAATTCGCTGGATCAGATCGCCTTGCTCGCGCGTCGTCGCAACGACCGGCTGGCCGGCGCCTGATCCGGATCGCGATGCTGGAGGTCTTCGGTCCCGGCGACATCCGCGACGCGGGCGATTTCGCCGCGCGCGTCGTCGAACGCTGTCGCCCCGCGATCCTGCGCGGGCTCGTCCGGGAGTGGCCGCTGACCGCCGCAGCGGCGCGGTCGCCGCACGCGTTGCTCGACTATCTGCACGGGCTCGACGCCGGCGGGGTCGCCGAGGCGTTCGTGGGGGAACGGGCAATCAAGGGACGCTATTATTATGCGGCGGACCTGACCGACTTCAACTTCCGCCGCATCAAGGAGCCGTTCGCGGCGATCGTGGAGCGGATCGTCGCGACGGCGGAGGGCGAAGACGGGCCGTCGCTTTATGCCGGATCGCTTCCGACCGACCTCTACCTTCCGGCCTTCGCGGCGGCGAATACGATGCCACTCGTCCCGACCACCGCCCGGCCGCGGCTGTGGATCGGCCACGGCTCGACGGTGGCATGCCATCACGACAATTTCGACAATCTGGCGTGCGTGGTCGGGGGGCGGCGACGCTTCACGATCTTCCCGCCGGACGCGATCGGCGATCTGTATGTCGGGCCGATCGATCACACGATGGCGGGCCAGCCGGTCGCAATGGCAGTCGGCGCGCCGCCGGACGATCCGCGCTTCGCCCGCTTCGCCGCCGCACGGGAGCGCGCGACGACCTTCGAGCTCGAAGCCGGCGACGCGCTGTATCTGCCCAAGCTGTGGTGGCATCAGGTCGAGGCGCTCTCACCGCTCAATATCCTCGTCAATTACTGGTGGGATGCGTTCGCGGCCGGCCCGGACTCGCCGTATACGGCGATGATGCTTGCGATCGCGACGATCGCCGAGCGCCCGCTTGCCGAGCGCGCCGCGTGGCGGGCGTTCTTCGATCATTACGCCTTCCGGCCGGACGGTCATCCGCTGGCGCATCTGCCGCCGGAGCGCCACGGTATCCTGGCGTCGGGCCGGCAAGGGCAGCTGCGCGCCGCGGTGATGCGGTTGCTGCGCGGTGGCTGAGCGCACGCGGCCCCGTCCAGCGCCCCGACACGCCATAAAGACCGCTAACCTCCGCGTCATTTTGCGCTAAACCACCGCGATGCGCATCCTGACTCCCGCTTCCTTGCTCTCCGCTCTCGTCCTCGCCGCCACGACGCCGGGTGCGCCGGCGCACGCCGCCGATTATGCGACGCGCGAGGTCGGCGCCTGGATCGTCGCAGTGAGCAGCGACGAGAAGGGGTGCTTCCTCACCCGCAGCTATGCCGACCCACGCGGAACGACACTCCAGTTCGGGCTGGACATCGACGGCAGCAACCGGCTGACGCTGCTCAATCCCAACTGGTCGGTTCGCGCGCGCGAGCAATTGCGGCTCGACTTCCAGCTCTCGAACTCGGCGTTCCCGCGCCATCTCGCGATCGGCATCGCACCCGGCGGCAAGCGGGGCTTCGTGACCGATTTCGGCGCCACCTTCCCGCGCAGCTTCGCCGCCTCGACCTTTCTCAAGGTGCGCCGTGGCGACGTGCCGGTGGAGGAGCTGAAACTCGACGGCAGCGGTGCCGCGGTGGCCGAATTGCGACGCTGCGTGGATCGTCAACGCAGCGGGAGCAAAGGCCCGGTCGCGCGGGATCGCGGCAATCGCATCCCGCTCGACCCGTTCGCGCGCGACACGCGTCGCGATTCGCGGAAGTAACGAACAAACCGATTTGCGT
Organism: uncultured Sphingomonas sp.; assembly: GCA_913776255.1. Taxonomy (GTDB): domain Bacteria; phylum Pseudomonadota; class Alphaproteobacteria; order Sphingomonadales; family Sphingomonadaceae; genus Sphingomonas. The sequence continues at coordinate 50,227 of CAJYLV010000055.1, read as the reverse complement.
TCAGCAATGGTTAATGCGCAAGTATTCGCGACGATCGACCAAGCGACTGAAGTATCTTACCACGAACCTTCGGACGGATCACACCTCGGCTCGGCGCGCTGTAGCCTCGCTTGATCGTCTTGTCTATTGCTGCATCGTTACGTTCCGGGCTCCCTCACGGAGCTAGAGATTATTTGGAAGATTGTGATGCTTACCTCCTTTGCCAAACTCTCCCCCGCCATCGCCGTGCTGCTGATCGCGCCGACGCTCGGTGGGTGCGCCACCAAGAAGTATGTGCGTGAGCAGATCGAGCCGGTCAGCGCGCGCGTCAGCACGCTGGAGACGCAGTTGCAGGCCACCGACGGCACCGCCAAGCAGGCGCTCGCCGAGGCGCAGGCCGCCTCGGGGCAGCTCCAGCAGAATGGCCAGCGCCTCGATCAGCTCAACGGGCGCGTCGACGGCGTCGAGCAGCGCCTCCAGCAGCAGGAGCAGCGCGGCAAGCGTCCTCGCCACTGAGTTCCGTCATCCGGTCAGAACGCGCGCACGGCCACCCGCCGAAGGGCAGGATGACGCGCGTCGCCGTTGACGAATATCCGGCGGCCGTCCCAAAAGGGGCGGCCGCTTCCGGCTTGTGGCGACTTGGAATGATATTACAGATACTCACCGGCCTCGCGCTGATCGCCGCCGCCCCGCCCGCAAGCCCGAAAGCCGCCAAGGCCAAGGCGCGCCGCCCCGCGGCGACCGCTTCGCCGCTGCCGGTTCTGCAACCGTCGCCCGATGCGCTGCGCGTCGCCGACTGGATCGCGACCTCGCGGGACAATCACGCGCTGCCCTATGCGGTCATCGACAAGCGCGACGCGTCGCTGATCCTCTTCGACGCCAAGGGGAAGATGCTGGCGCACGTGCCGGTGCTGCTGGGCATCGCGCCGGGCGACGACGCCACGCCGGGGGTGGGCAGCAAGAAGCTCGGCGAGATCGGACCCGCCGAAAAGACCACGCCCGCCGGCCGATTCCTCGCGAAGTTCGGCTATGCCTTCGGGCGTCAGCGCGTATTGTGGGTCGATTACACCAACAGTGTTGCGATCCACCCGATCCCCGGCGACGCCGCCCGCGCCGAGAAGCGCCGCGCGCGGATGCTGTCCCCGGAGCCCGACGACAATCGCATCACCTTCGGGTGCATCAACGTCCCGAACGCCTTCTACACCACGGACCTGCGACCGCTGTTCCAGAAGAAGGGCGGCTATGTCTACGTGCTGCCCGACACGAAGGCGATCGAGGAGGTCTTCCCGCGGCTGCGCGTCCATGCGCTGACCGCCGGCAGGGACGCGGCCTGACCAGGATCGGGCCGTCCTTCCTGCGCGCCGGGCCGGAGGTGGCGCGCAGCGGCTGAATGCGGCAAGGCGGCCTCAAGTCCCGACACGGATCGGGAGAGCGTGACAGGCGGATGAACCGGAAGATGGCGCAGTTTGATATCGTGATCGTCGGTGGCGGTCATGCCGGGGCACAGGCCGCCATCGCGCTGCGCCAGGCAAAGGTGGCGGGATCGATCGCGATCGTCGGCGAGGAGGCCGAACCGCCCTATGAGCGTCCGCCCCTGTCCAAGGACTATCTCGCGGGCGAGAAGCCGTTCGAGCGGATGCTGCTCCGCCCGGTCGCCAAATGGGCCGAACTGGACGTCACGCTGCACACCGGCCAGCGCGTCGTCGCCGTCGATCCCGTGGCGCGGGCGATCACGACCGAAGACGGCGCGACGATCGGTTACGGCGATCTCGTCTGGGCGGCGGGCGGCCATGCGCGCCGTCTCGGCTGCGCCGGGCACGACCTGCGCGGCGTGCACAGCGTTCGCACCCGCGCCGATGTCGGCCGGATGATCGCCGAACTGCCGGGGACGCGGCAGGTGGTGGTGATCGGTGGCGGCTATATCGGGCTCGAGGCGGCGGCGGTGCTGACCAATCTGGGACAGGCCGTCACGGTGCTCGAGGCGCAGGATCGGGTGCTGGCGCGTGTCGCTGGCGCGTCGCTGTCGCGCTTCTACGAGGCGGAGCACCGCGCGCACGGCGTCGACGTTCGCCTCGGCGTGACGGTCGACTGTATCGAGGAGCGCGACGGCCGGGCGTGCGGCGTCCGGCTGGCGGACGGGTCGGTCGTTCCGGCGGACATGGTGATCGTCGGCATCGGGATCGTCCCGTCGGTCGCGCCGCTGCTGCGAGCGGGGGCAGCGGGCGACAATGGCGTCGCGGTCGATGCCCACTGCCGCACCAGCCTGCCGCATGTCTATGCGATCGGGGACTGCGCGCTGCACCGCAACGCCTTTGCGGATGGCGCGACGATCCGGCTCGAGTCGGTGCAGAACGCCAACGATCAGGCGACCGTCGCCGCCAAGGCGATCGCCGGGATCGACTCGCCGGGGTACGATGCGGTGCCGTGGTTCTGGTCGAACCAGTTCGATCTCCGGCTGCAAACGGTCGGCCTGTCGATCGGTCATGACGCCGCCGTGGTGCGCGGCGACCCCGCGACGCGCAGTTTCTCGGTGATCTACCTCAGGGACCGCCGGGTGATCGCGCTCGATTGCGTCAACGCGACGCGTGATTTCGTGCAGGGCCGCGCGCTGGTGACCGGTCGGGTCGCGGCCGATCCGCAGGCGCTCGGCGACGCGACGATCGCGCTCAAGACATTGCACCCGTAGCGACGGTCCACACGGCTTCTGGCCGAACGACTCCGAGCCGGGCAGCGATGCTCGCCGAGGTGGGCGTGGCGATAGGTTGCGCTACCGTCCGGTTGCCGATCCAGCCTGATCGCGTTGATGTGCGCCACGCTCTCAACGCGTCGTCTTCTCAACGCACCTTGCCGCCGATCAGTGATTTGTCAGGCCGTGGCGGCTTGACAGGTAAGACAGCTTAGCCGAGGTAGCGCTATCAATTCGGTTCGTCGAACGATCTGGCAGGCAGGCGCGAGCGCCATCCGCGGGTCGTCGTGGAAGCCGTTGAACGTCCGGGAACGGGCGTCGGTACGACATGGGCGCGGCCATGAAGAAGCGGTGCCCGAGGGAGAGGAATCAACAATGAAGAGCCGTAACTTCGCTCGCGTCACTCGTGCGCTGCTGCTCAGTGCGACCGTTCTAGGGACCGCGGCCACGTCCGCCGCCTCGGCGCAGGCGGTGCCGCCCACCGCGACGCAGGCGCCCGCCGATGGTCAGGACAACGGCCCCGCCACGCCGCCGCTGCCGCAGACCGATGCGACGCAGGGCACGCCGGGCGAGGACATCGTCGTCACCGGCTACCGCTCGTCGCTCGCCAAGTCGACCGACGCCAAGCGCGCCTCGACCGGTTTCACCGACTCGATCTTCGCCGAGGACATCGGCAAGTTCCCTGACACCAACATCGCCGAATCCTTCAACCGCATCCCCGGCATCACGATCAGCCGCGACGTCACGGGCGAGGGCACCAACGTCGCGATCCGCGGGCTCGGCTCGAACTTCACCAACGTCACGCTGAACGGCGCGACGATCGCGGTGGCGTCGTCGGGTGCGACCGATGCGCAGGGCACCGACCGCTCGGTCGACCTCAGCTTCTTCCCGACCGACCTGTTCACCAAGCTGACCGTCAACAAGAGCTACACCGCCGACCTGCTGGAAGGCGGCGCGGCCGGCAACATCGACCTGCGTTCGGCGCGTCCGTTCGATCGCCAGACCGGGTTCCTCGCTTATAACATCCAGGGCACGAAACAGTCGCCCGAGGACCGGATCGGCGCGCGCGGCTCGCTGATCGGCAGCTGGCGCAGCGAGACGTTCGGTATCCTCGCGGGTGTGTCGGCGCAGCGGCTGTTCACCGACACGCGCGGCTTTGAGACGATCGGCTACACCAACCCGGCGCTCACCGCCGCGCAGTGCGGCGCAGCCTCGGGCTGCAACACCACCGGCGGCGGCAACTGGACGATCCCGGCGACGGTGCCGGTCGGCGCGGGTGCCGGGCTGGTCGCCGGCACGACGATCGACCGCGCGTTCCTGCTCGCCAACAATCCCGGCGCGACGATTCAGCAGATCGACAACGGGCTGCTCCCGCGTCTCGGCCGCTCGACGAGCATCCGTGGCCCGCGCGACCGCTTCAACGCGATCGTCAGCATGGAATGGCAGCCGACCGACACGCTGCACTTCTATATCGACAGCCTGTACGGCTATAAGAAGAACGAATTGATCCGCGAGAATATGGCGTGGATCGTCCGCAACGGCGCGGCGATCCCGACCAATCTGACCTTCGACAAGTCGGATTGCAGCGCGGGCTGCACCGTCACCGGCGGCACCTTCGCCAACGTGCAGTTCTTCAATGAGTATCGCCCCTATATCGAGACCACCAAGCTGGTCAGCGTCAATCCCGGCGGCGAGTGGGAGATTTCGGACAGCCTCAAGCTGACGCTGCAGGGCAATTACGCGCGCTCGACCTTCCACCGCGAAAACCCGACCGTCGGTATGACCACGCCGCTGGGCGTCGGCAACACGGTCACCTTCTCCAGCGACGGCGGCATCCCGACGATCACCAGCGCGCTCGACCTCAACGATCCCAACAACTTCGGCTGGTACACCGGCAGCCGCGTCGGCGTGAACGACGAGCGTCGCGTCAACGAGAACAAGGGCTTCCGTGGCGACCTGATGTGGGGCGACAAGTCGCTCAACCTGCGGGTCGGCGGTTCCTATGACGACGTGTCGCGCCGGATCCGCAGCTTCGACGCCTCGCAGCAGTGGCAGAACGCGGTCTGCGGCAACAATCCGAGCGCCTTCGTGCCGTCGCCGAACAGCCAGCCGCCGTGCGAGGGGCTGAACGCACCCGGCGCGGCCCCGGCCGGCTATCCGACCTATCCCGGGCTCGGCAGCGGCTATAGCGCCGGCGTCACCGGGCCGCTGACCTATGGCGGCTCGCTGGTCCCGAACAGCGCCGCGCCCAACTATCTGCGCCCCGGTCCGGCCGGTTTCGTGACGGTCGACTTCCCGGCGTTCGCCGCGGCGACCAATTACGACTTCTACCACGACAATGCCGCCGAAAGCGGTTCGTCGACGACCGGCGCGAGCGGCGGGTACATTCGCGAGGTCAACAAGGGCCTGTTCGCGACCGTCAGCGGCGCACAGGAAGTCGGCGACAACATGCTGCGCTTCAACGTCGGCGTGCGCTGGGTCAACACGATCCAGACGATCTCGGGCCGCGTCTCGGTCCCGGATCCGCGCAACACGACCTCGACCGGCGCCAGCCTGCCCGACGGCAGCCGCTATCCGAACATCGTCACCATCGCCGACACCCGCAACGTCTATTCGAAGTGGCTGCCCGCGGCGACCTTCGCCTATGACATCGGCGAACACGCGGTGGTGCGCGTCGCGGGGTCGCGGACGATGACGCGCCCCGATCCGTCGGCGCAGCTGCCCGGCGTCAACTTCAGCGCGCCCTCGGCGGATCAGGCGTCGATCGGCAATCCGGCGCTGGCGCCATACCTGTCGACCAACCTCGACCTCGGCTTCGAATATTATACCGGGCGCGAGGGCGTGATCAGCTTCAACGCGTTCCGCAAGTCGATCGAGGGGTTCACCACCACCGCGATCAACACGGTGCCGTTCTCGAACCTGGCGCAGTACGGCATCACCTATGACACGCTGAACCCGACCCAGCAGATCGCGCTCAACTCGCGCGGCGGGCCGACCGCGGCGCAGGTGCAGGTGACCTCGCAGGTCAACGTGCCCAACAAGCTGACGATCAACGGCCTAGAATTCCAGTGGGTGCAGCCGCTCGACTTCCTGACGCGGATGATCGGCGTGACCGGCTTCGGCTTCAACGCCAACGCCACGATCGTCGACCAGCGCAGCGACGGCCCGGCGGTGGCGTTCGGCGTCTCGCCGTTCACGTACAACATCACCGGCTATTACGAGAAGAACGGCATCATGCTGCGCGTCGCGACGACCTCGCGCGAGGGGTCGCAGAACAGCGGTGCGGCGCAGAACGGTATCCCCGCCGCGGCGCTCTACGGGACGGACTATACGACCTACGATTTCTCGTCGTCGTTCGATCTCGACAAGCTGCTCGGCATCCCGAACGCGCCGCAGCTGACGTTCAACATCGCCAACTTCACCAACGCCACGCTGCGCTCGTACTTCCAGTTCGAGAACGCGACCTTCACGCAGTACAAGCCCGGTCGCCAGTTCCTGATCGGTCTGCGCGGCACGTTCTAGTAGCCATCATGCGTCGCCCCGGATCAAGTCCGGGGCGACGCATGATGAAGACGGTTGGCACGAACAATCAGGAACACATCATCATGAGCGCGATTGACGATGCGGTTTCGCGGCGCGCGATGCTTTCCGCGGCTGGCTTCAGCGCGATGCTGGCCGCCATACCGGCACATGCGGCAATGGCGGATCGCGCCGCAGAAACGCCCGACCCGCGGACCGCCTTTCCGCTGATCCAGGGCAGCCGCGTCGCCACCGTCATCGTCGACCGCGAGGCCGACAGCGCCGTTCAGCGCGTCGCCGCCAGCCTCGCTGGCGACCTCGCCCGCGTCGCGGGGGCGCGCGCGAAGCCGGTCCGGCAGGAGATCGACGGGGCGAGCGGGCCAGTCGTGCTTGTCGGGGTGCTGGGGCAGAGCAAGGCGATCGACGCGCTCGCGGCGGCCGGCAAGATCGCCGCCGCCGACCTGCGCGGCGAATGGGAGGCGTTCCGCCAGATCGTCGTCGAGCGCCCGTGGCCGAACGTTCCGCGCGCGCTGGTGATCGTCGGCGCCGACCGGCGCGGCGCGGTTTTCGGCGCCTATGACGTGTCAGAGCGGATCGGGGTCTCGCCGTGGCATTGGTTCGCCGACGTGCCGGTGGCGCGCCGCCGCGAGGTGCTGTTCTCGGCCGGGTCGCATCGCGACCAACCGAAGGTGCGCTATCGCGGTTTCTTCATCAACGACGAGGATCCCTGCCTGAAGGGCTGGGCGACCAAGAAGTTCGGCGGCGTCAATTCGGCGATGTACGCGCATGTCTTCGAGCTGCTGCTGCGCATGAAGGGCAATTATCTGTGGCCGGCGATGTGGGGCAAAGCCTTCGCCGACGACGATCCCCGGAGCATGGTGCTGGCCGATGCGATGGGCGTGGTGATGGGCAATTCGCACCACGAGCCGATGCTGCGCGCGCAGGCGGAATGGCATCGCCACAAGGAAGACCCGGCCCGCGGCGGCGCGTGGGATTACACGAAGAACGCCGCCAACCTCCGCACCTTCTGGCGCGGTGGGATCGAGCGGATGATGGCGAAGGGTGACGGCAAGGGCTATGAGTCGGTCGTCACCGTCGGGATGCGCGGCGACGGCGACGAGGCGATGGCGGAAGGCACCGCGACCGAGCTGCTAGAGCGCGTCGTCGCCGATCAGCGCGCGATCATCGCCGAGGTCACGCACCATCCGGCCAGCGACACGCCGCAGGTCTGGGCGCTCTACAAGGAAGTGCAGGATTATTACGACAAGGGCATGAAGGTGCCCGACGATGTCACCCTGCTGTTCTCGGACGACAATTGGGGGCAGATCCGCCGGCTCCCCGATGCCGGCGCCGCACCGCGCACGGGTGGCTACGGCATCTACTACCATTTCGACTACGTCGGCGTGCCGCGCAACTACAAATGGATCAACACCAACCAGATCGAGAAGGTCTGGCAGCAGATGGACCTTGCCTACGCGCACGGGGTTCGCACCATGTGGATCGTCAACGCCGGCGACATCAAGCCGATGGAATATCCGCTCGGTTTCTTCCTGAAGATGGCGTGGAATCCGGAGGCGATGACGCCGCAGGCGCTCGCCGACTATCCGCGCCTCTGGGCGGCCGGGACATTCGGGGCGGCGCAGGCGGAGGCGATCGGCGCGATCGTCACCGACTACAGCCGCTATGCCGCGCGGCGGAAGCCCGAGCTGATCGACCAGCACAGCTTCCCGCTCGGCGGGGTGACCGCGACCGAACTCGACGGCGGGACGTTCGGCACGCTGGTCGCGGAATGGGACGATCTCGAGCGGCGGATGCTGGCGGCGCGCGCGACGCTCCCGCCCGAATATCTCGACGCCTATTTCCAGCTGGTCGAGCATCCGGTCGCCGCGATGGCCAATCTGTACCGGCTCTATTATGCCGCGGCGTGGAACGAGCGGCTGACCCGCAGCAACGATCCGCGCGCCAATTACTTCGCCGATCAGGTCGAGGCGACGTTCCGCCGCGATGCCGAACTGACCCAGCAATACCACCGCATCAACGGCGGCAAGTGGGACGGCATGATGGCGCAGGTCCATATGAGCTATGTCACATGGAACGACCCCACGCAGCAGTCGATGCCCAGCATCACCCGCGTCGCCGCCGACACGCCGGTGTCCGAGCGCAATCGGCGGCCGCGCTTCGCGACGCCGTCGATGGCCGGCGCGACGGAGGTGACGGTCGAGGCGATCGCCTTCACCCGCGCGCGCGCCGGCAAGGGGCTGCGCTGGACGGCGATCCCGCATCTCGGGCGGACGCGTGGCGCGATGGTCGCGCTGCCGCAGGGACGACCCGCGACGACCGCGGAGGATCGGGTAACGCTCGACTATGACGTGACGCTCGCCACCGGCGGCGACGCGCAGCTCACGCTCGAGCTCGCACCGTCGCTGGACACCGGCGGCGGCACGGGCGTGCGCGTCGCGGTGGCGTTCGACAATGGTCCGGCCCGGCTGCTTCAGGCGCGGCTCGAAGCGACCGGCGGCGCGCAGGACACGCCCGCGAAACAGGCGTGGGCGGCGGCGGTGAGCGACAATGTCGTGCGGCTCTCGCTCGACCTTGGCCGGGTCGCGCCGGGCAAGCACAGGATCAGCGTCGCGCGAATCGACGACAATGTCGTGCTGGAGCGGGTGACGATCCGCACCTGATCCGGCGCCCGATCAGCGCCGGTCGAGCCCGATCCGTGCGCCGATGTAGAAGAACCGTCCCAGCGGCGAGATCGGCACGTTGGTGCCGTAAGCCGCCGGGTCGGGCTTCTGGTCGGTCAGGTTGGTGACGCCGCCGTAGAAGCCGAACCCGTCCGGCACCTGATAGGCGATCTGCAGGTCGTGCTGCCACAAGGGGGCGAACCGCAGATACTGCGCGGCGGCGATATCGGGATTGGCGGCGGTCTCGTTGCGGGTGAAGGCGCGCGTCGCGTTGAACCAGCGCAGATTGTAGTTCACCGACACGCGCTTCAGCGTCCAGGTCGGCGCGAAGTTCGCATTCCACTGCGGCGCGCCGAACGAGTCCAGCGTGTTGGTCTCCGGCGCGCCCGGGATCGCGATGAAGGCGAGCCGATTGAGATAACCGCCGATCAGCCGCAGATCGAACGTCCCGATCCGCGCGGTGGCGATGCGATAGTCTAGATTGAGGTCGAGCCCGGCGGTGCGATAGCGCGCGACGTTCTGCGGCGCGACCGTGAAGCCGTTCAACCGGCCGGTGCCGCTGGCGCGGGTGTAGGAAGTGCAAAAGGCGTTATCGAGCGTCGGCTGGTCGACGCACAGGTTGATGAGGTCGTTCGCCTGCACGGTGTTGATCGCGTCCTTCAGCGAGATGTCGTACCAGTCGGCCGACAGCGTCAGCCCGGGGACGAAGCGCGGACGCAGCACGACGCCCGCCGTCCACGTCCGCGCGCGTTCGGGACGCAGCGCCAGATTGCCCTGCGAAACGCCGTTGATGACGAAGCCGGTGTCGCTTTCGCCGAGCAGCGTCGTGCGCCCGGCCGCGGCGAGCTGCGCGCGGCAATTGGCTTCGCGATACTGGGTGCCGTTGCCGACCGACCGCGTGGTGCAGGGATCGTCGAGGAAGCCCTGCGACGTGCTGCGCGGCTGGAACAGTTCGCCGATATTGGGCGCGCGCACCGCCTGTCCATAGGAGCCGCGAAACGAAATGTCGCGGATCGGCGCGTAGATGCCGGTGAACTGCCACGTCTCGGTCTTTCCGACCGTCGAGTAATGCGAGTAGCGCCCGGCGGCACCGACCGACAGCAGCTCCGCGAACGGCCGGTCGCGGACGATCGGCACGTTGAGCTCGCCGAACGCCTCCCACACGTCGAAGCTGCCGCGGCTCGGGAGGACGAGCGCTGGCTCATCGGACCCGAAATAGGCACCGGCGACGAGGTTGGCGTTGGGATCGAAGCGGCTGCTCTCCTTGCGATACTCGCCGCCGAACGAAAATTGCACCGGCCCGCCGGGCAGGCGGAAGAACTGACCGAAGTCGCCGCTGACCGAGGCGCTGGCGACATGCTGTTCGATGCGGGCGTAGCTGCGGTCGTTGCGCTGGAAATAGGCGCGCTGCGCAGCGCTGGTCGGGCCGGCGCCGAACGGATTGATCGGCAGGCAGCCGTTCGACGGATCGGTCAGCGTCGAGCGGCACACGACCGACCCCCCGGGGCCGGCGACCGCGTCGAGCGCTTGCAGATACGGCGCTGCCAGCCGGCTGCCCAGTCGGGTGATGCGCAGATCGGTGCGGCCATATTGATAATAGGCATCATAGGTGGCGTGATCGCTCAGGCGGCCGGACGCGGCGATCACGCCACGATACGTCTCGCGCAGGTCGCGCTCGCCCAACCGCCCGAAGTCGATGTTGTGGCGGTTGAAGAACAGCCCGTCCGCGCCCGCGGTGGCCGCGGCGCTGCGGATCGATGCCGGCACGAACGGATTGTCGAGCGCGATCGGCAGATAATAGGTCTCCGGATACTGGCCGAAGGTCGTCGCCTCGGTGCGGACATATTTGGCGTCGACCGACAGCTTGAACGCGTCCGATGCCGCGAACGACGTCAACAGGTTGACGGCGTGCCGTTCGATGCCGGGCGTTAGATCGCCCTGGTAGAAGCCGGGGACGTCGGTGCTCACCCCGCCTTGCCAGTAATAAGCGATCGGACGGCCCGGATCATAGGGACGGCCGAGCCCGTCGAAGCTCGGGTTGGACTCGCCGCCGACGAAGATCGCGCCGAGCGGCGAGACGTAGGTGTAATGCAGGTCGCCGGCGAGGATCTGGTCGGGGACGCGCGGATCGTCGGGCTGGTCGGCGGGATTGGGGACGAGGAACCGGCGCTGGCCCTGCCGCAGATATTTGCGCGCTTCATACGGAATGCGGGACTCGCCGCTATATTCGTAGGCGAGCGTCACGTTGGCGCGGCCGTCGGCGAAATTGCGCCCGGCCAGCAACGAGGCAAAGCGGGTCGCGCCGTCGCCATATTGCGAGACGCCCATCTGCCCGCGCGCCGCGACGCCGTCGAAATCGCGGCGCAGCACGAAATTGACGACGCCGGTCACGCCATCGGCGCCGTAGATCGCCGAGACGGCGCCGGTCAGCACGTCGACCCTGCTGATGAGATCGACCGGGACGGCGTTGATGTCGACCGCGGCATTGCTCGCCTCCGCGGCGACATGGCGACGGCCGTCCACCAAGGTCAGCGTGCGGTTGACGCCGAGATTGCGCAGGTTGAGCTGGTTGAGCCCGGCCTGGCCGAATTGCGCGTTGGACACCGCGTCGCCGCCGCCGGCGCGGGTGCTGTCGCGCGAACCGACGAGGGCGGGGACGCGCACGAGGAAATTGGTGACGTTGGTGTTGCCCGACTCCCGGATCGCCTCCGCGTCGCTCGAGATGATCGGATTGGGCGCTTCATAGTCGGGACGGCGGATGCGCGATCCGGTGACGACGATGTCGTCGCTCGCCGGCGCCTCGGCATCGCCCGTCGCCGACGCGGGTGGCGTCGTCTGGGCGAGCGCGGTCACCGCCAGCAAGGGCTGGGCGAGCATCGTCGTGCATATCAGCAGCGTGCGGATCGTGGTGGTCGGCATATCCTCGCCCCTTTCACCGGACGGCGGCTCGGGCGGCCGCGCTGGTTCCCCGGCGTTCGACACTTGTTCCACGATTTTAGGGCAGGAGCAACCTCAAGTAATAACAAGAATTAATTTTTCGGTTGATGTATGTTCGCCAAAACGCGCGGCGGCGGGGGAGCTGGGGGTGGGTCAGGGGCAGGCGCCGTCAATTCGCTGGTCGTCGCGGGCTGCCACTGTCACAAGCGCTGCGATGGGCAACGGTCAGGGGGAGCGATGGACGCGCCGGGCGGCACTGCGTGCGGCATCGGCGGGCGGCGCGGCGCTGCTGTTCCCCGGATGTCGGTCGCGCCGTGATCCGGCGGCGCTGACCTTCTGGGCGACCGGGTATGAGGGGGATTATGCCCCGCATCTGATGACGGCGTTCATCGCCCGCACCGGGATGGCGGTCGAGACGCAGTCGGTCCCCGGCACCGCCGCCCACGAGAAATATCTCACCGCGCAGGCGGGCGGAACCCTGCCCGACGTGATGATGCTTCCCTCGGGCTGGGTGGGCGAGTTCGCGATGATCGGCGCGATCGCGCCCGTGCCGGATCGTGCGGCGATCGACGATACCTTCCCGGGCGTCATGCGCCCGCTGACCGTCGCCGGGGTCCCCTATGCCGTTCCGTGGTCGATCGGCAGCCAGGTGCAATTCTACCGCCGCGATCTGCTCGGCGAAATCGGCTATGACGAAGCCCCGCTTACCTGGGATGGCTGGCGCGATCTGGGCGCGCGGCTCAAGCGGCGCCATCCCGACCGTTATGCGATGCTGATGTTCCTGAACTGGTGGGACACGCTGATCACCTTCGCGGGACAGGCTGGCGCCTATCCGCTGCGCGACCGCGACACGCGCGGCAATTTTCGCACGCCCGCCTATCGCGAGGCGCTCGCCTTCTATGTGTCGCTGTTCGCGGACGGCTATGCGCCGCGCGTGGCGTCGAACGAGGTGCAGGACCCGCTGGCGTCGTTCGCGCAGGGCTGGGTCGCAATCTATCCGAGCGGGCCGACGTTGCTCACCGATCTCCGCCGCCGCGCCGCCGAGATCGCGCCCGATTTGTGGGGGGTGGCTCGGATGCCGGGTCCGAACGGCCCCGGGCCGGTGTCCGCGATCAACAACAGCATCGCGGTGTCGGCGCAGACCCCGCGGCCGGCCGAGGCGTGGCGGCTCGCGCAGCATCTCACCTCGGCGGAAAGCGAGTTGCGCTTCCAGCGGATGATCGGCGTTCTGCCCGCGCGTCGCAGCGCCTGGCGCGCGCCGCAGCTCGCCGATCCGATGCTGCGGCCGTTCGCCGAGCAGGTCGAGCAACCGGCGCGCCAGCCGGTGATCGTCGAATGGGAGCGGATCCGGCTGGAGGTGCAGATCGTCGCCGAGCGCGTGGTCCGCGGCGCGCTGACGATCGACGAGGGGCTGGCGGCGATGGACACCCGCGTCGACGCGCTGCTCGCGCAGCGGCGGGCGCTGGTGGCGGCGGGCCGGATCGCATGACCCGGCAGGAGCGCACCGCCTGGACCTTCACGGTACCGGTGCTGGCGGTGATCGCACTCGTCTTCGTCCTGCCCACCGTACTGGCGTTGGGGCTGAGCGTCACCGACTACAGCATTTACGCGCTCGCCGACTGGTCAAACCTCCGCTTCGTCGGGTTCGGCAATTTCGTCGACCTGCTGACGACGCCGCTGTTCTGGCGGGCGCTGGGCAATACCGCGATCTTCGCGCTGCTCGGCGTGCCGATGGCGATCGGCACGTCGCTGTTCACCGCCTTGCTGCTCAACGACGCGACAGTGCGCTGGAAGCCGTTCTGGCGGGTGGCACTGTTCACGCCCTATGTCACCGGGATCGTGGCAACCGCCGTGGTGTGGCGGTTCCTGCTGAACACGCGCTTCGGGCTGCTCAACCGTGCGCTGGCGGCGCTCGGCATCGCGCCGGTCGACTGGCTGGGCGATCCGCGCTGGTCGATCCCCGCGATCCTGCTGTTCGTGACGTGGAAGGTCTTCGGCTACAACATGATCGTTTTCACCGCCGCGCTGTCGGCGGTGCCGCAGGATCTGATGGAGGCGGCGCGGCTGGACGGGGCGGGGGCGTGGACGCGCTTCCGGCACGTCACCTTGCCGGCGATCGGGCCGACGTTGATGCTGGCCGCGGTGCTGAGCGTCGCCGGTTTCCTGCAATTGTTCGCCGAACCCTATGTCATGACGCTGGGCGGACCCTCGCAATCGACCGTGACGGTGCTGTATTTCATGTTCGACGAAGGCTTCAAATGGTGGAACCTCGGGCAGGCCTCGGCGGTGGCGTTCGTCCTGCTGATCCTGATCCTCCTGCTGACCTGGGTGCAGGCGCGGGTCGGCCGGCAGTACGAATGGCTGTGACCCCGCGACGGCTCCGGGCGTTCGTGCTCAACGCGCTGGTGGCGTTGGTGACGCTCGTCACGCTGGTGCCGTTTGCGTGGATGGTGACCGTGTCGTTCATGCCGCGCTACGATTCCAGCCGGGTGCCGCCGCCGTTCTGGCCGCGCCGCTGGACGCTGGAGAATTATCACGAACTGCTGCTGCGGCGGCAATATGACGGCGCATGGTTCGATTACCGCCTCGTGCCGGCGTTGGGGAACAGCCTGATCGTCGCCGTGATCTCGACCTTGCTCGGGCTGCTGCTGACGGTGCCGGCCGGCTATGCCTTCGCCAAGCTGCGCTTCCGCGGGCGCGAGCGGTTATTGCAGATCCTAGTCGCCAGTCTGGTGGTGCCCGGGCAGGTGGCGATGCTGCCGCTGTTCCTGATCTTTCGCGAGCTGGGGCTGATCGACAGCTACGCCGGGGTGATCCTGCCAAGCCTGGCCGGCATCTTCGCGGTGCTGTTCGTCCGGCAGGCGACGCTTGGCATCCCGGACGAGATGATCGACGCCGCGCGCGTCGATGGCGCGGGCGAGATGCGGATCTTCGTCGCGATCGTGCTGCCGCTGCTGGCACCGATCACGGTGACGCTGGCGCTCTTCATGTTCCTGGGGAGCTGGAACGACTTCCTCTGGCCGTTGATCGTCCTGTCCGACCAGCAGCATTATACGCTGCCGGTCGCGGTGGCGGCGATCTCGCGCGAACATGCCGCCGATGGCGAGCTGATGATGGCGGCGGCGGTGGTGACGACGGTGCCGGTGTTGCTGCTCTTCCTCGCGCTGCAACGTTATTACATCGGCGGACTGCTGGGCGGCAGCATCAAGGGCTAGCATCGACGCGCGGCAGCGCGCGCCCGTCGGCGGCGAAGACGTGCACCCGCTCCGGCGCGACGCCGAAGCGCAGCGTCTCGCCGAGGGTGACGCGCCGGTCGCCGGGGAGCTGCGCGACGATCGTCGTCTCCAGCCCCGGCGCACCGAGATGCGCGAAGGACAGGGGGCCAAGCCGCTCGAACAGCTCGACCGTTCCGGCGAACCGGCCGTCCGGGTCGGGGGCCAGATGCTCGGGGCGGACGCCCAACGTCACCGGCGCGCCGCTCTCAGCCCACACGGCGGCGCGCACGGTCGCACCGCCGGTCAGTCGCACCGTCGCGCCATGCGGGTCGACCCGATCGATCGTGCCGGGCAACAGGTTCATGCCCGGCGAGCCGATGGCCCGCGCCACCGCCAGCGTCGCCGGTGCGTCGTAGAGCGCGAGCGGCGCGCCGACCTGTTCGACCCGGCCGGCGCTCATCACCACGATGCGGTTGGCGAGCGTCATCGCCTCCAGCTGGTCGTGGGTCACATAGAGCATCGTCGCGCCGAGCGCGGCATGCAGGCGCGCGAATTCGTGGCGCATCCGCACCCGCAGCTCAGTATCGAGGTTCGACAGCGGCTCGTCGAGGAGCAGCACCCGCGGCTCGCGCACGATCGCGCGCGCGATCGACACCCGCTGCCGCTGCCCGCCGGACAAGGCGCGCGGACGCCGGGCGAGCAGGGGGGTGAGGTCGAGTGTCTCCGCGACCGCCGCGACGCGCGCGGCGATGTCCGCGCGCGAGCGCCGCGCGACACGCAGCGGGAAGGCGATATTCTCGGCGACGGTCAGGTGCGGATAGAGCGCGTAGGACTGGAAGACCATCGCCAGCCCGCGCTCGGCAGGGGGCAGCGGGGTGACGTCGCGCCCGTCGATCAGCACCCGTCCGCCGGTCGGTTCCTCGAGACCGGCTATCAGGCGGAGGAGCGTCGACTTTCCGCAACCGGACGGACCGACGATCGCGACGAACTCGCCGTCCTCGATCGACAGGTCGGTTGCGGACAGGACGTGGGTCGCGCCGAACCGCTTGCTCAGACCCTCGATCTCGACACGCGCCACGCAACACCTCTGCGACGATCCATCGCGGGCGGATCGCGGAAGTGCAAGAGGAACAGGCGTTTGCGGTACGAACGAGCCGAAGGCGCCGGGCGGTGGCGGGGACGAAACCCGGCCCCGCCCGGCGCCTGCCGGTCAGAAGTTGAAGCTGGCGCCCGCGCTGAAGTTGCGGCCGACGAGCCCGGCGTAATGCCAGCTGACGAGATAATTCGGGTTGCTGGAATAGGCCCCCGATGCGAGCGGCGCGCGCGCATTGGTCAGATTCTGCACGTTGAAGAAGAAGCGGAACTGGTCATTGACCCGCAGCGCAGCGTTCAGGTCCACGTAGATGAAGGGCCGGACGTAGCATTGCTTGTTGGGGTCGGTTCCCTTGACGATCGGCGCCAGCGTGTTCTTGCACGACAGGTCGATCACGCCGTTGACCGGGGTGATCCGGTCCGCCGCGACCTGCTTGATGCGACCGACGTAATAAGTGGTGGCAGTCAGCGAGAAATTGCCCGCGTCCACCGAATTCTGCCAGTTGCCGCGGATGCGCGGCGTACCGCCGCCCGACGACAGCTGGTACGGTCCGAGCGTACCCGCATATTTCTGCGTGACGCCATCCGGCGTCACCAGATCGAGGCGCAACACGCGGGTCACGTCGAGCCGGCTAGTCAGGCGCGTGCCGTTGGCGATCCGGCCGCTGGCGGTCGCCTGGACGTCGATCCCCGAGCTGACCTGGTAGTTGGCGTTGACGTAGGGCACGTCGAACACCAGCAGCCGCGGCAAGGCGTTCGGGTTCGAGGGATCGGGCGCGTCGATGATGTTGCAACGATAGCCTTCGCCGACCTTCGCGAGCGCCGCGCAGCCATCCGCGGCGTTCGTCGCGCTGTAATAAGCGTCGATCGCGGCCGAACGGCGCGGGCCGCTGACGATCAGGTTCGACTTTTTGATGTTGTAATAGTCGGCAGTCAGATTGAACCAGCGCGCCGGGTTCAAAATCATGCCCGCCGTAAAGCTGCGCGAGACTTCTGGAAGGATGGCCGGGTTGCCGGTCGAACCGCTGCCGATGTTGTACGTGCCGCTATATGCGCTGTTGCCGGGGTGCGCCGCGATGAAGCTGGCGGGCGGGATGAACGACGAATAGCCGGCATAGCTGCTCGCTGGATTGTTCTCGGCGAACGTCGGCGCGCGGAAGCCCTCCGAATAGGTCGCGCGCAGCGACGCGAACGACGCCGGGGAGAATTTCATCCCGACCTTGGGCGAGAAGTGACCATAACCCTGCGAATAATGATCGTAGCGCCCGGAGACGTTGAGGTCGAACTGCTCCGCCAGCGGCGCATCGATCTCGAAGAACCCGGCGGTCACGGTTTGCTGACCCTGTGCCGACGACGTGTTGAGGCCGTAATAGCTGAGATCATAATTCGCGTTGCGGTTCATCAGCGTCTCGCGGCGCAGCTGGAAGCCGGCGCCGACGTTGAGGTCGCCGCCCGGCAGCTCCATCAGCGACTTCAGCAGCGAGCCGCCGATCGTCGCGACCGTCGAGTGCGACGGGGTGGTGCGGGCCGGCGAGATCTGGTTGCGCACCGCCGCCGAGTTCTGGCTCGGATCGACGAAATTGTACGCGCCGGTATTGATCGCCTTCAGCAGCCCCTGAATGTTGATGAAGCCATATTGCGTGACGCTCAATTCGTCGCGCGCATAGACGCCGTTCAGCCGGAACTTGAAGCCGTTGCCCAGGTCGCCCGAGATGCCGGCGGTGGTGCGGAACACGTTCAGCGAACGCTCGCTGCGCGCGGCGATGTCGCCGAACAGATAATAGATGCGCGCCGCGCCCTGCGACGGATTGGCGGCATAGGCGGCGGCATAGGGATTGTTCGGGTTCAGCCGGCGGTCGCTCGCCGACACGCAGTCGACGCCGGCCGAGCAGACATAGACCGGCAGCACGATGCCCGGGCTGCTCGACGCGAGCGCGGAGGCACCGCCGAACGGCTGCGCCTGGCGGATGCCCTGCGGTGCCCCGGTGATGGTGACGTCCGAGTGCGAATAGCTGGCGCTGGCGAAGCCTTCGAGATTGTCGCTCAGCCGCACCGCGAGGCGTGCGGTCGTCGAGTAACGCTGCTGTTCCGGCTGGATCAGGTTATATTCGTCGGGCAGATTGTGCGCGCAACCCGTTCCGATCTCCGAACCGCTGGTGAGCGTGAAGGTGCCGTACGGGCACGAACTCGGGTTGATGAGCTGATATTGGTTGGTGAGCGGCGCACCGACCTTTCCGGCGAGCGGATTGTTGAGGTCGGTCTGCGATACGCGCGTCACCACCGCCTGCGGATTGGGCGTGGTCAGCGAATCGTCGTTGCGGTTGCGATCCAGCAACCCGCTCGCGCGCAGGTCGGTGGTGTTGAACGGATAGCCGCGCGAATGATTGGTGATGAAGCCGTCGTAGGTGTACTCGCCGTTTACATAGAAGTTGAAGCCCTGCGACGTATAGTCACCGAACCCTGCGGTCAGCGTGGCGCGATAGTGGGCGCCGTCGGCCTTGTCGGTCGCGCCGCCCTGCACCGAGCCCTGCACGCCCTGCACGTTCTTCTTGCTGATGAGGTTGACCACGCCGCCGATCGCGTCGGCGCCATAGGTGGAGGACGCGCCGTCCTTCAGCACCTCGATCCGGTCGACGATGCTGAACGGGATCGAGTTCAGGTCGACATAGGCGTTGTGACCGTCGTCATTCAGCGGGAAATTGGCCGAGCGGAGCCCGTCGATCAGCACCACCGTCGACGACACGCCGAGCCCGCGCAGCGACACCGCCGCGCCGCCGGCCGAGAAGCCGTTGCGGAAGCCGGTCGAGATCGACCCGGCGCTGTCGGCGGAGACCGAGCGGATCGCGTCCTGCGCGGTGGTGATGTTCGCGCGCTCCAGCGTCGCGCCGCTCAGCACGGTGACCGGCGAGATCGACGTGGCGTTGGAGTCGCGGAACAGCGTTCCGGTGACGACGACCGTGGGGGGCTCGTCGACCGCAGGATCGGCAGCGGGGGCTACCTGCGCGATCGCGGCAGCGTCGACGGTCGCTGCCTCGCTGGCGCCTGACGACAGCGCCGTCGCGGCGGGCACGACTTCCTGCGCGGCGGCAGGCGCCACGATCGCGGTGGCGAGCGCCACAGCCGAAATCCCGTTGCGCAGCGCGCACGGCGCTACCTTCATCAACTTCACGACGCGTTCCCCTTCTGAACGCAGCGGCGGCTTCTGCCGCATTGTTCCGGACAAGAGGGTCCGGCGCTGCGATGGGGATCGTCTATCTTCGGCCGCGTTACCGTATGGTTAAGGCTGGGCGTTAAGCCGGCAATGGGGACGCGGTGCGGGGACGGGATCGGGCAGCAACGCAGCCCGTGCGGTCCTCACACCGTGCAGGTCTTCACCGCCGCCGCCAGCGCGGTCAGCGGATCGCCGACCGGCACGAACTCGTGCGCGAAATACCCCTGGAAGTTCAGATCGGCGACACTGCGCGCGACGGCCTGCCAGTTGACTTCCTGCGTGGCGTCGAGATTGTGGCGGCCCGGTACGCCGCCGGTGTGGAAATGCCCGATCCACTGGATGTTCTTCCTGATCGTGTCGATCAGGTCGCCCTCCATGATCTGCATATGGTAGATGTCGTAGAGCAGCTTGACGCGCGGCGACGCGACTTCCTTGGCGACCCGCACGCCCCAAGCGGTATGATCGGCCATATAGTCGGCATGATCGACCTTGCTGTTGAGCAGCTCGATACAGATCGTCACGCCGTGATCCTCGGCGATGCCCTTGATGCGGTTCAACCCCGCGACGGCATTGGCCGCGCCTTCCTCGTCGGACATGCCGCGGCGATTGCCCGAGAAGGCGATCACGTTCGGCACGCCCGCCTTCGCCGCCTGCGGGATGCCGACCCGGAACGCCTTCTCGATCGCATCGTGGTTCTCACGACGGTTGAGGCCGTTGGGGATCGTCATGATGTCGGCGGCATAGCCCATGGTGCAGCGCAGCCCGTGGCGGCGCGGCACGTCATAGTCGGCGGGCTGGAGCAGATCGATGCCCTGCAACCCCATGCCAGCGGCGGCGACGCACAGCCGGTCGAGCGGAATGTCCTGATAGCACCAGCGGCTGACGGATTGTTTCAGCCGGCCGGCGCGCGCCGGCGTCGCGGCGATGCCTGCGGCGGCGGGGAGGACGAGGGAGGAAGCGAGAAGGGTGCGCCGGGTCATCATGCGCCGAGCCTAATCGAGAAAGCCGGCGCGGCAAAGTGGGGAAGCGACCGTCGCAGGGAACCATTGCGGTGTGCGAAGCGGTTGCGGCTCTCGTCGACCATCTCGCGGGACAAGATATGAGCATTGCATCGGCACTAGGGCTGGGCGGACGGAAGGTCCGCTACGCGATCGTCGGACTGGGTGACATCGCACAGGAAGCGCTGATGCCCGGCGTGGCGCATACCGGCAATTCGGAGATGACCGCGCTGGTCTCGGGCAATCCCGAAAAGCTGTCGGCGCTCGGCGAGCGCTACGACATCGCCGGGCGATATTCCTACGAGCAATTCCCCGAACTGCTGCGCTCCGACACGATCGACGCACTTTATCTGGCCACTCCCAACTGGCGCCACGCCGAATTCGCGATCCCGGCGCTCGAGGCGGGCATCCACGTGCTGTGCGAGAAGCCGCTCGACGTATCGGCAGAGAAGGCGCGTGCGATCATCGCCGCGGCCGAGCGCGGCGGCGCGCAGCTGATGACCGCCTACCGGCTGCATTTCGAACCCGCGACGCTCGACGCGATCCGCCGTATCCGCGCCGGCGAGCTGGGCGACCTGATCGCCTTCACCGCCTGTTTCACGCAGATGGTCGACCCTGCCAACCACCGTGCCCGTAACGGCATCGAGGCCGGTCCGCTGTTCGACATGGGCGCCTATCCGATCAACGCGATCCGGTATCTGTTCGGCGCCGAGCCGACCGAGGTGATCTCGGCCACCGGCGTCCGCCACCCCGAATCCGGCTTCGGCGATTTCGACGACACGATCGCGGTGACGCTGCGGATGCCGGGCGACCGGCTCGCGCAGTTCACGGTCAGCTATTATGCGAACAACGTCGACAGCCTGATCATCGCCGGCACCAAGGGCTCGATCACGATGAACCCCGCGTTCGGGTTCGGGCAGGGGCTCGCGCACGATCGGCAGATCGGTGAGGAGAGATCGAAAGAGACCTTCAAGGCGACCGACCAGTTCGGCGGCGA
The DNA here is from genome assembly GCA_913776255.1 of uncultured Sphingomonas sp. Classification (GTDB taxonomy): domain Bacteria; phylum Pseudomonadota; class Alphaproteobacteria; order Sphingomonadales; family Sphingomonadaceae; genus Sphingomonas. Next base: position 28,912 of record CAJYLV010000055.1, on the reverse strand, counting down.
ATTGCGCTATTTCTCCGACTGCATCCTCGCGGGTCGCCGCCCCGAGCCCGATGGCGAGGAAGGGCTGGCCGACCTGCTGGTGATCGAGGCGATCGTCGCCGCGCTCGCGTCGGGCGGGCCGGTGCCGATCGCGCCGCTCGAGCGGAGCCGGCGGATCGATCCCGACGCGCAGGAACAGACGCTGCGCGCCGTGTCCGCGCCGGACCCGGTCGACGCGGCGGCGCCTACCGGCGCCTGACCGTCCCCCCGATGATCCCGGAGCAGTCGATGTCGCACACAACCCGCCTTCTTGCCGATCATGTCGCGATCGTGACCGGCGCCAGTTCCGGCATCGGACTGGGCGTCGCCGCCGCGCTCGCCGACGCCGGCGCGGCGGTGGTCGTCAATTACCATTCGGACGCCGCTGCCGCCGACGCACTGGTGGCGGAGATCGTCGCCGGGGGCGGGCGTGCGCACGCGGTCGGCGCCAACGTCTCCGACGAGGCGGATGTCGCGCGGCTGTTCGACGCGGCGGTGTCGGCGTTCGGGCGGATCGATGTGCTGGTCGCGAATTCCGGCGTCCAGAAGGACGCCGCGATCGCGGACATGACGCTCGCGGACTGGAATACCGTCATCGACGTGAACCTGACCGGGCAATTTCTGTGCGCGCGGGAAGCGGTACGCCGCTTCCGCGCGCAACCGGCGGCGGGGCGGCCCGCCCGCAGCGCGGGATCGATCGTCACGATGAGCTCGGTGCATGAGGTGATCCCCTGGGCAGGGCACGTCAATTATGCCGCGTCGAAGGGCGGCAGCCGGATGTTCACGCGCTCGCTTGCACAGGAAGTGGCCGTCGACGGCATCCGCGTGAACGCGATCGCGCCCGGCGCGATCCGCACCCCGATCAACAAGGATGCCTGGGACGACGAGGCGGCGCTCGAAAAGCTGCTGCGGCTGATCCCCTATGGCCGGATCGGCGAACCCGAGGACGTCGCCCGCGCGGCGGTGTGGCTGTCGTCCGATCAGGCCGATTACGTGACGGGCACGACCCTGTTCGTCGATGGCGGCATGACCCTGTACCCCGAGTTCCGCGACAATGGTTGAGCCGCTGCGCACGATCGGCGAGCACGGCATCATCGGTGATCTGGAAACGGCGGCGCTGGTCGCGCGTGACGCGACGATCGACTATCTGTGCTGGCCATCGCTCGACAGCCCGACCGTCTTCGCCGCGCTGCTCGATGCCGAGAATGGCGGAGCGTTCACGCTGTCGCCCGCGCTGGACGAGCCGACACGGCTGCAGCTCTACGTGCCGGACACCAACGTGCTGCTGACGCGGTGGATGGCGGAGGACGGCAGCGCGGAGGTGCGCGACCTGATGCCGTTGCCCGATGCGCGCGTGCATCCGGATCGCGCCGCCCGCTGCCTGATCCGGCGGGTGACGGTGACGCGCGGCTGCGTCCGGTTCGCGATGCGGTGCGCGCCGCGCTTCGACTATGCGCGCGAGATACCCTCGGCCACGTCGGCGGACCGAGGCATCCGCTTCGCGGGGGCCGGTCTGACGCTGCGGCTGTTCGCGTCGGTGCCGCTCGCGGTCGGTGACGGCGCCGCCACCGCCGAGTTCACGCTCCGCGCCGGCGACAGCGCGTGGTTCGTGCTCGGCGAGGAGGCGCTGGAATGTCCGGACGAGGCGGCGGTGGTGGCCGACATCGCCGCGACCAGCGCCGCTTGGCAGGCCTGGACCCGCAAATCGACCTATGACGGGCGGTGGCGCGAGATGATGACGCGCTCGGCGCTGGCGCTCAAGCTGCTCACCTCGGCGCGGCACGGGTCGATCGCCGCCGCGGCGACCTTCTCGCTGCCGGAGGCGACCGGGGCGGGGCGCAACTGGGACTATCGCGCGACCTGGATCCGCGACGCGTCGTTCACGGTCTACGCCTTTCTGCGGCTCGGCTACGTTGACGAGGCCGAGCACTTCAATCGCTGGGCGGCGAGGCGGGTGATGGCGGCGGATCCGGCCCATCCGATCCGCATCATGTATGCGATCGACGGATCGGAAGCCGCGGACGAATTGGAGCTTGCGCATCTGGCGGGCTATGCCGGCAGCCGTCCGGTGCGGATCGGTAACGCGGCGCATGCCCAGACGCAGCTCGACATCTTCGGCGAGCTACTCGACAGCGTCTACCTGTCGAACAAATACGGTCACGCGATCAGCCACGAGGGCTGGCAGCACGTGCGGGGCATCGTCGATCACGTCATCGCGCATTGGCAGGAACCCGATGCCGGGATCTGGGAGATGCGCGGCGAACCGCGGCACTTCCTGCACTCGCGGGTGATGTGCTGGGTGGCGCTCGATCGGGCGATCCGGCTGGCGCATCAACGGTCGTTGCCCGCGCCGCTCGTCGCCTGGGCGGAGGCGCGCGATGCGATCGTCGAGGATGTCTGGACCAACTTCCGTCATCCCGACCATGGCTATTTCGTCCAGGAGCGCGGCGGTCGTGAACTCGACGCCGCCTTGCTGATGATGCCGTTGGTCCGCTTCGTCTCCTCGACCGATCCGGTGTGGCTGAAGACGCTGGACGCGATCGGCACCGAGCTGCGCGACGACGGACTCGTCTACCGTTATTGCAATGCCGACGGGCTGGAAGGCGGGGAGGGCGCATTCACCACCTGCACCTTCTGGTATGCCGAATGTCTCGCACGGGCGGGGCGGATTGACGAGGCGCAACTGATCCTCGCCAAGGGGATCGCCTATGCCAATCCGCTCGGGCTGTTCTCGGAGGAGGTCGACCGGCGCGGACTGGCGCTCGGCAATTTCCCGCAGGCGCTGACCCATCTCGCCTTCGTCAGCGCGGCCTATTTCATCGACCGGCGGCTCGATCCGACCTATCGCCCGAACTGGCAACCGTAGCACCGCACGTCGAGCGGAACGCAGGCTTGATCGTCGTCCGGGACTTGCCGCGGGACGAAGGCGGGCGCTCGCTGGCAGCCGCTCCGGCCTTGTACGGCGAAGGTCGGAATTGACGCGCCCGGTGAACGTGCGATGTCTGCGGCGATGAACGATCGCTTCCACTATCCCGCCAGCCTCTTTTCGCTCAGTCGGCACGTGCGCGCATGATCCTGCTGTCGGTGGTGGTCGCGCTGGCGGTGCTGATCGGGCTGGTGTCGCTGCGCGCGCCGCCATTCCTCGCCTTCGTGGTCGCCGCGCTGTGCGCCGCGCTGCTGCTGGGCGTGCCGCTGGCGCGCGTGCCCGGCGCCATCGAAAAGGGGATCGGCGATACGATCGGTCCGGTCGTCATCACGATCGTGCTGGGCGCCTTCCTCGGCAAGCTGATCGCCGACAGTGGCGCGGCGCAGCGGATCGCGGACACGCTGATCGGCTGGTGCGGACCGTCGCGGTTGCCGATCGCGATGGCGGCGACCGGGTTCCTCGTCGGCATCCCGCTGTTCTACAATGTCGGCTTCGTCCTGATGGTGCCGCTGATCTTCTCGATCGTGCTGCGCTCGGGGTTGCCGGCGGTGCATGTCGGCATCCCGCTGCTCGCCGGCCTGTCGATCGCGCACGGCTTCCTGCCGCCGCATCCGTCGCCGACCGCGGTGGTGGCGCAGCTGGGCGCCGATCTCGGCGTGACATTGGTCTATGGGCTGATCGTCGGGATCCCGACGCTCGCGATCGCCGGGCCGCTGTTCGCGACGACGCTGAAGGGGATCGTGTCACCGCCGTCGCCGCTGTTCGAGGCGGCGACGGCGTCGCGCGATCGCGCGCTGCCGGGCGCATTCGCCAGCTTCGCCTGCGCGCTGCTGCCGGTGGTGCTGATCGCCGGCGCGACCGGGCTCCACTACGCGCCGCTGACGCACGCGAGCACCACCTGGGTCGCGTTCGTCGGGCATCCGACCAACGTCCTGCTGCTGTCGATCGCGGTCGGGATCGTCGCGCTGGGACGCAGCGCCGGCTTGACGCGGGTCGAGATCATGGACGGCTTCGCGGTGGCGATCCGCGACATCGCGCCGATCCTGCTCATCATCGCAGGAGCGGGCGCGCTCAAGCAGGTGCTGGTGGAAAGCGGTGCGGACAAGGTCCTGGCGGCGCAGCTCGCCGGTCTGCCGCTGCCGCCGCTCGCGCTCGGCTGGCTGCTGGCGTGCGTGATCCGTATCGCGGTCGGCTCCGCGACGGTCGCGGGGCTGACCGCCGGCGGGCTGATCCAGCCGGTGATCGTCGCGACCGGCGCGGACGCCAATCTGATGGTGCTCGCGATCGGCGCGGGCAGCCTGATGTGCAGCCACGTCAATGATTCCGGCTTCTGGATGTTCAAGGAATATTTCGGGCTCTCGCTCCGCGACACCTTTCGGTCGTGGTCGCTGATGGAGACGCTGGTCGGGGTGTTCGGCCTGATCTTCGTGCTGCTGCTCGACGCCGCGCTGCGCTTTTTCTAGCCCGTCCGGCCACGCGCTAAGCCGACGCGGCGCACCGCGCTTGTAGCCATCGCGCGATTTTTCCGCGATGGGACCCGGATGCGATGGAGACGACGCAACCTGGCCTCGATGAGCGCCGATGTCGGTGACGGCCTCGCTCCGGCGGTTGAGGCGGTCACCGGCGCCGGCCCGCGCGACAGCGACGCGCCGCCCGTGCGCGGCTATCGCGTCATCGCGCTGGTCGTCGCCTCGGCGCTGTTCATGCAGCAGCTCGACGGAACCGTGCTGACGATCGCGCTGCCGACGATGGCGCGCGATCTCGGCACGCCCGCGGCGAGCCTCAGCCTCGCGCTCACCAGCTATCTGCTCGCGCTCGCGCTGTTCATCCCCGCCAGCGGCACGCTTGCCGACCGATTCGGATCGCGCAGCGTCTTCTGCGCGGCGATCGGCGTGTTCCTGCTCGGCTCGATCGCCTGCGCGCAGGCGGGGTCGTTGCCGACGCTGGTCGCCGCCCGCTTCGTCCAGGGGATCGGCGGGGCGATGATGGTGCCGGTCGGGCGGCTGGTCCTGCTGCGCAGCGTCGCCAAGGAAGACATGGTACAGGCGCTGTCGTGGCTGGTGATGCCGGCGCTGATCGGACCGATCCTCGGGCCGCCGCTCGGCGGGTTCATCGTCACCTGGCTCGACTGGCGGTGGATCTTCTATCTCAACATCCCGATCGGCGTCGTGGGGGTGATCGGCGCCTTGCTGCTGGTGCCCGAGGTGCGCGGCGATGCACGGGCGCGGTTCGACGGGCCGGGGTTCGTGCTCTCGGGGCTGTCGCTCGGCTGCCTGTTGTTCGGGTTCGAGCTGGCGAGCCGCCCCGCGACCGGCTGGGTCGCCGGTGCCTTGCTGCTGGCCGGCGCGGTGCTGGGCATGGGCTATGTCCGTCATGCGCGCCATGCCGCCGATCCGATCCTCGACCTGACGCTGATGCGCATTCCGACCTTCCGCCTGTCGGTGATCGGCGGCTCGCTGACCCGCATCACGCAGGGCGCGCAGCCGTTCCTGCTCCCGCTGATGTTCCAGCTCGGCTTCGGCCTGTCGGCGGCGAGGACGGGCTCGATCACGATGGCGGGGGCGATCGGCGCGCTGGCGATGAAGGCGCTCGCGCCGCGCGTGCTGCGCCGCTGGGGGTTCCGGCGCAGCCTGATCGTCGCCGGGCTGGCGAGCAGCGCCGGCTATGCCACCTGCGCCTTCTTCCGCCCCGACTGGCCGGTCACTGCGCTGCTGGCGGTGCTGGCGGTGTCCGGCTTCTTCACCTCGTTCCAGTTCACCGGCTTCAACGCGATCGCCTATGCCGATGTCGACAAGAGGCGGATGAGCGCGGCGACGAGCTTCTATGCGACCTTCCAGCAACTGACGCTGTCGCTGGGCATCTGCACCGCGGCGACGGTGCTCGAGCTCGGCACGCTGCTGAACGCCAGCCGCCAGCCGACGCTGGAGACCTTCTCGATCGCCTTTCTGCTCGTCGCGACGATCTCGGCCTCGGCAGTGATCTGGAATCGCCGGTTCGCGCGCGACGCCGGGGCGGAGATGAGCGGGCATCACGGCTGACCGGGCGTCGACGCCGACCATCACGGCAGCACGGCTTCGCGACCGGACGGGAGCGCGCTGAGCGTCGCCCGGCTAGTCGAGGTCGCGCAGGTCGCGCCCGCGGGTCTCGCGCCCGAACCATAGCACCAGCACGAACGACAGCGCGGTCGGCACCATCACGAGCAGCGCGGCGCTGCCCATCGACAGCGCGAGGCCGCTGATCGTCAGCCCCTGCGCGATCAGCCCCCCGGCCTTGGTGCAGGCCGCGACCCAGCCGGTCGCGCGCGCCCGGACGCGCAGCGGAAAGCTCTCGGCAGCATAGGGCAGCACGATCGCGATGATCCCGTTCGTTCCGACGATCAGCAGCGCGACCGGCAGCACCGGACTTCCGCTCCCCGCCATCTCGAGCCGCAGCACCAGCAGCAACCCGGCCAGCGTCAGCGCGATCATGGTCGCCAGCGCGCCCTTGGTGCTCCACCGGCTGTAGAGCAGCGCCGCGATGAAGACGGTCGGAAACGCGATCAGCGCGCTCTCGGCGAGCAGGCGGCTCGACACGCCGACCGAATAGCCCTTCGCGACAAGATCGGCGGGCAACCAGAGCAGCAGCCCGAAATTGACGAGCCCCCACGACAGCGCGCAGATGCTGAGCGCCGCCAGTTTGCCATAAAGGTGAAGCCCTCGGAGCGCCTGTGGCGCCGCGCGCTGCACCGGCGGCGCGGCCTGCGCGGTCGCGCCGAAGCGGCGCATCACCACCTCGGCCTCGGCCACCCGCCCGCGCGCGAGCAGGAACTTGGCAGACTCGGGGATCAGCGCTCCCAGCAGCACCAATGTCAGCCCGGTCGGCAAATTCGCCAGCCACAGGATCCGCCACCCGAACACCGGTTGCAGCACGGCCGACATCCCGCTGGCCGCGAAATAGCCGCCGACCGCGCCGAGCCCGCCGACGAGCACGAGGCTCCAGCCGCGATGCCGGCTCGGCATCATCTCGGCGAGCAGCGCATAGGTGACGGGCAGCATCCCGCCCGCCGCGGCGCCCATCATGAAGCACATCGCGATGTTCCAGGCGAGGCTGGGCATCGCGCCGCAGATCGAAGTGCCGACGAACATCACCGCCGACAGCAGGATCGATGCCTTGCGCCCGTAGACGTCGGCGATCCATCCCCACAGCACCGATCCGGTGACGGTGCCGGCCAGGGCGAAGAACGGGACCAGCGACACCGTTTTCTTGGGCACGCCATATTCGGCGATCATGCCCGGCACGGTGAAGCCTAGCGAGGCGGGCTTCATGACGTCGATCACCAGCGCGATCACGAGCACCGCCATCAGTCCCCAGTGCGCCGGCCCCAGCGGCGCGTCCTCGGGCGCGGCGACGACGATCTCCGCCGCGGCCGCACGCTGCGCCGCGACGTTGCGCGGCAGCAGCCCGTAGGCCGCGACCAGCGTGCCAAGCACGATCAACGCCATGCCGCCGATCATCAGATCGTCCATCGGCATGCCGGCGAGCCGGTAGTGCATCGTGCGCGCCATCGCGAACATCGGCAGATGCGCGACCACTCCGGCCGTCACCGCGATGCAGCCGAGCACGAAGGCCCAAACCGCCTGACGATCCGACAACGTGCTCCTGATCGACCCCATTCCTCACCCCCGCGCCTCGCGATACCCGCGGTGGCCGGCGCGGGGAAGTGGGGTCGGCAAGCGGCAGGTGCTTGATGAGATCCGCCGCACCTTTTACCCCGGCTTGCAGGTAAGCTGTTGAACAGGCGCCTGTAAGGGGAGATCACGATGACCGCTGCCGTGGAGGCGAGCGCCGCATCGCCGGGTGCGATGGCAACGGGGCCACGCGATCCGCAGGACCGCACCGGGCGGCGGCTGCGCTCGCTCGACCTGTTGCGCGGGGTGACGGTGGCGGGCATGATCACCGTCAACGCCACCGCCGGGGTGCAGTCGCTCGACAAGCCGGTCTTCGCGACCTTGCTCCATGCCGACTGGGTGGGCTTCACGCTGGCCGATACGGTGTTCCCGGCCTTTCTGACGATGGTCGGCGTGTCGATCGCGGTATCGTCGCGCGACGATGCGGCGAGCGCGGCGGCGACCCGGCGGGTGCTGGCGCGTGCGGCGCGAATGGTCCTGATCGGCCTGCTGCTCGGCCATATGTTCTTCCTCGCCGACTTCCACAAATACGGCGTGCGGCTGCCCGGCGTGCTGCAGCGGATCGGCATCGTCTTCGCGATCTGTGCGCTGCTGTATCCGCGGATGGGCATGCGGGCGCGCGCGATCGCCGCGGCCGCGCTGTTGCTGGGCTATTGGGGGCTGTGCCTGCTGCCGGTTCCCGACGGCAGCGCGACTGACCTGTGGGTGCCGGGGCATAATTTCGTCGCCTGGGTCGACCGGCTGGTGTTCGGCGAGTGGCGCTACGTCAAAGGGCCGTTCGGCTATGATCCCGAGGGACTGCTGGGGACGCTGCCATCGGTGGCGCAGGCGCTGCTCGGGACGCTGGCGGGCGACTATCACCGCCGCGGCCTGCCGGTCGATCGTGCCGCGCGGACTTTGCTCGTCGCCGGCGCGGCCGGGGTCGCGGCGGGACTGGCGTGGGGCGTCGTGTTCCCGATCGCCAAGAACCTGTGGACCAGCAGCTTCGTCCTCTTGTCGACCGGGTTGACCCTCGTGTTGCTCGGCCTGTTCCACCAACGGTTCGACCGCGACGATCGCCCGGGCCGCAAGGGCGATCTGTTCGGCAGCTTCGGACGCAACGCCATCGCCGCCTATGTGCTGCACGAGGTCGCGTCGATCATCCTGACCGGCGACGCGATCCAGTTGCCGTTCAAATGGCTGGCGCCGCTGGTCGGGACGCAGGTGGCGGCGCTGGTGCCGGTCGCGCTGTTCGTCGCCATCGTCTGGTATCCGATCGCCTATATGGACAGGCGCGGCTGGTATCTGCGCGTCTGAACGGCGGTCGAGGCGCCTAGACGATATCGAGCCGGTCGGTCAGGAACGCCCGCAACAGCGACGTCACCTCGCCCGGGCGCTCCATCGGCGCGAGATGGCCGCACTGGCGGATCAACCGGAAGAAGGCCGTCGGGATCAGCGCGGCCAGTTCGCGCGCATCCTCGGGTAGGCAGATCCGGTCGCGGTCGCCGACCGCCACCAGCGTCGGCACGCGCACCGCGCGGATCGCGTCGCCGATATCGGGGCGGGCGAGCAGCGCGCATTGCTGACGCTCGAACGTCGCGGCGCCGACGCGCTCGGCCATCGCCTGCACCGGGCCGCTGATGATCGGGGTGAGCATCGGATCGGCATGCGGCGCGGTCGCCAGCATCCCCTGTTCACCGAGCGTCCGGGCGCGCATCCGCAACGACGCGCGCGTGCCGAACAGCGCGATGCGCTCGATGCGCTCCGGCGCCTGACGGATCATCTCGAGCGCGACATAGCCGCCGAGGCTGACCCCCGCGACCGCGAAGCGCGGCGGGGTGTGCGCCAGCACGCGCGCCGCCATCGCCTCCAGCGTGGTGTCAACGGTCAGGTCACCCAGTTGCGGATGGCTCACGTCGCCGAGCGCGAGCACCTGCTGTGCCCAGAGTTGTCCGTCACAGCCCATCGCGGGCAGCAGGACGAGCGGAAGGGTATGGGAAAGCATCGGCTTCTGTCCTCCCTCAACCGACCAGCGGGAAGGCGAGCACCGCGATCCCGACCAAGGTCATGACCGTGCATACCGCGATCGCTGGCACCAGCGTGAAGCGCTGGTGATCGGCGAGGTCGATCCCGGCGAGGCTGACCAGCAGATAGGTCGATGGCACCAGCGGGCTGAGCAGATGCACCGGCTGCCCCATCAGCGACGCGCGCGCGATCGCCATCGGCGCGACGCCATAATGCGTGCCGGCCTCGGCGAGGATCGGCAGCATGCCGAAGTAGAAGGCGTCGTTCGAGATGAAGAAGGTGAACGGCAGGCTGAGCAGCGCGGTGATCGGCGCCATGTACGGCCCCAATACCGGCGGGATCATGCCGACCACTTCCTTGCTCATCGCCTCGACCATCCCGGTGCCCGACAGGATGCCGGTGAAGATACCGGCGGCGAAGATCAGCGACACGACCGACAGGACGTTGCCGGCGTGCGCGGCGATCCGCTCCTTCTGCTCGGCGACCTGCGGATAGTTGACGATCATCGCCACCGCGAACGCCAGCATCATCAGCACCGACAGCGGCAGGATGCCCGACACCAGCCCCGCGATCAGCGCGATCGTCAGCGCGGCGTTGAACCAGCGCAGCTTCGGGCGGCGCGCCTCGGGAAATTGCGACACCGCCATGCCGGTGAAGCTGGTCGGCTCGTTCGCCGCCACATGCCCGATCCTCCGTCGCTCCTTCCGCCCGAACCAGATCGCCAGTCCGACCAGAAAGGCCAGTCCCGCGATCATGCCCGGGATCAGCGGCAGGAACAATGTCGCCGGATCGAGCTTCAGCGCACTCGCCGCGCGCGCGGTCGGCCCGCCCCACGGCGTCAGGTTCATGATCCCGCTGGTGCTCATCAACAGGCAGCACAGATACAGCCGGTTCATGTCGTAGCGCTTGTAGAGCGGCAGCAGCGCGGCGATCGTGATGATGTACGTCGTCGATCCGTCGCCATCGAGGCTGACGATCGCGCACAGCACCACCGTGCCGATCAGGATCGCGAGCGGATCGCCGTGCACGACGCGCAGCAGCCGGTTGACCAGGGGATCGAACAGCCCGGTATCGGTCATGATCGAGAAGAACAGGATCGCGAACAGCAGCATCACGCCGGTCGGCGCGAGGTTCTTGATCCCGTCGATCATCATGTCGCCGATCCCGGAGGCGAAGCCGGCGAGCAGCGCGAAGGCGGTTGGCACGACGATCAGCGCGACGAGCGGGGTCATCCGCTTCGTCATGATGAGCGTCATGAAGGTGGCCACCATCAGGAAGCCGAGCAGGGCGAGATCCATCGCAAGGATGCTTTCGTCAGGAGGAAGGGAGGATCAGAAGGTGACGGCGATGCGGGTGCCGAGCGTCTCGCCGCTGTCCGCGCCGGTATAGGCACCCGCGCGATTGTCGGTGTCCCAATGGGCGAGATTGATCTGGAAGCGGGTGAAGCTGTTGAGATACCAATTGGCGCCGATCGTCGCCGCCCAGCCGCGCCCGCCGCTCAGCAGGCTGGTGTAATCGAGGTTTTCGTAACGGGCGGTCAGCTCGATCGCGCCGGGGCCGCCGTCGAAGATCGGCTTCAGCACGCGCGGCTGGCCGAAGCTGCCGAGCCGCGGGTTGTACGGGGGCAAATCGCCGGTGACGAACCAGCCGCCCGACAGGCTCCATGCCTTGCTGACGAAATCGGCGCGACCAGCGTCGAGGCGTGCGTGGCGCTGGCCGGCCTCGCCCATCACCCAGATCGGGCCGATATAGCCGCCCGCCTCGACGCCATAGCCGGTGGTGCTGCGTCCGCCGAGCAGTGTCCCGGTCGACACGCGCAGCGCACCGTTGAACCGCCCGCCGATCACGGTGTTGCGGGTCAGCGTCGTCGCGGCGGATGACAGCGCCTCGTCGAAGCCCCACAGGCCGAGGTGGAGGACGCCGCGTTCGGTCTTGATCGGGTTCCAGTGCGCGCGGGCCAGCGCGGTGCGGCTGTCGCTGACGCTCTGGTTGCCGTCGATCCGGTCGCCCGTGACGGTCAGCGACGCGTGGCCGTTCTTCCAGAAGACGCGCGGCATGATGCCGACGCCGTAGAAGCCGCGCTGCGGGATGATGGCGGTGGCGACCACGGTGCGCTCCATGAACGGCGTCGAATCCGACCCGGTCGCGCCCTCAAAGCCGCGATCGTTGAACAGGTGGCCGGCACGCACATCATAGTCGATTCCCTTGCCGATCCGGTCGCGCCAGCCGACGAAGGCGGTCACGATGTCGACCTCGTTTTCGGAGAAGTCGGACTCGAACTGGTAGAAGAAGTGCGTGCCGACGCCGCCCTCCAGCCCGAGGCGCAGCGCCCGCATGCCCGTGGTGGTGATGTTGCGCGCGTCGTACTTCGAGCCGAAGGTCGCGCTAACGTCGGTCAGGATCCGGCCGCGCGGCTTGAAGGTGTAGATGCCGTCGGCGGAGTGGAACACCGGCAGCCCTGCGCCCCATTCGGTCGTCACGCCCGCGGCGTTCGCCTGCCGCGCCTGCACGATGTCGCGCTCGGCGGGGCCGGGCGGCACGAGCTGCGGCGCGAACGGTCGCGTCACGGTGTCGCGCCCCGCTGCGTCGGCTTGTGCCAGCTGCGGCGGAGGCGCGGCGGAAATTGGGGCGGGGGCAGGGGCGGCGGCGACCTGTTGCACGCCCTCCAGCCGGTCGAGCCGCGCGCGCAGCGTCGCGATTTCGGCGGCCTGTTGCCGGACCAGCACGGCTAGCTCGTCGGCGGTGGGCGTCTGCGCGAGCGTCGGCGTCGCGGCGAGCAGCGCGACCAGCGCGCTGGCGGTTCGGAACAAGGTCATGGCGTTCTGGCCCCTTCGGCGAGGATCGCGCGCCAGTCGGTGAGGAACCGCCGGCGGGTGATCGTATCGAGATTGACGAGCAGCTGCGGCCCGACGCGGATCGGCCGCTGTCGTTCGCGCGACAGCCGCGGCGCACGCACGTCGGCGCGCACCGGCAGCAGCCATTCGCGCGCCAGCAGCGTCTGCCCGGTGCGCGAGAGCAGGAAGTCGAGGAACAGCCGCGCCGCCGCCGGGCGCTCTGCATCACGCGCGATGAAGGCGACGCGCGACGCGATGATCGTATAGTCGCGCGGGAAGACGACGCCGATGCGCGGGTCGCGGCGCGCGCGGGTCAGCGCATAGGGTCCGACGACGTTATAGGCGATCGCGATCCGCCCGGCGGCGATGCCGTCGAGCATCGGTCCGGTGGTGCGCGACAACATCGGGCGCGTCGCGGCTATGGCCTGCACCAGCGAGCGGGTGTCACGGGTGATCGCATGATCCTCGCTGAGATAGAGATAACCGACGTTCGACTGCGCGGGATCGTAGGTCGCGACCTTGCCGGTCAGCGCGGTGCGGTGCGCGCGCAGCAGCCGCTCCAGCGCCTCGTGCGTGTAGGGGACCAGCGCCGGCGGGATCAGCCGCCGGTTGACGACGAACGCCACCGGTTCGGCGGTGACGCCATAGCCCATGTTCTTCCATACCGCCGTTGCCGGCAGCGCCGGCTTTTCGGGGCTGAGATACGCCTGCGCATAGCCGTCGTTGATGAGCTTGGCTTGCAGGTCCATCGCGGACGACCACACCAGATCGGCGCCCGGCCGGTGCGCGGCGGCATCGGCGACGACCCGGCGATAGATGTCGCGCGACTCCAGATCGTCGTAGCGCACCGCGACGCCCGGATAGACGCGGCGGAACGCGGCGATCACCGGCCGCATCGCGGTGGCATCGGCGTTGCCGTAGACATGCACCCCGCGCTCGGCGCGCGCCGCGGCGATCAGCGCGTCGTAGGAGCGCGGATAGCCCGCCGGGCGTTGCGCGGCGGCGGGGGTGACGATCCCCGCCACCAGCATCAACAGGATCAGCATCCGCATCGTTCAGGTCCTCTCGCTTCCCGCCTCTGAGTTCGGGTAAGCTGTTCAACATGAGGTATGCGGGCAAGCTGTCATCCACCTTTCACGGTCCGGCCGCGCGATGCGGATTCTGATCGTCGAGGACGATGCGGCGCTCGCGCGCGGGATCGTCGCGTTGCTGCGCGGCACCGGGCATGCGGTCGATCATGTCGCGAGCGGCGAGGATGCGCTGATGGTCGCCGGCGACGAAGCCTATGCGCTGATCGTGCTCGATGTCGGCTTGCCGGGCATCGATGGCTTCGCGGTGCTCCAGACGCTGCGCCGTCGGGGGTATCGCGTGCCGGTGCTGATGCTCACCGCGCGCGACGCGCTCGACGACCGGGTGCGCGGACTCGATCTCGGCGCCGACGATTATCTGCGCAAGCCGTTCGCGCCCGAGGAACTGGAGGCGCGCATCCGTGCGCTCGGACGGCGGCGCGGCGGCGACCCAACTCCCGAGCTGGTGGTCGGGACGCTGGTGCTCGACCGGTCGCGCGGTGCGGCGCGCGTCGGCGACCGCGCGCTCGATCTGCGCCGCCGCGAATGGGCGGTGCTCGACGCGCTGGCGACCCGTGCCGGACAGATCGTCCCGCGCGAGACGCTGCAGTCCGAGGTCTTCGGCTATGACGAGCCGGTTGGTCCTAATGCGATCGAGGTGAACATCACCCGCCTGCGCGGCAAGCTGGCGCCCGACGGCCCCGCGATCCGCACCGTGCGCGGGGTCGGCTATCTGCTCGATGGCGGATGAGGCGCCGCGCGGGCGCGCGCCGGCGCTGCGCACGCGCCTGCTCGCGGCACTGCTCGCCCCGTTGCTGGGGATCGCGATCCTGCTCGGAATCGCGGGGGCGACGCTGATCGCCGACACGGTCCAGCGCACCAACGATCGCGTGCTCGGCGGCGCATTGGGAGCCATCTCAGAGACGGTGCAGGTCGAGCGCGGCGAGGTCACGATGGACCTGTCCCCGGCCGCGTTCGGGATGCTGGAGAACAGCGAGCGCGACAACGTCTATTACCGGATTGCGGTCGGCGACCGCCTGCTGACCGGCTATGCGGACCTGCCGGCGCCGAACACCGGGGAACTGACGCTCGACACGCCGCGCTTCCGCTCGGCGCGCTACCGCGACCAGGACATCCGGATCGCGGAGGTCCGCCGCGCATTGCCGCGGATCGCGGCGCCGGTGGTGGTGCAGGTGGCCGAGACGCTCGACGGGCGGCGCGCGCTACGCCGCCGGCTGCTGGCCGCGCTGCTGCTGGGTGAGGTGTCGCTGGTCGGCGTCGCGCTGTTGCTGCTCCGTCCCGCCCTCTCGTGGAGCCTGCGCCCGCTGTCGCGGCTGCGCGATGCCGTGGCGGCGCGCGATACCCGCGCCACCCCGGACCTGTCGCCGCTCGAGGCCGGGCCGCTGCCCACCGAGTTGCGCCCGCTCGCCGACGCCTTCGACCATCTGCTCGCGCGGCTCGACACTGCGACCGCCGGGATGCGCCGTTTCACCGCCGACGCCTCGCACCAGATGCGCACCCCGCTCGCGGTGCTGAAGGTGCAGGTGGCACTGGCGCGGCGTGGCGAACCGGCGGCGTTGGGCGAGATTGCCGATGCCGCCGACCGCCTCGAACATCTCGTCAGGCAGTTGCTGGCGCTGGCGCGCGCCGAAGAAGCCGGTATCGCCCCGCCGTCCGAACGCGTCGACCTGAAAGAGGTCGCAGTGGTGGTCATCAACCGGCGGATCGCGCAGGCGATCGAGGCCGGGATCGAGCTGCATCTCGACGCGCCCGCACCGGTCGCGATCGACAGCCACCGGACGTTGATCTTCGAGATCCTGTCGAACCTGATCGACAACGGCATCCGCTATAATCGCCGCGGTGGGCAGGTCACGGTGGTGGTCGCGCGCGCGGAGGGCGGCGTGACGGTGGTCGTCGCGGACGACGGGCCGGGCCTGCCCGAGGCCGAGATCGAGAACGCCGGCCGTCGCTTCGCACGCCTCTCCTCCAGCCAGGGGACGGAGGGCACCGGTCTCGGGCTCGCGATCGCGCGATCGGCGGCGCAGCGGATCGGTGCGGAGCTGTCGCTGGTCAACACGCAACCCGGCCTGCGCGCGACGCTGCGCTTCCCCGATATGGCTGCGACATCGGCTTAGCGGCGCATTAACGGATCGGCTGCTAGTCTCGACCGAATAAGTCGAGGGGATTTCATGTTTTTTCGCAATCTGCCCATTCCCCGCAAGCTGGCGCTCGCCTTTGCCTCGCTGATCGCGACCTTCACCGCGGTCAGCGTGATCGTCTTCGTCAACGTCGCGCGGCTGCACGACGTCGCGGTGGTGCGCGATCAGGCCAAGCAGGCGTCGGACAATGCCGACGACATGCTCACCGGCGTCGTGGAGGGGCAGAGCGCGATCCGCGGCTATGTGCTGCTCGGCAAGCAGGCGTTCCTCGACACGCATGAGGAAAATCGCGCATTGATCGGCACGGCCGCCGCCAAGTTCAAGCAGAGCGCGCCGCGCCCCGACCAGCTGCGCCGCGTCGACGCCTTTCTTGCCGCCGTCGCCGAATGGCAGCGGATGAAGGTCGCGCCGACACTGGCCGCTTATGCGAACCCGGCGACGCGCGAGACCGCGCGCGAACTGGCCGGCGCCAAGCAGCTGAGCGCGATCCGCAAGGCGCATAAGGAAATCCAGGCGGCGCAGGCGGAATGGGTCGCACGTCAGGACCTGGAGCAATATCACGCCGAGCTGATGGTGAAGCTGGCGCTGGGGCTGGGCGGGCTGGTCGCGATCACGCTGGCCGGGGCGCTGGGCGTGCTGCTGTCGCGGGCGATGGCGAAGCCGGTCGTCGACATGGCCGCGATCATGGTCGAGATGGCCGGCGGGCGCACCGATGTCGCGGTTCCGAGCACCGACCGGGCCGACGAGATCGGCAGTATCGCCAAGGCGGTGCTCGTCTTCCGCGACTCTGCGGTCGAGAAGCAGCATGCCGAGCGCGAACGGCGGATGGTCATGGAGAAGATGGCCGAGGGGCTTCAGCGGCTGGCGGATGCCGATCTCGGCGCCCGCCTGTCCGGCTTTCCGCCGAGCTATCAGCAGCTGGAGATCGATTTCAACCGCGCGATCGAGGCGGTGGCGCAGGTGATGGCGGCGGTGATGCGCGCCGCCAGCGACATCAAGAGCGGCGCGGCCGACATCCGGGCCGCGTCCGACGACCTGTCGCAACGCACCGAGCAACAGGCCGCGAGCCTTGAGGAGACCGCGGCGGCGATGGAGGAGATCACCAGCACCGTGCGGCAGACCGCCAAGGACGCCTCCGAAGCCGATCGGATCGTCGCGACCGCGCGGCACGAGGCGGCTGCCTCGGGCGATGTCGTGCGGCGCGCGGTCGACGCGATGGGCGGGATCGAGCGCTCGTCGGGTGAGATCAGCGACATCATCAGCGTCATCGATGCGATCGCCTTCCAGACCAATCTGCTGGCGCTCAATGCCGGCGTCGAGGCGGCACGGGCCGGGGATGCGGGTAAGGGCTTTGCGGTGGTCGCGTCCGAAGTGCGGGCGCTGGCGCAGCGCTCGGCGGATGCGGCACGCGACGTCAAGACCCGCATCACCGCCTCGACCGAGCAGGTCGATCTCGGCGTCGGGCTGGTCGCCGAGGCAGGCGCCGCGCTCCAGACGATCAATGCCCGGATCGGCGAGATCAGCGGGCTCATGTCGGCGATCAGCGCAGCGGCGGAACAGCAGGCGACCGGGCTCCAGCAGGTCAATACCGCGGTCGCCGAGATGGACGGCGTCACCCAGCAGAATGCGGCGATGGTCGAGCAGGCGACCGCGGCCGCGCGGAGCCTGGCGAGCGAGGCCGACGAGCTGTCGCGACAGGTGGCGCGCTTTGCGGTCGACCTGTCTTCCGGCACCGCGAGGAAGGCCATCGTGGCGGCACGACGCGCAGCCTGATACCGGCTACCCTTTGTTCTCGACCGAATCTGCGCCGTGGTGGCGCTATCATCTGATGATTGCGGTGCAACCATGTGAGTTGACATAATTTTTCATTGTTAAATCATCTTGGCAGTGACAAACCTTTGGTCGCTGACCCCGGGAGACCAGCAACTCAGGCACGTGCCACGATCCGTCACAAAGGCGGACGTGCGCAGGTCTTCCGGGCGCTTCAGGGAGCGTAAGGGGACCAAAGGTGATGACGATGAGGAAGATGCTGGCCGGAGGGTGCTGCGTGGCCGCGCTGATGGCGATGCCGACGATGGCCGCCGCCCAGACCGAGACGCCGCCGGCGACGTTGATCGGCGATCCGGTCGCCTCGGCCAAGCTCGCCGGCGATATCGGTCGCACCCAGGAGGCCCCAAGCGGGCAGGATGTCGTGGTCACCGGTACGCGCATCGTGCGCCCCAACAACCGCTCCGCGGCACCGATCGTCACCACCACCGCCTTCGACATCGCCGCGCAGGGCGCGACAACGATCGAGGAAGTCGTCAACCGGCTGCCGCAGGTACAGGTCAATTCCGAGCAGAATTTCAGCGACTCCGAAGGTCGTCAGCGCATCAAGCTGCGCAGCCTCGGCTATGAGCGCACGCTGATGCTGATCGACGGGCTGCGGATCGGCCTGCCGAACACCGTCGACGTCGGGATCATCCCCAATGCGCTGGTCGAGCGGATCGACGTGCTGACCGGCGGCGCCTCGTCGGTGTACGGCTCTGACGCGGTATCGGGCGTCGTCAACTTCATCCTGAAGAAGAACTTCTCGGGCATCCGCATCGACGCCAATTACAGCTTCTTCAATCACAACAATTCCGCCAATGCCGTGACCGAGGCCGCGCGCCGCGCCGGCTTCGCCTCGCCGGACGGTTTGAGCAACGACGGCGGGCGCAGCGACATCAGCCTTGCCGCCGGCACCAACCTGTTCGACGGCCGTGTCAACCTCAGCAGCTTCATCAATTATCGCCAGTCCAGCCTCGTGAAGCTCGGCGACCGCTCGACCGCGGTCTGCGAGGTCACGCAATCGGCCAATAACGCTCCGCTCGGCTGCAATCGCGCCAGCTTCACGCCCGCCGGCACGATCATCCCGCAATCCGGCCCGCGCGCCGGACAGCAGCTGGTCAACAATCCGAATGGCGACGGCACGTTCATCCCGATCAACAGCGGACCGTCGGGCGCGTCGGCGAACCCGTATGACGATCATGCCTTCCAGCGCCCGTTCGAGCGCGTGAACGTCGGCGGCTTCCTGACCGCCGAGATCACCAGTGACATCGAACTCTATGCAAATGCGCTGTTCTATCGCGACAAGTCGTACAACACGGTTTTGAACCGCACCTTCAACTTCGGCGCTTATGGCAGCGATCCGTATCAGGTGAATTGCGACAATCCGTTCCTATCGGCATCGCAACGCACCGATCTGTGCGGCGTCAACGCCGGGGTGGCTGGCCAATATGCGCCGATCGACGTCCGTTATCGTTTCGATGGGCTGCCGCTGGTCCGGTCGAAGTTCACCAACGAGGGCTATCGCATCGTCGCGGGTCTGCGCGGGAAGGGGCTCAACGACGTTTGGAGCTATGACGTCGCGGCGATGATCTCGCGCGCGCGGCTCGACACGATCGACCAGCCGTTCGCGCAATTCGCCAACGTCAACCGCTCGCTCGACGTCGTGAACGTTGGCGGCGTGCCGACCTGCCGCTCGGTCGTGAACGGCAGCGATCCGAACTGCGTCCCGTTCAACGCCTTCGCGCCGTTCAACAAGGATCAGGCCCTCAACGACTATCTGTACGGTGCGGCGTCGGGCGGGATCAGCACGCGCATCCCGCGCTTGTTGCAGTTCCTCGCGACCACCAGCGGCGATCTCGGCAAGTACGGCATCACCTCGCCGTTCGCCGAACAGGGCGTTGCGGTCGCGCTTGGCGCGGAATATCGTGAGGAGATGGAGCGGACGGTCGTCAACCAGATCTTCATCGACAACAACGGCGGCCAGAACCAGCGCGTCACGCAGAACATCTTCGAGGCCAATGCCGAGATCCAGGCCCCGCTGGTTGAAAATCAATCATGGACGCGGCTGCTGCAATTTAACGGCGGCTATCGCGTCTCCAAGTACAACCGCCTCGAAAACCGCTTCACCACGTGGAAGATCGAGGGGCTGTGGTCGCCGGTCGAGGACATCACCTTCCGCGCCTCCTACAACAAGGCGCAGGCCGCGCCGGGTGTCGGCGCCGCAGCGGGCGCATCGAACATCTTCTGGAACCAGGGCTTCTACGCCGATCCCTGCGCCCCGCGCGTCGACACCAACAACCCCAGCGGTCCGCGCCTCGCGCCGCTCTACAGCGCGGCGCAATGCGCCAATACCGGCCTGCCTGCGAATCTGTACGGCAGCGCGACGCTGATCTGTCCGAACGATGCGTGTACCGTGCGCGAGGGCGGGTTCAACCTGAAGCCGGAAACTGCCTATACCAAGACGTTCGGCGTCGTGTTGCGTCCGCGTTTCATCCCGGGCCTGACGGTGTCGGTGGATCGCTGGCTGATCGATCTTGAGGACCAGTTGACGTTCGTGCAGCCGCAGGACTTCATCAACGAATGCCTGACCACCGGGCTCGATTATTTCTGTCGCGGGGTTGTCCGCAATCCGGGTACCGGCACGTTATCTAGCTCGCCGGCGACCAGCCCGGCGACCGGCTGGGTCGCGCGCGGATCGACGAACGGCTACAAGGAGCAATCCTACGGCTGGGACTTCCAGGGTCAGTACAATGTCGGCCTCGGCGGCGCCGGCCTGCTCGATGTCAGCTTCAACGGCACGTTGATGACCCGCAATGGCGGTCAGGCGTCGCCGACAGCGATCCAGCGCAATTGCACCGGCTATTTCAGCAGCGGGTGCGGCGAGAGCATGCCGCGGTGGGCGCATCAGGCGCGCGTGACGTGGTTCGCGCCCGAGCGGATCGCCAACGTGTCGGTCAACTGGCGTCACCGCAGCGGCATGCCGACGACCTTTTACGCACCGGCGAGCACCGGCATCCCGCAGCAGGACGAAAGCCAGCGTCGCGACCAGTATCCGGGCATCGCCGCCTACGACTGGATCGATCTCGCGATCGGGTTCGACATCAACAAGCGCATGACCTTCCGCATCGCTGCGAACAACCTGTTCGACCGCGACCCGCCGATCGTTCCCGACAGCCGTTCGAAGATCGGGCTGCTGCGCGGCAACACGATCATGGGCTATGATCTGCTCGGGCGGCAGATCGTCGCGGGCGTCTCGCTCCGGCTGTGACGCATGGCGCCGCCCGCCCGCTCCGGCGGACGGGCGGCGACCGCCTCACGGGATCAGCCGCGCGGCGCGCAGCCGCTCGAACAGCGCGTAAAAGGCATCGTCGGTCGGCTGGTAATCGGTGAAGCCGAGCCGCCGGCTCTTGCCCATGTCGGTGACCACCTCGATCGGCCGTCCGAGATCGGCGTCGGTATGCCACGGGGAGGCGAGCCGCGCGAGGTCGGGTTCGGCGAGCCCCTCGCGCAGCGCGATCTCGCGCCAGAGCGCCGCGTCATCGGCCATCTGCTGCTCGAGCGGCCGGACGACGCCGTCGAACGGCGCCGCCTCGACACCAAACCATGCCGCGATCCGTTCCCACATCCACTGCCAGCGGAAGACGTCGCCATTGACGACGTTGAACGCCTGATCGTGCGCCGCCGCGGTGTCGGTCGCCCACAGCAGATGCCGCGCCAGCTGCCCGGCGTCGGTCATGTCGGTCAGCCCCGACCATTGCGCCGCCGAGCCGGGGAAGGTGAAGGCGCGGCCCGTCTCACGGCACAGCGTCGCATAGACCGCCAGCGTCGTGCCCATGTTCATCGCATTGCCGACCGCGAGTCCGATCACCGTATGCGGACGATGGACACTCCATGAGAAACCGTCGCGCGCCGCCGCGGCGAACAGTTCGTCCTCCTGCGCGTAATAGAAATTCTCGACGTCGAGCCGCCCCTGCTCCTCCCGGAACGGTGTCTGGGGCAGCGTGCCCTGGCCATAGGCCTCGAACGGCCCGAGATAATGCTTCAGTCCCGTCACCAGCGCGACATGCCGCGGCCCGGTAGGGCGGGGCAGCGCGTCCAACAGGTTGCGGACCATCGCGCCGTTGACGCGGATGTTCGCCGCCTCGCTGTCCTGCCGCGCCCAGGTCGTGATGAACACCGCATCGGGGTGGATGTCACGCAGCGCAGCGGCGGTCGCCGCCGCATCCTGCAGGTCGGCAGCGAGCGGCTGCACCCCCGGCTGCGCGACGGGGCGTCGCGCCAGCCCATGCACCGTCCAGCCGCGTTCGACCAGCAATGCCGCGGTCGCCGCGCCGACGATCCCGCTCGCACCGACCACCAATGCCGTCTTCGTCATAAAATCTCCTTGCCTGCCTGACAGCTAGGCAGCGCGGCGACAGGCTTCTAGACGGCACCATTCACCTCCCCAGGCACCGAAAGGTAACCACATGCAGCCCGGCACGCGCGACGAGGAATGGCGGGAGGATTGCGCGCCGCGCCGCGTGCTCGAACTCTTCGCCACCAAATGGACGAGCATGGTGCTCCACACGCTGCACGCACGCCACGCCGGCGCGGCGCGCACCGGGGTGCTCCAGCGCAGCCTGCCCGGCATCTCGAAGAAAATGCTGACCCAGACCGTCCGCGCTATGGAGGAGAGCGGCTTGCTGAGCCGGCATGTCGAAAGCGTGATGCCGCCCAGCGTCGAATATCGCCTCACACCGCTCGGCCGGCGCTTCGTCGAACCGATCGAACTGCTGTATGCCTGGGGGCGCGACAATGCCGATGCGCTCGACCTGCTGCGTCCGCGCGCGACGTCGCGGCGGGGCTGAAGGGCGCGCGGCGCGACCGTCAGGCGCGATCGAGCCACGCAGGCAGCGACAATGCGTCGCTCGACGCGGTTTCGGCGCACATGCTGTGCCGCATCAGCTCCAATGCCCAGCGACGGTGCGCGTCTTGCTCGCTCGCGACGGTGTCCTCCGGCACCCACAGGTCATAGTCGCGCATGTGCGCGTCGGCGGCGGTGAACAGCACGCAGATGTCGGCGGCGATCCCGGTCAGGATCAGGCGGCTGACCCCGAGCTGCGGCAGCAACACCGGCAGGTTGGTCGCATAGAAGCCGGAGAATTGCGGCTTCACGACGAAATAATCGTCGTCGCGCGGGTGCAGCAGGTCGATCAGCGGTTTGCCGCGGCTCGCCTCGGCGCGGCAATGATCGACGATCGCGCCGCGCTCCGACAGCCAGTGCCCGAAATTGTCGTTGACGTAGATCACCGGGACCTTCGCCCGATCCGCGGCATCGCGCAGCCCGCGGATCCGTTGCGCCGCGGCCACCGCCGCCGGGGCGAGCGCCTCGCCGCCGTCGAACGCCAGATCGTTGATCATGTCGATGATCAGCAGCGCGGAAGCACCGGGCGAGGGGGTCCGTGCATCGGCCATGGCAGCATCCTTCTCCAGGATCGGCCTGATGCGCCAAGATGCACGACGCTGTCGTTGATCCACATGAACGCCGCAGCGCCCGTGGCGGGATCAATAAATGTCGCGGCGATAGCGCCCTTCTTCCAGCATCCGCTCGAGCACGTCCTCGCCGAGGATCGTGGCGAGCGCCGCATGGACCCCCGGCGCCATGCCGGCGATGCTGCCGCACACGTAGATCGCCGCGCCGTCGGCCACCGCGGCCGCAATCCGGTCGCCGGCCGCCGCCACCGCGTCCTGCACGTAGCGTGGACCTGCGCCGAGCCGCGACCAGGCGGGCCACGTCGCCGCGAGGGTGCCCCGCACCGTCAGCGCCGCGCGGGTGTCGGCATGAAGATCGTCATGATCGGGGTGGCGCTCGCCGAAGAAGAGCCACGCTTGCGCACCGCCGTCGCGCGCGCGCTGGCGAAGATGCGCGAGCAACCCGGCCAGCCCGGTGCCGTTGCCAATCAGGATCAGCGGCGTCGCCGTGTCATGCGGGGCATGGAAGCCAGGGTTGGTCCGGACGCGTGCCTGGACGACCCCATCGACCGGCGCCCCGTCGATCAGCCATCCCGACCCCAGCCCGGCGAAGCCGTCCGCCGCGGTGCAGGCGCGCACGATCAGCTCGACCCGGCCGTCCTCGGGGATCGAGGCGATCGAATAGTCCCGGTGCGGAAGCGGCTTCAACGCTGCCGGGTCGAAGCCGTCAGCGACGACCTCGGGCAGGAGACGCGTCATCAGCAGCGCGCGCAGGTCCGGCGTGTCGGCAAGCCCGTGGGCGCGAACGAACGCAGCGACACGAGCCGGATCGTGCTGCGGCAGCACTTCGAGGATGTCGCCCGCCTGCCACGTCGTCGATGCCGTCAGCGGCACGAGCGCGACATGCCAGGCCGCGCCGCCGACGCTCCCCGGATTGAGCAACCGACGTTCGACCAGGCGCCACCCGGCCATCGGAGCGGGCGCCCAGTCGGGCTGGTCGGTCCGCGCGCCGAGGCCGCCCAGTTGCTGCTGCCAGTGCCGCTGCGCATCGGCATCGTCACCGTCCGCTTCGATCAGGTCGAAAAGCCGCGTGGCGCCCGCATCGTGCAGCCAATGGTCGATGCGATGCCCGAACGCACAGAAATCACGATATTCGCGATCGCCGAGCGCGAGCACCGCATAGGACAGGTGCGACAGATCGCCCGCACCCGCCGCCATCGTCCGCGCGAAGCCGCGCGCGGCATCGGGCGGTTCGCCTTCGCCATAGGTGCTGGCCACGACGAGCAGCCGCTTCGCGCCCGCCAGCACCCGCGCATCCAGCGCGGCGACGGGCAGGACCGCGGCGCCGGGCAGCGCCTGCGCGGTGAGCCGCGCGATCCGTTCGGCGGCGCCGGTCTGGCTCGCGAACGCGACCAGCGTGTCGGCGGCGTCGACCGGCGTCGGCGACGGGGCATGGGACGTGACCATCGTCAGCGCGCGCTTGCGACGGCGGCGCGCGAAGTACAGCAGGAAGCCGGTGATCGTGAACAGCGGCATCGTCAGGCTGGTCAGCATGATCGCGACCCGCCCGGCGAGGCCGAAATAGGCGCCACGGTGAATCTCGTAGATGCTCGCGACGATGTCCTCACCCGGCGCACGATCGGCGTAGCGCGTGTCGGAAATGACCTTGCCGGTGGTGCTGTCGATCGTCAGCTCATCCGACACGCGATCATGGCGCGCGCCCGGCAATTTGCCCCGGAACTGGACCGCCGGACCGTTGCGGCTGGTGGCGGTCACGATGTCGTAGCGTTGCCCGGCCGTGACGCGTTCGAAGGTCTGCCAGGCGCGCGGCAGGTCGGCTTCGGGCGACGTGCCCTTTGGGGATCGCGCCTCATGCGCCCGCTCCACCGACAGCAGGTGCTGCACCCCGCTGCGATACCAGTCATACGACCACCACAAGCCGGTGCCGGCGCTGACGAGATAGAAGAGCAATACCCAGCCGCCAACGATCGCGTGCAGCGCACGATAGAGATTGCGTCCCGTCATGCGGAAATCCAGCACCAGCCAGTTCCGCCAGTCGAGCGGGCGCCTTGGCCATCGCAGATAGAGTCCCGACAGCGCGAAATAGATCAGCGCCAGCGCCGCGAAGCCGGTGATCTGGCGTCCGATGCCGTTGCCCGCGCCGGGCAGCGCCAGCCAGCGGTGCAGATCCTCGACGACGCCGTAGAAGCGCTCGCCACGGGGTTCGCCGAGCAGCGTGCCGGTGGCAGGGTCGACGAACACGCGCTGCCGCGCCTTCGATCCCCCTACCGAGTAAGTGACGACGGCGGCGCGGCTTGGGTCGCGTTCCACGATCAGCCGCGTGATCGTCGCGGCCGGGCGCTGTTCGCCGAAGCGCGCGATCAGCGCCGGCGCGGAAAGCGGCGGGGTGGCGGCGGGCGCGACGGTGACGACGCCGGGATTGAGCGCGGCGAGGAGTTCGGGCTCGAAGCTCATCAACGCGCCGGTGACGCCCATCACCGCCAGCACCAGCCCGGCGGTGATGCCGAGGAACCAGTGAACCTGAAACAGAACCGATCGCGTCATCTATCCGGCACTTCCCCGCTAGTGCGAGTAAGTCGCGTTAACGGCGGGCTAGCTCCGGGTCAATGATGTCGGATCGACGCCAGCGATCATGGTCTGGTCGTCGGTCGCGCGCGATAACGATCGAACCACGCGATGATCGCCGACGCTTTCGCCGCCGACTGCGAAGGCCGCGACGTGAAGCCGCCGTGGCTGGCGCCGGGCACCTTGACCAGCGCGGTCGGCACGCCGCGGATCTGGAGCGCGGCATAATATTGCTCGGATTCGCTCACCGGCGTGCGGTAATCCTCGCTGCCCACGACGACCAGCGTCGGCGTCTTGACGTTGCCGACCAGACTGAGCGGCGAGCGGTTCCAGTAGCTCATCGGATCCTCCCACGGCAGCTTGCTGAACCAGTAGCGCGAGGTGAACAGCGTCGCGTCCATGGTCAGCGCCTCGCTGGTCCAGTTGATGACCGGCTTCTGCGTCGCCGCCGCCTTGAAGCGGTCGGTCTTGCCGACGATCCATGCGGTCAGCACCCCGCCGCCCGAGCCGCCGGTGACGAACAGGTTGTCGGGGTCGGCGGTGCCGTCGGCGATCGCGGCATCGACCGCGGCGATCAGGTCGTCGTAATCGGCGGAGGGATAATTCTTGTCGATCAGGTTCGCGAACTCGGCGCCGTAGGAGGTCGACCCGCGCGGATTGGTCCACAGCACCGCATAGCCCGCGGCGGCGTAGAGCTGGACGTCGGAGGCGAAGCTCGGGCCATAGGCGCTGTTGGGACCGCCGTGGATCTCGAGGATCAGCGGCACGCGTTCGCCGGGCGTCCGGCCGGCCGGGATGGCGAGCCACGCGTCGATCGGGCGCCCGTCGGGTGCGGTGACCGCGATCTTGCGGACGCTCGCCAGCGCTTTGGACGATGTCAGCACGTCGTTGAGCTGCGTCAGCCGCCGCGGCTTTCCGCCGCTCCACACCCACACGTCGGCCGGGGCGCCGGCGTCGCCGCCGGTGTAGGCAATCGTCCCGCCCTTCGACACCGAGAATTCGCCGCCGGTATAGGGACGGTCGATCCCGCCGCCCTCGACATTGTCGATCAGCGGCTGCACCCGCCCGTCGAGCCCGATCCGCGCGATCCGCCGCTGCCCGCGATCGTCATAGCTGGCATACAGGCTCCGCCCGTCCGCCGCCCATGTCGCGTCCTCGATCCCGCGATCCAGCGATGCGGTCAGCGAGCGCGGCGCGCCGGCCTGGCGATCGCCGACGTAGAGCTGGGTATTCTCATAGCTGCGGCGCTTGTCGTCGAAGCCGAGCCACGCGATCTTCATACCGTCCGGCGAGACGCGCGGCTGTCCGTCCGGCCCGTCGCGCGTGGTCAGCGTGCGCAGCGCGGCGGTGTTTACGTCGACCGCCATCACGTCGGAATTCAGGATCTGGCGCTCGGCATCCGGCCCGCGGATCGCCGCGAAGACGATCTCGCGGCCATCGGGGGTCCATGACAGCGGCCCGCCGTCGTCGAACGCACCGAAGGTCAGCTGCCGTGCCGCCCCGCCATCGGCCGCGACCATGAACAGATGGTCGCGCCCCGGCTTCACGTAACCGCCGCCATCGTTGCGATAGTTGATCCGGTCGATGACGGTCAGCGGCTCGGCCCATTTCGCCCCCTCCGGCTTGGCCGGTGCCTTGCCCAGCGTGGTCGGCTCGCCCGCGACCGTAGCGATATAGGCGAGCCGCGTGCCGTCCGGCGACCATGCCAGCGCCTGCGGATCGCCGGGGAAAGAGGTGACGCGCGCGCTCGCGCCGCTCGCGATCCAGCGGACGAACAGCTGCGATCCGTTGCCGTCGCCCGCGACATAGGCGACGCGCGTCCCGTCCGGCGACCAGCGCGGGCTTGAGCCCTGCGTCGCGAACGGCGACTGCCGGCCGCTCGCGACGTCGATCAGCCACAATGACGATTGCATGCGGTCGGTCATGATGTCGGCGCTGCGCCGGACGTAGACGATCGTGCGCCCGTCCGGGCTGATCTGCGGATCGGCGGCGATCGACAGGCCGAACAAATCCTCGCCGGTGAAGCGTCGGGTCGGTGCATCGGCGGGGGCGGCATTGGGCTGTTGCTGCGCAGCGGCCGGGGTGGCGGCGAGCAGGGCGAGGGCGAGGGTCAGGCGCAAGGGAGGTTCCTTCAGGCGATCAGCTGGCGGTGACGGGGCGCTTCACGACGGTGCCGCGGTGCATGACGAAGTCGACATGCTCCAGCCGTGTGACGTCGTCGAGCGGCGAGCCGCGCACCGCGATGATGTCGGCGGTCTTGCCCGGTGCGATCGTCCCGATGTCGTCACGTCCCAGTAGCTCGGCCGCTGCGATCGTGGCGGCGGCGATCGCCTGCGCCGGGGAAAGGCCGTTTTTGACGAGCCACGCAAATTCGGTGGCGTTGTCGCCGTGCTTGGACACGCCGGTATCGGTGCCGAACGCCACCTTCACGCCCGCCGCATAGGCGCGGCGGTGGTTGGCGGCCATCGCCGCCGCGGCCTGTTCGGCCTTGGCGATCGTCGCCGGGGGCAGGGCGCCGCCGCGCGCCTGTGCCAGCGCCGCGACCGGTGCAATCTCGGTCGGCACCAGATACGCGCCCTTGGCCTTGAACAGCCGGATCGTGTCGTCGTCGAGGAACGTGCCGTGCTCGATCGAATCGACCCCGGCCTCCAGCGCAGCCTTGGTCCCCTCGGCGGCATGGCTGTGCGCGGCGACCTTGCGGCCGAGCGCGTGCGCGGTGTCGATGATCGCGCGCATCTCCTCCGGCGTCATCGCCCGTCCCAGCCCGCCGCTGACGTTCGACAGCACCCCGCCGGTCGCGGCGAACTTGATGACCTTCGCGCCCATCCCGACCTGCGCGCGCACCGCGCGGCGGCAGTCGTCGGGGCCGTCGCACAGGTTGATCTCATGCGCATGCACCGCCTCGGCGAACTCCTCGGCGAGGCCGTTGCCGGCATCGCCGTGCCCGCCGGTCACCGAGATCATCTCGCCGGCATTGGTGATGCTCGGCCCCTCGACCGTCCCGGCGTCGATCGCATCGCGCAGCGCACGGATGCCGCGCGGATCGCCGCCGAGATCGCGCACCGAGGTGAACCCCGCCGCCAGCGTCGCGCGCGCGTTGGCGACCGCGGTCATCTCGTCGTCGAAGCGGTCGCGGGTCAGCGCCTCCAGCCGCGCGCGCATCGGATCGCCGCCGATCCCCCACAGATGGACGTGCATGTCGATCATGCCCGGCATCACGAACCGGCGCGACAGGTCGACCAAGGTGGCCCCCGCCGGCGGCGCGACGAAGCCGTCGCGGATCTCCGCCACGGTCCCGTCGCGCACCACGATCGTACTGTTGCCGCGCGGCGGCTGGCCCGGCCGGTCCAGCAGCGCCCCGGCGTGGATATAGGTCACCGTCGCCGGTGCG
>CAJYLV010000054.1 GCA_913776255.1 uncultured Sphingomonas sp. | reverse complement strand
CTGGCGGCGGTGAGCAGCAGCGCGTGCGGCAGCGAGGGCAGGCGGGTCATCGTCACGGCTCCGCTCAGGCGATCGGCAGGACGGGGACGGCGGCGCCGACCATCATCGCGGCGACGGTGAACGCGGCTGCGACGGTGGCGAGCGGGCGGGCGAGATCGGCGAAACGAGCGGTCATGGTGGGTCTCCCTGGTGGGGCTCGGCCGGGACATCCGGTCGATGCCAACCACTTTGCAGGAGGCGTGCCAAGTCGAGAAAACGGCGGAAATAGGCGGCTCTCTGATGAGGCGGTCAGTGGGATGGCGGATTCCGCCTGCGTGATCCGGCGGGATTGGCCAAAGGTTGGCAGCGTCCGGTGGGACTTGTTCTTTGAACGCGCCCCCTTTCCGTCATTCCCGCGAGGGCGGGACTCCAGACGCACAGCGCCGGTGGTGGAGCCGCGCCGTCAGCGCGTCTGGATTCCCGCCCCCGCGGGGATGACGGGGGAGGTGTCGCGCCCGTCAGTCGAGATGGCGCACGGCGCTCGTGGCATGCGGGCGCAGGCGGGTGGCCGTCGCCGGTCCGCTCAGCGGGGTCGCTCCTGCGCCGAGCTTTGACCCTACCGTGACCACCGCGCCCAGATCGCGGTCGGCAGCGCCAGCCCGCGCGCTTCCTCGCGCACCGCCAGCTCGCCCGCCTCGATCGTGCCGGGCAGGTCGGCGAAGGCCTGGCGCAGCATCTCGCCGATCGCCAGCGCCGACATGCGCACGGCATAGACGGTGAGGAACAGGTAACGCGACTCGGCGTCGAGCAGCCGGCGGCAGTCGGCGATCAGGTCGGGCAGGTCCTCCTCCAGCCGCCACACCTCGCCGGTCGGCCCGCGGCCGTATTTGGGCGGGTCGAGCAGGATACCGTCATAGCGCCGCCCTCGCCGCACCTCGCGCGCGACGAACTTGGCGGCGTCGTCGATGATCCAGCGCACCGGCGCCTCGGCGAGCCCGGAGAGCGCCGCATTGCCGCGCGCCGCCTCGACCGATTTCTTGGACGCATCGACATGCACCATCTTCGCGCCGACCGCCGACAGCGCCAGCGTGCCGACCCCGGTATAGCCGAATAGGTTGAGGCATTCCGGCTCCGCCATGCCCGAGATCCGCTCGCGCATCCACGACCAGACCGGCGCCATGTCGGGGAAGAAACCGAGGTGGCGGAACGGCGTGGTCTGCGCGGTGAAGCGGACACGCGCGTCGCCCTCACTCCATCCCAGTGGCCAGCCGTCGCGCGGGACCGGCTCGGCGAAATGCCATTGCCCGCCGCCGTCCTCGTCGCTGCCGGGGACGAACTCGCCCTGCGCGCGCCAGTCGGCGTTGGCGGGCGCCCACAGCGCCTGCGGTTCGGGGCGGATGAAGCGGAAGCGGCCGTAGCGTTCGAGCTTGCGGCCGTGCCCGGAGTCGACCAGCCCGTAATCCGCCCACGGCTCGCCGATGAGAGTCGACAGCTGCATCAGCTGCGCGGCACCGCGTGCTGCGCCACATAGCCGCTCACCGCCTCATAGGTGGCGTCGAGCGTCACGAACCGCTCCTCGCGCTCAAACAGGTCGCCGACGCGCGGCGGCAGCGGCGGACGGACGCCGGTCGCGCGCTCGACCGCGTCGCCGAACTTCGCGGGATGCGCGGTCGCCAGCGTCACCATCGGCACGCCCTGCGCGGCGTGGCGTTGCGCCGCGGCGAGCGCGATCGCGGTATGCGGGTCGACGATCTGTCCGGCGCGCTCGTGCGCGTGGCGCATCGCCAGCGCCATCTCCTCGGTGTCGACGCGTTCGCCGACGAACAGCGGCGCGGCGCCTTGCGTCTGGGCATTGGTCAGCCGGATGCTGCGCGCATCCTCGAAGCTGCGCATCTGTTCGGCGAGCGCTGCGCCGTCGCGCCCGCCGAGATCGAACAGCAACCGCTCGAAATTGCTCGACACCTGAATGTCCATCGACGGCGTCGGGGTCGGGACGACGGTGCGGCTGGAATAGTCGCCGCTGGTCAGCGCGCGGGCGAGGATGTCGTTGACGTTGGTCGCCACCACCAGCTTCGCGACCGGCAGCCCCATCTTCGCCGCGACATAGCCGGCGAAGACGTCGCCGAAATTGCCGGTCGGGACGCTGAACGCGACCGGCTTCGCCGGCGCGCCGAGCCGGACCGCGGCGTAGAAATAATAGACCACCTGCGTCATCAGCCGCGCCCAGTTGATCGAATTGACCGCCGACAGCCGGAAGCGCGTCGAGAAGGACGAGTCGTTGAACATCGCCTTCACCAGCGCCTGCGCGGTGTCGAAATCGCCGCGGATCGCGATGTTGTGGACGTTGGGCGCGCCGACCGTGGTCATCTGGCGGCGCTGCACCTCGCTCACCCGGCCTTCGGGGTGGAGCATGAAGATGTCGACGCCGCTCCGCCCCGCCACCGCGTCGATCGCCGCCGAGCCGGTGTCGCCGCTGGTCGCGCCGACGATCGTCAGATGCTGGTCGGTGCCCTTCAGGAACCGCTCGAACAGATGCCCGAGCAATTGCAGCGCGACGTCCTTGAACGCCAGCGTCGGGCCGTGGAACAGTTCCAGCAGCCACTGGTCGTGATCGAGCTGCACCAGCGGGGTCACCGCGTCATGGCTGAACGCGCCGTAAGCCGTCGCGCACAGCCCGTGCAGTTCCGCGCGGGTCAGCGTGCCCTCGACGAACGGCGCCATCACCGCCACCGCGGTGTCGACATAGGACAGGCCCTTGAGCGCGCCGATTTCGTCGGGCGACAGGGTCGGCCAGCTTTCGGGCACGTACAGCCCGCCATCGGAGGCGAGGCCGGCGAGCGTGACGCCCGCGAAGTCGAGCGCGGGCGCGTTCCCGCGGGTGCTGACGTAGCGCATGGGAGGCTGCCTAGATGCCGCGCTACCCGCGCGCAATGCCTCGCCGGTTGCGTATCGCCCAACGACGGGTTTAGCAGGCGGCCATGGCATTGATCGACGTTTTCCTCCGCCGCGCGATCCAGCGCGGTCGCCTCACCCTCACCAAGCCCGACGGATCGGTCGCGACCTTCGGGCAGGACGATCCCGCGCTGAAGCCGGTGTCGTTCCGCATCACCGATACCAAGGTCTATCGCGAGATCGCCGCCGACCCCGCGCTGGGCGTCGCCGAGGCGTTCATGGATGGGCGGCTGATCGTCGAGGAGGGCGATATCCTCGACCTGCTGATGCTCGCCACCAGCAACAGCCGCTGGGAGAATGGCAGCAACAAGCTATCCGCCAGCCCGCTGCGGCGACTTGGCGGGCAGATCCGCCATCGCTTCCTGACCGCGAACAAGGCGATCGCCTCGAAGCGCAACGTCGCGCACCATTACGATTTGTCCGACCGGCTCTACGACCTCTTCCTCGACGTCGATAAGCAGTACAGCTGCGCTTATTACACCGATCCGGCCAATCCGCTGGAACAGGCGCAGGCCGACAAGAAGGCGCATATCGTCGCCAAGCTGGCGATCCGCCCGGGGATGCGCGTGCTCGACATCGGCTGCGGCTGGGGCGGGATGGCGCTGTATATCCATGCGAAGACCGGCGCCGAGGTACTGGGGATCACCCTGTCTGAAGAGCAGTTGAAGGTCGCGAAGCGCCGTGCGGAGGAGGCGGGGGTCGCCGACAAGGTGCGGTTCGAGCTGATCGATTATCGCGCGCTGGAGGGGCCATTCGACCGGATCGTGTCGGTCGGGATGTTCGAGCATGTCGGGGTGCGCAATTTCCGCACCTATCTCAACAAGTGCCGCGACCTGCTGACGCCCGACGGCGTGATGCTGCTGCACACGATCGGGCGCGGCGACGGGCCGAACTTCACCGACAAGTTCACGGACAAGTATATCTTCCCCGGCGGCTACATCCCGGCGCTTTCGGAGGTGCTGAAGGCGAACGAATATATCCGCTGGTTCGTCACCGACATCGAGGTGCTGCGGATGCATTATGCGATGACGCTGCGCGACTGGTACCAGCGGACGGTGGCGGCGCACGACCAGATCGTCGCGCTGTACGACGAGCGCTTCTTCCGGATGTGGACCTATTATCTGGCCGGGGCGATCGTGTCGTTCACCAACGGGCCGCTGGTCAATTACCAGATCCAGTTCAGCCGCGACCGCCTCGCGCTGCCGCTGACGCGCGATTACATGTACGAGGAAGAACGGCACTTGCGGGAGGGGTGAGTTCGTCCGTCATTGCGAGCGCAGCGCGGCAATCCAGGGCGTCCTGATCCGACCCTGGATTGCTTCGCTACGCTCGGAATGACGAAAGAGACGGGTCTACCGCCTCGGTGCCGCCTTCGCCTGCACCGCGCCCTTTGCCGCAGCACGCGCGCGGGCGGCTTCGGTGGCGTCGACCTTGCCGTCGCGATTGGTGTCATAGGCGTTGAACACCGCGCCCATCAACGCCGCCGATTCGGCCTTGCTGACCTTGCCGTCCCTGTTGGTGTCGGCGCGCGCGAGGAACAGCGCCGCGACGCGCTTGGCATGGGTGGGATCGAGCGTCTTGCCCGCGCCGACCTTCATCCGGCCCATCCGCGCCTCGATCTCGGCGGGCGAGAGGAAGCCGTCCCTGTTCGCGTCCGACGCGGCGAATTCCTTGTCGAGCTTGGCGGTGGCGGAGGCGCGCGTCTCCTGACCCAGCGCGGTGACGGTCAGCGCCGGGAGCGACAGCAGGGCGACGAGCGCGGCGGCGAGGGTGACACGATGCTTCATGGCGCCCCCGTGCCGCGCGCCGCTTTTACCCCGGCTGAACGGCGCGCGACCCGGCGGCAAGACGGTTGCCCTCGCCCGCGCGAGCGCGTAGCGGCGCGCGCAAGAAGGAGCCTTGCCCATGACCGATCAGATCAAGCGCGTCGTACTTGCCTATTCCGGGGGGCTGGATACCAGCGTGATCCTGAAATGGCTCCAGACCGAATATGGCTGCGAGGTCGTCACCTTCACTGCCGATCTGGGGCAGGGCGAGGAGCTGGAGCCGGCGCGCGCCAAGGCCGAGCTGATGGGGATCAAGCCCGAGCATATCTTCATCGACGATTTGCGCGAGGAGTTCGTCAAGGATTACGTCTTCCCGATGATGCGCGCCAACGCATTGTACGAGGGGCTGTATCTGCTCGGCACCTCGATCGCGCGCCCGCTGATCGCCAAGCGCCAGATCGAGATCGCCAAACTGGTCAACGCCGATGCGGTCAGCCATGGCGCGACCGGCAAGGGCAACGATCAGGTGCGCTTCGAGCTCGGCTATTATGCGCTCAATCCCGACATCAAGGTGATCGCGCCGTGGCGTGAGTGGGACCTGACCAGCCGCACCCGGTTGATCGAATTCGCCGAATCGCACCAGATCCCGGTCAGCAAGGACAAGCGCGGCGAGGCGCCGTTCTCGACCGACGCGAACCTGCTCCACACCTCCTCGGAGGGCAAGGTGCTGGAGGATCCGTGGGACGAGGTGCCCGATTACGTCTTCTCGCGCACCGTCAACCCGGAGGACGCCCCCGATCAGCCCGAGACGATCACGATCGATTTCGAGCGCGGCGATGGCGTTGCGGTCAACGGCGAAGCGCTCTCGCCCGCCGCGCTGCTCGCCAAGCTCAACGAGCTGGGGCGCAAGCACGGGATCGGGCGGCTCGATCTGGTCGAGAACCGCTTCGTCGGCATGAAGAGCCGCGGCATGTACGAGACGCCGGGCGGCACGATCTATGCGCTGGCGCACCGCGCGATCGAGCAATTGACGCTCGATCGCGGCGCTGCGCACCTCAAGGACGAACTCGCGCCGCGTTATGCCGAGCTGGTCTATAACGGCTTCTGGTTCTCACCCGAGCGCGAGATGCTGCAGGCGGCGGTCGACCATAGCCAGGAGAAGGTGGCGGGGACCGTCCGGCTCAAGCTCTACAAGGGCGCGTGCCATGTCACGGGGCGCAAGTCGCCGAACTCGCTCTATTCGGAAAAGGTCGTGACCTTCGAGGACGATCAGGGCGCGTATGACCAGCGCGACGCGGCGGGCTTCATCAAGCTCAATGCGCTGCGGCTGCGGTTGCTGGGGCGGCGCGACCGGTAAGGTGCTCGCATAGCGCGACTATACTGTTTCTTTATTGGTTTAGCCGGCTCTCCGAAGCGGAGAGTCGGCTTTTCTATTGACTTCAAGCACTTTGTTCTTTATTTGTTCCCAACTAAATGTGGGGGCGAAGTATGAACAATCTCGTCGCTAGCATCGATCGACGACGCCATTTTTCAGTGTGGCTCCGAACGGGCCGACGCCCGACTCGCACCGCCGACGGTATCGAGCTGAAGTTCAATCCATATCACGATCCGCGAAATGGGCAGTTTACATCAGGGCCGGGGGGACCAAGTTCGTCACGCGGGAGCGCCACCTCGCGTCGCCGTGCGGACTTGCGCAGTCAACGCTCATTCGAGAGCGTAGCCAAGGCTTCTCCCGACGCGTCGTCCGACAAGATGCTGGGGGGTGATCGCATCGTCGACGCGGTCTATCTTCCCGATGATCAAGCGGGATCGTTTCAGAACGTCCAGTTTCGACCACCGATGGGGATGCCCCGAGGCAGCAACAGCCGCGCATTCGAGGATCCCATGACGCTCGAGCAGGCTGCTCCCGGCATTCGTGATGCGCCCGGTGGCGCAATCATCTCGCTGGCGGATAATGTGGTGGGGGCTACGGCGCCTGCAAATGGATTGATGTCTGCGATTACGAGAGAGCGAAGCACGCTTCTCATCGATCAGATCAACGCCATAGACCCAAAGTGGAATTTCCAATCACTTGATTTTCCGAAAACGTGGGACGGAATGCGTAATCAAGTGAACGACCTGCGTATCCAGCGCGCTGCTGCATTTTTGAGGGTAAAGGGGGATCTGCAGCCAATGCAGGTCGAAACCCTGCGAGTGATGCAGGATCTAACCGATCGCGCGTACGACCGAGCAAAAAAGGCATTTGAAGAAGGAAAGTTAAGAGGACGTTTGTCTAAGGAGCAAGCTATCGGAACTTATATAGATAATGTTGTTAGGGCGGATTTAAGGGTAACATATAAGCGTTTTGATCTGAAGTCAGTCAGCAACCAAGTTCGGGTCAATCGAAGAGAGTATGATACCTCAAAGCCGGAATCCTCATATCGTCAGCCTGATGCAAGGGTTGGAGATGTCGCCTTCGACGTGACGTTGACGCGGAAGGATCTAAAGAGCCCGCAGATAAGAGGATTTTTCAGTGCCGATTTCAAGCCAAGCTTTGTGGTAATCATAAGGCCGCGTCAACTTGGTATAGGAAGTAGCTATATAATCACTCGTCCGGAGATTAGAAAATGAATAACACACAACACGGACAACATTTGAATTTGAATCTATATATCCCCGAGACATTAAGCGAACTAAACGATTTTGTTGTTCCTATGCAGGGAAACGCTCCCAGTTTTAAAGATGATACCGGATATTTCCCTTGGCGCAATATCGACACGGAATTTTATATACTAGTCGAGGGATTCGGTAAGGTTCGCGACAGGATTGGCGAAGATCGGTACGCTGCGGCACTTGATATCGCGTCGCGCGCCAAGGAGCTATTCCTGCAAGACCCCGATGAGACGAACGGAAAGACGCGACAGGGCATCTTTCTCATTCATGAGCTCATCGACATCATCGAGGCGGCACGTGCGCGGCGGGTTAAGTCGAAGCTCAAGGATGACGAGGGGCGCGTAACCGGAGACTGATCGCTCTGAGTGCCGAAGCGGCACAACATTGCCTGGCGGTAGGTTACAGGTCTTCACGCCGAGGCTTGATTCAGGCTTCCGGCGCGCTCTGGCTCAAGGCGCTGAGCCGGCAACAATGCTGCATTGTTGCCGGCGTTTTGCGCTTAGTCACTAATTAATCTCGCTTTCTTATACCGAGCACTCCCGAAATTCGGTGGGGCCTTGGGGGGCGCCGGTCGAGAAACGGTGGTTGCAACGATGGGCAGGGCGCTCGTGATCGCCTTCCCGGATCGATGCCGCGCGCCGGTCGACACCGCGACGTCATACCGGTGCTTCACCCCAACAGGCTTGGTCCATGAAACGTCTTCTCTGTGCGGGCGCCTCTGTTTCCGCCCTCCTGCTTGCCACTCCGGCGCTCGCCAAGAACACGCAGGGCGATCAGGCCGAGATCCTCGCGCTGCTCCGCGCCCAGGCCAGCGAGATCGCGGCCTTGCGCGCGCGGCTGGAGGCGGTCGAGAACAAGGCTCCGGTCGCCGCGCCGGTGACCGCCGCTGCCACGCCGTCGGCCGCGCCGCAGCGGGTCGCGTCGGCGTCCTCGACGGTCGGCAACGACAGCGAGACGGTGTCGTTCGCGCCGCAGATCATCCCGCCGAGCCCCGCCGAGCAGACCGTCGCGCAGGCGCGCGCCGCCGCCGCCAATCCGTCGGGCGTCACCACCGAATGGCGCGGCGGCCTGCCGATCTTCCATTCGGCGGACGGCAAGTACACGTTCAAGATGCGCGGCCGTATCATCAACCACGTCAGCTCGACCTTCGGGTCTAAATATGACGCGCGCAACATCACGACCACCGGCGCGCGTGCGCTGCGCATCGGTATCGAGGGTGCGATCGGCACGCACTTCTTCTACCAGTTCGAGAACGACTTCGCCGATAACGTCTCGGACGTCGGCACGATGTTCGTCGGCTGGCGCAACGACGTCGGGCAGATCTCCTACGACGTCCGCTTCGGCAACATGTTCAACGATCGCAGCTTCGAAGGGTCGAGCGGGTCGGACGCGCCGCCGTTCCTGGAGCGCAACGTCGTCGCGACCTCGATCATCCCGCAGCGCGGCTTCTACGGCATCGCATTGATGCCGCGGATTTTCTGGAAGAGCGGCCACGCGTCGATCACGCTGAGCGGCGACAATGTCGATGCGAACCAGACGGTGTCGGACAGCCGCACGGTGCTGGCGCGTGCGCACTGGAACCCGCTGCGGACCGATCGCTCGATCGTCCATCTCGGGCTGTGGGGCTTCGACGAGAAGCTGGCGAACGGGCCGGGCGCGCTGACCCGCAACACCGTGATCGGCGGGCGGTTCAACAGCCTGTTGCGCGTCTCGACCGGCACGCTGACCGGCGGCACCGGCACCACCGGCTATGGCGCGGAAGTCGGCGGCTATGCCGGCCCGTTGTGGGTGATGGGCGAGGCCGGCGAACGGCATGCGCGCCTCAGCGGCGGGCGTGACGATCTGGTCACCAAGGCGTGGAGCCTGTCGGGTGGCTGGTTCCTGACCGGTGACCTGCCGCCGTACAATCCGCGGCTCGGCACCTTTGCGCAGCCGCGCGTGCTGCGTCCGGTGTTCGACGGCGGGCCGGGCGCGATCGAGCTGCTCACCCGCTACGAGAACCTCGATTATTCGGGCGTGCCGACCGCGGGCAAGGGCTCGGCGGTGACCGCGGGCGTGAACTGGTATCTCGACAGCATCATCCGCATGCAGTTCAACCTGATCCACTGGAACACCGAGAACCGCGCCGGTGCCTTCACCGGCAAGGACAGCGGCGAGACCGTCAGCGGCGGGATCGGCGTCACCTTCTGAGGACGGCGCGCGGAAGGGGTGGCGGGCGCTACTCCTTCCGCCCCGGCGCGATCGCAATCTTCACCAGATCGTCGGGCGCGTCGTGCAGCTTCAGGTACAGCGCGTCACCGGCGGGCCGCGGCGCCGACAGCGACGTGCCGACGAACCCGACCGGCACCGGCTGCGTATTGGCGCCGTCCGGGGTCGCGGCGACGCCCGCGATCAGGAACAGGTCGTCGCCGTCGATCGCGCACTCCTTGTCGCCGCACGTCACCTTCGTCACCACCGGCAGGCGGACGACGCGCGCCAGCGGCTGCCACTCGCCGAGCGTCTCGCCCTGCACCAGCCGCATCTTGAGCGCGCCGACCGCCGCCGCGCCCAGCGCCTGGCGCGGCGCGAACGTGCCGACCGCGACGTCGCCACCCAAGGATTGCAGTTTGCCCGAGGCGACGGTCAGTTTGGTCGTCGCCGCGTCGTCGGCGGTCGCGACCTCGATCGCATCGTCGTTGGTGAGGCGCGTGCCGACCGCGCGCACCGAGAAGGTCAGCGTCGCATCCGGCGCGAGCAGCCCAGCGGGAAGCGTCAGCGGCACCTTCGGCGCGGCGGCGGGGGCATCGACATGCGCACCGACCAGCTCCAGCCGCGGGCGCGGCGGGGTGATCGTCGCGCGCACCGTCGTGGTGCGCCCGTCCTTTAGCGTCACTTTGGCGTCGCTTGCGCCCTGCGCCAGCGTCTCGGTATTGGCGTCGGTGGTCAGCGCCAGCCGGTCGCCGCCGCCCGGATCGCGGGTCAGCGCGCCCGCCGCGAAGGTGACGCCCGCCACCTCCAGCTTCGCGACCTGATCGAGCCGCGCGCCGACCAGCCGGCCTTCCCTGTCGCCGGTGTAGAGCGTGAAGCCTTCGAGCCGGCTCGCCTCGGTCTGTCCCTTGAGCGTCAGCTGCGCGGGCTGCGCCGCGCCATATTGCGCGACCAGCAGGGTCAGCTGGCCCGGCCGGGTGCGCGCGAGCGGGAGCGTGGCGGTGATCTCGTCGCCCGCGCTCGCCTTCCACTCGACCGGGCGCGTCGCCCCGCCGCGGTCGCGCAGCGCGACCTGCTCGACGCACGACGATGCGCCGCCCTGGAGCGTCAGCGGTGCGTCGCGCCCGACCACCACCGCGTCGTCGGGCTTTGGCTGCCACGCGGTCGGCGCGCCGTTCTGGACCGCGAAGCGCGGGCCGGTGAAGGTGTCGAACCCCCAGCGTCCGACCAGCGCGGCGTCGCTGATCCCGGTCTGGCCGGCCTTCTGCGCATCGGCGACGACCAGCCCGCCGCGCTCGGCATCGGCGGTCACCGGCAATTCGACGCTGCGCCCGTCCTGCAAGCCGAGCTTCAGCCGCAGGTCGCGCGCATAATCGGTCGCGAACAGCAACGGCGCATCGTCGAGCCGCAGCACGAGGCCGGGCTGCGCGAGGCACACGGCGTCCTTGGCGGCGGCGCGCAGCGGCGGCGGCGCGGCGTTGCCGATCGGCGGCAGCGGCGCGACCAGCACGGTCTGCGGATTCTGGAACGACGGCGGGTTGTTGAGCTGCAAGCGCAGCCGCTCGCCCGATCCGACCGCCAGCGCGGGGGCATATTGGTAGCTTGCGCTGCGGAACACGCCGAACAGCCGCGCAAAATCGCGCGCCAGCGAGATATACGGGCTGTAGATCCCGGCGCCGCCTTCCTTGGTGGCGGCGAGGCTGTAGGCGAATTGCGTCGTCGTCCCGCCCAACACCTCGGCGAGCGTCGTCCCGCCACCGGTCTGGAGCACCATGCCGTCGCGGTTCTGCGTCAGGCACGACGCCTGCAACGAACGCGCACGCGTCAGGCAATCGGCGTTGAGCTTGATCGCCAGCGTGCCGGCGAGCGCGGTCGAGACCGGCACCAGCCGCTCGGGCGCGGTCTCCTCGACGCGCGCGACGCCGTTGACGAACGTCTCCAGCCGCGCGCGATCGAGCGACGCCTGGAACAGATCCTGCGCGGCGCGGACGAACACGCCCGGGCGCCCGCGCACCGCCTTCACCAGCGCATTGTAGCCGCCGCCGGTTTCCGGCGCCATGAAGGCGATCGCCTGCTGCGCGCCGTCCGGAACGGTGATGCTAAGCCCCGATTTCTTCGGCTTCTTGTCCCATGTCTCGGCCTTGAAGAACCAGTCTTTGGGCGGTGGATTGGTCGCGCCGCGCAGGAAGGCGACCACCAGCACGTAATGCGCCGACTGATCCTCGGGCAGGTCGGCGCGGACCTCCAGCCTGTCGCCGGCACGGATGCCCGGCACCTGCCCGGCGGGGAGCGTCACGCCGCCGCGCGTCACCCGCATCGTCAGCGTCGGGCCGGCCAGATCGAAGGTGGTGCTCTGCGCCGCCGCCGCATCGGGGAGCGTCAGCGAGACCGCGGCCGCCAAGGCCAGCACGGGGGGAAGAAAAGCGCGCATCCGGCGGGCTATAGAACAGGAGCGCAGGGCTGTGCCACCATCCGGCGTTAACTACGCCTCAACCACTTTCCTTCATTGCGTCCTCATCCACTGCAAGCGGAACAGGCGTGATGGCGAAGTCAGGCACTACGGTCGACGTAGCGATCATCGGCGCGGGGCCGGCGGGGCTGACCGCGGGCTATCTGCTCAGCAAGGCCGGCTATTCGGTCGCGATCCTCGAGAAGGACGCGGTGTATGTCGGCGGGATCAGCCGCACCGTCGAGCATGACGGCTTCCGCTTCGACATCGGCGGGCACCGCTTCTTCTCGCGCTCGAAGGAGGTCGTCGACCTCTGGAACGAGCTGCTGCCGGACGATTTCATCGAACGCCCGCGGATGAGCCGCATCTATTACGAGGGCAAGTTCTACAGCTATCCGCTGCGCGCGTTCGAGGCGCTCGGCAATCTCGGCGTGGTGCGCTCGGCCTTGTGCATGGCGAGCTTCGCCAAGGCGAAGCTGTTCCCGAAGCGCGATGTGAAGAGCTTCGAGGACTGGACCGTCAACGCGTTCGGGCGGAAGCTCTATTCGATCTTCTTCAAGACCTATACCGAGAAGGTGTGGGGGATGCCGTGCGACCGGATGAGCGCGGACTGGGCGGCGCAGCGAATCAAGGGGCTGTCGCTGTGGGGCGCGGTGGTCGACGGGGTCAAGCGTTCGCTGGGGCTCAACCGCCGTCCCAATGACGGCGTCGGCCAGGCCAAGACGCTGCTGGAGAACTTCCGCTATCCGCGGCTCGGGCCGGGGATGATGTGGGAGGCGGCGCGCGACCGGATCGTCGAGCGCGGCGGGCAGGTGCTGATGGGCCATGCGCTCCATCAGCTGCGGCTGAGCGAGGCGACCGGGCGCTGGACGGTCACCGCCAACGGCGCCGACGGTCTGGTCGC
The DNA here is from genome assembly GCA_913776255.1 of uncultured Sphingomonas sp. Classification (GTDB taxonomy): domain Bacteria; phylum Pseudomonadota; class Alphaproteobacteria; order Sphingomonadales; family Sphingomonadaceae; genus Sphingomonas. The sequence goes on along the minus strand of CAJYLV010000054.1, from coordinate 22,814 downwards.
ACTCAACGCCGCGCATGTCATCTCCTCGGCGCCGATGCGCGAGCTGGCGAGCCGCATCCACCCGCTGCCCGCGTCGCTGCCCGAGGCGTCGAACCTGAAATATCGCGACTTCCTGACGGTCGCGCTGATGATCCGTTCGCCCGAGCTGTTCCCGGACAATTGGATCTACATCCACGATCCCAAGGTGAAGGTCGGCCGCATCCAGAACTTCCGCTCGTGGTCGCCCGAGATGGTGCCCGATCCGGCGATCGCCTGCGTCGGGCTCGAATATTTCTGTTTCGAGGGCGACGGGCTGTGGACGTCGAGCGACCAGCAGCTGATCGCGCTCGCCACCGCGGAGATGGCGACGCTCGGCCTGTGCGATCCGGCGCAGGTGACCGGCGGCGTCGTGGTGCGGCAGGAGAAGGCCTATCCCGTCTATGACGAGGATTATGCGCAGAACGTCGACATGCTCCGCCGCGAGATCGAGGGCCGCTACGCGACGCTGCACTGCGTCGGGCGCAATGGGATGCATCGCTACAACAATCAGGATCATGCGATGATGACCGCGATGCTGACGGTCCGCAACATCCAGGCCGGCGCGCGCGTCTACGACGTGTGGGCGGTGAACGAGGATGCCGAATATCACGAGAGCGGCAACGAGGGGGAGGCCGCGGCGCTCGCCAGCCTGCGGCAGGTGCCGACCGCGCTGAAGGCGGCGTAAGCTGTCGCCCGATCGTCGTCATGCCGCGGTCGTGCTCGGCGGCTGGGCGCTGGCGGCGCTGGTGCTGCTGGTTGCGGGCTGGAGCACGATCGTCGCGCGCGTGCTGCCTGACGCCGACGATTCGATGCGGCTGCTCGAGGTGCGCGACTGGCTGGCGGGGCAGGGCTGGTTCGACGTCGCGCAGCACCGGCTGAACGGCGGCGATTTTCCGATGCACTGGTCGCGGCTGGTCGACCTGCCGCTCGCCGCAGTGATCGTGCTGCTGCGCCCGCTGCTGGGCGGGGCGCTCGCGGAGCAGGTCGCGGTGGTGGCGGTGCCGCTGCTGACGTTGCTGGCCGCGCTGGCGCTGATCGCGTCGATCGCGCGACGGCTGGGCGGCGAGGCGCTGGTGGTGCCGGCGATGCTGTCCGCGGCGCTGGCGATCCCGCTCACCTTTCAGATGTCGCCGCTCAGGATCGATCATCATGGCTGGCAGACGGTGCTGGCGCTCGCCGCCGCCCGCGGGCTGGTCGCGCGGCCGGACCGGCGCAGCGGATGGCTGACCGGGCTGTCGCTCGCGACGTTGCTGACGATCTCGCTCGAAGGCCTGCCGGTCGCCGCCGCGATCACCGGCGTCGCGGCGCTGGCGTGGGTCGTCGAGCCGCAGCGCGGCGCGATGCTACGGACCACGATGCTGGCGCTCGCTGGCGCGGCCGTCCTTCTTCATGCCGTGACCCGCGGGCCGGGGTTCTGGCTCCCGGCCTGCGACGCAATGGCGCCGGCGTGGCTGGCGGTGCTCGCGGTCGCTGCGACCGGGATAGTGGCGGCCGCGTTTGTGGAGCGCCACGGCCTGATCGCGCGGCTGGCGGCGCTGGGCGTGACCGCGGCGGCGGCGGCGGTGACGTTGCTGCAGCTCGCGCCGACCTGTCTGGCCGGGCCGTTCGGGACGCTGCCGCCGCTCGTCTATCAGGTCTGGTATCTCGGCGTGCTCGAAGGCCGACCCGTCTGGGAGCAGCAACCCGTCTGGGCCGCGGCGACGCTGGCGTTGCCGCTCGCCGGGCTGATCGGTGCGGCGCTCGCATGGCACGACGCGTCGGGCGCGGCGCGCGCGCGCTGGGCGATGATGGCGCTGCTGCTGGTCGCCACCACCACCACCGCGCTGCTGGTCAGCCGCGCCGGTGCGACCGCCAACGCGCTCGCCGCGCCCGCCGCGGCGGTGTGGCTGGCGCGGCTGCTGGGGCGGGCGCGGGCGATCGCCCGCCCGGTGCCGCGGGTTGCGGCGACGCTCGCCACGCTGGCGCTCGCCGCGCCGGGCACGCTCGCCGCCGCCGCGCTCAACGCCGTGCCACGGCACGAAGCCGTGAAGACGCAGCTCAGCCATCGCGCGCCGTGTCGCGACACGCGCGACATGCGCGTGCTCGGCGCGCTGCCGCCCGGTATCGTGTTCGCGCCGATCGACCTGACCCCGGCGTTGCTGCTCGACACCCCGCATCGCGCGGTGGCGGGGGGCTATCATCGCGCCGCGACGGCGATCGCGCGCGTCATCACCGGTTTTACCGCTCCCCCGGCGGCCGCGCGCGCCGCGATCGTCGCCGCGCACGCCGATTATCTGGCGGTCTGCCCGGGGATGCAGGAAATGATCGCCTATCGCGACCGCGCGCCCGACGGGCTGTGGGCGCGGCTCGAACGCGGCGAGCGGTTCGCGTGGCTGCAACCGGTGCCGGTGCGCGGCCCGGCGCTGGTGTGGCGCGTCAGCGACCCCTTGCGGGAAGGCCGCTCCGCCCCGTAAGGCGCCGCGGATGCAGGACGACCGGCTTCACTGGTGGCAGACGCGATGGTTCGTGATCGCGGCGGTGCTGGCGGCGGCGATCCCGCTGCTGTGGCCCGACATCCCCCCGATCGTCGACCTGCCCGGCCATATGGGGCGCTATCGCGTCCAGCTCGACCGCGGCGCGCATCCGTGGCTGGCCGACTGGTATTCCTTCAAATGGGCGCTGATCGGCAATCTCGGCGTCGACCTGCTGATCGAGCCGCTCGCGCCGCTGGTCGGGCTCGAACTGGCGGTCAAGCTGATCGTCATCGCAATCCCGATGCTGACCGTCGCCGGGCTGTTGTGGATCGCGCGCGAGGTGCATGGGCGGATTCCCGCGACCGCGCTGTTCGCGCTGCCGCTCGCCTATGGCTATCCGGTGCAGTTCGGGTTCGTGAACTTCGCGCTGTCGATGGGGCTGGCACTGTGCCTGTTCGCGCTGTGGCTGCGGCTGGCGCGGCTCGGTCGGATCTGGCTGCGCGTCGCGCTGTTCGTGCCGCTGTCGTGCGTGCTGTGGGTGGTGCACACCTTCGGCTGGGGCGTGCTGGGCGTGCTGGCCTTCTCCAGCGAACTGATCCGCCAGCATGACCGGCGCAAGGACGCGGGCAGCGGGCATTGGTTCGAGAGCCTGATCCGCGCCGGGCTCGGCTGCGCGCCGCTCGCGCTGCCGATGCTGCTGATGATCGCATGGCGATCGGGCGCGGACGTTACCGGTCAGACCGCCGATTTCTTCTACTGGCGCACCAAGATCGCATGGATCGTGATGGCGCTGCGCGACCGCTGGCTGTGGTTCGACATCGGCAGCATGGCGGTGATCTACCTCGTGCTGTTCAAGGCGCTGCGCGATCCGCGGATCGGCTATTCGCGGCACCTGGGGCTGTCGGCGCTGTTCATGCTGGCGGTCTATATCGTGCTGCCGCGGATCGTGTTCGGCTCGGCCTATGCCGACATGCGGATGGCGCCGTACATGATCGCGGTGGCGGTGATCGCGATCCGGCCGAAGCCGGGCACGACCTTCCGCCATGCCGCGGTGCTGGCGGCGCTGGGGCTGGCGTTCTTCGTCGTGCGGCTGGCGGGGACGACGATCAGCTATCTCGAATTCGACCGCGACTACGACGAGGAGCTGGCGGCGCTGCCGCACGTCCCGGTCGGCGCGCGGTTGATCAGCTTCGTCGGGCATAATTGCCACAATGCGTGGCGGATGTCGCGGCTGGAGCATCTGCCCGCGATCGCGCTGGTGCGGCGGCTGGCCTATACCGACGACCAATGGTCGATGGCGGGCGCGCAGCTGCTGACCTCGCGTTACACCGCCGCCGGGCCCTATGCGCACGATCCGACGCAGATCGTGACCTCGGTGAAATGCCCGGCGGAATGGTGGCGTCCGGCGAATTACGCGCTCGCCCGCTTCCCGCGCGAGGCGTTCGATTATGTGTGGCTGATCCGTCCGCCGGCCTACAATCCGCGCTTCACGGTCGGGCTCATCCCGATCTGGCGCTCGCCGACCAGCAAGTCGGTGCTGTTGCGCATCGACCATGACGCGGTGGTGCCGGAGGCGAGCGACGAGGAACTGGGCGTGCCGCGCTGGCTGATCGAGCGGATCAAGCGCCGGCGCGAGCGGCTGGAGGCGCTGCGCGAGCGTCGCGAACGCGAGGAGGAGCGGCTGGAGCGGCTGCGGGTCGAGCAGGCGCGCTAGCCCCGCCGGAACGGCGTCAGTTCCCCGAGGAATGCCTGTTCGCCCTCGACCGCGACGCGCTCCTGTTCGAGGAAGTCGGCGACCGCGCGGCGGAAGTTCGGGTCGGGGATATAATGCGCCGACCAGGTCGACACCGGCGCATAGCCGCGCGCCAGCTTGTGCTCGCCCTGCGCCCCGGCCTCGACCCGCGCCAGCCCGCGCGCGATCGCCGCGTCGATCGCCTGATAATAGCACAGCTCGAAATGCAGGAACGGCACCTCCTCGGTCGCGCCCCAATAGCGGCCGTAGAGCGCATCCGCGCCGATCAGGTTGAGCGCCCCCGCGATCGGCACCCCGTCGCGCTCGGCGAGGATCAGCAGCACGCGCTCGCCCAGCGTCTCGCCCAGCAGCGGGAAGAAGCTGCGCGTCAGATACGGCCGCCCCCATTTGCGGCTGCCGGTGTCCTGATAGAAGCGCCAGAAGGCGTCCCACTCACGTTCGCCGATCGCCGTGCCGCTCAGGTGCCTGATCGTCAGCCCCGCGACTGCCGCGGCGCGCTCCTTGCGGATCGCCTTGCGCTTGCGGCTGGCGAGCGCGGCGAGGAAGTCGTCGAACGTGGCATAGCCATCATTCTGCCAGTGGAACTGCGTTCCCTCGCGGATCAGCCAGCCCGCCGCGGCAAACAGCGGCACCTGCTCGGCGGTGACGAAGGTCGCGTGCGCCGAGGACAGGTCGTGCTGCGCCACCACCGCCTCAATCGCGCCGATCAGCGCCGGCGCGGCGTCCGGGTCGCGCAGCAGCAGCCGCGGGCCGGGAACGGGGGTGAAGGGCGCGGCGACCTGTAGCTTCGGGTAATAGCGGCCGCCGGCACGCTCCCACGCATCGGCCCAGCCGTGATCGAAGACATATTCGCCCTGGCTGTGCCCCTTGGCATAGGCGGGCGCGATCGCGAGCGGTGCACCGTCCGCGCCATCGACGACGATCGGCACCGGTTGCCAGCCGCTGCGCCCGCCGACGCTGCCCGATCCCTCCAGTGCCTTGAGAAACGCATGGCCGACGAACGGATTGGCGGTGCCGGCGCACGCATCCCATTGCTCGGCGGAGATGGCGGAGACGCCGGGCACCAGGCGCGCGGTAAGCGAGGTCATCGCGCGCGAGATAGGGTCGCGGAAGCGCCGATCAAAGGGCGGAGGCGACTTCCACGATCGCATCGACCTCGACCGCGGCGCCGAGCGGCAGCGCCGCGACGCCCACCGCCGAGCGCGCGTGCTTGCCCGAGTCGCCGAACAATTTGACCATCAGCTCCGACGCGCCGTTCGCGACCTTCGGCTGGTCGGTGAAATCGGCTGTCGAGTTGACGAACACGCCCAGCTTCACGACGCGCGTCACGCGGCTGAGATTGCCGCAATGCGCCTTGATCTGCGCGACGAGCATCAGCGCGCAGCGCTGCGCCGCATCCTGCCCGTCCTCCAGCGACACGCCGTCGCCGAGCCGACCGGTCACCACCGCGCCGTCCTTGAACGGCAACTGGCCCGAGATGTGGAGCAGCCCGCCCGCCTCGACGACGGGGACGTATGCGGCGACGGGGGCGGCCGCCTGCGGCAGCGTGAGGCCCAGCTCTTCGAGAGCGCGATCGATGCGGTCGGTCATGCCGCGTTGCTTGCCGCCTGCCCCCCGTCGCGGTCAAGCCTCCGCCGGTACGCCGTCCTCGAAGCGCGCGGCGATCCAGTCCCGCGCGGTCGGCCAGTCGTCGATCCGCGCATGCGCGTGGGGGGAGGGCGGGACGCCGGGGGCGAGCTGCGGCTCCGACACCATGTGCAGCCGCCACACGCCCGGCGCGTGTTCCGCGACCGATTCGTGATGGTGCGGCAGGTCGTCGACGAACACCGTGACGGGGTTGCCATATTCCGCGACCAGCCGCGCGACCGGCGCGCCCTTGCCACCCTGGTTGCACTCGACGCGGTGCGCGATCCCGTGCCCGGCGAGCTGATCGACGCGGTGCGTGCGGCAATGATCCTCGAGATTGGTGAGGATCACGATATCGGCGCGCTCCGCCAGCATCGCCAGCGCCTCGCCGGCGCCGGGCACCAGCGTCTGGCGGTGCATCTCGTCGGGGAAGAAGCCGCCGAGATAGCCGAACATCTCCTCGCGGGTCATCGGCGTGTCGCTGCCGCGGCGCTTCATGCTCTTGGCGAGTTCCCAGCTGCCGATCGTGAAATCGACCTCGTGCACCGTCCCGAGCCAGTCCGCGAAATGCCGGACCATGTGCAGCAGCACCTCGTCGCAATCGGAGATCAGCAGCGGCCGGGTCATCGCGCCCGCTCCAGCGCATGGCGCGCCGCCACCAGCGATTCGGGGCTGTGTCCGGTCGCCTCGGCGCAGGCGATCAGATCGGGCTCATGCGCCTCGAGGAAAGTGAGCGTTGCGGCGAGCGTCGATGGATCCGTAAGACATTCCCGCAGGTTGTCTGGCGTAAGCCCCGTCGTGTCGAGAAAACGCCCGGCGCGTAACGGATCGTTAAGGACGAAGGTCAAGGCATCGAGCGCGCGTGCCACGGCATCGTCAGAATTTGTGTCGTTGCGCACCATTATCTATCGTCGCCCTGTTGGGAGTGGTCGTCGCGTGGCAAAAAGGGTGCTCGTTGTCGAGGACAACGAACTCAATCTGAAGCTGTTCAGCGACCTGCTGCGGGCGCACGGCTTCGTCGTGGAGCCGGTGCGCGACGGGCGCGAGGCGGTGGAACGCGCGCGCGCCTTCGCGCCCGATCTGGTCGTCATGGACATCCAGATGCCGCACGTCACCGGCTACGAGCTGCTGCTGCAACTGAAGGCCGACGACGCGCTGCGCCACATCCCGGTGATGGCGGTGACCGCCTATGCCGGGCGCGAGGACGAGGAACGGCTGCGCGCCGCCGGGGCGGACGCCTATGTGTCGAAGCCGATCACGCTGGCGCGGTTCATGGCCGCGGTGACCGAGCTGACCTAGGGGCGACCGACATTCGCTATTCTCATGGCTGACCGGCCAATTGATGACCGTTAGCCTCCTTCGTTCGTCGCCCCGGACTTGATCCGGGGCCCCGCTTCTTTGGCCGTCGCAGCAAAAGTGGGATCCTGGATCAAGGCTCTCCTGAGCTTGTCGAAGGGTCCGGGATGACGGTGGAGGGGGCTCGCTGCACGTCGATCCGCCCAGACGCGCCACGCGGAAAAGCCGCCAGCGCAGCGCGCGGGCGGCTTTCGGGAAGCAAGTCAGAGACGGATCGCGTGCGGTTCCGGACCCCGGCCTTCGCCGGGATGACCGAACGATCGCTACGCGATTCGTTCGATCACTTGATCTTGGCTTCCTTGAACTCGACGTGCTTGCGCACGACAGGATCGTACTTGTTGAAGCTGAGCTTCTCGGTCTTGGTGCGCGGGTTCTTCTTGGTGACGTAGAAGAAGCCGGTGTCGGCCGAGCTGACGAGCTTGATCTTGACGGTGGTCGGCTTTGCCATGACCAGTTCCTAGCGAATGAAAACGAAAAATGCGGCGAAGGCTCCTCCGCCGCGTCAGGCTGGGGCGCTTGGCGCATGTGGCGCGCGGAGTCAAGTATCGGCGCGGTTAAGCCCTCGGTAACGCGCGCGCCGCTACAAGGGAGGCAAGAGGAGATAGCCGTCATGAGCAACGACGATATCATCACCGCCCGCGCCGAGCTGACCCGGCGAATCGCCGCGATCGAGTGGCGGGCCGGTCCGTCGCGACTCGCGCCCGACATCGAGCGGATCCACGAGCTGGCGCGGCATCATCATCTGCCCGCCGCGGTCGACGCGGCGAACCAGCTGCGGCTCGCGCTGGCGCGCGGCGAGCGCGGCGTGCCCGTGCATCGCCTGCTGCAGCTGCTCGGGCAGGCGGTCGTCACCGACCGGGCGGAGGCGCCACGCCGCGCCGCCTGAGCGGCTCGCCTGGCCGGGAGCCAAACCCATAGCCGATCGTTTCGCCTCCGACACCCGATCCGTACGGAGCGAACCGTGACCGACATCAATCCTGCCCTCGACACGCCGACCGATCTGGCGCGCAATGACACGCGCACCGTCGCCGACGCGCTGAACGCGGCGCTGGCGGACAGCTATGCGCTGTATCTCAAGACCAAGAACTTCCACTGGCACGTCAGCGGGCCGCACTTCCGCGACTATCACCTGCTGCTCGACGACCAGGCCGCGCAGATTCTCGGCGTCACCGACGCGATCGCCGAGCGCGTCCGCAAGATCGGCGGCACCACGCTGCGGTCGATCGGCGACATCTCGCGCCGCCAGTCGATCAGGGACAACGACCGCGACTTCGTCCCCGCCGACGAGATGCTCGCCGAGCTGCGCGACGACAATCTGACGCTCGTCGAGCGCTTCCGCGACGTGAAGCAGGCGTCGGAGGATGCCCGCGACAACGCCACCAGCGGGATCGTCGACGAATGGACCGATCAGGCCGAGGAGCGCGCCTGGTTCCTGTTCGAGGCCAGCCGCAAGGGCTGATCGCCGCCCACGATCGACACGGAGACCCGTCATGCTGAAACTCGCCGTCATCTTCCTCATCGCCGGGCTCGTGCTCGGCGCGCTCGGCTTCGGCGGGATCGGCGGCGCGTTCGTCGGCATCGCCAAGATCCTGTTCTTCATCGCGCTCGCGCTGTTCCTGATCTTCCTCGTGCTGGGCGTCGTCGCCGGCAAGAAGGTGAAGGACGCGATCTGATATCCCGGGATACGGGGCAGCCATCTTGCCCCAACCTGCGCGCGGGTGCATCACCGCGCGCAGGTCTTGTTCCCGAGGAGTTCCGATGCGTCTCTCTTTCGCTGCCGTCCTGTTGACGGCGATGACGACCGCTGCCGCCGTGCCGTTCGCCGCCGCCGCGCAAACCGCCGCGCCGCTGCCCGCGAGCAACCCCTTCGCCAAGCCGAGCACGCTGCCGTTCGAGGCGCCGCCGTTTGACCGGATCAAGGACACCGACTATCAGCCGGCGCTCGAGGCCGGGATGGCCGCGCAGCTCGCCGAGGTGAACAACATCGTTCGCGTGCGGTCGATGCCGACGTTCGACAATACGATCGCCGCGCTGGAGCGCTCGGGCCGGCTGCTGGAGCGTGCTGCGCTCGCCTTCTACGGCGTCAACGGCGCGAACACCAATGACGTGCTCCAGAAGACGCAGGAAGTGCTCGCGCCCAAGTTCGCGGCGCATCAGGACGCGATCCAGCTCAACCCGCAGCTCTTCGCGCGCGTCCGCACGCTGTATGACGCGCGCCAAACGCTGAAGCTGACGCCCGAGCAATTGCAGGTGCTGACGCTGACCTATGAGAATATGGTCCGCGCCGGTGCGAAGCTCTCGCCCGCCGACAAGACCAAGCTGAGCGCGCTCAATGCGCAGCTGTCGACATTGGAGACCGCCTTCCAGCAGAAGCTGCTCGCCGCCGCCAAGGCCGGCGCACTGGTCGTCGACGACCGCGCCAAGCTGGCCGGGCTGTCGGAGGCGGAGATCGCCGCCGCCGCCGATGCCGCCAAGGAGCGCGGGCTGACGGGCAAGTACGTCCTGAAGCTCCAGAACACCACCGAGCAGCCGGCGCTCGCCGCGCTGACCGACCGCGCGACGCGCGAGGCGCTGTTCAACGCCAGCTGGACGCGCGCCGAAAAGGGCGATGCCAACGACACGCGCGCGACGATCAGCCAGCTCGCCGAGCTGCGCGCGCAGAAGGCTAAGCTGCTCGGCTTCGCGACCTGGGCCGATTACGTGCTGTCCGACCAGATGGCCAAGAACCCGACCACCGCGCTCGGCTTCATGCAGCAGCTCGGCAAGCCGGTCGGCGCCGAGCAGCGCCGCGAGGCCGCCGAATTGCAGCAGCAGATCAAGGCCGAGGGCGGCGATTTCCAGCTCAAGCCATGGGACTGGGATCTCTATTCGGAGAAGCTGCGCAAAGCGAAGTACGACCTGAACCAGGACGAGCTGAAGCCGTATTTCGAGATCAACAAGGTGCTGACCGACGGCGTCTTCTATGCCGCCAACCAGCTGTACGGCATCACCTTCAAGCGCCGTACAGACATCCCCGTCTATCAGCCCGACGTGATGGTCTATGAGGTTTCGGAGGAGAACGGCACGCCGATCGGACTGATGTATTTCGATTACTGGAAGCGCGACAACAAGAACGGTGGCGCGTGGATGTCGAACTTCGTCAACCAGTCGAAGCTGCTCGGCACCAAGCCGGTGATCTACAACGTCGGCAATTTCACCAAGCCGGCGGCGGGTCAGCCGGCGCTGATCACCTTCGACGACGTGACGACGATGTTCCACGAGTTCGGCCATGCGCTGCACGGGCTGTTCGCGAACCAGACCTATCCGTCGGTGTCGGGCACCAACACCGCGCGCGACTTCGTCGAGTTCCCGTCGCAGTTCAACGAGCATTGGGCGCTCGATCCCAAGGTGCTGCCGCATTACGCGGTCAACCGTCAGGGACAGGTGATCCCGCCCGCGCTGGTCGCCAAGATCAAGCGCGCCGCGACCTTCAACACCGGCAGCAGCTTCGGCCAGGCGCTGGCGGCGGCGGAGCTCGACATGAGCTGGCACTCGCTGCCCGCCAGCGCCGGACGGCAGGACGTCGACACGTTCGAGGCCAAGGCGCTCGCCGCGACCGGGCTCGACACCGACGACGTGCCGCCGCGCTACCGGTCGAGCTATTTCCTCCACATCTGGGGCAATGGCTATTCGGCCGGCTATTACGCCTATCAATGGACCAAGATGCTCGACGCCAATGCCTATGCGTGGTTCGAGAATCATGGCGGGCTGACGCGCGCCAACGGGCAGCGCTTCCGTGACATGATCCTCTCGAAGGGGCACACCGAGGATTATGCGCCGATGTTCCGCGCCTTCAACGGCAAGGATCCGGAGGTGGGGCCGCTGCTCCACGATCTGGGGCTGAACGCCGACGGGAGCCGCGTCGCGGCGGAGTGACGCGCGACCCTCTGTACCCCGGCGGAGGCCGGGGCCCAGTTTGGAAGGCCGAAGTAACGGAGCACGGCGCGCCATTACAATCGGTCCGAAACTGGGCCCCGGCTTTCGCCGGGGTACAAAGGCCTAAGCCAGCAAGTCCCGCGTCTCGGGATGTTTCTCGATATACGCCCGCACGAACGGGCATTGCGGCACCACCTTCAGCCCGCGGTCGCGGACGATGTCGAGCGCGCCGCGGATCAGCTTCGTGCCGACCCCGCGTCCCTCGATCTCGGGCGGGACGACGGTGTGCGTGAAAACGATCGTGTCGCCTTCGAGCTGATAGGCCGCGACCGCGCGCTGGGCCTCCACTTCCAGCGTGAACTCCTGCTCGGAGCGCTGGTCCGTGACCCGCTCGACGCTCATCGCGCTGCCGCCGGCAGCTCGGGCGGGGCGTCGATGCCCTTGGCGGCGGGCGCGATCGGGCGCGGCTTGTCGGCCTGCCCCTCAGTGTCAGGGGCGTGGCGCTCGCACGCCGACAGCGCGGTCGCCGCCGCGAAGGTGAACAGGGCGAGATTGGGGCGCACGCGCATCGCGATCTTTCGGCAGGTCAGTGATCCGCGCTCTACGCGTCAGCGCGGCTCGCCGTTCCCGCCGCGGTTGCGGAAGCGGCCCGGCGCGCCTAGGTGCGCCGGTGCACATGGCGCGCGATCCGCTTCCCGACCTCCACCGCATCTTCGGCTTTCCTGCGTTCCGCGGCGTGCAGGAGCAGGTGGTGACGCGTGTGCTCGCCGGTGAGCGGACGCTCGCGGTGATGCCGACCGGCGCGGGCAAGTCGCTCTGCTACCAATTGCCCTCGGCGATGCTGGAGGGGACCTGCGTCGTCGTCAGCCCGCTGATCGCGCTGATGCACGACCAGTTGCGCGCCGCGACCGCGGTCGGCCTGCGCGCCGCGACGCTGACCAGCGTCGACGAGAACAAGGCCGAGACGCGCGGGCGCTATCTCGATGGCGAGCTGGACCTTTTGTACGTCGCGCCCGAGCGTGCCTCCACGCCTGACTTCCGCGACCTGCTGACGCGCGGCCGCCCGGCGCTGTTCGCGATCGACGAGGCGCATTGCGTCAGCGAATGGGGGCACGACTTCCGCCCCGACTATCGCTTGCTGCGCCCGCTGCTCGACACGTTCGCGGACGTGCCGCGGCTCGCGCTGACCGCCACCGCCGACGCGCATACCCGCGCCGACATCCTCGAACAGCTCGGCATTCCGCACGAGGGGATGATCGTCGCCGGGTTCGACCGGCCGAACATTCGTTATACGATCCGTCCCAAGGACAACAGCACCCGCCAGATCGCCGACGTCGTGCGCGACACGCCCGGCCCCGGCATCGTCTATGTCCAGACCCGCGCCGCGACCGAGAAGATGGCCGCGCAGCTGACGCAGATCACCGGTCGCCCGGTGCGCGCGTACCACGCCGGGCTCGATCCGGCGGTGCGCGCGCGGAACCAGGCCGATTTCGTCGCCTCCGAGGACATGGTGATGTGCGCGACGGTCGCGTTCGGGATGGGGATCGACAAGCCAGACGTCCGCTTCGTCGCGCACGCCGGGCTACCGAAGTCGATCGAGGCCTATTATCAGGAGACCGGCCGCGCCGGGCGCGACGGTGATCCGGCGGTCGCGCATCTGTTCTGGGGTGCCGAGGATTTCGCGCGCGCCCGGCAGCGGATCGGCGAGGTCGAGGAGCATCGCCAGCCCGGTGAGCGCCAGCGGCTGGCGGCGCTGGGCGCGTTGGTCGAGACGGCTGGATGCCGCCGCGCGATCCTGCTGCGGCATTTCGGCGAACACCCGCCCGAGACGTGCGGCAATTGCGACAATTGCCTGTCGCCCCCCGCGGCGATCGACGCGACCGAGACGGCGCGCAAATATCTGTCGGCGGTGTTCCGCACCGGGCAGATGTTCGGCGCGACCTATATCGAGGAGGTGCTGACCGGAAAGTCGAGCGAGCGCAGCCTGATGAACGGGCATGAGGCGCTGTCGGTGTGGAGCATCGTCGACGGCACAGAGACGGCGATGCTCAAGCCGGTCGGGCGCGCCTTGCTGCTCAAGGACGCGTTGCGCACCAATCCGCACGGCGGGCTCGAGTTCGGCCCGGCGGCGCGCGCGCTGCTGAAAGGCGAGGCGACGCTGGCGCTGGTCGAGCCGCCCAGGCGCGAACGGCGGCGGCGCGGGGCAGGGGCGGCGGACAATCCGGTCGACGATCCGCTGTTCGAGGCATTGCGCGCCACGCGCCGTGAACTGGCCAAGGAGGCGGGCGTGCCGCCGTACGTGATCTTCCACGACTCGGCGCTGCGCGAGATGGCGGCGCTGCGCCCCGCATCGCTTGCCGCGCTCGGGCGGATCGCCGGGGTCGGGCAGCGCAAGCTCGACGCCTACGGACAGGCGTTTCTCGATACGGTACGCGCGCATGGGTGATGTTTCCGGCTGACGACCGGCGCCTGTTTCGCTACGGAAGCGCGATGCTTCGCCCTCTCGATCCGACGATCGCGGTCGCTCCGCAGATCACCCCCGACGATGTTCCCGCGATCGCCGCCGCCGGCTATGTCGCGATCGTCAACAACCGTCCCGACGGCGAGGAGCCCGGCCAGCCCGACGGCGACGCGATCCGCGTCGCGGCCGAAGCGGCGGGTCTCGCCTATACCGCGATCCCGATCACGCATGCCGGCTTCTCGCGCCCGCAGGTCGACGCGATGCGCGACGCGCTGGCGGCGGCGGATGGCCCGGTATTGGCCTATTGCCGCTCGGGCACGCGGTCGTGCAACCTCTGGGCGCTGGCGCGCGCCGCGCAGGGCGACGATGCCGACACCCTGACCGGCAAGGCCGCGCAGGCCGGCTATGACCTTCGCGGATTGCGCCCCGCGCTGGACGCGGTGGCGCACGCGGGCTGACATCGGTGCGGCTGGGGGGGCTGCTCGGCTTCGGCCGAGGCGAGCGGCTGATTCACACCGTCGACGAAGCCATCGCGGCGGTGGCGGAGGCGTTGCCCGGCTTCGCGGCGTTCGATGCCGCGATCGGTGACGACGGCCGCGCCGCACTGACGATCGACGGCGAGGGGCAGCTCGCGCTGGTCATCGCGCGCGGCTCGCGGGTCCGCGCGCGGCGCGTCCACTGGCCGATGCTGCGACTGATCGACGGCGGCGTGCTGATCGAGACGCGCGACCGTCGCCTCGGCACGGTGGTGCTCAACCGGTTGACCGCGGTGGACATGCGCCGGCTCGGCATGCCGCCGCTGCCGCAACGCGAGCCGGCCGAGATCGTCTACGCGCCAAGGGCGGCGTAGCGGTACGTCCGTCATCCCGGACCTGATCCGGGATCCCGCTTCTTGCGTCGGTCGCCAAGAAGAAGCGGGGCCCCGGATCAGGTCCGGGGCGACGGGAAGATCTACTTTCCCGTCGCCTCGCGTGCGGCCTGCCGGTCGCGATAGAATTGCTGGACGACCGCCCAGCCTTCCGCGGCGCTCTCGACATAGCGGAAGATGCCGAGATCGCGCTCCGACACCACGCCTTCCTCGACCAGCGCTTCGAAATTGATGACGCGCTCCCAGAATTCGCGCCCGAACAGCAGCACCGGGATCGGCTCGACCTTGCCGGTCTGGATCAGCGTCAGCAGCTCGAACAGTTCGTCGAACGTCCCGAATCCGCCCGGGAACGCCGCCAGTGCGCGCGCGTGGAGCAGGAAGTGCATCTTGCGCAGCGCGAAATAGTGGAATTGCGTCGACAGCGCCGGGGTGACGTAGGGGTTGGGCGCCTGTTCGTGCGGCAGGACGATGTTCAGCCCGATCGATTCGGCATGGACGTCGGCCGCACCGCGATTGGCCGCCTCCATGATCGACGGACCGCCGCCCGAACATACCACGAAATGCCGCTTCCCCGCCTCGTCGCGCGGGAAGTTCGAGCACAGCTGCGCCAGCTCGCGCGCCATGTCGTAATATTTGCTCTTGTCGACCAGCCGCTGCGCGATCTTCCGGCCCTTTTCGTCGGTGGCGAGATCGAGCAGCGCCTGCGCCTTGGCCGGCTCCGGGATGCGCGCCGAGCCGTAGAAGACGAAGGTCGAGCCGATATGCGCTTCCTCGAGGATCAGCTGCGTCTTGAGCAGTTCGAGCTGGAAGCGGACCGGACGGAGATCCTCGCGCAGCAGGAAGTCCATGTCCTGAAAGGCGAGGCGGTAGGCCGGGCTCTCGGTCTGCGGGGTGGAGACGTTGGTCTTGGCGACCTCGGCATCCTGCTTGGCACGCGGGAAGACGCGGCTCGGTACTCGGGTATCACTCATTTACGACGGGATAGGACGGCAATGTTACGCCCGCAAGCTCAGCGGCAGAAGCGCGCGTTATCGTCCTCAAGATGCAGATGGTCGCGGTGCACGGCGTTGTAATCGGGCGACAGCACCGTCCCGAACCGCCGGCACGCCGAGGTATGGACGACCCGCAGGAACTCGCGCACCGCCGGATCGGGGGAGTTCCAGTCGCGCAGGATCGAGATGCGCCGCCCGTCCTTCAGCTCGAACGCGCCGATGTCGATCGCATTGGCGGTGGCGTGGCCCGAGCGCCGCGCCGGGCCGCTGGTGCCGACCGTGTTGCGGCAGGCGTAGCTGCCCATGCTGACGACCCGCGACAGCTCCGATCCGAGGATCTGGTACGCGGCGGGCGCGACGCCGTTGCGCGCCCAGGCGGCATAGGCGCGCGCCTCGCCGCAGCGCACCGCGCCGAGATTGGCGGTCGGCACGCCGATGTCGAGCAGCTTCACCGTTCCGACCAGTGCGCAGCCGCCGCCATTGTCCCTGTCGGGCAACGGCTGGAAATCGACGCCGAGCGCGCGCAGGTCGGCGAAACATTGCCGCGTCTCGCGCGCCGACGGCAGCTCGACCCGCGCGCGCTGCGTTGGGGGGGCGGGACGCTCGGCGCGGCCGCAGGCGGCGAGCGCGAACGCGAGCAGCAGCGCGCGGGAGGGAGAATTACGCCATAACCTCATCGCGCTGATGTAGCGGCGCTTCGCCCCGGGCTAAAGCCGCGCGTTGCACCGCCGAGAGCCGGAGGATGATGATCGTCAGCACGATCGTGAGCGGCAGGTCGATCAGCACTTTCGCGAACAGCACGTAATCGGCGCCGATCAGGTCGCCGGGCATCTTGCCGCTGTCGTGGAGGATCGACGCGACCTTGCCGACCACCATGTTCGCCAGCCACAGCCCCCACCACCAGCGGAGCAGTGCGGGCACCCTGACCGTCTCATACGCATCCGGCGCGGCGGAGACTCGCCACGTCGCGCTGAACACGCTGAACGGGCGGATCAACGTCGCGACCGGCACGAAGAACCACGCCACCGCCCAGAACGGTGAGGTGTGCGGTCTCCAGGCGGCCGCGTCGCCCAGCGCATGCGCGTTGCGGTTGGTGACGTAGATCCAGCGCAGCACCGCCGCCGCGGCGACGAAAAGGGTGACGTTGCTCAGTGCCGAGAACGCCGCCGTGGCATTGTCGGAGCGGACCAGCGCATCATGGTCCGCGATCACCCCGCCGAAGCCGCCCAGCACGCTGATCTCGCCGAGCCGGCCGAGCCCCTCCGCCGCCGCCGCGGCACACCATAACCAGATGCCCGCGATCGCGACCCGCCCTGCGCGCGTCGGATCGCGCGGCCGGTCATCATCCTTGGTCATGTCACCCCCGCTCAGCTACGCCTGAGCCATTTTAGACGATCACGCGGCTTGCCAGCGGGGCGGCGCGTCTGTAGCGCGGTCGACGGGCCACGCGGTCCCAACGCCGCGCGTGCTCTCTGTAAGGAGAGACAGACATGACTGATTCGACTGCCGCCGACGCCATTCTTGCGCCGACGAAGCCCGCCACCAAGCCGGCGCGTCCGCATTTCTCGTCCGGCCCGTGTGCCAAGCCGCCCGGCTATGATCCCGCCAAGCTCGCGACCGACGTCCTCGGGCGTTCGCACCGCTCGAAGCTCGGCAAGCAGCGGCTGCAATATTGCATCGACCTGATGCGCGAGCTGCTGAACCTGCCCGACACGCACCGCATCGGCATCGTCCCCGGCTCCGACACCGGCGCGTTCGAGATGGCGATGTGGACGATGCTGGGCGCGCGCTCGGTCACCGCGCTGGCGTGGGAAAGCTTCGGCGAGGGCTGGGTGACCGACGCGGTCAAGCAGCTGAAGATCGATCCCACCGTCATCCGCGCCGATTACGGCCAGCTGCCCGACCTACAGCAGATCGACTGGTCGAACGACGTGCTGTTCACCTGGAACGGCACCACCAGCGGCGTGCGCGTGCCGAATGGCGACTGGATTCCCGACGATCGCGCTGGGCTGAGCTTCGCCGACGCGACCAGCGGCGTGTTCGCCTACGACCTGCCGTGGGACAAGATCGACGTCGCGACGTTCAGCTGGCAGAAGGTGCTGGGCGGCGAGGGCGCGCATGGCGTGCTGATCCTCGGGCCGCGCGCGGTCGAGCGGCTGGAGACGTACACGCCGGCGTGGCCGCTGCCCAAGGTGTTCCGCCTCGTCTCGAAGGGCAAGCTCGCCGAGGGCGTGTTCAAGGGCGAGACGATCAACACCCCGTCGATGCTGGCGGTCGAGGATGCGATCTGGGCGCTCGAATGGGCGAAGGGGCTGGGCAAGGGCGGGCTGATCGCGCGCTCCGATGCGAACGCCGCCGCGCTCGACCGGATCGTCGCCGAGCGCGACTGGCTGGGCCATCTCGCCGAGGACGAGGCGTCGCGCTCGAAGACCAGCGTGTGCCTGACCGTCGCGGGCGCCGATGCCGACTTCATCAAGAAGTTCGCCGCGCTGCTCGAGAAGGAAGGCGCCGCCTATGACGTCGCGGGCTATCGCGACGCCCCGGCGGGGCTGCGCATCTGGTGCGGCGCGACGGTGGACACCGCCGATATAGAGGCGCTCGGGCCGTGGCTCGACTGGGCCTACGCGACCGCCAAGGCATAAGCGTCGCCCCTGCGGAGGCAGGGGCCAATGTCTGCCCATTCAATTTCTGCGGCTGACACACGCCATGCCGCGCCTGTGTCAGCCTCGATCCCTCAATCCACAGAGATAGGCCCCTGCCTGCGCAGGGGCGACGGAGTGTAGATCATGCCCAAGGTACTGATTTCCGACAAGATGGACCCGCGCGCTGCCGAGATCTTCCGCGAGCGCGGGGTCGAGGTCGACGTGATCACCGGCAAGACCCCCGACGAGCTGAAGGCGATCATCGGCAACTATGACGGGCTCGCGATCCGCAGTTCGACCAAGGTCACCAAGGACATCCTCGAACACGCCACCAACCTGAAGGTCGTCGGCCGCGCCGGGATCGGCGTCGACAATGTCGACATCCCTGCCGCTTCGGCCAAGGGCGTGGTGGTGATGAACACGCCGTTCGGCAATTCGATTACCACCGCCGAACACGCGATCGCGCTGATGTTCGCGCTCGCGCGTCAGCTGCCCGAGGCGGATGCCTCGACGCAGGCCGGCAAGTGGGAGAAGAACCGCTTCATGGGCGTCGAGGTCACCGGAAAGACGCTCGGCCTGATCGGTGCGGGCAACATCGGCTCGATCGTCGCCGACCGCGCGCTCGGGCTGAAGATGAAGGTCGTGGCCTTCGACCCGTTCCTGACCGAAGAACGCGCGGTCGAGCTGGGCGTGACCAAGGTGACGCTCGACGAGCTGCTGGCGCGCGCCGATTTCATCACGCTGCATACGCCGCTGACCGACCAG
The DNA here is from genome assembly GCA_913776255.1 of uncultured Sphingomonas sp. Taxonomy (GTDB): domain Bacteria; phylum Pseudomonadota; class Alphaproteobacteria; order Sphingomonadales; family Sphingomonadaceae; genus Sphingomonas. The sequence continues at coordinate 3,965 of CAJYLV010000054.1, read as the reverse complement.
ACCCGCAACATCCTGTCGGCGGAGAATCTCGCCAAGACCAAGAAGGGCGTGCGGATCGTCAATTGCGCGCGCGGCGGGCTGATCGACGAGGCGGCGCTCAAGGAAGGGCTCGACTCGGGGCATATCGCAGGCGCGGCACTCGACGTGTTCGTCACCGAGCCGGCCAAGGAAAGCCCGCTGTTCGGCACCCCGAACTTCGTCTCGACCCCGCACCTCGGCGCCTCGACCACCGAGGCGCAGGTCAATGTCGCGATCCAAGTCGCCGAGCAGATGGCCGATTATTTGGTCTCCGGCGGCGTCACCAACGCGCTCAACGTCCCCAGCCTCTCGGCGGAGGAAGCGCCGAAGCTGCGCCCGTATATGGGACTGGCCGAGAAGCTCGGCTCGCTGGTCGGGCAGCTCGCGACCGGCGCGATCGACCGCGTGTCGATCCACCGCGAAGGCGCCGCGGCGGACCTCAACCCCAAGCCGCTGACCAGCGCGGTGCTGACCGGCTTCCTGCGCCAGCAGACCGACACGGTGAATATGGTCAATGCGCCGGTGCTGGCGCGCGACCGCGGCATGGAGGTCCGCGAGATCCGCACCGAGCGCGAGGGCGATTACCACACGCTGCTGCGCGTCGCGGTGCGCACCGCCGACGGCGAGCGCTCGGTCGCGGGGACGCTGTTCGGCGACAGCGCGCCGCGGCTGGTCGAGCTGTTTGGGATCAAGGTCGAGGCCGACCTGACCGGCGCGATGCTGTATGTGGTCAACGAGGACGCGCCGGGCTTCATCGGCCGCATCGGCACGCTGCTCGGCGAGGCCGGGGTCAACATCGGCACCTTCCACCTCGGGCGTCGCGAGGCCGGCGGCGAGGCGGTGCTGCTGCTGTCGGTCGACCAGCCGGTCGACGCGGCGCTGCTCGCGCAGGTCAAGGCGCTGCCGGGCGTGAAGACCGCGATGGGGCTGTCGTTCTGATTCTGGGGGGCGGATGGTCTCGGTGAGACACCGGCCCCTCCCCCAACCCCCTCCCCGGTGGGGAGGGGGCTTTTTGGGTCGCTATAGCCCTCGCCCCCCGGGGGAGAGGGGTGGGTGAGGGGTTGCCGCGCACGCTGACGTCGGTGAGGATCACCAACCGTGCAAACCGACCCGCTTCTCCTCGACCGCGCCCGCAAGATGCGCCGTCAAATGACCGAGCCCGAAACGCGCCTTTGGCTTGCACTTCGAGGCAAGCGCCTGAACGGCGTTAAGTTCACCCGCCAGGTCCCGCTCGGCCCGTACATCGCCGATTTCTGCGCCCGCAGCGCGCGCCTCATCATCGAGGTTGACGGCGACACTCACACCGACCAATTCCGCGACGACCGGCGAACCGGATGGCTCGAAGCGCAAGGCTATCGGGTTCTTCGCTATAGCAACGCGGATGTGACGATGAATTTGGACGGGGTTCTGCAAGACATCCGGGCAGCGTTGACGACCGCCCCTCACCCAACCCTCTCCCCCGAGGGGAGAGGGCTGTAATGACCGCGCTTCTGCCTGAAGGTCTTCGTGACCGCCTGCCGCCCTTCGCCGATGCCGCCGCCGCGATCGAGGCGCGGGTGTTGGCCGCTATCGGCGCGCACGGCTATGAGCGCGTCGATCCGCCGCTCGCCGAATTCGCCGACGGGCTCGGCACGCGGCTGAAGGCGGGCGCGCTCCACGATGCGGTGCGCTTCGTCGATCCGGTGTCGCAGCGGACGCTGGCGATCCGACCCGACCTGACCGCGCAGGTCGCGCGGATCGCGGCGACGCGGATGGGGCACCACCCGCGCCCGGTGCGGCTCAGCTATGCCGGCGCGGTGCTCAAGCTGCGCGCCAGCCAATTGTCGCCCGCGCGCGAGACGCGGCAGATCGGCGCGGAATTGTTCGGGCTCGACTCGCTCGCCGCCGCGCAGGAGGTCGTCACCGTCGCGATCGAGGCGCTCGATGCGGCGGGGGTCACCGGCGTCTCGATCGACTTCACTCTGCCCGACCTCGTCGACACGCTCGCCGCCGGACCGTTGCCGGTCGCGCCCGAGGTGCTCGACACGCTGCGCCAGCGGCTCGACGCCAAGGATGCCGGCGGCGTCGCGGCGGTCGCGCCGGACTATCTGCCGCTGATCGAGGCGGCGGGGCCGTTCGAGCAGGCGTTGGCGCGGCTGCGCGCGTTCGATCGCACCGGGGCGCTGGCGACGCGGCTCGACGGGCTGGCGGCGATCGCCGCGGCGGTCGGCGACCGTGTGGCGATGACGCTCGACCCGACCGAGCGGCACGGCTTCGAATATCAGACCTGGCTCGGCTTCTCGCTGTTCGGCGGCGGATCGGGGACCGAGATCGGGCGCGGCGGCACCTATGCGGTCGTCCACGAGGGCGGCGCGGAGGAAGCGGCGACCGGCTTCTCGCTCTACGCCGACCGCTTGCTCGGCGATCCGCCGGCGCACGACCGCCGCCGGCTGTTCCTTCCGCTCGGCACGTCGCCCGTCGAGGCGGCGCGGATGCGCGCGGGGGGCTGGGTGACGGTCGCGGCGCTGGCCGCCGGTGACACGCCCGAGGCGCAGGTCTGCACGCACCTCTTTGTCGAGGGTGAAGCGCGCCCACTCTGACATGACAAAGTGGTAATCTGCGCGGTGCGTCGTTTACCGCGTGGCAAGGCACGCATAGGCTGGTCGTAACGCCTTGATAGAGGGTGATGCCATGCCGAACAGCCGCCGCCGCGTCCCGATCGTTCTTCTTTGTGTCGCGGGTGTTGTGCTTCCCGCTGCCGCCGGAGCACAGACCTTTGTCGTGCGGCGGGTCGATGAAAGCAATGTGAAAGGCTATCACGACGTTCATCTGTCACGCGCGGTCTTGGCCGGTGAGAAGGTCCGCGTGTGGTTCGCGACGCTGACCAATCCCGATTGCTCGCCCGCGGGCACGATGACGACGCAGATCGTGCACCCGCCGCAACATGGTCATGCCGATATCTCGACCGACAAGGTCTTTCCCAATTTCGTCGCGCCCAACCCGCGCGTGATCTGCGACAAGCAGAAGGTGGACGGCGTACAGGCCTTTTACACCGCCGACGCCGACTTCCACGGTCATGACAAGCTCGTCTTGCAGAATGCGACGTCGGAGGGTCGGGTGCGACGGGTGCTGGTCGACATCGACGTCCGCTGACGACCGCGGCTGCGCTCAGTGCTCCCGGAGCAACGGCACGATCTCGCGGTTGAGGTCGTCGAGACTGAACGCGCCGGCGCTGGCATAACGAACCACCCCGGTGCGATCGATGATGTAATTGGTCGGCACAGCCGGCATCTCGACCGGCATCCCCTTGACGCGCCGTACCGAGGGGATGGCCATCGCCGCGAACAGCGCCTTCATCCGGTAGAGCGGCACCGATCCCTCGGTCGTGATCGCAAAGACCTGCAGCCCGTGCGGCTTCTGGCGGCGGTAATAGCCGTCGAGCAGCGGCAGCTCCGCCCGGCAGGGGACGCACCACGTCGCCCAGAAATTGAGCAGGATCACCTCGCCCTTGTGGTCGGCCAGCGTGGTCTTGGTGCCGTCGACCAGCGTCAGTTCGACCGGCGGCGCCGGCTCGCCGACCTTGAACGCTTTCGCCGCCGCCGGTGCGGCGACGATCGTCAGGACCGCCGTCAAAGCGATAAGATGCTTCATCGTCTTCATTCCCCCCGGCGCAGGATGTGCCGCGCGCCGGCCCGCCGCGTCAACCGCATGGTTGACCCGCTCCCGCCCGCCCGCTACCCGCGCCCCCGACATTCCTGAACCGCCCGCGTGCCGAGTCCTGTCGAAGGGCGCGCGGGTTCGCAGCGGCAGGCGGGGAATCGCATCCATGGCAAATGTGGCAGTCATCGGCGCGCAATGGGGCGACGAGGGCAAGGGCAAGATCGTCGACTGGCTGGCGGAGCGCGCCGACATGGTCGTCCGCTTCCAGGGCGGGCACAATGCCGGGCATACGTTGGTGGTCGGCGAGA
>CAJYLV010000053.1 GCA_913776255.1 uncultured Sphingomonas sp. | reverse complement strand
TCGTCTCGACGCAGATCGACGTCGGGTTCGAGGTGATCGACTGCCCCGAATATCCGGGGCTGGCGGGCACGCTGGCGGTGATCTGGACGACCACGCCGTGGACGATCCCGGTCAACCAGGCGCTCGCCTACGGGTCGGCGATCGACTACCTGCAGTTCGAGCATGACGGGCGGCGCTATCTGGTCGCCGAGCCGCTGATGCCGGCCTTCACCAAGCGCACCGGCATTCCGATGGGCAAGATCATCGCGCTCATCAAGGGCCCGGTGCTGGAGGGCGCGACCGCGCGGCACCCGATGCACCAGCTCGGCGGCTTCTTCGCGACGCCGCGACCGTTCCTCGAAGGCGCGTTCGTCACCACCGATGCCGGTACGGGGTTGGTCCATATGGCGCCGGATCACGGCGAGGACGACTTCCTGCTGTGCAAGGCAAACGGGATCGAGCCGGTGTTCGCGGTGGACGGCGCGGGCATGTACCGCGCCGACTGGGCGTGGCTCGGTGGGCAGGGCAGCGTCATCAACAAGAAGTTCGTCAGCGCGGACGGGCCGATCTGTTCGGACCTGCGCGCGACGGGCAATCTGCTGTCGGCAAGCGACGATTTCGCGCACAGCTATCCGCATTCGTGGCGGTCGAAGGCGAAGGTGATCTTCCGCGCCACCCCGCAATGGTTCATCCCGATGGATGGCAACGTGAAGCTCCCCTCCCCTTCAGGGGAGGGGCCGGGGGTGGGGCCGAGTGGGAGCGGGGTCGCTCCACAACTCCCCCACCCCAACCCCTCCCCTGAAGGGGAGGGGCTTCAAGGGGGGAACAACGCCACGCTCCGCGAACTGGCGCTCGACGCGATCTCCCGCACGCAATGGGTGCCGACGCGTGCCGAGAACCGCATCCGCGCGATGGTCGAGGGGCGCCCGGACTGGGTCATCAGCCGCCAGCGCGCGTGGGGCGTGCCGATCGCGCTCTACGTGCATCGCCAGAGCGGGCAATATCTCAACGATCCGGCGGTCAATGACCGCATCATCGCCGCCTTCCGCGAGAGCGGCGCGGACGCCTGGTTCACCGCCGATCATCAGGCGCTGCTCGGCGACACCTACGATCTCGCCGATTACGAGCCGGTCAACGACATCCTCGACGTCTGGTTCGACTCGGGTTCGACGCACGCGTTCGTCGTCGAGGCGCGCTATGGCGAGGGCACGCGCGCGAACCTGTACGTCGAGGGCTCGGACCAGCATCGCGGCTGGTTCCAGTCGTCGCTGCTGGAAAGCTGCGGCACCCGCGGTCGCGCGCCGTACGACGCGGTGCTGACGCACGGCTTTGCGCTCGACGGGCAGGGGCGCAAGATGTCCAAGTCGCTCGGCAATGTCGTCGACCCGCTCAAAGTGATCAGCGAATCGGGTGCGGACATCCTGCGGCTGTGGGCGGTGTCGACCGACTATTTCGACGACGTGCGGATCGGCAAGGAAGTGCTGGCGACGTCGTCGGACGCCTATCGCAAGCTGCGCAACACCTTCCGCTATCTGCTCGGCGCGCTCGACGGCTTCAGCGACGACGAGCGCGTGCCCGTGGCCGAAATGCCGGAGCTGGAGCGCTACATGCTCCACCTGCTCCACGCGCTCGACCGCGAGCTGAAGGACGCGGCGACCAGCTATGAGTTCAACCGCTACGTCCGGCGGCTGTCCGACTTCTGCAACGAGGATCTGTCGGCGTTCTTCTTCGACGTGCGCAAGGACTCGCTCTATTGCGACGCGCCGGGCGACGTGAAGCGCCGTGCCTATCGCACGATGCTCGACGTGCTGTTCCATGCGCTGGTGCGCTATGCCGCGCCGGTGCTGGTCTTCACCGCCGAGGAAGTGTGGCAGGCGCGCTTCCCGGCCGACGACAGTTCGGTGCATTTCCTCGAATGGCCGACGCTGCCCGACGAGGCCGGGGAGGATGTCGCGGCACGCTGGCTCGAGGTGCGTCGCCTGCGTGAGCGGGTGACCGAGGCGATCGAGCCGCTGCGCCGCGAGAAGACGATCCGATCGAGCCTGGAGGCGGAAGTGACCGTCCCCGAGCTGCCGCTGCCGGCGGACGCTTTGGCGGAGCTGTTCATCGTCGCCAAGGTAAGCGAGGCGGCGACCGTCGATGTCGCGCGCACCGACTATCACAAATGCGGACGCTGCTGGCGGCACCTGCCCGAGGTGACGAGCGATGGCGCTCTCTGCGCCCGCTGTGCCGATGTGACGGGGACGGCAGCGTGATTCCGCGCGCGGGATTGCTGCTGGCCGGAATCGTGTTCGCGGTCGACCAGTTCGTCAAATGGCTGGTCACCGGGCCGCTGCGGATCGACTTCCTCGGCGCGTATCGCACGTTGCTGCCGATCTTCGACCTGCGTTTCACCAAGAACGAGGGCGTGTCGCTGGGGATGCTGCGCGCCGAGACCGACACGACGCGCTGGCTGTTGGTCGCCTTTACCGCCGCGATCGCGATCGCGGTGGCGGTGTGGATGTTCCGCGAGAAGAAGCGCGCCGACCAGCTCGCACTCGGGCTGGTGCTGGGCGGGGCGCTCGGCAACATCGTCGATCGGGTGCGGCTCGGCTATGTGATCGATTTCGCCGATCTGCACTTCGGCGAATGGCGGCCGTTTCTGGTATTCAACGTCGCCGATGCCGCGATCACGATCGGCGTGCTGATTCTGCTGGTGCGCGCGCTCCTGATCCGCGAGAAGCGCGACGATGTTTCGGAGAATGTCCATGCGTAAGTCTGTGGTGGTGGTGGTGGCCGGGATGGCGGCGCTGGGGCTGCTCGCCGGCTGCGGCAAGCGCGGCTACGATCGTGCCCGCCCCGACGAGTTCGCGGTGGCGCGGCAGGCGCCGCTGATCATCCCGCCCGATTTCGCGCTGGTGCCGCCGCAGCCGGGCGCCGCGCGGACGCAGGGCAACAACCCGCAGGCGCAGGCGATCGAGGCGCTGTTCGGCGGCCCGGCGGCGCGCAGCGCGGGCGAGGCGGGCGTGGTCGAGCAGGCCGGCGGCGCGAGCGCGTCGACGCCGGGCATTCGCTCGGGGGTCGGCGATCCGGCGACCAACGTGATCGACAAAGGGCAGACCACCAGCGACATCGTCGCCGCGCCGCAGGGCGACGGACAGGATGCGCGCGCGTCGGTGGGCGGGGCGGCTGCGACCGCGCCGGCACAGCCAACGCCCGCCCAGCCCACGCCCGCTCAGCCCACGCCGCAGCAGTAAGTCCAGCCGTCGCCCCTGCGAAGGCAGGGGCCCATGGCTGTTTCGTCATAATGAGCCATCTGACACAGGCGCGACGTGCCGTGTGTCAGGTGGCTCGCGCGCATTCGGCAGACACGGGTCCCTGCCTGCGCAGGGACGACGGTGGCTTCGCTTGTCTGGTCGCGAAGAAGAGGTGGTGGGGCGGATCTCGACCGGGCTAAGGCCCGGTTTGGCCCCCGCCGCGAAACAAGCCATCGACGTCGCCCCTGCGAAGGCAGGGGCCTATGTCTGTTTCGTCAAATCGGGGCATCTGACACACGCGCGTCGCGAACTGTGTCGGATTGCTCGCTTGCATTCGGCAGACATGGGTCCCTGCCTTCGCAGGGACGATGATCGCTCCTGTCTGACCGCTGCCCCCGAATCAGGTTCGCGGCGACGGCTCGGCGGGCGTCTCCGCGCCCGGCCAGCTCCGCACATAGATGTCGCGCTGCGCGAACGGCATGCCGATCCCGGCGTCGCGGAACATGATCCACAGGCGGTTGAGCACGTCCGAGCGGACGTTGCCGACGCCGCTTTCCGGATCGCTGATCCACGCGAGGATCTCATGCTCCGCCCCGTCGACGCCGAACGCGGTCAGCCAAACGTTGGGCTTCGGCGAGTCGAGCACGCGCGGCGACTCGCGTGCGGCGCGCAGCATCAGCGCCTGCGCCGCCTGGAGGTCGCAGTCATAGGGGACGCGCACCGGGATGCGGACGCGGACGTTGCGATCGGTGTACGACCAGTTCTCGACCTCGCGGGTCATCAGATCCTCGTTCGGGATCAGATGCTCCTTGCCGTCGCGCGTCACCACCGACACCGCGCGGACGCCGATCTTGTTGACCCAGCCGAAGCTGGTGCCGACCGCGATCACGTCGCCGGGCTTGATCGAGCGGTCCATGAGCAGGATGATCCCGGCGATCAGGTTGCCGATCGTCTTCTGCATCCCGAAGCCGACCGCGAGTCCGAACGCGCCCGAGAAGACCGCGAAGGCGGTGAGGTCGATCCCGAGCAGGTCGATTCCGAACAGGAAGGCGAAGACGACGACGACGATCCCGGCGATCTTCTGCGCCAGCACCTTCTGCGTCGGATCGAGCGCGCGGGCATGGGCGATGGTGTGCGCGGTCAGGCGGTTGGCGACGCGCACCGCCGCCATCAGCGCGACGACGATCACCAGCACCTCGATCAGCGAGAGCAGCGACAGCCGGCGGCTGCCGACCCGCACCCCGATCGCGTCGAGCGTGGTGGTGATCGGCTCCAGCCCGCCGACCGCATGGCTGAACAGCGCGGTGAACACGACCAGCTCGACGACATAGGCGGCCCAGCGCGGGATGCCGACGCCGCGCATCAGCTGGTGCGCGGTGAGCGTTCCCGCCGCCGCCATCGCGAAGCCGATCGCGGCGGCGGGCAACGGCCCCCATGGCCAGACGGCGTAGAGCAGCGCGAGCAGCAGCGCGGCGCTGCCGTGGCGGATGATCGTCGCGATGCGCGGGCCGAGTCCCTCGACATGCGCCCCGACGCGCGCGCGCCACCACGCCGCGGTGCGCGCGCCGACGATCCGCTGCGCCATCACGCCCAGCGCCAGCGCCGCGAGCACCAGCGCACCGGCCGCCGCCAGCTCGATCAGGTCGGCCTGCGCCGGCACCATGTCGAGCAGCGGCGCCAGACCGGTCACGCCTGCGCCGCGCGCCACGCCGCCAGCCCGCGCTCAAGGTCGGCGATCAGGTCGTCGGGGTCTTCGAGTCCGATCTGCAACCGCACCAGCGGGCCGGCGAAATCGGGGGTGGTGGCGGTGCGATGGCGCTGCGGGTCGACCGGGACCGCGAGGCTCTCGAACCCGCCCCAGCTATAGCCGATCCCGAACAGGTCGAGCGTGTCGATCAGCGCGCAGCGTGCCGCGTCGTCGCCGCCCGCCAGCACGAACGCGAACAGCCCCGCCGCGCCCGTGAAGTCGCGCTGCCACAGGTCGTGGCCGGGGCAGGAGGGGAGCGCGGGGTGGAGCACGCGCGCGACCTCGGGGCGGGCCGCCAGCCACTCGGCGATCCGCAACGCGCTCGCCTCGTGGCGGTCGAGCCGCACCCCCATTGTGCGCAGGCCGCGGCTGGCGAGATAGGCGTCGTCGGCGCTGACGACCTGCCCGAGCTGGAAGCTGGTGTCGCGCAACGCGGCGAAGCGGCCCGGCCCGGCGGTGACCGACCCCATCATCACGTCGGAATGGCCGCCGATGTACTTGGTGCAGGCGAGGATCGAATAATCGACGCCCCGTTCGATGACCGGGAACAGCAATGGCGTCGCCCAGGTGTTGTCGATCACCGTCGCGACCCCGCGCGCCTTCGCCGCGGCGACGATCGCGGGGACGTCCTGCACCTCGAAGGTCAGGCTGCCGGGGCTTTCCATGAAGATCACGCGCGTGCGCTCGCCGATCAGGTCGGCGATGCCAGCGCCGATCAGTGGATCGTAATAGCGGGTGGTCACCCCCATCCGGGCGAGCAATTTGTCGGCGAGCGCGCGCGTCGGGTCATAGGCGCTGTCGACCAGCAGCAGCTCGTCGCCCGGCGACAGCAAAGTCAGCAGGCACGCCGAGACCGCGGCGACGCCCGATGGATAGAGGAACGTGCCCTCCGCGCCCGGCTCCAGCTCGGTCAGTGCGTCGGCGAGGCTCCATTGCGTCGGGGTGCCGCGGCGACCGTAGAACAGCCGGTGGTGGGTGTCGCGGGCACCAGTCGCGCGCAGATGCGCGACATCGTCGTAGAGGATCGTCGAGGCGCGCCAGACCGGCGTGTTGACGACGCCGGCGGTCCATTCCTTGCGCCGTCCGCCGGTGACCAGCCGCGTCGCCGGCCGGATGTCATCGCGCGCGCTCATGCGTCCCCCGTCGCCTTGGGCGTGGCGGGATCGCCGCCCCATTCGGTCCAGCTGCCGTCATAGACCGCCGCCTCGCGCCCGAGCAGGTGCGCGCCGAACGCGAGCACGCTGGCGGTGATCCCCGAACCGCAGGTCATCGCCAGCGGCCGGCCGAGATCGACCCCGGCGGCGGTGAAGGCGGCGGCGAGCGCCTCGCCTTGCTTCCACGTCCCGTCAAGGTTGAAGAGCTGCGGATAGGGCAGGTTGCGCGACCCCGGAATATGGCCGGGCGCGACGCCGGGGCGCGGATCGGCCTCCGCGCCGGTGAAGCGCGCCGCCGAGCGGGCGTCGACGATCTGCGCGCCGCCGTCCTCTTGGAGCGCGCGCATTGCGGCGAGATCGACAAGGCCGATACCGGTCGTGCTGACGTCGAGCGTCGTCGGTTGTACCAGCGACGTGCCCTGTTCCAGCGGACGCCCCTCCGCCTTCCACTTCGCCAGCCCGCCGTCGAGCAGCGCGACATCGGTGAAGCCGAACGCGCGCAGCAGCACCCAGGCGCGCGCCGCGGTGCGGTGCGGTGCGTCGTCGTAGAGCACGATCCGCGCCTCACTGCGCAACCCGAGCCGCCCCGCTTGCGCCGCGAAATGCGCCGCGTCGGGCATGGTGGAGGGCAGCGGCGCGTCCGGTGCGTTGAAGCCCGCGAGGTCCATGAAGGTCGCGCCCGGGATATGGCCGGCGGCGAACTCGGCGATGGCGTCGCGCGGGGCTTCGCCCGGCAAGCCGACGTGGTAGCTGGCGTCGAGGATGCGCAGCCCCGGCGTGGCCGCGTGCGCGGCGAGCCATTCGGTGGAGACGAGAGCGGTCATGACCGTCTCCATAGCGCCACCGCGAGGGCTGGGAACAGGTCGCAATTGCCCACGTGACCCCTTATGTGCGCGCGCATGACCCCGATGCATCTTGGCCAGGCCAGCACGCTGCCCGCTTCTCCCGAGGAAGCGGTGCTCGATTACGTTCCCAATCCGCGCCCGGACCAGACCTATCTGGTGCGCTTCACGCAGCCGGAATTCACCTCGCTGTGCCCGGTGACCGGCCAGCCCGATTTCGCGCATCTGGTGATCGACTATGCGCCGGCGGCGACGATCGTCGAGTCCAAGTCGCTGAAACTGTTCCTCGGTTCGTTCCGCAACCATGCCGCCTTTCACGAGGATTGCACGGTCGGGATCGGCGAACGGCTATTCCGCGAGATGCAGCCGCAATGGTTGCGGATCGGCGGTTACTGGTATCCGCGCGGCGGGATGCCGATCGACGTGTTCTGGCAGTCGGGCGCCGCACCGGCGGACTTGTGGCTGCCGGATCAGGGCGTCGCACCCTATCGCGGTCGAGGCTGATTGATCGCGATCAACCCGATCGGCTTTGCTGCATTGCGGAATTATGGCAACCTTTCGTCTTAATGACGGTTCATCTTTGCGAACACGCGCGCAATGGGCGGCGTATCGATCGGCAGAGGTAAGGGGATGAAGCAGTCGACCGGAGCGCTGAACGTCGGGCATATCGCGCTGATCGGTAACTTCCTGCCGCGAAAGTGCGGGATCGCGACCTTCACGACCGATACCTATCAGGCGCTGCGGGCGCGCTTTCCCGAAATGCAGGTCGACGTCTATGCGATGGACGATCATCCCGGTCGGTACGATTATCCCGAGGCCGTGGTCGGCGCGATCCCGCAGCACGACCGCGATGCCTATGTGTCGACCGCGCGTGCGATCGAGAACAGCGGCGCACAGGTGCTGTGGCTCCAGCACGAATATGGCATCTTCGGCGGTGAGGCGGGCGGGCATATTCTCGCGCTGCTCGACCGCGTGTCGCTGCCGCTGATCGTCACGCTGCATACCGTGCTTGAGAAGCCGAGTGCCGCCGAGCGGACGGTGCTCGAGGGGCTACTACGCCGCGCCGCCAAGGTGATCGTGATGGCCGAGCGCGGGCGCGAGATCCTCGAGCGCGTCTACGGCGCAAACCCGAAGCAGATCGCGACGATCCCGCACGGCGTGCCCGACCGGCCGTTTGCTGAGCCGGATGCGTTCAAGGCGCGGTTCGGCTGGGACGGGCGCCGTGTGATCCTCACCTTCGGGCTGCTCGCGCCGGGCAAGGGGATCGAGACGATCATCGAGGCGATGCCATCGGTGGTCGAGCGGCACCCGGAGGCGATGTACGTCGTGCTCGGCGCGACGCACCCCAATCTGGTCGCGCACGAGGGTGAGAAGTATCGCGATTCGCTCAAGGCGCGTGCCGAGGAGCTGGGCGTCGGCGCGAACGTCGCGTTCATCGACGCGTTCGTCGATCACGACGATCTGATCGACTATCTCCAGGCGGCGGACATCTATGCCACGCCATATCTGAACCCCGCGCAGATCACGAGCGGCACGCTCAGCTATGCGGTCGGCGTCGGCAAGGCGGTGGTCTCCACGCCGTACGTCCATGCCACCGAGATCCTTGCCGACGGGCACGGCGTGCTGGTCGACTTCCGCGACCCGGCCGCGTTCGCACGCGAGATCAACGACCTGCTCGGCAGCGCGCGCAATCTCGCGCGGCTGTCGGCCCGGGCTTATGCGCGGGGCCGGACGATGATCTGGCCGCGCGTGGTGGAGAAGGCAATGGACGAACTGATGGCCAGCCTGTCGACGCGGACGCAACGGCTTCCGCACCCCGGCAAGGCCGACAAACAGGTGTTGGCTCCTGACATCGCGGCGGTCGAGCGAATGAGCGATGCGACGGGGATGCTCCAGCATTCGATCTTCTCGGTGCCCGATCGCCGCCACGGCTATTGCATCGACGACAACGCCCGCGCGCTGATGCTGATGAGCGCGATCGACGATCTCGACGCGGAGACGCGCGACAAGTGGATGACGATCTACGCGTCGTTCGTCCAGTTCGCGTGGAACCCCGATGCGCGGCGCTTCCGCAATTTCATGAACTTCGACCGGACGTGGTGCGAGGACGTCGGCTCGGAGGATTCGAACGGCCGCGCGCTCTGGGCGCTGGGCGTGACCGCGCGCGACGCGCACGAGCCCAAGCACCGCGACTGGGCGACCGCGATGTTCGATAACACCGCCAGCCTCGCGCTCGACCTCGGCAGCCCGCGCGCGCAGGCGTTCGCGATGCTCGGCGCGGCGGCGATGCTGGAGGCGTCGCCGGGGCACGAGATGGCGTTGCAGATCCTGCGCCGCTTCCCCGACGAGCATCTCGCGTTGCTCGACGCGGCACGGCGACCGGAATGGTGCTGGTTCGAGATCGTGCTCGCCTATGACAATGCGCGGCTGCCGGAGGCGATGCTGCGCGCCGGGCTGGCGCTCAACCGTGCCGATCTGATCGCGTGCGGGCTCGACACGCTCGACTGGATCGTCGCGCGCCAGACCGCGCCGGAAGGGCATTTCCGCGCGGTCGGCTCGGAGAGCTTCGGGCGCGTGTACGAGGATCCGTTGCCGTTCGACCAGCAGCCGCTGGAGGCACAGGCGACGATCGACGCCTGCGCCGCGGCGTTCGACGCCACCGGTGATGTGCGCTGGTACGCCGAGGCGAAGCGCGCGTACGACTGGTATCTGGGGGTCAATGATCTCGACCTGCCGCTGGCGACGCAGCGCGACGGTGGCTGTTTCGACGGGCTGATGCCGACCGGGCTCAACCGCAACCAGGGGGCCGAGTCGATCCTTGCGTTACAAATGGCGTCCTGTGCGATTTCGGGGCTTTCAAAGCGCGTTGGAAAAGTGGCAGGGACGGTGCGCGTCTCAGCCTGACGGCGGCGGCGCTCGCGTTCGACGTCCCTAAAGACGAGGCTGGTCCTTGGAGCTGTTCAACCACCGGCTGCGCCTGCATGCCGATCCGTCGCGCGTCGTGGTGCGACCCTTCCACATCGGCTGGATCGCCAATGCGAACGGCGTCAGCCGGTCGCAGCGGCTGATCAGCGAGGTCATGGACATGTCGCCGCAGGAGGCGCGTGACCAGCTCGACCTGGTGCTGAAGGATTTCGAGGCGCGCCACTGGCAGACGCGGCGGGTGTTCATGACCCGCTATGACGAGATCGCGGCGGCGCATGGGCTGGATGGCAGCCGCATCTCCGACGAGAAGCGACAGCTGATCGGTGCCTATTTCTGCCACGAATACAGCTATGCCGCCGCGGCGCTGATGAACCCCAGCGCCGTCCCGCATCCCGATCAGTCGGGGATGGAGGACGGGGCGCAGCGGATCGTGATGTCGCTGCGCGCGGTCGGCGAGGGGCATATCTCCTCGGTCGCGTTCCGCGAGGGGATCATCACCAGCGAAAACGAGCTGAAGCTGGCCCCCGAGCCGCCGTTCGCCACCGCCACCGACGCGACTGGCACCGACGAGGAAGCGCCGCCGAGCGGGCCGGTGACGGTCTATCGCCATCGCGACAGCACCTTGTCGGGCACGGTGATCTTCCCGATCACCGACGCGCAGTCCAAGGGGCTGGAGGATCTGCGGCTCGTGCATTTCACGCACGACGACGGGACGCAGGAATGGCTGGGCACCTACACCGCCTATAACGGCGCGACGATCCAGTCCGAGCTGTTGCGGACGCGTGATTTCCGGGCGTTCGACCTGATCCCGATGACCGGCAGCGCGGCGCGCAACAAGGGCATCGCGCTGTTCCCGCGCAAGGTGGGCGGCGAATATCTGTCGATCGGGCGGCAGGACGGCGAGAACCTCTATCTGCTGCGCACCGACGACCTGACGCATTGGGACGACGGCGAGTTGATCCTCAAGCCGGTGTTTCCATGGGAGTTCGTCCAGATCGGCAATTGCGGCCCTCCGATCGAAATCGACGAGGGCTGGCTGCTGTTGACGCACGGCGTGGGCGCGATGCGGAAATATTCGATCGGCGCGGCGCTGCTCGACAAGGACAATCCGGCGCGGATCATCGGGCGCACGCGCTCGCCGATCCTCGCGGCGGCGGATCAGGACCGCGAGGGCTATGTGCCGAACGTGGTCTATACGTGCGGCGCGATGAAGCACGGGGACAAATTGTTCATGCCCTACGGGATTGCCGACAGCTCGGTCGGGTTCGCGTTCGTGTCGATCAAGGAGTTGCTCGGGAAGATGTGACCGGTCGCCGCCGCGACCACGCCCGCGGCAGTGCGCGGCCCACGGGCGGCGCAGTGACCGGTCCGGCCGGCGGGTCGGCTTGGCCGATCCCGTCCGACGTCAGGCCGGCGGCGGTTTTCTCCATCCGTCATTGCGAGCGCAGCGAAGCAATCCAGAGTCGGACCAGGACGCCCTGGATTGCTTCGCTACGCTCGCAATGACGATGTCGGGCAGGAGTTGCCGGTTACGCCTTTGCCGCAGCCTTCTTGGCGGGTGCCTTCTTTGCGGCAGGCTTCTTCGCCGCCGCCTTCTTGACCGCCGCCTTCTTCTTCGTCTTCGCCGGACCCGCCGCGGCGCGGTCGTCGAGCAGTTGCGCGGCTTCCTCCAGCGTCAGCTGGTCCGGGGCGATCGTCTTCGGCAGCGTCGCATTGGTCGTGCCGTCCGTGACATAGGGACCGTAGCGGCCCTCCATCAGCTTGATCTCCGCCTCGGTGCGCGGGTGAGCGCCCAGCACCTTGAGCGGTGCGCGCGCCGCCCCGCGCGCCGGGCGACCGCCGCCCGCCGCCGCCTCGGCCAGCTTGACCACCGCGGCGTTCATGCCGGTCTCGAACACCTCCGCTGTCGACGAAAGTCGCGCATATTTGCCGTCGTGCACGAGGTACGGCCCATAGCGGCCGATGCTGGCGTTGATGGGCAGCCCCGTCTCCGGATGTTGCCCGATGGTGCGCGGAAGGTGCAACAAACGCAGCGCCATCTCGAGGTCGAGTTCGCCGATGTCCTTCGGAATCGACGCGCGCTTCGCCTCCTTGCCCTCGCCGAGCTGGATGTACGGGCCGAACCGCCCGCTCTTGCGCTCGACCGGCAGCCCGGTTTCGGGATCCTGCCCGAGCGTCTCCGGCCCGCTGTCCTCCGCCGGCGCATCGCCGCCCTGCGCGAAGCGGCGCGTGAACTTGCATTCGGGATAGTTGCTGCACGCGATGAACGCGCCGAACTTGCCGCCGCGCAACGCCAGCTGCCCGGCATGGCACGCCGGGCACAGCCGCGGATCGCTGCCATCGGCCTTTTCGGGGAACAGGTACGGCGCGAGGAACTGGTCGAGCGCGGCGGTGACCTCGCTCGGCTTCTGCTCCATCACCTCGGCGGTGCGCGGCTTGAAGTCGCGCCAGAACGCCTCCAGCACCGCCTGCCACTGCGCGCGGCCGCCGGAGACGTCGTCCAGCTCCTCCTCAAGCCCGGCGGTGTAATCGAAGCCGACGTATTTCTCGAAGAAGCGCTCGAGGAACGCCGTCACCAGCCGCCCGCTCTCCTCGGCGAAGAAGCGGTTCTTCTCGACACGCACATAGGCGCGGTCCTTGAGCGTCTTGATGATCGAGGCATAGGTCGATGGGCGACCGATCCCCAGTTCTTCCATGCGCTTGACCAGCGACGCCTCGGAGAAGCGCGGCGGCGGCTGGGTGAAATGCTGCTCGGCGACGACGTCCTTCTTCGCGGGGCTGTCGCCCTCGCGCATCCGCGGCAGGCGCTTCGCATCCTCGTCCTGCGAGTCGTCCTGGCCTTCCTCGTAGAGCGCGAGATAGCCGGGGAAGAGCACGACCTGCCCGGTCGCGCGCAGTACGTTGCGCCCGGTGCCGTCGGCCAGCTCGATCGTGGTGCGCTCCATCCGCGCCGACGCCATTTGCGACGCGAGCGCGCGCTTCCAGACGAGATCGTACAGCCGCGCGTGATCGCCCGAGCCGACGCGGTCCTTCGAAAAATCAGTCGGGCGGATCGCCTCGTGCGCTTCCTGCGCGTTCTTGGCCTTGGTCTGATATTGGCGCGGCTTGTCCGGGACGTAGCCGCCGTCATAGCGGTCGGCGATCGCAGCGCGGGCGGCCGAGATGGCGCTGCCGTCCATCTGCACGCCGTCGGTGCGCATATAGGTGATCGCGCCATCCTCGTAGAGCTGCTGCGCGATCCGCATCGTGTGATCGGCGGAGAAGCCGAGCTTGCGCGCCGCCTCCTGCTGGAGCGTCGAGGTGGTGAAGGGCGGCGGCGGGTTGCGCGTCGCGGGCTTGGTCTCGACCGACTGGACCGAGAAATTGCCGGCCTCGACGTCCGCCTTGGCCTTGAGCGCATCGCCCTCGTTGCCGATCGACAGGCGGTCGAGCTTCTTGCCCTGCCATTGCACCAGTCGCGCGGCGAACGGCGTGCCGTCCTGCTCCATGCTCGCGATGACCGACCAATATTCCTGCGCGCGGAACGCCTCGATCTCGCGCTCGCGGTCGACGATCAGCCGCAGCGCGACCGACTGGACGCGCCCCGCCGACTTGGCGCCGGGCAGCTTGCGCCACAGCACCGGCGAGAGCGTGAAGCCGACCAGATAGTCGAGCGCACGGCGCGCACGGTACGCGTCGATCAGGTCGGTATCGAGATCGCGCGGCGCCTGCATCGCCTGCGTCACCGCCTGTTTGGTGATTGCGTTGAAGGTGACGCGCTGGACGTCCTTGGGCAGCGCCTTGCGCTTGGCGAGCACCTCCTGGACGTGCCACGAAATCGCCTCGCCCTCGCGATCGGGGTCGGTGGCGAGGATAAGGCGGTCGGCGGTCTTGGCGAGATCGGCGATCGCTTTCAGCTGCTTGGTCTTGTCGGCGTAGTTTTCCCACTCCATCGCGAACCCCTCGTCGGGGTTCACCGAGCCGTCGCGCGGCGGCAGGTCGCGGACATGGCCGTAGCTGGCGAGGACGCGATAGTCCGACCCCAGATACTTCTCGATGGTTTTGGCCTTGGCGGGCGATTCGACGATAACGAGCTGCATTGTTGCCTAACTAGGGAGCCTCACACGTACGTGCGAGGGTGAAGGGGAGCGGCGGGGGGCGTCAAGGGTGTGTGGGTTGGCGAGGATGCGCGCGCCGAACGAGGAAGGGTTCACGCGGAGGCGCGGAGACGCGGAGGTGTTGCGCCTGCCGCGAAGGCGGCTTTCCCTCACCGCCATGTTGATAAGAGGGTGCGCTGCCGCGCACAGGACTCCTCCGCGTCTCCGCGCCTCGGCGTGAACCAATCTCCCTTGCGACCTGCTGTGCCGCACGGGATTCTCGCTCAGCAAAGGCTCACGCGGCCACCGGCGTGGCGTTCGAGGCGGCCGGCGAGTTCCAGCTCCAGCAGCACCATCTGCACCACCGCGGGTGCACAGCCGGATTGGCGGACCAGTTCGTCGACCGCGATCGGGACTGGCCCGAGCAGCGCGCCGATCCGCGCGCGCTCGGCATCGGTGGCGTCCGCGGGCGGCGAGGCGCCCCAGCTGCCGGGGGGCGCACGGACCGCGGCGCGGGCGTCGATCGGGCGGATTTGCTCGAGAACATCGGCGGCGTTCTGGATCAGCGTCGCGCCGTCCCGAATCAGCGCGTTGCAGCCCTGCGCGCGCGGGTCGGACGGGTGGCCGGGCACCGCCATCACCTCGCGCCCCTGCTCGCCCGCCAGCCGCGCGGTGATGAGCGACCCCGATTGCGGCGCGGCCTCGACCACCACTGTCCCCAGCGCCAGTCCGGCGATGATGCGGTTGCGGTGCGGGAAGTGCCGCGCGCGCGGCTCGGTGCCGGGCGGCATCTCGGCGATCAGCAGCGCGTCGGTGGCGATCCGCTCCTGCAATGCCTCGTTTTCGGGCGGGTAGATGACATCGATCCCGCCTGCGATCACCGCGATCGTCGCCGCGCCCGCGCCTTCGTGGGCGGCGGTGTCGATCCCGCGCGCGAGCCCGGAGACGACGCTCGCGCCCTCGGCGGCGAGTTCCTGCGCCAGCCCGCGCGCGAAGCGGTACGCCGCCGCCGAGGCATTGCGCGCGCCGACCAGCGCCACCGGGGTGCGTCGCAGCAGCGACAGGTCGCCGCGCACGGTGAGCACCGCCGGCGCATTATCGATCTCGGCGAGCAAGGCGGGGTAATCGGGGTCGCCGAGGAACAGCAGCCGCGCGCCGAGCCGCGCGACCAATTGCCGCTCGCGCTCGACCGCCGCGATCGATGGCGGGGCGGGGACGCGCCCACCGCCGCGCCGCGCGAGATCGGGCAGCGCGTCGAGCGCCGCCGTCGCGGTGCCGAAGCGCGCGAGCAACTGGCGATAGCTGACCGGCCCGATCGACGGCGTGCGGATCAGCCGCAGCCGTGCGGTCGTGTCATCCACCGGCGTCCTCGCCGATCGCCTCCGCCGTTTCCTTGCCGCCGCCGATCCGCGGTTCGGTGCCGTCGACCAGTCGCGCGATATTGGCGCGATGCTTCCACAGCACGATCGCCGCCAGCGCCAGCAGCAGCGGGACGAGGTCGAAATCGCCGAGGATCGCGGCGGTGACCGGCGTGCTGATCGCCGCGGCCATACCGGCGAGCGACGAGACGCGCGTCAGCGCGAGCAGCCCGAGCCACAGGATCGCGAACACCAGCCCGAACGGCCAGCCGAGCCCGAGCGCAACGCCCATCAGCGTCGCGACGCCCTTGCCGCCGCGGAAGCGCAGCCACACCGGATAGCAATGGCCGATCAGCGCGCCGGCCGCCGCCAGCGGCTGTTCGCCGGGCCACAGCCACGCCACCAGCAGCACCGCGACCAGCCCCTTGGCGAGATCGAGCAGCAACGTCGCCGCCGCCAGCCCCTTGCGCCCGGTGCGCAGCACGTTGGTGGCGCCGATATTGCCCGAGCCGATCTGGCGCAGGTCGCCCGCGCCGGTCAGCCGCGTCAGCACGACGCCGAACGGGATCGACCCCAGCAGATAGCCGATCAGCAAGGCCGCGGCCGGCGCCATCCAGATGATCTCGGTCGGCAGTGTTCGATCCCCCTCGGCCGCGAGCTTTAGCCGAAACATTTCGGGTACGCCACCGGCAGCGTTGCCGCGGATCGACGATCCGGATTAGGTGGCGATGTGACCGATACTGCACCGATCCTGTTCTTCGATTCCGGCGTCGGCGGGCTGTCGGTGGTCGCGCCGACGCGCGTGCTGCTGCCGCGTGCGCCGATCGTCTACGCCGCCGATTCGGCCGGCTTCCCCTACGGCACGCGCAGCGAGGCGGAGATCGCCGCGCGGGTGCCGGCGCTGCTCGGGCGGCTGGTCGAGCGCTATCGGCCGCGGCTGGTGGTGATCGCGTGCAACACCGCCTCGACGATCGCGCTGGCGGCGGTGCGCGCCGCGCTCGACGTCGCGGTGGTCGGCACCGTGCCCGCGATCAAGCCGGCCGCGGCGATGAGCCGGTCGCGGGTGATCGGGGTGCTGGGCACCGCGGCGACGGTGCGCCAGCCCTATGTCGACGATCTGGCGGCGCGGTTCGCGAGCGACTGCACGGTGTTGCGCTATGGCTCGGCGGCGCTGGTCGAGATGGCGGAGGCGAAGCTGGCGGGGACGCCGCCCGATCCGGCAGCGCTGGCGCGCGAGCTGGACGGGCTGTTCGCGCAGCCGCGCGGGGCGGGGATCGACGTGATCGTCAATGCCTGCACGCATTTCCCCCTGCTGGAGGCGGAGCTGGCGGCGGTCGCGCCGGCGGGAGTGCGGTTCGTCGATGGCGGGCCAGGAATCGCGCGGCGGATCGTGCATCTCACCGACGGACAGGCGTGGCCGGCGCACGCGGACGACGTGCTGGTGTTCACACGGCTCGGCGAGGTCGAGCGTCGGCTGGCGGCAGGGCTGGGGTTCGCGCGGGTCGAGGCGCTGTAGCCGCGAACGCAGGGGGTGGGGCAATTTGTCCACCCTTTTCGATTAGTGAGAATGCGGTTCTGCGCTGGCCATCGCCGGTCGGAGGGAGTAATCGCGGGCACCATGAAGACGGAGAGCATCGAAGCGCGCGGCGTCGATTATTCGCGCGTGTTCACCCAGGCGATCGACCGGCTTCATGCCGAAGGCCGGTATCGCGTGTTCATCGACATCCTGCGCAACAAGGGCATGTTCCCCAATGCGCGGTGCTTCGCCGGGCATAACGGGCCGAAGCCGATCACCGTCTGGTGCTCGAACGATTATCTCGCGATGGGGCAGCATCCCAAGGTGATCGCAGCGATGGAGGAGGCGCTCCACGACGTCGGGGCGGGCTCGGGCGGGACGCGCAACATCGGCGGCAACACCCATTATCACGTCGACCTCGAGACCGAGCTGGCCGACCTGCACGGCAAGCAGGCGGCGTTGCTGTTCACCTCGGGCTATGTCTCGAACGAGGCGACGCTGTCGACGCTCGCCAAGGTGCTGCCGGGCTGCATCATTTATTCCGACGAGCTGAACCACGCCTCGATGATCGCGGGAATCCGCAATTCGGGGTGCGAGAAGCGCGTGTTCCGGCACAACGATCTCGCGCATCTCGAGGAGCTGCTCGCCGCCGACGACGCGGCGGTGCCGAAGCTGATCGCGTTCGAGAGCGTCTATTCGATGGAAGGTGATGTCGCGCCGGTCGCGGCGATCTGCGACCTCGCCGACAAATATAATGCGCTGACCTATCTCGACGAGGTCCATGCGGTCGGCATGTACGGCGCGCGCGGCGGCGGCATCTCGGAGCGCGACGGGGTCGCGCACCGGCTGACGATCATCGAGGGGACGTTGGGCAAGGCGTTCGGGGTGATGGGCGGCTATATCGCGGCCGATCGCACGATCGTCGACGTGATCCGCTCCTATGCGCCGGGGTTCATCTTCACCACCTCGCTGTCGCCGGTGCTGGTCGCGGGCGTGCTGGCGAGCGTGCGGCACCTCAAGCAGTCGAGCGTCGAGCGCGACGGGCAGCAGGCGGCGGCGGCGACGCTGAAGGCGATGCTACGCGACGCCGGGCTGCCGGTGATGGCGGGCGAGACGCATATCGTGCCGGTGATGGTCGGCGACCCGGTGAAGGCCAAGAAGATCAGCGACATCCTGCTCGCCGAATATGGCGTGTACGTGCAGCCGATCAATTACCCGACCGTGCCGCGCGGCGCCGAGCGGCTGCGCTTCACGCCGGGGCCGGCGCACAGCGAGGCGATGATGCGCGAGCTGACCGACGCTTTGGTCGAAATCTGGGACCGGCTGGAGTTGCGCGCGGCGGCGTGAGGACCGCACGTCATTGCGAGCGCAGCGAAGCAATCCAGGGCGTCCTGATCCGGCCCTGGATTGCTTCGCTGCGCTCGCAATGACGGGTTTCATTCCGTCTTCCCGGACTTGATCCGGGGGCCCGCTTTTGGCCGCGGGTCGAGGAAGAAGAAGCGGGGTCCCGGGTCAAGCCCGGGACGACGGTCAGTTCAGGTCCTCATCCCGCCTCGCCAAGAGCGGTGGCTGGTACGGCACGGGCGCATTCGCCGGCATCGTCGCCAGCTCGCGTTCGATCGCTGCCGCACGGTCCTTTGCCGAGGGATGGGTGCGGCTGTGGAACATGCCGCCGTCGATCTTGCTGCCATACTCGCGCCAGAAGCGCACCGCGAGCTGCGGGTCCCAACCGGCGTTGCGGAGCAGATACGCGCCGAGCAGATCCGCCTCGGTCTCGGTCTGGCGGAACAGCCGCGCGTTGCGGCCGAATTCGGAGAGCAGCCCCCATTTGACCCCCGCCGCCTCCAGCCGGACGCGGTGGCGGAGAATCGCATGCGCCAGTTCGTGCGCGACGACCACCGCGATCTGATCGTTGCCGAAACGCTCGAACAGCGCACCGCCGACCTGCACGACATGGCCGTCTGACGACGCACCGAGCTTGCCGCCGGTCAGCACCTCGAATTCGACCCGGCAACCCGCGCGCGGCTGGACCGTCACCTCGCGCGCCGCACCGTCGCGCCGCAAGGTCAGCGCGATCGGTGCGGTGACCGGCAGCGCCGCGATCCGCGCCTGCGCGGCGTCGCGGGTCGCGCTGGTCATCGCGGCGCCGGTCGTCGCGGTCGGGAGCGGCTGCGCATCGATCGCGCTGACGCCGTCGTTGGCGAGCACCCCGGCCTGTGCGGCGGGCGCACCGGGCACGACCAGTTCGACCGCGACCGGCGCCGCGAAGGCGCTGCGCAGCTCGGCCGGATATTGGTCGGCGGCGTGGAGCGTCGCGCCGATCACCGGCTGTTGCTCGCGGCACAGCGGCGCATTGGCGGTGGTCAGCCGCCACGCGATCGCCGCGAGTCGCTGATCGACCTCGAGCAGGCTCGGCGCGGCGGCGGCGGGCAGCGCGGCGAGCGCCAGCAGGACGGCCAGGAAACGGAACAGCATACGCATTACTCGGACGGGCGGGCGGTCGGGCGGAAGGCCGCGGGTTCGATCCCGTGGCGCTGCATGCGGTCGTACAGGCTGCGGCGCGGCAACTGCAACTCCGCCGCCGCCGCGCCGACATCGCCGCGCACGCGCTCCAGCGTGGCGCGGATCGCCGCCGCCTCGAAGCGGTCGACGCGTTCCGACAGCGGCAGCTGGTCGGCGGGCTCGGTCGCGCCGCCGTCGACGCCGAGCACGACGCGCGCGGCGAAATTGCGCAATTCGCGGACATTGCCCGCCCAGTCGTCGCTGACCAGCCGCGCCTCGACCGCGGCGTCGATCATCGGCCGCTCGCGTCCGAACCGCTCGGCGGCTTCGCCGAGGAAATAGGCGAATAGCAGCGGCACGTCGGCGCGGCGTTCGCGCAGCGGCGGGATGCGAAGCCGGACGGTCTCCAGGCGGTAGAGCAGATCGGCGCGGAAGCGGCCCTCCGCGGCGGCGGCCGACAGGTCGGTCTTGGCGGCGGCGACGACGCGCAGGTTGACGACGCGCGGTGCCGCGCCTGCCTGCGGCAGCTCGCGCCCCTCGACGACGCGCAGCAACTTGCCCTGCAATGCCGGGGACATGCTGTCGATCTCGTCGAGAAACAACGTCCCGCGATCGGCGTCGGCGATCCGCCCGGCCTGCGTGCGGGTGCCGAACAGCGCCTCGTCGGCGATCGCATCGGGCAGCGCCGCGCAATCGACCGCGACGAATTGCCGCGTGCGGCGGTGGCTCCAGCGGTGGAGCAGCAGCGCGACCAGCTCCTTGCCGGTGCCGGTCTCGCCCTCGATCAGCACGTCGACATCGACATCGGCCAATTGCCGGATCGTCTCGCGCAGCCGCACCATCACCGGCGTCTCGCCGATCAGCGGATAATGCGTCTCGGCCTCGGCGGCGGCGACGCGCAGCCGGCGGTTTTCGAGCACCAGCCGGCGCACCTCCAGCGCGCGGCGGACGCTGGCGATCAGATGGTCGGCGGCGAACGGCTTGGCGATGAAGTCCCACGCGCCCTTCTTGAGCGCGGCGACCGCGGTGGCGATGTCGCCGTGGCCGGTCATCAGGATCACCGGCAGCTCCGGGTCGCGCGCCGCGACCGCCTCGGCGAGCGCATGGCCGTCCATGCGCGGCATCCTGATGTCGCTGACCACCACGCCGGGGAAATCGGTGCCGAGCTGCGTCAGCGCGGCGCGCGCGTCGGCGAGCGGCTCGACCGCGATCCCGGCGATCGCGAAACTGTCGGCGAGCGCGGTGCGCAGCCCGTCGTCATCGTCGATCAGCAGGACGCGCAGCGCGTCGCTCGCGGGCGTATCGCTCATGCGCGCTTCACCGAAGCCATGAACGCCGCGCCGCCGAGCGGCGAGGGCACGATCCGCAGCGTGCCGTCGAATTGCGCCATGATGTCGCGCGCGATGCCGAGCCCGAGCCCGAGCCCGTCGGGCTTGCCGGTGACGAACGGGCTGAACACCTCCTCGCCGAGCGCGGGGTCGATCCCGCTGCCGTTATCGGCCACGATCAGCTCCACCCATGTCTCCCGCTCCTCCACCAGCAAGGCGATGCGCGGATCGTCACGCCCCGCCACCGCATCGACCGCATTGTTGAGCAGGTTGACGAGCACCTGCTCCAGCCGCACCCGCCCGGCGATCACCGCCGGCTGCCCGCGCGCCGGCCAGTCGACGGTCACGTTCGCGCCGCGCAGCCGGTCGCCGACCAGCAGCAGCGTACCGTCGAGCACCGCGTCGAGCGCGACCGGCTCGATCCGCCCGCTGCCGCGGCGTGCGAAGCGGCGCATCTCCTGCGTGATCGATCCGATCCGCGCGGTCAGCGCCACCGCATTCTCCAGCGTCGCGGCGACGCGATCGTTCCGCCCGGCGGCGAGATGGTGCTGCGCATTCTCGGCGAGCGTGCGGATCGTCGCGACCGGCTGGTTGATCTCATGCGCCAGCCCGGCGGTGATCGAGCCCAGCGAGGCGAGGCGATTGGCCTGCGCCAGCTCCTCGCGCGCGGCGCGGAAGCGGCGGTCGGCGTCGGCGCGGCGCTCCATCTCGGCGCTGAGCGCGGCGGTGCGTTCGGCGACGGCGGTCTGCAACTGCGTGCGCACCGCCGCGGCGCGGGTCAGTCGGGTGATGCGCCACAGCACCAGCGCCGCGAGCAGCACCAGCACCAGCGCGACGGTCGCGGTCGCCAGCCGCGCGACACCGGCCGCCTCGCGCAGCGCGCGCGCGATCGGCACGACCCGCACCAATCGCCAGCCGGGGATGTCGAGCGGGGTCGCGACCGTCAGCCGGCTCGGATCGGCGCCCGGGCGGATATGGGTGAGCGGCAGCGGCTGCGTGCCGAACTGCCCGCTCGCGCGGATCGCGGCGCGCACAGCGGGCGAGAGTGGACGCAAGGTGCGCAGCGCCTCGCGCGGGTCGGTGGTGGCGAGGACGATGCCGCGCCCGTCGACCAGCAAGGTGGTGCCGGGATCGTTGGCCCAGACGCGCGTCACCGCATCGAACTCGACCTTCACGACGACGACTCCGGCCGGGCCGCGCGGACCGTCGATGCGGCGGCTGAGGAACAGTCCCGGCCGCCCGCTGACGTTGCCGAGCGCGAAATATTCGGCGCCGCCGTCGCGCATCGCCAGCCGGTAATAGGGGCGGAAGCGATAGAGGTGGCCGACGAAACTGTCCGGCTGCGCGGCGTTCGAGGCTGCAACGGTCATGCCGCCCGCATCGATCGCATAGATCACCGCGGCACCGGTCCGCTGCGCCAGCGGGGCGAGCTTCCGGTCGAGTCGCCGCGCCGCGTCCGCGCCGGTCCCGCCGGCGAGCGCGTCGCGCAGGTCGCTGTACTCGCTGAGCACGATCGGAAGCAGCCGGTATTTGTTGAGTTCGCTGTCGAGCAGCCGCGCCTGCTGCCGCGCGGTGCCGAGCGCGGTGGCGCGTGCTTCTTCGCGCGCGCGCGCGGCGGTCCACGGCGCAACCAACAGGTAGAAGAGCGCGGTCAGCGCGACCACCACGACCGGCGCGATCAGCCGGAGGGAAAGACGCGCGGGCGACATCCGTGCAGGATATTGCAACGTGGCCGACGGAGTCACGCGGGATTTCGCCAGCGTCTGGCTGATCTGCGGCAAGGTTGCCAAAAAGTTACGAGTGTTTTCATGTTTTTAGCATAGGGCCGCGCTGTTTTTTGCGATCGCGCCTGTGCACGTCATGCTGTGCACAAGCCGAGGAACACGGCGAGAGAGGACCGAATGTACAGCAATCTCAATGGCGCACAGGCGAAGGTGGCGCGGGGCGCAACCGTTCGCGCGCTGCTGCTTGGCGCGTCGGCGCTGCTCGCGACTCCCGCGCTCGCCGATCCCGTCGCCACCGCGCAGGTCACCGGCACCAAGGAATCGCCCGCCACGCCGTCCGTGGTCGGCTATCCGGCGATCGGCAATGGCGAGGGCACCGTCTCGGGCAAGTACAATGTCTCGCGCTGGGCCGAGGACTGGCGCTCGATGCGCGATCCGGCGAAGCGCGACGATCCGCTCGACCGGCTCAAGTTCCTGCCGCTGACCACCGACGGCGACGTCTATCTGACGCTGTCGGGTGAGGTCCGGTTTCGCGTGCAGGAAACCACCAACCCGGATCTGCGCGACCGCCCGGCGCAGCGGCAGGACCGCACGCGCGTCTATGCCGGCGCCGACCTGCATCTGGGCGAGCATGTCCGCTTCTACGGCGAGTTGGCGCACGCCGGGGTGAGCGGGGTCAATATCGGGGCGCCGGCGGCGAACATCACCAACCAGCTGACGCTGCAACAGGGCTTCGGCGAGGTGAAGGGCCGGATCGGCGGCGCGGAGGTCGGCGTGCGCGGCGGGCGGCAGGAATTCTCGGACGGTCCGAACCTGCTGACCTCGGTCCGCGACGACCCGACGCTGCACTTCGTGCTGGACGGGGTGCGCGGCTATGTGCGCGGCAAGCGGGTGCGCGCCGATGTGTTCGACCTGCGCTACGTCAATTACGGGCGCGAGGGGCTGAGCGACGACCGCACCGACGGGTCGCGGCGGTTCAGCGGCGTGACGTTCGGCTATGCGATACCGAACGATTTCCTCGGTACGTCGAAGCTGTTCTTCGATCCGTTCGTCTGGCGGCTGCGCACCCGCGCCGCGGCATGGGGCCGCCAGACCGGGCGCGAGGAGCGGATGTTCTACGGCCTGCACCTGTACGGCGACGTGGACCGCGCGACGATCGACTGGACGATCAACCACCAGGGTGGCGACTTCAACGATCGCAAGATCGATGCGTGGCAAGCGTTCCTCGCCCAGACGTGGCGGGTCGGCAAGGCGGCGACCGCCCCGCGCGTCGGCGTCCATGTCGATTACGGCAGCGGCGGCGGCGGGGTGAGCGGGCAGGGCGACCTGCGCACCGCGAGCGGGCTGTACGGCAACAACATCTATTACAGCTATCAGCTGTTCCTGACCCCGACCAACCTGATCGCGATCTCGCCCAACGTGACGGTGCAGCCGGTCAAGAACCTGCGCGTTACCGGCGAATATACGATGGCCTATCGCCCGAACGAGAACGAGGCGGTGTATCGCGCCTCGGGCGCGGCGTTCGCCAACACGCAGAACGTCGACGGCAAGCATATCGCCGACCTGATCCGCCTGCAGGCGGTATGGGCGCTGACGCCGCGCATCTCGCTGACCGGGCGTTACGAGCATATGATGGTCAAGGATGCGCTGGCCAATGCCGGCTACAAGAATTCGGACTTCCTGGCCGGCTGGGTCAGCTTCCGGTTCTGACGATGACGAGAGGATAACGCTATGGCGGGAACGCCGACGACCGACAATCGACTGAAATCCATTATCGGAGGATCGACCGGCAATCTGGTCGAGTGGTTCGATTGGTACGTCTATTCGGCGTTCACGCTGTATTTCGCGCCGCACTTCTTCCCGTCGGGCGACCAGACCGCGCAATTGCTGAGCGCCGCCGCGGTGTTCGCGGTCGGCTTCGTGATGCGGCCGATCGGCGCGTGGATCATGGGGATCTATGCCGATCGCAAGGGGCGCAAGGCCGGGCTCACGCTGTCGGTGACGCTGATGTGCGCCGGCTCGCTGATCATCGCCTGCACGCCGGGCTATGAGACGATCGGACTCGCCGCACCGGCGCTGCTGGTGCTCGCGCGGTTGATGCAGGGGCTGTCGGTCGGCGGCGAATATGGCGCGAGCGCGACCTATCTGTCGGAAATGGCGGGCAAGGACCGGCGCGGGTTCTTCTCGGCGTTCCAGTACGTCACGCTGATCTCCGGGCAGCTGCTCGCGATCATGGTGCTGCTGATCCTGCAATCGGTGATGCCCAGGGCCGAGCTGGAGGCATGGGGCTGGCGGATTCCGTTCGTGGTCGGCGCGTTTCTCGCCGTGGTCGTCTTCTACCTGCGGCGGGGGCTGGCCGAGACGCAGAGTTTCAAGAACGCGCATGCCAATGAAGCGCCCAAGTCCGGGTTCCTCGCGCTGCTGAAGAACCATCCGCGCGAGACCGCGCTGGTGATGCTGCTGACCGCCGGGGGCACGCTCGCCTTCTACGCTTATTCGATCTACATGCAGAAGTTCCTGGTCAACACCTCGGGCTTCTCCAAGGAAGTCGCGACGCAGATCAATGCCGTCACGCTGTTCGTCTTCATGCTGCTCCAGCCGGTCGCGGGCGGGCTTTCCGACCGAATCGGGCGCAAGCCGCTGATGGTCGCGTTCGGGGTCGCCGGGGTGCTGTTCACCTATCCGATCTTCTCGGCGCTGGAGGCGACGCGAAGCCCGATTACCGCCGGACTGCTGGTGATGGCGTCGCTCGTCATCGTCACCGGCTATACGTCGATCAACGCGGTGGTGAAGGCGGAGCTGTTCCCCGCGCACATCCGCGCTTTGGGTGTCGCGCTGCCCTATGCCTTGGCCAACACGCTGTTCGGCGGGACCGCCGAATATGTCGCGCTCAGCTTCAAGAGCCATGGGTGGGAGCAGGGCTTCTACTGGTATGTCACGGTGATGATCGGCGTTTCGCTGCTGGTCTACCTGCGGATGCGCGATACCGGGCGCAACAGTCTCATCAGCGAGGATTGAGGGTTAGCCGTCGCTCCTGCGCAGGCAGGAGCCTATCGCTGTATCGTGTCGCGAATCATCTGACACACGGTCGTCGTCACTGTGTCAGACCGCTCGATGCACGAGACAGACATGGGTCCCTGCCTGCGCAGGGACGACGGTGTCGGTGGTTCCCCTTACGCTCCGCCATCGCTACATCGGCGCGCATGACCGATACGCTGCTCGACCCGCTCGTCCTCCCCGATTTCGCCGCGCTGACGCCGGAGACGATCGCCCCCGCGCTCGACGCCGCGATCGCGCGCCATGCCGAGGCGGTCGAGATCGTCACGCGCGACCGGCCGACGACGTTCGAACAGGCGTGGCTGCCGCTCGAACGCGCCGAGGCCGGGGTCGATGCGCTCTGGTCGGCGGTGTCGCATCTGCGCGGCGTGGCGGACACGCCCGAGCTGCGCGCCGCGCACGCCGCGGGGCAGGAGAAACTGGTCCAGCATTTTATGGCGGTGGCGCAGAACCGCGACCTGTACGACGTGCTGACCGCGCTGGAGGCGTCGCCCGGCTTCGCCGATCTGCCGCAGGCCGATCGCGTCGCGGTCGAACATGCGATCCGCGACTTCCGGCTGGCGGGCGTCGCGCTCGACGCGGCGGAGCGCGAGCGGTTCGCGGCGGTGTCGGTCGAGCTGTCGGCGCTGTCGACCGAGTTCGGCAGCGCGGTGCTCGACGCGACCGATGCGTGGACCTGCCACCTCACCGACGCGGCGCGGCTGGCGGGCATCTCCAGCCCCGACAAGGCGATGTTCGCCGCCGCCGCGCAGGCCAAGGGGCTCGATGGCTGGCTGGTCACGCTCCAGCAGCCGAGCGTCAATGCGGTGCTGACCTTCGCCGAGGATCGCGACCTGCGCGCCGATGTGTACCGGGCTTATGGCACGCGCGCCTCGGATCAGGGGCCGAACGCCGGCACGCACGACAATGGCCCGCGGATCGCGCGCATTCTCGAATTGCGCCGCGAGGCGGCGGCGCTGCTCGGCTTCCCCGATCCGGTCGCCTTGTCGCTCGAGACCAAGATGGCGCCGAACGCGGGCGAGGTGCTCGCCTTCCTGCGCGATCTCGACCAGCGCGCGAAGCCCGCGGCGCAGCGCGACCTCGACGCGTTGCGGGCGTTCGCGGCGGAGGAGCTGGGGATCGCCGACCTTCAGCCCTGGGACACGGGCTTCGCCGCCAACCGGCTGCGGCAGGCGCGCTATGCGGTCGACGAGCAGGAGGTGCGCGGCTATTTCCCGGTCGAGCGCGTCACCGCCGGCTGGCAGGCGCTGCTGGGGCAGTTGTTCGGGCTGCGGCTCACGCGGCGCGACGACGTGCCGCTCTACCACCCCGACGCGCATTATTACGATGTCGCCGACGACAGCGGCGAGGTGTTCGCCGGCCTGTACCTCGACCTCCACGCACGCCCCGGCAAGCGCGGCGGCGCGTGGATGGCGCAGGCGCGGCCGCGCTTGCGCGACGGCAACAACGTGCGGGTGCCGGTCGCCTATCTGGTCTGCAATTTCGCGCCGAAGGGCGAGGGGCAGCCGTCGTTGCTCAGCCACAGCGATGTCGTGACGCTGCTTCACGAAACCGGCCATTGCCTCCACCATCTGTTCACGCGTGTCGACCGGCCGTCGATCGCGGGAACCAGCGGGTTCGAGTGGGACGCGGTCGAGCTGCCCAGCCAGTTGATGGAGGATTTCGCCTGGGATCGCGCGGTGCTGACCGCGATGTCGGGTCATTACGAAAGCGGCGCGCCGCTGCCGGCCGACCTGTTCGACCGGATGGTCGCGGCGCGGCGGTTCCAGTCGGGGATGTTCATCGTTCGCCAGCTCGAGTTCGCGCTGTTCGACCTGCTGCTCCACCTCGGCACGATGGGCAGCGACCCGATGGAGGTGATCGAGGCGGTGCGTGACGAGGTGTCGGTGCTGCGCCCGCCGGCCTGGCACCGTTTCCCGCACGCGTTCAGCCATATCTTCGCGGGCGGCTATGCCTCGGGCTATTATAGCTATCTCTGGGCCGAGGTGCTCGCCGCCGACGGCTTCGGCCGCTTTGCCGAGAACGGGCTGGTCGATCGCGCCACCGGCACCGCGCTGCGTGAGGAAGTGCTGTCGCGCGGTGCGACGCGTCCGGCGGCGGAAAGTTTCCGCGCGTTCCGCGGGCGCGACGCCGATCCGGTTGCGATGCTGGTCCGCCACGGCTTGCTGGAGGACGCGCAGTGAGCGTGCTGATCCTCACCACCGGCGGCACGATCGACAAACTCTATTTCGATGCGCTCAGCGAATATCAGATCGGCGACAGCGTGGTCGACCGCCTGCTTAAGACCGCGCGCGTCGCTTTGCCGTTCCGCGTGCAGGAGCTGCTGCGCAAGGACAGTCTCGAGCTGACCGACGATGATCGCGCGCAGATCGCGCAGGCGGTGGCGGACGCGCCCGAGCGGCGGATCGTCATCACGCACGGCACCGATACGATGACCGACACCGCCAAGGTGCTGGCGGGCAGGACGGACAAGACGATCGTGCTGGTCGGCGCGCTCGCCCCGGCGCGGTTCGCGGAGAGCGACGCGACGTTCAACCTCGGCATGGCGTTCGCCACCGCGCAGGTCGCCGCGCCGGGGGTGTGGATCGCGATGAACGGGACGATCTTCGACGGGACGAAAGTGCGCAAGGATCGCTCGATCAACAGCTTCGTCGCGGCCGAATGACGCGCGCGTGGCTGGCGGAGGCGGTCCGGCGGATCGAGGCGGATTACAATCGCAGCGCCGACACGCATCTGATCCAGGTCGATTTGCCGCATCATGACGGCATCCAGCTGTACCTGAAGGACGAGAGCAGCCATCCGACCGGCAGCCTGAAGCACCGGCTGGCGCGCTCGCTGTTCCTCTATGCCTTGTGCAACGAGTGGATCGGGCCGGACACCTGCGTGATCGAGGCGTCGTCCGGGTCGACCGCGGTCAGCGAGGCCTATTTCGCCAAAATGCTGGGGCTGCGGTTCATCGCGGTCGTCCCCGCGGCGACCGCCGCGCCCAAGATCGACGCGATCCGCTTCCACGGTGGCGAGATCCATGCGGTCGACGATCCGCGCACCGTTTACGAGGTCGCGCAGCGGCTCGCGCGCGAAACCGGCGGGCATTATCTCGACCAGTTCACTTATGCCGAGCGCGCGACCGACTGGCGTGGCAACAACAATATCGCCGAGAGCATCTTCGCGCAGATGGCCGAGGAGGAGCATCCGGTGCCGGCGTGGATCGTCTGCGGCGCGGGGACCGGCGGCACTTCAGCGACGATCGGGCGCTTCATCCGCTATCGCCGCCATGCCACACGATTGTGCGTCGCCGATCCGGTCAATTCGATCTTCCACCGTCATTATGCCGACCGCACGGCGGTGGCGCTGCTCGAGGGGTGCGCGTCTCGGATCGAGGGGATCGGGCGGCCGCGGGTCGAGCCGAGCTTCGTGCCGGGCGTGATCGACCGGATGATCGCGGTCGCGGACGGCGACAGCATCGGCGCGATGCGCGCGCTGGGCCGGGTGCTGGGGCGGCGCGTCGGTGGGTCGACGGGGACCAACCTGTGGGCGTGCGCGCAGCTGATCCGCGAGATGGCGGCGCGCGGCGAGCGCGGGAGCATCGTGACGTTGCTGTGCGACGGCGGCGATCGCTACGGGTGTACGTATCACGATCCGGCGTGGCTGGCGGAGAGCGGGCTGGCGTGGGATCGGGCGGAGGCGGAGATGGCGGGGTTGCTGGGTTGATGCCGTCATTGCGAGCGGAGCGAAGCAATCCAGGGTAGCGCGCGGAACACTGGATTGCTTCGCTCCGCTCGCAATGACGAGTGGGGGGGGGGGAACCCCGACCCATATCAACCCCCAGCCATTACCGCTTCCCCGCGCCCGCCCCATCGGTTAACAGCCCTGCCATGACGGCGGTGGATCAACCCGCGCAGGGACGTTTCGAGGGGAACAGCCACCTCTTCGCACTGCGCGTCTATTTCGAGGATACCGACCTGTCGGGCGTGGTCTATCACGCCAATTACCTGCGCTATCTGGAGCGTGCGCGGTCGGACATGCTGCGGGTCGGCGGGATCGACCAGCGCGCCACCTTCGAAAGCGGCGGCGGCGCCTATGCCATCACTGATCTGGCGATCAAATATCGCGCGCCCGCAAAGCTCGACGACGCATTGCTGGTCGAAAGCCGCGTGACCCGCATCCGCGCGGCCAGCGTCGTCATTCATCAGACAGTCAGGCGCGGGGCGGAAATGCTGGCAGACGCCACGGTGACCGCGGCGCTGGTCGGCCCCGACGGGCGCCCGCGTCGTCAGCCCGCCGCCTGGGTCGATACGTTCCGGCGCCTCGCGTCATTGGGGGAAGAGACACCGTGAATCCGATTTTGCAGACCGATGCGGCCACGTTGTCGCCGATCGCGCTGTTCATGGAAGCCGATTGGGTGGTCAAGGCGGTGATGCTGGGGCTGCTGCTCGCCAGCATCTGGACCTGGGCGATCATCATCGGCTTCTGGCTGAAGCTGGGCCGCACGCGCCAGCGCACCGAGGCGTTCGAGCGCGATTTCTGGAAGGCCGAGGATATCGACGCCTTCTACAAGTCGCAGACGCACACCGACCTGCCCTCCGCGCGCGTGCTGAACGCCGGCGTCACCGAATGGCGGCGCTCGACGCAGGGGCAGAAGATCGACCGCGAGGGCACGCGCGACCGGCTGGCGACGGTGATGGGCTCGGCGGTGGCGCGCGAGATCGACCAGTTGTCGGACCGGCTCAACGTGCTGGCGACGGTCGGCTCGGTCGCGCCGTTCGTCGGGCTGTTCGGCACCGTCTGGGGGATCATGCGCAGCTTCACCGCGATCGCCAGCCAGCAGAACACCAGCCTGTCGGTCGTCGCGCCCGGCATCGCCGAGGCGCTGTTCGCGACCGCGATCGGGCTGTTCGCGGCGATCCCGGCGGTGATCGCGTACAATCGCTTCAGCCATGCGATCAACCGCATCGAGGCACGGCTGAACCGCTTCGCCGACGGCTTCCACGCCACGCTGTCGCGGCAGCTCGACGGCGAACGCTGATGGCGATGCATTTGCCTTCCGCGCGGGGGAAGGGCCGCCGCGCGCCGATGGCGGAGATCAACGTCACGCCGCTGGTCGACGTGATGCTGGTGCTGCTCATCATCTTCATGGTCACCGCGCCGCTGCTGACGCAGGGCGTGCCGGTGAACCTGCCCGACAGCCGCGCCAAGCCGCTCGACCAGGAGCAGCAGCCGACCGAGATCTCGCTCGACGATCAGGGGCGGATCTTCATCGCCAAGGAAGAGGTCGCGTCCGACGCGCTGCCGGCGCGGCTCGCCGCGATCGCCGAGAGCGCCAAGGGCAACGCGCCGCCGCAGGTGTTCCTGCGCGCCGATCGCGGGCTGGATTACGGGCGCGTGATGCGCGTGATGGGCGAACTGAATCGGGCGGGCCTGAACCGCGTCGCGCTGGTGACGGTCGGCGAGGAATAACGTGGAGCGTGGTGAGAAGATCGGGCTGGGGCTGGCCGTCGCGGGACACGTCCTGCTGTTCGGCGTGCTGTCGGTCGGGTTCCTCGCCACGCCCAACCCGGTCAAGCTGAAGCAGAACCCGGTCGAGGTCAGCCTCGTCAAGGACGTCGCGCTGGAGGCGGCCGCGCCGCAGCAGACCGAGGCACCGTCGCAGGCGGTCGCGCCCGATGTCGGCGAGCCCGAGGAAGCGCCGCCGCCCGCCGAGGCGCCGCCGCAGCCGGTGCCCGCGCCGGTTCCCGAACCCGCGCCGCAGCCCGAGCCGAAGCCGGTCGCCAAGCCTGCGCCGCCCAAGCCGGCCCCGCCGAAGCCGGCGCCCAAGCCTGCTCCCGCGCCGAAGCCGGTTCCCAAGCCGCAGCCGAAGCCCAAGCCGGCTCCCCCGGCGGCGGAGAAGGCCGCGGCGAAGCCCGCGCCGAAGAAGCAGGAGAGCGCCGCGGCGTCGAGCAAGTCCGCGGCCGCGCCCGCCGCTTCGAAGGGCAAGGGCAAGACCGAGACCGCCAAGGGCGAGAAGCCGCGCGGCAGTCGGCTGGGCAGCGACTTCCTCAAGGGGCTGACCGCCGAAAAGAGCGACGCCAAGCCCAATGACGCGCCGCCGTCCGCTGCGCGCGTCGACGGCAAGGCGCTGGCGGCGATCCAGCAGGCGATCGCACGGCAGATTCAGCCGTGCGCCGACCGGCAGGTCGATCCCGGCCCCGGCGCGAACCAGATCGTCACCACGCTCAACCTGCGGCTCAACCGCGACGGCACGCTGTCGGCGACCCCGACCGTGGTGCGCCAGAATGGCGTCGACGACGACAACCGCCGCTACGCGCGGCGCGTCGTCGATCTGGGGATTGCCGCCTTCAAGGGCTGTTCGCCGTTGAAGTTGCCGGCAGAATATTATGCCACCGCCAATGGGGGGTGGAGCAACATCAACTATAATTGGAAACTGCGGTGATGCGACTCCGGCTGCTCCTCCTCGCCACGCTCGTCTCCAGCCCTGCGCTGGCGCAGCAGGTACCTGCGCCTGCCGTTCCCGATGCGGCGGCACCGGCCGGGCAGACCCCGCCGCCGCTGGAGGTCGACGTCACCGGCGGCATTTCCGCGCCGATGCCGATCGCAATCCCGCCGATGCCGACGCAGGCGATGGTGCAGACCGCGGCGGGCGCGACCGACCAGCTCGGGCGGCAATTGGCCGAGATCGTCAGCAACGATTTGCGCAATTCCGGGCTGTTCAATCCGCTCGCCCCCGGGCGGATGCGCGCGATCGCCTTCCCGGAAGTGACCGCGCCGGCGTTCGATTACTGGGCAGGCTCGGGCGCGCAGGCGCTGGTGCAGGGCTATATCCGCGCCAATGGCGACGGCACGCTGACGGTCGGCTGCTATCTGTACGACGTGTCTGCGCAGACGCAGCTGACGCGGCAGGGGTTCGTGGTGCCGCCGTCGGACTGGCGGCGCGCGGGGCATAAATGCGCCGACATGGTCTATACGCGGCTGACCGGCGAGGGGCCGTATTTCGACAGCCGCGTCGTCTATGTCAGCGAAACCGGGCCGAAGGCGAACCGCATCAAGCGGCTGGCGATCATGGACCAGGATGGCGCGAACAGCCGCTTCCTGACCACCGGCTCGTCGATCGTGCTGACCCCGCGCTTCGCGCCGAACCAGCAGTCGATCGTCTACATGAGCTATGTCGGCAAGACCCCGGCGATCTATGTCTACGATCTCGGCTCGGGGCGGCAGCGGCTGGTGGTGCAGAATGTCGCGACCACCTTCGCGCCGCGCTTCTCGCCGGATGGCCGCTACATCCTGTTCTCGATGGCGCAGGCCGGGAACACCGATCTGTATCGCGTCCCGGCGTCGGGTGGCACGCCGCAACGGCTGACCACCTCGCCCGGCATCGACACCGGCGGCAGCTATTCGCCCGACGGGTCGAAGATCGTGTTCGAGAGCGATCGGTCGGGCGGGCAGCAGCTCTACGTGATGAACGCCGACGGATCGAACCAGCAGCGGATCAGCTTCGGCGGCGGGCGCTACGCCACCCCGGTGTGGAGCCCGCGCGGCGACCTGATCGCCTTCACCAAGATCCAGGGCGCGTTCCGGATCGGGATCATGAGCCCGAGCGGGCAGGGCGAGAAGCTGCTCACCAACAGCTGGCAGGACGAAGGTCCCTCTTGGAGCCCGAACGGTCGTGTGCTGATGTTCTTCCGCCAGGGGCGCGGCAACGCCGGCAAGGCCGATCTGTGGTCGGTCGACCTGACCGGGGTCAACGAACGCCGCGTGCCCACCCCGCTCGACGGATCGGACCCCGCCTGGGGGCCGCTGCGTCCGTAAGTCTTACGAACGATCATAGAGGAGACACCCGATGGCCCG
Source organism: uncultured Sphingomonas sp. (assembly GCA_913776255.1). Classification (GTDB taxonomy): domain Bacteria; phylum Pseudomonadota; class Alphaproteobacteria; order Sphingomonadales; family Sphingomonadaceae; genus Sphingomonas. Next base: position 5,941 of record CAJYLV010000053.1, on the reverse strand, counting down.
TCTGACCACCACCCTGCTGATGGCGACCGCGCTGGTCGCGACCGCCGCCTGTTCCAAGAAGCGCCCCGAGGTGCTGCCGCCCGCGCCGGGCGTCGCGCCGACGCAGGGCACCGCGACCGGCCCGGTTGATCCCAACGGCGGCGTCACGCCGGGTTCGGCAGCCGATTTCAAGCGCTCGACGCAGGGCGACACCGTGCTGTTCGGGCTCGACCAATATGACATCGACGCGACGGCGCGCGGCATCCTCGACTCGCAGGCGGAGTGGCTGCAGCGCTACAACAACGTGACGATCACGATCGAAGGCCATGCCGACGAGCGCGGGACGCGTGAGTACAATCTCGCGCTCGGCGATCGTCGCGCGAATGCCGCGAAGAACTATCTCGCCGCGCGCGGGATCGCGCCATCGCGGATCAGCGTCATCAGCTACGGCAAGGAACGCCCGGTCGCGCTGGGCTCGGACGAGCAGAGCTGGGCGCAGAACCGCCGCGCGGTGACGGTGGTCGTCGGCGGGTGATCTAGACGCTGCTCCCTCTCCCCTCTGGGGAGAGGGTCGGGTGAGGGGGAGGGGCCTCGCAGAGAGGTTCGCCGCGGTGAGACACCGGCCCCTCACTCCACCCTCTCCCCACGGGGGAGAGGACTTATCCAAACTCAAGCCGGCGTGATCGGCGGGTTCTCCATTTCGGCCTTGATTTCGGCGATCAGGTCCTTGCGGCTGAGCTTGCCGATCATCGTCTTGGGCATCGTCGCGCGCACCACCACGCGGTCGACGCGCTCGTGCTTGCCGAGCTGCGGGTTGAGCCATGCCGCCAGCGTCGCGCCCTCCGCCTCCATCCCCTCGTTCAGCGTGACATAGGCGCGCGGCACCTCGCCGCGGTACGGATCGGGCAGGCCGATCACCAGCGCCTCGCGCACCGCCGCATGATGGTAGAGGATCGCCTCGATCTGGCTGGGAAAGACCTTGAACCCGCCGACCGAGATCATGTCCTTCAGCCGGTCGACGATCGCGATGAAGCCGTCGTCGTCGATCGTCCCGACATCGCCGGTGCGCAGCCATTTGCGCCCCTCCGCATCGACCGCGAAGGTCGTCTCGTCGGCGTCGGGGCGGTTCCAGTACCCCGCCATGATCTGCGGCCCGAGCGCGACGATCTCGCCGGGCTGTCCTTTGGGAGCGGGGCGGGTGGCGTCCTCCTTGTCGACCAGCCGCAGCCGCGTCGCCGGGAGCGGCTGGCCGATCGTTCCGGCCTTCTGCCCGCCTTCATAGGGGTTGGTGGTCAGCACGCCGGTGCTCTCCGACAGGCCATAGCCCTCGATCAGTGTCGAATGCGTCGCCGCCTCCCAGCGCGTCTTCAGCTCGGCATTGAGCGGCGCGCCGCCCGAAATGCACACGCGCAGCGAGGCGAAGTCGGTCTGCGCGAGCTTCGGATGGTCGAGCAGCGCCTGGTACATGGTCGGGACGCCGGGCAGCGAAGTCGGCTTGGTGCGCGTGATCGTCGCCAGCGCCTGTCCGGCGTCGAAGCGCGGGAGCAGCACCATCTCGCCACCGGTGACGATCGTGCGGTTCATCACGCAGGTGTTGGCGAAGACGTGGAACAGCGGCAGCACGCCGAGGATGCGGTCGCCCGCCTCCGGATGCGGATCGAGCTGCGCGACCTGCCGCGCATTGGCGCTGACATTGGCGTGGGTGAGCATCGCGCCCTTCGGCACGCCGGTGGTGCCGCCGGTGTACTGGATCAGCGCGACATCACGCTGCGGGTCGATCGCCGGCGGCGGGAGCGCGCCGTCGTTGGCGATCAGTTTCGAGAAGGCGATGACGCGCGGATCGTCGGGGCGTTGCGCGGTCTCGGCGCGCTTGAACAGGCGATAGGCGATCGACTTGGCGGGCGGCAGGACGCCGGCCACCGATCCGACCACCAGCCGTTCGAGCCCGCTTTTCTCCAGCACCTTCAGCGCGGTCGGCAGCAGCGCGGCGGCGGAGACGGTGAACAGCACCCGCGTCCCCGAATCCTCGACCTGATGGCACAATTCCTCGACCGAATAGAGCGGCGAGAAGTTGACGACCGTCGCGCCGAGCCGCAGCGCGCCGTGATAGGCGGCGAGGTAATGCGGGACGTTGGGGAGGAACAGCCCGACGCGGTCCCCCTTGCCATAGCCGAGCGCCGCCAGCCCGGTCGCGACGCGGCGCACGCCATCGGCGAGTTCGGCATAGCTGTAGCGGCGGCCGAGGAAGTCGATCGCGGGCCGGTCGGCATGGCGTGCCGCGGCGGCGTCGAACAAGGCCGGCATCGACAGCGGCGGGTAATCGGAATCCCATGGCACGGGATGGCGATAGGCGGTGCGCCAGGCATGCTCTCCAGTCATTGACACGACTGTAAGCAACAAAGCGTGGCGTGCAAGCGGTCAGCGCTGGAACAGCGTCCCGATCACAGCCGCAGCCTGTCCGACGCCGGCGATCGCCAGCGCCCAGTCGGCATCGACCTGCGCGGTCAGCCGGTCGTCGATCGAGATCGACAGCGTGCCGATCATCGGGGTGCGGTCGCCTGCGCAGACCAGCATCAGCGCACCCAGCGCGACCATTGCGGCGCGGCGACGGCGATAATCAGGTGGTTGCGGCATGATGGCGTCCCTCTCCAAACCGCGGTGGTGGTAGCAGAAACGAAGATGCGGCGACAGCGGGTGCCGCACGCCGCGCGGTTTCGTCGGCGGCTGCGCTACGCGGCCTCGGCCCAGCGGAGCCGGTCGCGGCCGGCACGCTTGGCGGCGAACAGCGCGTCGTCGGCGCGGCGGTAGAGCAGCTTCCAGTCCGCCTCGCTGGCGATCGCGCCGCATTCGCTGCCCAGCGACGCGGTAACCGCCAGATCGAACGGCATCGACGCGGCGCGGATGCGGGTCAGGATCGTCTCGGGCAGGGCGGTCGCCGACGCCGGGGCGAGTACCGCGAACTCCTCGCCGCCGATCCGCGCCACCAGTGCCTCGGCCGGCACCGCCTGCCTCAACGCGTCGGCGAAGACGCGCAGCACCTGGTCGCCGCCATCATGGCCGAGCGTTTCGTTGACGCGCTTGAAATGATCGATGTCGACCAGCACCAGTACGTGCGGCTCGGCCCGCCCGATCGCCTCGCGCAGGAAGCTGCGCCGGTTCATCAGCCCGGTCAGCGGGTCGCTGTCGGCGAGCAGCCGCGCCAGCATCTCCTGCTGGCGGGCCTGGTCGCAATCCTCGTTCAGCTGCTTGATCCGCCACGCGATCGCCAGCGCGCTGCACCCCGCCTCCAGCGCCATCGCGATCAGCGTCGAATTGTCGATCCAGAAACTCCAGTTGAGCACGTTCAACGCCTGCAGCACGCGCGCGGTGGCGGTGAGCAGCGGCAGCCCCCAGGCGAAGGCGAAGATGCGCGCATACCGATCCTCGGCGTGCCAGCCGCGCCACAACAAGGGCAGCGTCAGCAGCAGCGTGGCGAAGAAGGCGAGCGTCATCACCCGGTCGAGCAGCCGGGCGTGCAGCGGCATGAACACCACATAGGTCAGCGACGCGGCGAGCAGCGCGGCGGTCGCGAGGTCGATCGCCGGACGCAGCCAGCCGCGCGTCACCTGCGGCGCGAAGAAGCGGCGCGCGAACATCATCGCGCTGCACAGCGTCGCGGCGAGCAGCAGGACGTTGAGCCGCAGCCGCAGATTGTTGTCGAGCCCGGCGACCTGCCCCAGCAGCCCCGAACTGCTCGCGGCATAGCCGATCAGGAACAGCACCATCGCGCAATAGGGCAGGTGGAAGCGCTGCCGCAGCGCGGCGCCCAGCGCGATGTTGAAGATCAGCAACGCCACCGCCAGTCCGACGAAGCCGGCGTAGAAGGCGGTCAGCTGCAACGCGTCATGCTGCGACACGTCGGGTGAGAGCAGGCGCGGCTGCAACACCAGCCCGCGCAGATTTGCAGCACCGCGGACGTGCCACAGCAACTGGACGGGCCGGACGGCGGCGGGGGGGAGCGGCAGCTCGAACGTCGCACCGAGTTGCAGATAGCGCCATGCGCTCGCGCTGGTGAAGCCGACCGAGCGGACGGAGCCATCAGCATAGCGGACGTAGAGCGTGACCGCGTCCTGCCACAGGCTGCCCGAGCGGACCACGACGCCGGGCTCGACCGCGGGGAGCTCCGAAGAGCGGACCCAGTAATCGCCCGGCGGCGCGCTACGCTGGCTTTGGGAGCAGTCGAACCCGCCGCGTGTTCCGAACAAGCGCTCCGGTCGATCACCGTCTGCGGTGGCGCGGAAGCAGGTACGCAGGACCATGTCGGTGCTGGCCGAGGCAGCCGGCGCGAGCGCCAGCGCCATGAGGATCACGACCCAAGCCGCAACAATCCGACTGATGAACCTCCCCGGCATGCGGCAAGGCTAAAAAAGAATAGCAAACAGAAGGTTAACGAGAGGCGAAATGTCGTGAACGACGGTCGTCCGGTCCGGCCGGTCGAAACGGCGGAAATCGGCGCGGTTCCGCTACGGAGCGCGCAGCCCCGACCCCGCGATGGAAAGGTTAACGGGCCGGGCGCGGTCACGCCCGACCCGTCGACCGGTCAGTCGGCAGCGGCGGGTGCCGCCTTGCCCTTCTTGCCCGACTTCTTCGGCGCGGCGGGCTCGATCGCGAAGGTCAGCGCGCCGTCCTTGAGGTTGACGGTGACCTCGCCGCCATGGACCAATTTGCCGAACAGCAATTCCTCGGCGAGCGGCTGCTTGATCTTCTCCTGGATCAGCCGGCCCATCGGACGCGCGCCATAGAGCTTGTCATAGCCCTTTTCGGTCAGCCACGCCTTCGCCTCATCGCTCAGCTTGATATGCACGTCGCGGTCGGCGAGCTGCAGTTCGAGCTGGAGGATGAACTTGTCGACGACGCGCGCCACCACTTCGGTCGGCAGATAGCCGAACGGCACGATCGCATCGAGCCGGTTGCGGAACTCCGGCGTGAACATCTTCTGCACCGCCTGCTCGTCCTCCCCCTCGCGGGTGAGATTGCCGAAGCCGACCGTCTCGCGCGCCATGTCCGACGCGCCCGCGTTCGTCGTCATGATGAGGATGACGTTGCGGAAGTCGACGGTCTTGCCGTGCTGGTCGGTCAGGCGGCCGTTGTCCATCACCTGCAACAGGATGTTGAACAGGTCCGGATGCGCCTTCTCGATCTCGTCGAGCAGCAGCACGCAATGCGGGTTCTGGTCGACCGCATCGGTCAGCAGTCCGCCCTGATCAAAGCCGACATAGCCCGGAGGCGCGCCGATCAGCCGGCTGACCGAATGCCGCTCCATATATTCGCTCATGTCGAAACGCTGGAGCGGAATGCCGAGGATCGTCGACAGCTGCTTGGCGACTTCGGTCTTGCCGACGCCGGTCGGGCCGGTGAACAGATAATTGCCGATCGGCTTCTCGGGCTCGCGCAGGCCGGCGCGCGCCAGCTTGATCGCCGACGACAATTTCTCGATCGCGACGTTCTGCCCGAAGACAACGCGCTTCAGATCGGTCTCGAGCGTCTCAAGCTGTTTCTTGTCGTCGGTCGACACGCTCTTCGGCGGAATGCGCGCCATCGTCGCGATCACGGCCTCGATCTCCTTGGCGGTGATCGTCTTCTTGCGCTTGTTCGGCGCCACCAGCATCTGCATCGCACCGACCTCGTCGATCACGTCGATCGCCTTGTCGGGCAGCTTGCGGTCGTTGATGTAGCGCGCCGACAGTTCGACCGCCGACTTGATCGCCTCGGGCGTGTATTTCACCGAGTGATGCTCCTCGAACGCGGAGCGCAGGCCAGCGAGGATCTTGATCGTGTCCTCGATCGTCGGCTCGTTGACGTCGATCTTCTGGAAGCGCCGCAGCAGCGCGCGGTCCTTCTCGAAGTGGTTGCGGAACTCCTTGTAGGTGGTCGAGCCGATGCAGCGGATCGTGCCGCCCGACAGCGCCGGCTTGAGCAGGTT
>CAJYLV010000052.1 GCA_913776255.1 uncultured Sphingomonas sp. | reverse complement strand
CCTCCCGACAGGATCACCAGCATCCCCGCCTCGACCGCGACCTGCCCGGACAGCAGCGCGGCCAGCCCCACCGCGCCGCCCGGCTCCGCCACCAGCCGCAAGTGCGTCGCGGCCCAGCGCTGCGCGTCGCGGATCGCGCGTTCGCTGACCGCGACGCCGGTCGCATCGCGCCGAGACAGCACGTCGAAGGTCAGCGGCGACACCCGTGTCGTCTGCAACGCATCGCAGGCGGTCGGCGGTGGGTTGTCGCCGACCGGCTCGATCCAGCTTGCCTCCAGACTGCGCCGCATGTCGTCCCAGCCCTCGGGCTCGACCACCGTCACCCGCGCCTCGGGCAGTGCCAGCGCCAGTCCGGCCGCCAGCCCGCCGCCACCGCACGGCACCACCACGTGCCGCGGCGCACCGAGTCCCGCCGCCGCCATCTGCGCCGCGGCCTCGACCCCGGCGCTGCCCTGCCCCTCGATCACCCACGGATCGTCGAAGCTCGGCACCAAGGTCGCGCCGCGCGCCTCGGCCAGCCGCGCCGCGATCGTCTCGCGCGACTCCGTGGCGCGGTCGTACGGCACCACCTCCGCGCCGAGCGCCAGCGTCGACTCGCGCTTCGCTGCGGGGGCGTCGGCGGGCATCACGACCGTTGCCGAAATACCCAGCCGCTTCGCCGCCCAGGCGATTCCCTGTGCATGGTTGCCCGACGAGAACGCCACGACGCCGCGCTGCCTCGCCTCGTCGCTCAAAGCGGTCAGCCGATGCCACGCGCCGCGCACCTTGAAGGCGCCGATCGGCTGGAGGCACTCTGCCTTAAATGCGACCTCCAACCCATTGACGTCATGAACAAATATCGGGGTCGGCGGGAGCACCGCCGCCAGCTTTGCCGCAGCGTCACGCACCCCGGCGCGGGTCGGTTGTCGCATAATCGTCACGATTGAACCTTTCGTCGCAATGGACACTTTACATCCACGTCCAGCGATCATATTTCGCGCCTCCGCTGCCCCATGGGACTTCCAACCGCAAGGCAGCTTTTTGTCACCGTATGCCGAAAGGCAATTGGAGGTCCCTTGAGTTGCACCAGCATCATCGCGCGCTGGGGCTAGCGCCCCTCTCGACCGTTCCCGCCGATTCCGTCGCCGGGGCCATCGACATCGCTGCTCGTCAGCCGGTCCAGCCGGTGACGGTCGTTCGTCCGCACGCCGCGGCACGGGCCGCCCGCTTCTTCACGGAGAAGTTTCCGGGCCGGACCATGTATGCGGTCAAGGCAAATCCGAGCCCGGAGCTGCTACGCACGCTCTATGACAATGGCGTGACGACCTATGACGTCGCCTCGATCGCCGAGGTGCGTCTGGTTGCCCGCACGTTGCCGGACGCGACCCTGTGCTTCATGCACCCGGTCAAGGCCGAGGAAGCGATTGCCGAGGCGTATTTCACGCACGGTGTCCGCACCTTCTCGCTCGACAGCATGGAAGAGCTGGCGAAGATCGTGCGTGCCACCCGCGGCGCTGCCGACCTCACATTGTGCGTGCGGCTGCGCGTCTCGTCGGAGCATTCGAAGCTCAGCCTCGGCGCCAAATTCGGCGTCGCACCGGACGAGGCGAAGGAGCTGCTGCTCGCGACGCGTCAGGTCGCCGATGCGCTCGGCATCTGCTTCCACGTCGGCTCGCAGGCGATGACCCCGGATGCCTATGCGCAGGCGATGGAGCGCGTGCGGCAGGCGATCGTCGCCGCGGCGGTGACGGTCGACGTCGTCGACGTCGGCGGCGGCTTCCCGTCGGCATACCCGGGCATGACCCCGCCGCCGCTGGAGCGTTACTTCGAGACGATCCACCGCGCGTTCGAGAGCCTGCCGATCAGCTATTCGGCCGAACTCTGGGCGGAGCCGGGCCGCGCGCTCAGCGCCGAGTACAGCTCGGTCGTGGTGCGCGTCGAGCGTCGCCGCGGCGAGGAACTGTACATCAACGACGGTGCCTATGGCGCGCTGTTCGACGCGGCGCACATCGGCTGGCGCTACCCGGTCGCGCTGCTGCGCGAGCCGGAGTCGACCGTCCGCGATCATGCGTTCAGCCTGTGGGGTCCGACCTGCGACGACATGGACTATATGCCCGGTCCGTTTCCGCTCCCCGCGGACGTGACCGTCGGCGACTATGTCGAGATCGGGATGCTCGGCGCGTACGGCGCGGCGATGCGCACCGCGTTCAACGGCTTCACCTCGGACGAGACGGTGGTCGCCACCGACGAGCCGATGGAGTCGCTCTACATCGAACTGCCGCGACAGGTTACCGGCAACGTCGTGAAGCTGTAACCTTCCGACTTCAGTGATCCGGTGGCGGCGTGCGGACATTCCGCACGCCGTCATCGTTCGGGTCTTCGCGTCCCCATTGAACGACGTGTATTTCCCTGTGGGAGCCCCCATGACCGACACCACCATCAACGACACCCGCAAGGCGGAACTGCTGTCGAAGCAGGTCAAGCACATCGACATCAAGAGCTTCGATGCGCGCCCGATCGTCGACGCGATGAGCGACATGAGCTTCACCAGCCGCGACCTCGGCCGCGCGACGAAGATCTACAACCAGATGCTGGGCGACAAGGACTGCACCGTCGTCCTCGTCATCGCCGGGTCGACCTCGGCCGGTGGCTGCATGGACCTCTATGCCGAGCTGGTGCGCAACAACATGGTCGACGTGATCGTCGCCACCGGCGCGACGATCGTCGACATGGATTTCTTCGAGGGCCTCGGCCACAAACATTATCAGGCGCTCGAGGTGCCCGACGACGACACGCTGCGCTCGCTGTACATCGACCGCATCTACGACACTTATATCGACGAGGAGCAGCTTCAGGACTGCGACCACACGATCTACGCGATCTGCAATGCGATCGAGCCGAAGGCCTATTCGTCGCGCGCCTTCATCCGCGAGATGGGCAAGTATCTCGTCGAGCACGGCAAGAAGGAGAACAGCCTCGTCAAGCTCGCCTATGAGCATGACGTGCCGATCTTCTGCCCGGCGTTCGTCGACAGCTCGGCGGGCTTCGGCCTCGTCAAGCATCAGGTCGACCGTGCGAAGGAAGGCAAGCCGTATCTGATGATCGACGCGGTCGCCGACTTCCGCGAACTGACCGACATCAAGATCAAGGCCGGCACCACCGGCCTGCTGATGATCGGCGGCGGCGTGCCGAAGAACTTCATCCAGGACACCGTCGTCTGCGCCGAGATCCTCGGCCATGACGATGTCGAGGTGCACAAATATGCGGTGCAGATCACCGTCGCCGACGTCCGCGACGGCGCGTGCTCGTCCTCGACGCTGCAGGAAGCGGCGAGCTGGGGCAAGGTCAACACCGGCATCGAGCAGATGGTGTTCGCCGAGGCCGGCTCGGTGATGCCGCTCCTCGCCTCCGACGCCTACCACCGCGGGCTGTGGAAGGATCGCCCGACCCGCAAGTGGGCGACGCTGTTCGACGGTAAGTGATATGACGGGGGGAGGAAGCAGCCGTTTCCTCCCCCCGTTTTCCGCGCGAACACCAAACTCCGAAACCGGTGACGGATCGGTTCCGACGATACGTCCCCCGGTTTGCCCCCCGTAAACGCCGGAACCCTCTCGCGCTAAATCTGGCTGTCGATCCAGTTCGCGTGTGGCATTGCGGCGTCTGTTTCAGCTACGGCAGCATTCAAGGCGTTCGACCATCTTGATCGTCGATGCGCATCTTGGCAGCAGCGCACCTCGACGGGAACGTAACGTGTAGTGATCCGACCGCTCCTCGCGAAGCGGACCGACGGCTGCCAGGCGACTGGCGTCCAGGATCAGATTTGCGCCAGACCGCCGTCGGTGAACAGCTCGCCGCCCGTCATGAAGCTGCTGTCGGAGGATGCGAGGAAGGCGGCAGCGGCCGCAACTTCCGACGGATCACCAACATGTCCGATCGGTGTTGTCGCGCCCATCTCGATCATGGCGTCGCGCCCGACAACCTCGGCGGCGAGCTCGGTCAGGGTCGGTCCGGGCGACAGCACGTTGACGCGGATGCCCGTGCCGCGCAGATCCTGCGCCCAGCTGCGCGCCAGGTTCCGGACGGCTGCTTTCGAAGCGCTGTAGACGCTGAAGGCAGGCGTGCCCATGACGCCGGTGGTCGACCCGGTCAGGATGATCGAACCGCCCCGCGCCATCAGCTTCAGACCCTTCTGCACGGTGAAGATCGTTCCCTTCACATTGACGTCGAAGGTGGCGTCGACATGGTCAAGCGTGAGCTCGGACAAGGGCAACAGCGCACCGGTGCCGGCATTGGCGAACAGGATGTCGAGCGTGCCGTGCTCCTGCCTCACCGTATCGTACAGCCGGTCGAGATCATCGTGATTGGTGACCGATCCGGGTATCGCCCGCGCCTGTGCGCCAAGTCCGGCGACGGCCGCTGCCAGTTTGTCCGCCCGGCGCCCGAACAAATAGACGAATGCCCCTTCGGCAATGAAGCGCCGCGCCGACGCCAGGCCGATCCCGGTACCTCCCCCGGTGACGACGGCGATCTTTCCTTCCAGTCTGTTCACTAATGCCTCCATTCGTTGGTTGCACACAGCTGGTCCTCGACCTACTTGGAGACAAGTATGCACCTTTTGGTAAGTAGGTAGAATGGCCGAAGCGTTGCCCGTCGCCGATCCCGCCACCGCGAGCGTCGCGCCGCTCTTCACGTGCGGGCTGGATGCGACGCTCAAGATCATCTCGGGCAAGTGGAAGCCGCTGATCCTGTATTTCTTGCTACGGGGTCCGACCCGCTATGGGGAGCTCAAGCGCGCCATCCGCGACGTGAGTGACAAGGTGCTGATTCAGCAACTCAAGGAACTGGAAGCGGACGGAGTCTTGCGCCGGAACGACCACAAGGAAGTTCCACCGCGGGTAGACTATACGCTGACCGTGCTCGGGCAGAGCCTTGCCCGCGCGCTGGAGCCATTATGCCAGTGGGGCACCGAGAACATGGCCGTCATGGAGAGCATCTTCGCCGAGCGGGATGGATGGGCGCGACGGCGTGGCTGACGGCGATTGATCAGCGGATCGATGACCGGCGCGATGGTGCCGAGTGGCGGCAGGAAGCTTTCGGTCGATCCCGGTGACATTTACATCGGCACCAGATCGCCGCTTGTTCCCTTGGCGGCAATCACGGCATGATCTTCAGGATCTCGCCACCATGGATGTCATCGAGATGATAGTACGGAAGAACCGATTTGGCCAGCTCCTCGCATGTATTCCGCGCAGAAATACGGCGACCCGAGCGCGCCATCGTCTTGAGCAGGAGCTGCGCAGCCTCTTCCATCATCGCCACCGTACCCGCGTTTGCGGCGGTCATCGGATGTCGGCGTTGAATCTCTCTCGCGGCCCGCTCCTGTTCCTGCACACGCGCCGGCACCAGGAGGTGAACGTTGTCCGAAAGTCTCCGCAAGGCCGAACGTCCGACCAGGTCGGCAAAAAGATACCGGGGCTTGCTTTCCTCGCCGGCGCTTTCGCCGTCGAGATCGATGACAACGTCGACCGGAGTGCCTTGCCCCCTGTCAGGCGCATCCTGTACCGCGATGTCCAACCGGCGTCCGTCGGCGGGCCGGACGGTTCGATAGCGAAGTCCGCGTCGGTCAAGGTACGCCGTCAGGATGCGATATTGTTCGGCCGACGAGGGCTGGATGCTCGCACATATCGGGTCCGCTCCGTCGGTGACGGGTGGCCGTACGGACAATCGCACGGGCGCGTCGATCGTTGATCGCGGATCCCAGACGATCGCGGCAAAGACATCGGCAGGACCGGTCCGCCCGGTGACGTCCTGCACGGCGAGCCGACGACCGAAAAGGCCATAGCCGGGATAGGTGGCGAACTGGTCGGAAATCTCGCGCACCAAGGCGGAGCGCCCCGCCGCATCAAGCCCCATACCGGTGGTCTCCAGCCCGACGGTGAGCTGGCCGGGCGTCAGCCCTTGGACCGGCGGGTTCGGAAATGTCCGGAGGTAGCGCGCCAGCGCCGCGCGATCCCGGGGACTGATCGTGTAATGCGGCATGCGCCGTGCTGCCGACGTCGCCGCGCCGCGCCCATCGAGCGCGCGCGCGAGCCATTGATCCAGCGCGCTATCGGGAATGCCGTCGGCGACGATCAGCGCGGGCGCGACGATGCCCCCCTCCGAACCGCCGGTGCCATATTCGCCGTGGCAAGCCGCGCACGAAAAGGTGCTCGGATTGGCGACGCGCTGGCCGAACAGCTCGACCGCGATCGGGTCGCGTCCAATTCCGCGCTGGAAGATGGCGCGCCCGGTCTCGATCGCGGGATCGGTCGCGTTCCCCGCCACCAGCAATCCCAAGGCGGCGAGCGCGACGCGCCGGTCACAACCACGCATTCAGCGCGCTCGCGACCTGTTCGGGCTTCGGCAGCCCGTACAGCCGGGTCCATCGCGCAGCGGTCGACCGGCCGATGAAGATGACCGGCGGGTGGTTGCTGCGGTCGGGCTCGAATGCCTCGAACGCCGTCTGGAGGCGATTGGTCTCGATGAAGTCGCCCGCCAGGAACAGCCAGCCCGGTCCCGCGGCATGGGCGTTTGCATAAGCGGTCAGTTTCTGCGGCGTGTCGCTGATCGGGCTGAGCGAGATCGACAGGAAGGCCACGTCGCGTCCCATCTTCCCGCCCATGAGACGTTGCGTCCGCGACAGCACGATCGACTGCATCGGGCACACGCTGGAGCACCCGGTGAACATGAAATTGAGCGCGACGACCCGGCTGCCGATCGCGTCGCGGAGGAGCTTCATGGGGCGGCGGGAGCGCGCCTCGGTCAGCGTCATCTCGAACAGTCGCGCCGGGAGGCGCGCTGCGCCGGGCGCGGCGGCACGCACGGGCGCGTCCGGCAGCACGGACGCGCCCGCCGCGGCGAGCGCGCCCGTCAGCATCCTGCGTCGACTCCAGTCTTTCACACTGTCCTCCGTCACGGGATCGGGACATCCATCCCGAGCGTCTGGTCTGCTCCCGCACCGCCGAGCTCGGCATAGAAGCGGTACAGGCCGCGCTGCGGCACGCTGGCCCGAAAAAGGTAACGTCCATCGCCGTCGGGTCTGACCACGACGAAACGATGCCAGCCGCCGGCGGTCGCCATCAGCATCGCGTTGCGAAGGCGCGTGCCTGCCGGCGCGCCTTCGAGCGCGAAGCGGATGTCGCTGCTCCCGGACGGGGGAACCGACAGCAGCCGCAGCGTCACGGCCGGCGTTGCGCCAACGGGGGTCCGCCGCGCCAGCACCGGGTCGGGGCTTCCGCCGATCGTCACCGTGCGGCAGTGCGCCAGTTCCGGCCGGTCGATGCGGACGACGGCGATGTAGCGGCCGCCGTGCTGCGGCACGAACTCGGTACGATACGTCCCCGCGCTGTCGATTTCACGCACGCCGCGATAGCGCAGCAGCAATCCCGCGGTGTCCCCGGCGAGCAGCGGGACCGAGGACATCGCCGCCTGTGCGCCGTCCTCCGCGACCATGAACCCGACGCGCCGGTCGGGACTTGCGGCGATGATACCGTTGCCGGGGACGCGGACGACCAGCGGCATCGGGCTGGGTTCGCGGTCGCTCGTGGCCGCCTCTCCCGCGGCGATCATGGCGACGCCCGGCGCGCCCCCGTCCGGATCGAACACGATCCTCGTGACTCCGCCGGCGCGCGCATGACTGAGATAGAGGAAATTGTCGGAGAACACGACGTCCCGGACCGGATCCTCGGTCGCGATCGTCCAGCGCACGGCGCCGACACGGGTGTCGAGGATCGCCACCGAACGGCCGTCGGCCGCGGGCAAGGCAGACCAGCGGCCATGCCGGTCCGGTACGATCCGTGCGGCCTCCACTTCCAGCGGGACGCTGAACAGCGCGCCGGGCGCGTCGCGGTGGACGATGGAGAGGCTGCGGCCGTTCGCGGCAAGGATATACGCCGCATCGGCAAGCGAGGCGTAGGCGACCGAGCGCGCGCCACCCGCGACGCCGGCGAAGCGGACGGATCGGCCGCCATCGCCCTCGATCAGGCCGTGACCGTCCTGCGCCATCGCGATCAGGCCACCCTTGTCGTCGCGCTGCAGCACGACCGCGCCGGAGCCAAGCGCCACCTCCGCGCTGATCCGTCCGTCGCGCGAGACGCGCAACAAGCGCCCGTCCGCGGTGCCGGCCAGCAGATCCGCATCGCCGGCGCTCAGCGCTATCACCTTGGCGCGCGCGTCGATCTCGGATCGGACGGCGAGCGGGCTGTAGCCGATCAGCCGCACCTTCGACGGCGCCTCGCCCGGCACGATGGCGAGCGTCGTTCCGGCGGGATCGATCGCCCAGCGCGCCGGTACGGCGGGCAGGCGGATCAGCGACCGGATGTTGGCGGACGCAAGATTGAGGCGCGGATCGATGAGCGCGAGCGTCCCGTCGCGGGCCAGCTGGACGATGTCATAGCCGTTCAGGTCGGCCACGCCCGGCGGCGGGACCGGGCTGCCCGCGAGGCGGTTGACCCAGGCCTGGCAGCCGCCGGCGTCGCCGCTGTCGGGCACCAGCCACGCCGCCGGCGACAGGCCGGTCAGCGGATAGTCGCTCGCCGGATCCCGCACGCGGATCGTCAGCGTGACGGGCTGGCCGGCCTGCGGCGCGCGCCCGTCGCCCGTTCGGAGCGCGACCGACACCATCGGCTTGCCGTCCTCCGTCGCGGCGCTACCGGGCGCGGCCGTCACCGGCGAAAGGACCGCCACGACGGCCAGAACGGCGGGAGCGGGCGGCTTCATGGCGCCGGCGCCGGCGCGGCCGCGGGCTCCGGCGCGGGCGATGCGCCCGGGCAGGTCTGGGATATTTCCTCTCCGGCTTCGATATAGCCCCACGCGCCGCCGGCAACGAATTGTCCGGCGCCGTCGCGGTACAGCCAGCGTCCCGGCGCGATCGGACCGAGATCGGCGGTCATCGCCTTCTGTGGTGCCATCAGCGCCGCCGACGGCGAGCCGAAGCCCTTCAGCCCGCGCTCGTCGTAGCGGTGGCCATAGGTGACGAATGCGCGCTGGCGCGCCCGGCCGCCGGGATGGACAAGACGCATCACCAGATCGTCGCCCGGATCGACCTTGATCACCGGAGTCTCGACCGGCTTGAACCCGGGCAGGAGCAGGCAGGCGGGCAGGTCGAAGTTGCTCAGGTCAACCAGCTGCTGGCGCCCCGACATCGGATTGGGCTGACTCTGAACGAACGGCGTGATGCCTGCGCGCGCGAACAAAGGTTCGGTACGGTAGTTGAAGGCGACGTCGCCGCTGTCATAGCTGTCGTCGCACACGTGGCAGTCCGGGATCGACTGCCCGTCCTTCTTCAGGTTGAGGCCGTCCTGGTAGACGATCACCGCCTCCTCGAAGCAGTCGCGCGCGCGAGCGCCGCCCGTGCCGGGGCCGGGGCATATCCGCGCGCGCGTGCCGCCCACCGTCTCGGACACGATCTGCGCATCCTGCGGCTCGATGACCAGTGCACCGACCAGCCCCATCGCCGGGTGCCGGATCGGGTCGGCCATCGAGGACACGGGCGCGACGAGGCCCTTGGCGACCGCGAACGGTTCGAAGCGGACCGAACCTGCACGGCCCCCTGCGGCGGGCTCGTACAGGATGCGGCCGGCGTAGAAGCGGCTGGTCGCGGTCATCTCGTCCGCGGCGAGCGACGTGTTCCCCGCGCCTGCCGCGGTGTTCAGACCCACGCGAGCGCCGTCGCCCTGCCGCACGTTATAGCTGACCAACCCGGCGTGCAGACCGACCGTGCTGCTGGGGGTCAGTTCGTCGGACGCGACGTTGGCACCGGCCCGGTCCGTCCACGAGACCACCGGCGGGAGGATCGCATTGTCCTTCGTCCGCGGCAGCGCGCCTGCCTTGTTGACCAGATTGACGAAGGCCATCTCGCCGCTGCGCACGCGGAGCACCATCGGCGTCCGGATATCGGCAGGGGTCACCAGCTCCGTGTAGCCGGCCGGCGCGTCGGCATCGGCCGCCGGGCAACGGGGTTCGAAGGCATTGGGGGTCAGCTTGCCGACGAACTGACGCCGCAGCACGAAGCGGGCCGCGTTCGGGTCGGTGATGCCGGCGTGGCTGTTGTACGTCAGCGGCCCGCTGATCGCTTCCACGCAGAACAGCCGGGCATCCATGGTGACGTCCGGACGAAGCGAGCCGAGCGTGGCGAGCCCCCGCGGACGCTGCGCGCGGTCGAGCGACGGCGCCAGAACCGCTGCCGCCGCGGCCGACGTCGCCGGACGGACCCCGTCGCACAGCGGATCGGAGGCGTTCGTCAATGCGCTGTCGCGATCGCCGAGCACCGCCAACCGGCAGCGCACCGGATGGTCGGCGCCGCGCGAGGACGGGTCGAGCGTCTTGTCGGGGTCGGCGTAGGTGCGGAACAGCCCCCACGCCCCGTTCCACAGCGCATCGACCGTGCCCGCGTGATAGAGGTAATCCGCGATCCCCTGTCCGACCGGCACGCCGTCGATGAACGCCAGCCGGTCCATCTCCATCTCGAAATGCTCGGAGATGCCGATCTCCTGTGAACTGACCCAGGTCGGCTCGCTCGCCGCAGGCTGACGCTTCCACTTCTGCCCGTGCACGGTGAAGACGTGCTGCACTTCCTGTGCGCCCTGGATCAGCCGCACCTGGACCGGATCGCCCTCATAGGCCTCGAAGATCTCGGTCGAGGGATCGCCCGGTACGTGATTGCGCCGGCTGTCGACGGTCGCGAGATCCTTCCCAGCATTGGCCGCATGGGTCGCGGTGTCGAACACGAAGGCCATGTCGCCGCGTCGCCCGTCCCGCTGGCGCCAGCCGCCGCTGTCCGCGTTGGTCGCGATGCGCAGCGGGATCGGTTCGTGCCGATAGTTGAACAGATACGGATCGTGATGATCGACCGAGATCGACTCGGGTCGTGCCGGCGGGGCCACCGCAAACTGTTTCGGGCATCCTGGCTGCGCGGCGCTGGGCGTGAAGGCGTCGGTGCAGAGCAGCGCGAAATCGGCCACCGCGAGCGCGAACTCGCGCCGCTCGCCGATCAGATTGGGCGCGACGTCGGGCTGGTCGGGGGTCGCGATGATCGCCTGGGTCCCGACCGCCTGCCCCTTCGCATCCTCCAGCGGTGTGCCGTCGGGGTTCTTCCAGCTGGACCCTTTGGGTTCGATCAGCAACGCCGAGTAGAAGCCGTGCTGCTGGATCGTCGAGGGGCCGAAATGGTCGTGCGTGAACACCGTCGAGATCGTGCGGTCGCGCTTCGCCTCGTCCAGCAAGGGGTCGGCCCACCAGCGTTGCGTGGTCGTCTGGTAGACCGGTCGTCCATTCCCGTCGCTCTTGAGCGCGAGCGGCCGCGGCCGCTCGCCCGAGCCGCGCCATTCCACCGCGCCGCGCGCACTGTTCGCAGCCTTGAGCAATTCCCCGATATGGTCGCGGGCGAGCGTGCCGTCCTCGTAATTGAAGCCGTTGGCCGATCCGTCCGATGCGGTCACGTCGAACTTCACGAGGTGGATGTGCTGGCCGATCGTGTCGACCGGCGTCTTGACCTGGAAGGCGTCCTTCTCGGTATGGCCGGAGGTGCGGTTGGTGTGGTGGAACACCACGCATTCGCCCGACCGCGCCCGGAAGAAGAAGGGATCGGCCGAGCGGCGCGCGCCCTCATAGTCCGCGACACGATCGTCCAGCACGTTGATGCGCGCCTGCGGGTCGTGCCAGCCATATTGGTTGACGACGAGGTCGAGTTCGATCGCCGAAACGTCGTAGCGTCGCATCCCCGTCGCCAGCGAGGGCAGACCGTTGACCCAGTGATCGGCCTGACCCGGCTCTTCGGGACAGGGATTGGCGAACGGCGCGCCGGGCGCGGCAGGCAGGCCGTTGACGAGGAAGCCCCCCGGCGCGCTCAGCCCCAGATTGTCGGAAAGCGGGCGCGGGATCCGGCCGCCGGCGCGCGCGTGGAACTTCATCGCCGCGCGCTCCAGCCGGGTTCCCTCCTGCGGCAGGATCGACAGCTTGACCGCCTCGATCGGGAAGGTGAGGTCGGCCTGGTCGAGCGCCTGTTCGATCGGCAGGACATGGCGCGCCTGGGTGATCGAGATGCCATCGGGCAGCTCCGTCACATGGCGCGGCAAGCCACCATCCTCGAAAATGTCGTTCGGCGCCTGCGGTGCACGATAGCCGCGCTTGCCCGCGATGTAGAACGGGTAGCCGGGCATCGCGTCGTCGCCGGCCGTGTCGAGGTAGGTCGGCTCGGGCGGGAGCGCCTGACCCGGCAGCGGGACGAGACCTGGGATCGGGGTTCCCCCCTTGGCAAGCCCGGTGGCGGGATCGGTCCCCGGCCCTTCCCACTCGCCGTTCATGCCGCCGCCGTCGGGCAGCGCACGGGTGCCGTCCTCCAGCGTCTCGTGGACCCGCCAGAGTCCCCACATGCCCTGCGCGAAATGCGGATAGAGGTGGCAGTGGAAGATCGAGTCGCCGGGCGTCAGATTGCGGTTGCCGGTGCCCCCGTAATAGATTTCGTAGGAAAACGCCTGGAACGGCCCGATCGTCTGGCTGTCGAGATAATTGCCGCGACTGCCTGCGCTCTGCGAGAGCCACTGATGCGCATGCAGGTGGAAGACATGGGTTTCCTTCGGACCGGCGTGGACATTGTAGAATTTGACCCGGTCGCCGAGATAGCTGTGATAGACGTTGCTGGGGTCGTCGCGATATTCCGGCAGCAGCGCCGGATCACCGTTGGCCCAGCTTTGCAAAAAGAATTCCTCGTACGCACAATCGACGCATTTCCGGGCCGGGCCCCTGCCGAGGCGATTGGCCAGAACGATCGTGCCCGCGCCGCTCGCGCCATAGTTGATCGCGAAGCCGTCGCGGATACCGGCGAGCTGCCTGTTGCGCGCCGCGGCGGCGACATCGCCCTCCGGCGGATCGTTGAGGATTGCGAAATCGGGGGCGTGGACCGTCTTCAGTTCGTCGTGGAACATGATCGCGAACTCGCGCCACGCCTCGCGCCCCGATCGTGCGCCGTCCGTCGCCGGCTGGCCCACCTGCGCCGCGGCCGCCGGATCGACCACGATCGCCGTCAGGTCGCCGTGGACGAGCTCGGCGCGATGCGCACCGCGCTCGGCCAGCATGTTGAGCACCGGACTGCCGTCGACGGGATCGATCGCCTCGTAATTGACATAACCGGGGGCGCCGGCGTTGGCGGCGCAATCGCCACGCGCGCCCTTGGCACAGGCGAGAGCGCGCTCGTCCACCTGGCTGCGATAGAAACGCGCGCCCCGCGGCTCGACGATCACCATGCCGAACAGACCGTGGGTCAACGATCCGCCGTTGCCCTCGCCCCCCGCGATCGCGGCGAGGCTGGAGAAGAAATAGGCGCCCGGGCGCGAGGTCCTGAACCGGTAAGTCTGCCGCGCACCGGGATCGACGCCGACCAGCCCGGTCGCCAGAGGATCGTTGCCGTCGAGCGCCTCGAGGCCGACGATCGCGATGCCCGCGCGCCGCGTGCGCGGATCGTTCGGCGGATCGGGCACGGTCACGCCCGTGCCTGCCGCGGACGGCGCGGCCGCCGCGCCGCCGGTTGATCCTTCGTCCGCCACGGGTCTGAGCAGGTTCTGGAAGGTGATCTCGAGCACGTCCCCGGCCGCGACGCGCAGCACCAGCGGTCGCGGTCGACGCGCCGGGCGCAACACCGTCTGGCCATCCTCCGCACGTTCGGTGTCGCGTCGCAGCGCGTAGATCATCCCCCACGGGTTCGTGGAGCCGAACCGGTTGTAGACGATCGGCTGGTTGATCGCGACGACGTCCGCGGTCACGGTCCGCCCCGATGGCGGGGCATCGTCGACCATCGGGCCGCCGCCGGCCGCCGTGACATGGCCAGTCGTCGCCGCGCAGCCGCCCAATCCGAACAGGCAGAGTGCGAGCGCTGCCTTGCGCAGCCATGCGAAGCGGAAATCGGCGACGTGCATCATGCCCCCTCCCTTTCCCCTGTCAGAACACCCGAATATCGTCGATGAGCAGCGCCGGCGGGTTCGAGAAGGCCTCCGCCGCCGGATCGAGCAAGGTCCAGTCGGTAACCTCCTGCCCGTTCGCCACGGTCCAGGTGAGCGTTCCGGTGAAATCGTCGGTGAGGCTCCACGTCACCAGCCGCCAATCGGACGCGCGCCGGCCGGCGGTGGCCAGTTCCGCCAGATCGCACAGCACGTAGCGGCGCAGGCCATAGGAGCCGGGATTGGTCGGCAACGCCTCGAACGTCGCGAAATCGTTCCAGGGCATGTCGCCCCACGTCATGAAATTGAACGCGAAGACGAGCCGCTGGCCGCTCGAAAGGACGACGCCCTCGCACACGAGACTGGCGCCGTCCGCCGCGATCGTGGGCACGCCGGACTGCGGCCGGACGACCGTGCCGACGAGGTTCTCCGCCGTCTGCGGGTTGATCCGCATGCGGCGCGCGTCGACCGCCTCCGGATCGTCGATGCAGACGAAGCGGCGCCCCGCAATGGGGGACACCATGTGACCGTCCGGAGACTTCATGGACGTGCGGGTCTTGACGACCCCGCGCGACTTGAAGCCCTTCGGCAAAGCAGCGCTTTCGAACGAATTCGATCCGGCTACTAGTGGCATGACGCTACCCCCCTTTTAAAGGATGCGCAGCGGCCCGTGTGTCAGATGTTATTTTTTAGGAGTCGACGACTCCGCCTCGAAACCTG
This sequence comes from uncultured Sphingomonas sp., assembly GCA_913776255.1. Taxonomy (GTDB): domain Bacteria; phylum Pseudomonadota; class Alphaproteobacteria; order Sphingomonadales; family Sphingomonadaceae; genus Sphingomonas. The sequence goes on along the minus strand of CAJYLV010000052.1, from coordinate 63,876 downwards.
TCACGGATCATGGACGATGTCAAAGGTCCCGTTTCTACTTGTTCGATGAAATTGATAAAAGATGCGCGGCCCGATCTCGGCAGGTGATTTGACTCCGCCGCCCCCCTGCTCAGCGCTCCAGACCTGCGGATCGACCAATTGTAACTTTTGCACAGGATCGGTTCGAGCGATGAATCCTTCTGTTGCGGCGACGATGCATTTGCGGCATCATCATGCCCAGCTAAAGAAGCTGGATCGCAGCCCTCGACCAAAGCAGTCGTCGGGACGAGGCGAAAGCCAGTCGGCACGAGTCGCGCAACGGCGGAGGTGCTTATGGCTGTCAGAAATCCCCATCGTTTGTCGGCCGCCGGCCCGATCGATCCGGGCAACGGTTTCCCGACGTGGTTCGAAGATGCCAATGGCGTGCGCCTCGCCCTGGTCACGGCCCCGGACCCGATGGCGCCGGCGATCGGCGAGCTGCCCGATCCCGGCAGCCCGGTCGTCTATCCCGGCAATTATCCGGAGGAGGCCTTCTATTACATGGCCGAGGCGCGACTGGAGGTCGGTGGCAGCGGCGTGGTCGGCCGGGCGCGGGTGATCATGGCGCTGGAAGCCGCGTTCCAAGGCGACGGACTGCCCGGGTATGCGGGAACGATGGCGATGGCGCCGACGCCGCATCTGGGCGTCGTGTTCGCGCGGCTGCGAATCCGGATCGACGACCTGCGGCCGAACGCGGCCTATGTCGTTCGTCATCCGTATGGCGAGAGCGACGCGTTCAAAGCCGATGCGCGCGGCCGCATTTTCGAAACCTGCGATCTTGGTGTCGCCGAAGGGAACATGAAGCAGGTGCTGGTGACCGGGGAGATCGCGCCCTTTCTTACCTGGGCGAGCGGGATGCCGCCGGGCTACATCGGCGATGGCGCCTCCGAACGCCAGGTCACCGGCGGCCCGTTTCGCAACCATGTCGAGATCGCGGGGCCGGGCATCGGACAAGGAAGTGCCAACGCCGTCACCCCCGACCTTGTCCGCTCCGATCTCTTCACTGTTCAGGGGCGTCGATTCGGCACGGTACCGAACCCGAGCGTCCCCACGCCGCCCGCACTCAGCATAACGTCGGCGGCCTTTCGCACCTCGAAAAAGGAGTTTCGGATCGGCGGCACGGTGCTTCCCGTCTCGGTAAATGGTCAAGCCAATATGGTCACGATCAAGCTCAACGGCGCTCTGCTCGGAAACGCCTTTCCGGATGCGACCGGCGCGTGGGATTTTCGCGGCACCCTTTCGGGCGTGAACTCGCCGCCTCCGCCGTCAGGCACGCTTGTTCAGGCGACATCGCGATCCGGGCAGTCGGCGACCTTCTCGCTGTCAGTGCGCAACTGACGAAGCGCGTCGCTGGCACGACATCGATTCAGCCGCGCGGTATTCGCCGCGTCTGCTCTTCGATTCGCTTGTAGTCGTGCTGAAGCCGCCTTCCCTGCCCCTCTCTCCGGGATGGCCGCGAAACACCGACGGGATCGGCGCGTTGCGCGCCCATGAACATCTCGCTGCTGTTCGCCTCGATCTCGCTCGCCGCCGCACTGCCCCCGGGAATGGCGGCACTCCGATGGGAGAAGCGAATCCTGTTGATCGCCGCGCCCGATCAGCGGAACGCGGATCTCAGGGAGCAGCGGCGCATCCTGGCGCGCTGGTCCGCCGGGGCAGAAGAACGCGACCTCAAGGTCGTCGAGATCGTCGGTCGCGACGTGACAGGGGTCAGCGACGCGGCACCGACGCTACGCGCCCGTTACCGGCTCCCCGATTCACGATTTTCGGTCATTCTGATCGGCAAGGACGGCGGCACCAAGCTGCGCGCCACGCGCCCGATTGCCGCAGCGGCCCTCGAACGGACGATCGATGCGATGCCGATGCGTCGCAACCGTGACCTTTAGGCGCTGCTCCATCCAAGATGAGGCATCTCCGCAAAGACGCAAACCGCTGCCTTTTCCTGACGACCGGCCCGAAAGGGAGCGGGATCCCGGATCACCTCAGGAACGACGGGCAAGGTTGCCCCGGCTCTTCGATTCCTGCGATAACCGCCCTTCAAAGCAACGGAGGGACGTAGATGCCAATCGACCGGCGCGCCTTGATTGGCGGAGCGGCCACGCTTGCCACCCTCGCCGTGACCGCGTCGGCGGCCGCGCAGGACGCCGTTACGCAATGGCCCCCACGCGAGCATTTCAACCTCTGGCCCAGACAGCCGCCCAACAGTCCGCGCCGCCTCCCCACCCCGAACGACGAGATGAGCGGCCAGCCGCCGCGCCGCGAACTGCACCTGCGCGGCGTCGCCGCGCCGGTCGTCGGCGTCTATCGCCCGGCAAGACCCGATGGCCGCGCGTTGCTGTCGCTTCCCGGCGGCGGCTATCGCTATCTCTCGGTCGAGAACGAGGGCATCAACGTCGCGCGGACCTTCAACCCGCTCGGCGTGACCGTCTTCGTCCTCGCCTATCGCCTCCCCGGCGAGGGGTGGCTGGAGCCGCAGGACGTGCCGCTCCAGGATGCGCAGCGCGCGATGCGGCTGATCCGGACCCGCGCCGCCGACTTCGCGATCGACCCGGCAACGCTCGGCGTGATCGGCTTTTCGGCGGGCGGCCTGCTCGCCGCCAGCCTCGCCACCGCCTTTGCCGATCCCGTCTACGAACGAATCGACACCGCTGACGACCGATCCGCGCGCCCCGCTTATGCCGGGCTGATCTATCCGGTCATCACCGGCGACCGGATGCGCGTCGGCACGCTCGGCGCGGCACGCTTCGACACCGACCGGCGCGTCACCCGTGACACCCCGCCGATCTTCATCGCCCATGCGCTCGACGATCCGGTCGTCCCCGCCGCGCAGCCGATGGCGATGCTCGCGGCGTGCCAGGCGGCGCGCGTCGCCGTAGAGGCGCATTTCTTTCAGGAGGGCGGCCACGGCTTCGGCCCCGCCTATCTCCCGCCCGACCTCTCCGGCGCTTTGTGGCCGCAATCGTTCGACCTGTTCGTCAAGCGGACCTTGGCCAGCCGAACAACCGGCTGAGGCTCCGCTCGAGCACCAGCAACCGCCACAGCAGCGCGCCGGGCGCGTCGTCGCCAACGCGATGGTGCCCGACCAGCTGCGCGATCCCTGCCCTGTCGAACCAGCCAAACTCGGCGAACGGCCGCGACCGCTCCAGCCCCGCCACCGGCGCCGCCAGCGGCCCGCGCAGCCAGTGGGACACCGGCAGCGGCGGCGCCGCCACCGGCATCGCCGGCAAGTGCCGCGCCATCGCCGCGCCCAGCGGTGAGGTCCGCGCCTGCCGCACCCCGGCCGGCAGCGCCAGCGCGAACGCCACCAGCCGCGGATCCGCGAACGGCGTCCGCCACTCCGCGCCCGCGGCCATTCCGGCGCGATCCGCGATCGTCAGCGCGTGCCCCGGCAGCCGCGTCGCCAGATCGCAGCGCAGCGCGGCGTCGGCCGGATCGCCACCGCCCCACGCCGCCGCGAACCGCGCCGCCACGTCATGCGCGCCCGGCACGCGCCGCCCGTCCGCGCTCCACAACGCGCGCGGATCCGAAGCGTCGACCGCGTGCAGGTAATCCTCGCGCGCCGCACCCAGGCCCGGCAGCGTCCACCGCCACCGTCGCCACCGCTCACGCCGCGCGAACCGCCGCCAGCGCCCGCCGTCCAGCAGCAGCGCCGCGCCGGCCCCGGACATCACCACCGGTCCGCTTCCCCGCGCCGCGACGATCGCCGCCAGCGCCGCCGGATCGCCGATCGGCTCGTCGAACGCCACCACGAGATCGTCGAGCAGCGCCGGCAGGTCGTCGAGCGCCGCACGCCGGTGCGCGGTCGCGAACCGCGCCGCCACCCCGCGATCGTCACCGACGCCCACGGTCGCCACCGCCTTGCCGCTCGCCTCCGCCGCGAGCGCGACCACCGCCGCATCGCCCAGCCCGCCGAGCAGCAGCGCCGCCGGCCGCGCGTCGCCCGAACTGCGCGCCACCGCCGCGCGCAGTTCGGCCAGCAAGGCTTCCGCCGGCGCCGCGCCCTGCTCGGGCAGCGTCCACCACCGCCGCGCCCCCCGCAGCGTCCGCCCGCGCTCGACCAGCAGGAAATGCCCCGCCGCCAGCTTCTCCACCCCCGCGATCACGCAGGCATCGTCGGGTACATAGCCCAGCGCCAGATAGTCGGCGACCGCCAACCCGTCCGGCACGCGCCGCAGCAGCGGATGCGCGAGCAGCCCCTTCAGCTCCGACGCGAAGATCAGCGCACCGTCCGGCAGCAGCGCCAGATGCAACGGCTTGGCCCCCAGCCGGTCGCGCGCCAGGAACAGCGTCTGCGTCGCCGCATCGTGCACCGCGATCGCGAACGCACCCTCCAGCCGGTCGAGCAGCGCCGGCCCCCATGCCGCGAAACCGTGCAGCACCACCTCGGCATCGCCCTCGCCCACGAACTCGTGCCCCAGCGCGCGCAGCTCCGCCCGCAGCGGCGCGTGGTTCAGGATCGTCCCGTCGAGCATCGCCGCATAGCGCAGGTCCGGGGTCGCGACCGGTTGCGCGTTCGCCGCCCCGCCGGGCACCGCCAGCCGGCGGTGCGCGAAGCCGACCCCCGGCGCGGTCCACTCGCCCGCGCCGTCCGGGCCGCGGTGCGCCATCGCCGCCGCCATCGCGCGGATGCGCGCGGGGTCGACCGGCTTGGGGGTGGCGGGATGGAACAGCCCGGCGATCGCGCCCATCTCAGCCGCGCCCCGCCGCCACGCCGTCACTCACCGTCATATCTCCACGCGCTGTCACCGCGTTGCGCGCTATCACGCGCCGGGCGGTTCAGCGACCCCGTTCGGCGGCGCGTCGGAGCCGCGCCGTACCAACGTGTAATCCAGCGTCACCTGTTTCGCCCCGCCCCGCCCGGTCTCGCGGCGATCCGCCAGCATCCCCGCGAGCAGCTCGATCGCGGCGCGGCTCATGTCGGCGATCGGCTGGCGGATCGTCGTCAGCTCGGGCCAGATCGTCGTCGCCAGCGCGCTGTCGTCGAAGCCGCACACGGTCAGATCGCGCGGCACGTCCAGCCCGCGGCGGTGCGCCACCGCCACCGACGCCGCCGCCATGTCGTCGTTGCTCGCGAAGATCGCGGTCGGCGGGGCGGCCATGTCGAGCAAGCGCTCGGCGGCGACCAGCCCGGAGCGATAGTCGAACAGGCCGTTCGCGACCAAGGCATCGTCGGGCACCAGCCCGGCGACGGACAGCGCGGCGCGATAGCCGGCCAGCCGCTCGGCGCTGGCGTGGATATTGTCGTTGCCGGTGATGAAGCCGATCCGCCGGTGCCCCAGCGCGAGCAGATGCGCGGTCATCGCCTGCGCCGCGCCGCGATCGTCGATCGCCACCGCCCCCACCTGCGGCGGCGGGGCGCTGGTCGCAACCGCGACCGTCGGGATCCCCGCCGCCAGCAGCACGTCGAGCACGACCGGCGAATCGCAGAGCGGCGGCGGCAGGATCACCCCGTCGATCCCGCCCGCGATCAGGCGCGCGGCGACGTCGCCCTCGTGATCGTCCAGCTCGCATTTCTGCACGATCAGCTGAATGTCCGACCGCCCCGCCTGATCGAGGCTGCCGAGCAGGAACGCGCTCAGATAGGATTCGCTGGGGTTGCTGAACAACAGCCCGATGCGCAGCTGCGCCGCCCCGGCCAGCCGCCGCGCCGCCGGATTGGGTGAATAATCGAGCTGGCGGATCGCCGCATTCACGGTGTCGCGCGTCTCGGCGCGAACGTTGCCCTCGGCATTGATGACGCGCGATACCGTCATCTGCGACACGCCGGCCAGCTGTGCCACGTCGGCGATCGTCGGTACGCCCGAGCGTCGCTTGCGTCTCTCCCCCGTCATTCGCCCTGCTTAGCATCAACCTTGCCGCAGGTAAGTCTCCCCCGCGAATTTTGATGATAGCGTTACCTGATATGGACACGACCGACACACAGGGGTTCGCGCCGGATACTTATCGGTTTGTTTGCCTCCCTCCTTCGTCGCCCCTGACCTGATCCGGGGCCCCGCTTTTTCTCGGCGGCCGAAGCAAGAAGCGGGATCCCGGATCAAGTCCGGGATGACGGAAGAACCTACGTTGAGACACTGACGATCCCCCGACCATCGCAACCTTGTTGGGATCGCGCACAAACCCTAAGCCCGGCGCGATAACGCATTGGAGAGACTGTATGGCCGCGACGTTCGACGCTCCCTCCCGCCGCGCGCTGCTCGCCGCGCTGGCCGCCGCGCCGCTCGTGCCGGGCGTGGTCGCGGCACAGGCCGGCGACGAAACGCTGCCGCTCTGGCCGGGATCGCCGCCCGGCGCGCCCGCCAGCCTCCCGACCCGCAAGGTCGAGCAACGCTCGAAGACCCCCGGCTTCAACGATCGCTGGCTGACCGGGATCGCGATGCCGACGCTCACCGTCCGCCGCCCGGCACAGCCGAACGGCGCGGCGGTGATGCTGATCCCGGGCGGCGGCTATGGCTTTCTCGCCTTCGACAACGAGGGCGAGGAGCAGGCGCGCTGGCTCACCGCGCGCGGCGTCACCTGCTTCATCCTCACCTATCGCCTGCCCGGCGAAGGCTGGCGCGACCGCGCCTTGGTGCCGCTGCAGGACGCGCAGCGCGGGCTGCGGCTGATCCGCGCCAATGCCGCGCGCTATGGCGTCGATGCGAGGCGCGTCGCGGTGCTCGGCTTCTCGGCCGGCGGGCATCTCGCCGGCAGCCTCGCCACCCGCCATGCCGAGCGGACCTATCAGCCGGTCGACGCCAGCGACCGGCTGTCGGCACGCCCCGATCTCGCCGGGCTGATCTACCCGGTCGTCTCGCTGGCCGAGCCGTTCACGCACGTCGGGTCGCGCGACAATCTGCTCGGCACGCCCTCCGACGACGCCGCGCGCCGCGCCGCCTCGGTCGAGCGCCATGTCGATGCGCAGACCGCGCCGGTGTTCCTCGTCCACGCCAGCGACGACGGCACCGTGCCGATCGCCAACAGCCTCGCGCTATATCAGGCGCTGCTCGCCGCGCAGCGTCCGGCCGAGCTGCACGCGTTCGACAAGGGCGGGCATGGCTTCGGCGTGCGCCTGCCCGCCGGCACCCCCGCCGCGGCTTGGCCGACGCTCTTCGCCGCCTTCGCCGCCCGGCTCGGCGTCCTGCCCGCGACCCCCTGACCGGCGGCCCGCCGCCCGGAGACCTCTTGATGAAACGCCTGACCACCGCCCTGCTGCTCGCCGGCACGCTCACCACCCCGGCCGCTGCGCAAGACGGCGAGGAGGTGGTCGTGCGCGGCCGCGGGCTCGCGCCGCGGCCCGGCGACAAGGCCGCGTCGGTCGTGACGCTCGACGCCGCGCGCGTTCGCGAAAATGCCAGCAACCGGCTGGAAAGCGTGCTCGCCGACGTCGCCGGGCTCCTGCAATTCCGCCGCGCCGACTCGCGCTCGGCCAACCCCACCAGCCAGGGCATCTCGCTGCGCGGGATCGGCGGCAACGCCTCCAGCCGCGCGCTGCTGATCCTCGACGGCGTGCCGCAGACCGATCCGTTCGGCGGCTGGGTGCCCTTCCCCGCCTATGCCACCGACCGGATCGGCGCGATCCGCGTCACGCGCGGCGGCGGCAGCGGCTATTTCGGTCCCGGCGCGCTGGCGGGGACGGTCGAGATCGACAGCAGCGGCCCGCGCGACCAATCGCCGCTCACCGCCGACCTCGCCTATGGCAGCCGCAATTCGCTGGACGCGACCGCCTCGGTGCTGCTCGAACGCGACGCGGGCTTTGCGACGCTCTCTGCCGCTTATGCGCGCGGCGACGGCTTTGTCCCGACCGTCGCCGGGCAGCGCGGCCCCGCCGACCGTGCCGCGCCCTATGAGCAATTCTCCGCCGCGGCGCGCACCGTCGTCGCCGTCGCACCCTCCACCGAGTTGCAGGCGAACGTCTCGGGCTTCACCGACACGCGCGAGCGTGGCACCGCCTTCACCGCCAACCGCAGCGAAGGCGCCGACGCCAGCCTGCGCCTCGTCGGGCGCGGCGCGCTCGGCTGGTCGGCGCTCGCCTATCTCCAGACCCGCGCCTTCGCCTCGCAATTCGCCAGCGTCGACAGCGCGCGCCAGACCGCCACGCAGACGCTCGACCAGTATAACACCCCCGCGACCGGGGTCGGCGGCCGGATCGAGCTGGCGCCGCGGCTCGGCAGCGGGCGCGACCTGCGCTTCGGCGCCGACATCCGCCGCGTCGAGGGGCGGACGCAGGAACTCTACACCTATGTCGCCGGCCTCCCGACCCGCCGCCGCGTCGCAGGCGGCGCGGCGCTCAACTGGGGCGTGTTCGGCGACGGCACGCTGACCGCCGGTGCGCTGACGCTGACGCTCGGCGGGCGCGTCGATCGCTGGCAGCTCACCGACGGCCGCCTGCGCGAGGTCGCGCTGACCAATGGCGCCGCGCTGACCACCAGCGACTTCGCCGACCGCAGCGGCACCGAATGGACCGGGCGCGCCGGCGCGGCATGGACGATCGCGCCGCCGCTGACGCTGCGCACCTCGGCCTATCGCGGCTGGCGGCTGCCGACGCTCAACGAACTCTACCGGCCGTTCCGCGTCGGCACCGACGCCATCGCCGCCAACGCCTTGCTGTCGGCCGAACGGCTGACCGGCGTCGACGGCGGGGTGACGGTGGTGCCGGTCGGCGGGGTCAGCCTGACCGGCACCCTGTTCTGGAACCGGCTGACCGACGCGATCAGCAACGTCACCGCCGGACGCGGCCCCGGCACCTTCCCGGGCGTCGGCTTCGTCGCGGCCGGCGGCACCTATCGCGTCCGCCAGAACCTCGACGCGATCGAGTCGACGGGGGTCGAGCTGGATGCGCGCTGGGATTACGGGCCGTGGTTCGCCAGCGCCTCGTGGAGCCACGTCAACCCGCGTGTCCGCGCGTCGGGCAGCGCCGCCCCGCTCGACGACCTCCGCCCCGCGCAGACCCCGCGCGATCTCGTCTCCACCGCGCTCGGCTGGCGGCAGCAGGACGCGGCGCTCTCGGCGACGCTCCGCCACAGCGCCGCACAGTTCGAGGACGATCAGAACAGCCGCACGCTTGGCGCGGCGACGACGCTCGACGGCTATGCCGCGCTCCCGATCACGCGCCGCATCGCGATCGAGGCGCGCGCCGAGAACGTCTTCGACGCGCGCGTCGAGGCGGGACTCAGCGGCACCGGCGTGGTCGAGCGCGCCACCCCGCGCACTCTCTGGATCGGCGTCCGCCTCCGCTCGTGATGACAACGGCCAGTCCGCGCCCGTAAGGGGGCGGCATGAACGAGCATCTCGACGTGCTGATCGTCGGCGCCGGCCTGTCGGGGATCGGCGCCGCCTACCGGATCGGCCACGACCGTCCCGACCGGCGCTGGGCGATCTTCGAGGCACGCGACGCGATCGGCGGGACATGGGACCTGTTCCGCTATCCCGGCATCCGGTCGGACTCGGCGATGACGACGCTCGGCTTCCCGTTCCATCCGTGGCGCGGCGAGAAGACGATCGCGGACGGCGCCGACATCCTCGCCTACCTCCACGACACTGCCCGCACCTTCGGCATCGACCGCCACATTCGATTTCGCCACCGCGTCACCGCCGCCGAATGGTCGAGCGAGGCGGCGCGCTGGACCGTTCACTACGAGGTCGACGGCGTTTCCGCGCGATTGACGTGCCGGTTCGTGTTTTTCTGCTCCGGCTATTACGATTATGCGCGCGGTCATGCGCCCGAATGGCCCGGCATGGGGGTATTTTCGGGCCGGATCGTGCACCCGCAGGCGTGGCCGGACGATCTTTCGGTCACCGGACGGCGCGTGGTGGTGATCGGATCGGGCGCCACCGCGGTCACGCTCGTCCCGGCGCTGGTCGCGCACGGCGCCGCGCGCGTCACCATGCTCCAGCGTTCGCCGACGTTCATCGTCGCGATGCCCGCGCATGACCGGGTCGGCGCGGCGCTCTCCCGCCTGCTTCCGACGCGCATCGCCGACGTTCTAAACCGCTGGAAAAGCATCGCTTACGGGATCGGCAGCCATGCGCTCGCGCGTCGCCGGCCGGGACTGGTCAAGCGCCAGATCGCCAAGCAGCAGCGCGCCGCGCTTGGTGATGAGTACGACATCCCCAAGCATCTGACGCCGCGCTATAATCCGTGGGACCAACGGCTCTGCCTCGTTCCCGATGGCGACCTGTTCACCGTGCTCCGCGATGGCCGCGCCGCGATCGTCACCGACACGATCGAGCGCTTCACTGGCGAGGGTATCGCGCTGACATCGGGCGACATTCTCCCCGCCGACCTGATCGTGACCGCCACCGGTCTGCGCCTGAAGCTGATGGGTGGCGCCACGCTCACGGTCGACGGCCGCACGATCGAGCCGCACCGCCACCTCGTCTACAAGGGAGCGATGTTCAGCGACGTGCCGAACATGGCGTTTTCAACGGGTTACACCAACGCGTCGTGGACGCTGCGCAGCGACCTCAGCGCCCGCTTCGTCGCGCGCCTGCTCGACCATCTGGACGCCACCGGCGCGACCACCGCCACCCCCGTTCCGCACACGGCCGAAGAAGCCACCACCCCGCTCCTCGACCTCAATTCCGGCTATATTCAACGCGTTGCCGACTGGCTCCCCCGCCAGGGCAAGCGCGTGCCGTGGCGGGTGCAGCAGAATTACGTCCGCGACACGCTGACGATGCGCGGCCGCCTCGACGACGGCGTGCTGCACTTCCGCTAACCTATTCAACCGTCACGCTCTTCGCGAGGTTGCGCGGCTGGTCGACGTCGGTCCCCTTGGCGACCGCGACATGATAGGCCAGCAACTGCACCGGCACCGCATAGACGATCGGCGCGATCAGCGGGTGCACCTTGGGCATGGTGATCGTCGCGACACAGCCCTCGCCCGCCGCCTCGACCCCGTCGTAATCGCTGATCAGCAGAACTTTTCCGCCCCGCGCCTGCACTTCCTGCATGTTGCTGACGGTCTTGTCGAACAGCGGTCCGGACGGCGCGATGACGACGACGGGAACGTTCTCGTCGATCAGCGCGATCGGTCCATGCTTCATCTCGCCCGCCGCGTAACCTTCGGCATGGATGTAGCTGATTTCCTTGAGCTTCAGCGCGCCTTCCAGCGCGAGCGGATAATCGGTCCCGCGCCCCAGGTAGAGCACGTCGCGCGCCCCCGCGATCACCCCGGCGATCGCCTCGATCGATTCGTCGTACGCCAGCGCGCCGTTGATCGCGGCGGGTGCCTCGGCGAGCTGCCGGACGATGCTGCGCTCCTCGCTTTCGCTCAGCCGCCCCTTCGCCTTGGCGAGATTTGCCGCCAGCGCCGCCAGTACGGAAAGCTGGCAAGAGAAGGCCTTGGTCGAGGCGACGCCGATCTCCGGCCCGGCGTGGGTCGGCAGCAGCAGGTCGGCCTCGCGCGCCATCGTGCTGGTCGGCACGTTGACCACCACCGCGATCGTCTGCCCCTCCGACCGCGCGTGGCGCAATGCAGCCAGCGTATCAGCAGTCTCGCCGGACTGGCTGATAAACAACGCCAATCCGCCCTCTTCCATCACCGGCGCGCGGTAACGGAACTCGCTGGCGACATCCAGATCGACCGGCACGCGTGCGAATTGCTCGAACCAGTATTTCGCGACCATCCCGGCATAGAAGCTGGTTCCGCACGCCACGATCGTCACGCGCCGAATGCCCGACAGGTCGAAGTCGGGGATCGGCAGCACGATCTTGCCCTCGAACCGCTGCAGGTAGCTGCGCAGCGTCTGCGCGACCACGATCGGCTGTTCGTAGATCTCCTTCTGCATGAAGTGGCGGTGATTGCCCTTGTCGATCAACGCGCCGGTGACGCCCGAGATTGTGACCGGCCGTTCTACGGCCACGTTGTCGCGGTCATAGACCTGCGTGCCGTCGCGCGCGCAGACCACCCAGTCGCCCTCTTCCAGATAGGCGATCCGCTGCGTCAACGGCGCCAGCGCCAGCGCGTCCGAGCCGAGATACGTCTCGTCGTCGCCATAGCCGACCACCAGCGGCGACCCGAGCCGCGCGCCGATCAGCAGTTCCGGGTGGCTGCGGAACAGGATCGCCAGCGCGAACGCCCCGTGTAGCCGCGGCAGCACCTCGCGCACCGCCTCGACCGGCGACTTGCCGCCCTCGACCTGCTCGCTGATCAGATGCGCGACGACCTCGGTGTCGGTCTCGCTGGTGAAGACGCGCCCGCGCGCCTGCAACTCCTCACGGAGAGACTTAAAGTTCTCGATGATCCCGTTGTGAACGACCGCAACTTCGTCGGTCGCGTGCGGGTGCGCGTTGTTGGTGGTCGGCCCGCCATGCGTCGCCCAGCGTGTGTGCGCAATCCCGGTCGTGCCGGGCAGCGGGTGCGCGGCGAGTTCCTTGCCGAGATTGACCAGCTTGCCCGAGGCACGCCGCCGCTCGATCGCACCATCGACGATCGTCGCGATCCCCGCCGAGTCATAGCCGCGATATTCGAGCCGCTTCAGCCCGTCTAGCAGGCGATCGGCCACATCGTCATGGCCGAGGATACCGACGATACCGCACATCTTACTGGCCCTTCTTCTTCGCCGTCATCGCGTCGCGAAAGCGCTTCGCCCAACCGCCGCGCTCTTCCTGCCGACCGCGCGCCAGGGCAAGTGAATCCGCGGTAACATCCCGGACAACAACCGAACCTGCCCCGACGATCGCGCCCGCGCCCACCGACACCGGCGCGACCAGAGCACTGTTCGATCCGACGAACGCGCCCTCGCCGATCTCCGTGCGATATTTGAAGAAGCCGTCGTAATTGCAGGTGATCGTTCCCGCGCCGATGTTCGCGCGCGCGCCGACCTCGGCATCGCCGATATACGACAGATGGTTGACCTTCGCGCCGACGCCGACGTTCGCCTTCTTGATCTCGACAAAATTGCCGACCTTGGCGCTCTCCGCCAGTACCGCGCCCGGCCGCAGGCGCGCATAGGGGCCAACGTCCGCGCGCGCCCCCACCGTCGCGCCTTCCAGATGGCTGAACGCGCGGATCGTCGCGCCATCGGCGACCGACACGCCGGGGCCGAACACGACGTTCGGCTCGATCGTCACGTCACGCCCGAGCCGCGTATCATGCGCGAACCACACCGTTTCCGGCGCGATCAGCGTCGCGCCATCGGCCATTGCCTGCGCGCGCCGCGTCTGCTGCCACATCGCCTCGACCGCCGCGAGTTCGCCGCGGCTGTTGACGCCCGTCACCTCGTCGGCACTCGCCTCGACCACCACCGCCGCGCCCGACAGTTCGACGACATCGGTCAGATAATATTCGCCCGCCGCATTGTCGTTGCCAAGCTTCGCGAGCAGGTCGAACAGCAGCTCGCCCCGCGCCGCCATCAGCCCGGAATTGCACAGGGTCACCGCCCGCTCGGCGTCATCGGCGTCCTTGTACTCGACGATCTTCTCCAGCCGGTCGCCCCCCTCGCCGACGATCAGCCGGCCGTAGGCGCCGGCGTCGGCGGGACGAAAGCCCAGCACCACGACGGCGGGGGCATCGGCAGCGTCGAGCCGGTCGAGCATCGCACGCATCGTCTCCGCGCGCACCAGCGGCACGTCGCCATAGAGGATCAGCACGTCGCCCGCGAACCCCGCCAGCGCCGCGCGCGCCTGCATCACCGCATGGCCGGTGCCGAGCTGTTCCGCCTGCACCGCGATCTTCGCGCCGAGCGGCGTCACCGCCGCCTCGACCTGCTCGCGCCCCGCGCCGGTCACCACCACCGTCCGCTCCGGCGACAGCGTCGCGGCGGATGCCAGCAGGTGCAGCAGCATCGGCCGCCCCGCGATCGGGTGAAGCACCTTGTGCAGGTCGGATTTCATGCGGGTGCCCTTGCCCGCGGCGAGGACGACGACGGCGATCTTGCGGCTCGACATGGCGACCGCCCTGCCACCCTTTGCTTGCCAATTCCAGTAGCGCACGGCAACGCCCGCAGCCGATGACTGACTTCCCCTTCCGCATCGTCGGGTTCGATCTCGACGGCACCCTGCTCGACACGTCGGGCGATCTCGCCGCGGCGCTCAACCACGCGCTCGCCAGCGCCGGCCGCCCGACGCTGACGGTCGAGCAGGTCAAGCCGATGATCGGCGGCGGCGCGCGCCACATGCTCGCACAGGGCATGGCGGCGACCGGCGGCTGCACCAACGAGGAGCTGGATGTGCTGCAACGCCGGCTGCTCGACCATTATCAGGCGAACATCGCCGTACTCACCCGCCCCTTCCCGCACGCGCTCGACGCGCTCGACCAGCTCGCCGCCAAGGGCGTGACGCTCGCGGTCGTCACCAACAAGCTCGAGGCGCTCGCCCGCCAGATCCTCGCCGACCTCGGGCTGACCGACCGCTTTGCGACGATCATCGGCGGCGACACGATGGGGCCGGGCAACGGCAAGCCGTCGCGGTTGCCGATCGACGCGATGGTCGAACGCTGCGGCGGCGGACGCGCCGCGTTCGTCGGCGATTCGATCTACGACATCACCGCCGCGCACGCCGCCGGGCTGCCCGCGATCGCCTGCTCGTTCGGCTTCCTGATGCAGCCGGTTGAGGAGCTTGGTTCCGAACAGGTCATCGACAGTTTCGCCGAACTGATCCCCGCGCTGGAGCGACTGGCATGACCGAAGTGCGCGTTCCGTGGTTCTTCGCGCTGATCGTCGCGACCATCTTCGCGGTCGGCATGGCGCTGATGCCGCATCCGGTGCAGATCGTCGCGGTCGGCGACAAATGGCAGCATATGGCGGCGTTCGGCACGCTCACGCTGTTGTCGGTGCTCGCCTTCCCGCGTGGCTCGCTGCTCCGGATTGGCGAGCGGCTGTCGTTCCTCGGCGCGATGATCGAGGTGTTGCAGTCGATCCCGGCGCTGCATCGCGACTGCGACATCATGGACTGGGTGGCGGATACCACGATCATCCTCGCGGTGCTGGTCGTGGTGCGGATCGGGCGCGGGGCGCAGCGGCGCTGAAACGCTCTGCCCTTCGATCCGCGGCTGCGCTATCGCACGACCCGTGATCGACGAACTTCCCTTGCGCACCTGGCTCGCGGCGGCGATCGCGCTCGCCACCGCGGCGGTGGTCTGGCTGCTGTCGCACGACGGACAGGCGGCGCTGGCGGCGCTGGCGGGCGGCGCGGCGCTGGTCGTCATCATCGCCACTATTCCCGAGGAACAGGGCACCGCGCAGGACGAGGCCCCCGCCCCCCCGCACGAGCTGCCCGCCGCCGCGATCGTCGAGGCGGTCGCCGAGCCGGTGCTGGTGCTGCGCGGCGGCCGGGTCGCGCTCGCCAACGTCGCCGCACGGACGTTGCTCGGCGCGCATATCGTCGGCGAGGACGCGCGCGTCGCGATCCGCCATCCCGGCGCCGCTGCGCACCTTGCCGAGGGCGTGACGCAGCCGGTCGATCTGGTCGGGATCGGCACGCTCGACCAGCGCTGGGAGATGCGCGCCGCGCCGATCGGCGAGGATGCGCGGCTGGTGCAACTGGTCGATCGCACCGGGCAGCATGCCGCCGAGAAGATGCGCGTCGATTTCGTCGCCAACGCCAGCCACGAATTGCGCACCCCGCTCGCCTCGATCCTCGGCTATGTCGAGACGCTCGCCGACGAGGCCGGCGACGATCCGGGCCTGCGCAAGCGCTTCCTCGCGATCGTCTTCGACGAGGCGCGGCGCATGGAGCGGCTGGTCGAGGATCTGATGAGCCTGTCGCGGATCGAGGCCGAGAAGTTCCGCGAGCTGCGCGCCGCGGTCGACCTCGCCGATCTCGCGCAGGAGGCATGCGACGCGCTGATCACCACTCATGGCGATCGTGGCGCGGATATCCAGCTGGAGATCGCCGAGGAATTGCCGCCGGTCACCGGCGATCCGGTCCAATTGTCGCAGCTGATCCACAATCTGATCGGCAACGCGATGAAATACGGGCGCGCCGGCACCCCGGTCGAGATATCGTTGTGGACGCAGGCGCAGAACGTCTGCCTGCGCGTCGCCGACCACGGCGACGGCATCGCTCCCGAGCATCTGCCGCGGCTTACCGAGCGTTTCTACCGCGTCGATCCCGGCCGCAGTCGCTCGATCGGCGGGACCGGGCTCGGGCTCGCGATCGTCAAGCATATCGTCGAGCGTCATCGTGGGCGGCTGGACATCGCGAGCACCGTCGGCGTCGGCACGCGGGTCACGGTGACCCTTCCGGCACCGGCGCCGAAGCCGTTGTCATGAAGGCGTAACCTCTATGTCACACGGCGCGCTGCAAGAGGGCTGCCGTGTCGGCGAACGCCCATGCGGGGGATCCATGTCGCGCTTCGGTCAGGCGCTTGCAGCCATGCTGCCGCTCGCTCTGGCGTGCGGGCTGGCGGCGTGCGTCGATCAGGCGGCAGGCGGCGGCGCGGGCGCGCGCGACCAGATCCGCGCGGTCGGCTCGTCGACCGTCTACCCCTTCACCACCATCGTCGCCGAGCATTTCCTCGCCACCATGCCGCACGCGCGTCCGCCGGTGATCGAGTCGACCGGCACTGGCGCGGGGATCCGCCTGTTCTGTGGCGGCGTCGGCGCTGGGCACCCCGATCTCGTCGACGCCTCGCGCCGCCTGCGCCGCAGCGAATATGCCGAATGCGCACGGCACGGTGTCGACCAGCTGCTCGAGATCCAGATCGGCATCGACGGGATCGCCTTTGCCGAGGCGCTGCAAGGCCCCGGCTTGGCGCTGACCCCGGCCGACATCTATCGCGCGCTCGCTGCCGCCCCGCTCGGCCGTCGCAACACCGCGCGGCTGTGGCGCGACGTCAACCCGGCACTGCCGGCGATCCCGATCCAGGTCTATGGTCCACCAGCGACCAGCGGCACCCGCGACGCGCTCGCCGAGCTGATCCTCGCCAAAGGCTGCGAAGCGGTCGAGCCCGACACGGTCGGGATGCACGAGCGTGATCCCAACGCCTTTGCCATCCGGTGCCAGCGACTGCGCGAGGACGGTGCCTATGTCGACGCCGGCGAGAACGACAATCTGATCGTCCAGAAGCTGCGGTCGAACCCCAATGCGCTCGGCATCTTCGGCTATGGCTATCTCGAACAGAATGCCGGCGTGGTGCGTGGCGTGTCGTTGAACGGCATCGCCCCCACCTATGCGACGATCGCGAGCGGCGCCTATCCCGGCGCGCGGCCGTTGTTCGTCTACGTCAAGAAAGCGCATCTGCGCGCGATCCCTGGCCTGCGCGCGTTTCTTCGCCAATATGCCGCGCTATGGGGCACCGGCGGTCCGCTGGTGAAGCGCGGGCTGATCGCCGCGCCGCCTGCGATCCAGCGACGGGCCGTCGCGACGATCGTCCGCGAAACCCCGCTCGACCCGCGCGAGCTGCACTGATGTCGGCCCTCGCGCTCCTGTTCCTGATCGCGGCGCTCGGGCTGATCGGCTGGGTCGTCGCGCGCGCGCGCGCCGCACGCTTCCGCAGCGGCTCCGCGCGACGATTCAGCTCATTGCCCCAGCATCACGGCTGGTACGTCGCGATGTGGACGCTGCTGCCCGCGCTGGTGTTCCTCGCGGTCTGGCGTTCGGTTGCGCCCGCGCTCGTCACCGACGCGGTGCTCGCCACCCCGCTGGCCGCCGCCCTCCCCCCGCCGGGGCTCGACCGCGCCGCGATCCTGTCGGAGGCGCGCAACCTCGCGAACGGCGACGCATGGGGCGCGTTCCATCCGCTGTCCGAGCGGCTCGCCCCCGCCTATGCCGCCGCGCAGGCGCGCTACGACTGGATCGCGACCCTTGTCGCGCTGCTGCTCGCCTTCGCGGGCGGCGCGGTCACTTTCCTGCGCGTCCGGCCCGGCTTTTCGGCGCGCTCGCAGGTCGAGCGCGTGGTGATGGGGCTGCTGCTCGTCGCCTCGCTGATCGCGATCCTTACCACGATCGGGATCGTCGCCTCGCTGCTGGTCGAGAGCGCGCGCTTCTTCCGGATCGTGCCGGTCACCCAGTTCCTGTTCGGCACCCACTGGAGCCCGCAGGTGATCGACGCGCGCGATCCCGGTGCGGCGCTGGGCGCGGTGCCGTTGTTCTGGGGCACGTTCTTCATCGGCGCGATCATCGCGATGGCGGTCGCGGTGCCGCTCGGGCTGATGAGCGCGATCTACCTTACCCAATATGCGCACCAGAGCACCCGGCGCTGGATGAAACCGATGCTCGAGATCCTCGCGGGCGTGCCGACCGTCGTCTACGGCTATTTCGCCGCACTGACCGTCGCGCCGGCGGTGCGCGACCTCGGCGTCGCGCTCGGCGTCCGCTGGGCATCGTCGGAGAGCGCGCTGGCGGCGGGCGTGGTGATGGGGGTGATGATCATCCCGTTCGTGTCGTCGATGGCCGACGATTCGCTCTCCGCCGTCCCCGCGTCGATGCGCGACGGCAGCCTCGCGATGGGCGCGACCAGCTCGGAGACGATCCGTCGCGTGCTCGTCCCCGCCGCGCTGCCCGGCGTGGTCGGCGGGGTGCTGCTCGCGGTCAGCCGCGCGATCGGCGAGACGATGATCGTCGTGATGGCCGCCTCGGGCGTCGCGTCGCTGACGCTCAACCCGTTCGCGAGCACGACCACCGTCACCAAGCAGATCGTCGACCTGCTCACCGGCGAGGCGGCGTTCGATTCCGCCAAGACGCTCGCGGCCTTCGCGCTCGGGCTGACGTTGTTCGTCATCACCCTGCTGCTCAACGTCGTCGCGCTGATCGTCGTACGCCGCTACCGCGAAGCCTATGAATAAGCGCGTCGCCCCCGCCGAGCGCCAGCCGACCGACTGGCAAACCCCCGCGATGCAGCGGCGCGTGCGCCGTCGCTACGCCGCGGAGCGCCGCTTCCGCCGCCTGGGCGTGGCGGCGGTCTTCGCCTCGGCGGCGTTCCTGGTCTACCTGCTCGCGACGATGCTCGTGCAGGGCGCGGGCGGGTTCACCGAGACTCGGCTCGCGCTGCCGCTAGACCTGCGCAGTCGAGTCGCGGTCACGCCAGCGCAACTGCGCGGGCCGACCGCCGACCTCGCGCTGGCCGGCGCCGGGCTCGAGAGCGCGGTCGATGCCGCGGCGGACACCGCCTATGGCGCACAGGGTGGCGCGGCGCTGCTGTCGGACGGTGCGTGGCTCCGCGTTCGCGACGCGATCAAGCACGACCCGCAGCTGCTCGCGACGCCGGTCACGCTCGACGTGCCGGTCGCGACCGATATCGACATGGCGTACAAGAGCAGCGGCACGCGCGAGAGCGAGGCCGCCGTGGCTGCGCTCGGTGCGCATCTGTCGCGCGGCGTGAACGTCAGCTTCTTCACCGGTGCCGACGCCACCGATCCGACCCGCGCCGGAATCTGGGGCGCGCTCAAGGGGTCGCTGCTGACGATGATCGTCACGCTCGCGCTCGCCTTCCCGATCGGCGTGCTCTCGGCGCTCTACCTCGAGGAATATGCGCCGCGGAACCGCTGGACCGACCTGATCGAGGTGTCGATCAACAACCTCGCCGCGGTGCCGTCGATCATCTTCGGCCTGCTTGGGCTCGCCGTGTTCCTCGGCACTTTCCACATGCCGCGCTCGGGCGCGATCGTCGGCGGGCTGACGCTCGCGCTGATGACGATGCCGGTGATCGTGATCGCCGGGCGCAACGCGATCACCGCGGTGCCGCCGTCGATCCGCGACGCCGCGCGCGCGCTCGGCGCCTCGCCGATCCAGGTCGTCTTCCACCATGTGCTGCCGCTCGCGCTGCCCGGCATCCTGACCGGAACGATCATCGGCATGGCGCGCGCGCTCGGCGAGACCGCACCGCTGCTGATGATCGGAATGCGCGCCTTCATCGCCGCGCCGCCGGGCCGGCTGACCGATCCGGCCACCGTGCTGCCGGTGCAGATCTTCCTGTGGTCGGACGATGTCCAGACCGGGTTCGTCGAGAAGACCTCGGCGGCGATCATCGTCCTGCTGGTGGTGTTGCTCACCATGAACGGCCTCGCCATCTATCTCCGCAACCGTTTCGAGACCCGTTGGAAATGAGCAACGCCGCGCCCAAAATGACCGCCTCGGGCGTCAACGTCTTCTACGGGCGCAAGCAGGCGATCCGCGACGTCTCGATAGACGTGCGCCGCGAGGACGTCACCGCGTTCATCGGCCCGTCGGGCTGCGGCAAATCGACCTTCCTGCGCACGCTCAACCGCATGAACGACACGATCCCCGGCGCGCGGGTCGAGGGCGACATAAGGCTCGACGGCGAGGACATCTATGCTAGGGCGATGGACGTGGTGCAGCTGCGCGCGCGCGTCGGCATGGTCTTCCAGAAGCCCAACCCGTTCCCCAAGTCGATCTTCGAGAACGTCGCCTATGGCCCGCGCATCCACGGGCTCGCACGTTCCAAGGCCGATCTGGCGCAGATCGTCGAACGTTCGCTGACCCGCGCCGGGCTTTGGGCCGAGGTCAAGGACCGGCTCTCCGACAGCGGCACCGCGTTGTCGGGCGGTCAGCAGCAGCGGCTGTGCATCGCGCGCGCGATCGCGGTCGATCCCGAGGTGATCCTGATGGACGAGCCGTGCTCGGCGCTCGACCCGATCGCCACCGCCAAGATCGAGGAGCTGATCCACGAACTGCGCGGCCGCTACGCGATCGTGATCGTCACCCACAACATGCAGCAGGCGGCGCGCGTCAGCCAGCGCACCGCCTTCTTCCACCTCGGCCAACTGGTCGAATATGGCGACACGTCGGACATCTTCACGAACCCGCGGCAGGATCGCACCAAGGACTATATCACGGGCCGGTACGGCTGAGGATCGCAGACATGCCGCAGACACAGGAACATACCGTCAAGGCCTTCGATCAGGACATTGGCCAGCTGCGCGGGCTGATCTCGCAGATGGGCGGGCTGGCCGAAAGCGCGATCGCCGACGCGATGATCGCGTTGCAGCGCGGCGACGCCACGCTCGCCGAGCGGATCGCCACCGACGACAAGCGCATCGACGCGATGGAAACGGAGGTCGAACGCACCGCGGTGCGCATCATTGCGCTGCGCGCGCCGATGGCGGACGACCTGCGCGAGGTGGTCGCGGCGCTCAAGATCGCCAGCGTGATCGAGCGGATCGCCGACTATGCCAAGAACATCGCGCGCCGCGTACCCCGGATCGCGAGCGAGCATCGCATCGAGCCGCTGTCGATCCTGCCCGCGATGGGGCGGATGGCGGCGGCGATGGTGCATGACGTGCTCAACGCCTTTGCGGCGCGCGACCCGGAGGCGGCGCTGGCGGTGTGCGAGCGCGACAATGCGCTCGACGATTTCTACGACAGCATCTTCCGCACCTTGGTCACCTTCATGGTCGAGAACCCGAAGACGATCAGCGAGTGCGCGCAATTGCTGTTCGTCGCCAAGAATCTCGAACGGATCGGCGACCACGCCACCAACGTCGCCGAGATGGTCTATTTCGCCGCAACCGGGGTGCGGCTCGTGGAACGCGAAAGAGGAGTCGATTGATGGCCAAGGCCCGCATGTTGCTGGTGGAGGATGACGCCAGCCTCGCCGAGCTGCTGGTGTGGCATTTCACCCGCGAGCATTTCGACGTCCAGCACACGATCGACGGCGAGGAAGCGTTGTTGCTCGCCAAGGAGACGCCGCCCGACATCGTCCTGCTCGACTGGATGGTCGAGGGCATCTCCGGCATCGAGGTTTGCCGGCGCCTGCGCCGCGCCGCCGAGACGCAGAACGTCCCGATCATCATGCTCACCGCGCGCGGCGAGGAGGAGGATCGCGTCCGCGGGCTGGAAACCGGCGCTGACGATTATGTCACCAAGCCGTTCTCGCCGCGCGAGCTTGTCGCGCGCGTCGGTGCGGTGCTGCGCCGCGTGCGCCCGGCGCTGGCCGGCGAGCAGCTCACCTATGCCGATCTTGAGATGGACACGGTCGGCCACAAGGTCCGCCGCGGCGGCGACGTGGTGGCGCTCGGGCCGACCGAATTCCGGCTGCTCAAGCACTTCCTCGAACATCCCGGCCACGTCTTCTCGCGCGAACGCCTGCTCGATAGTGTTTGGGGGCATGACAGCGACATCGAAAGCCGCACCGTCGACGTCCACATCCGCCGCTTGCGCAAGGCGATCAACGAAGGCGGACGCCCTGACATCATTCGTACCGTAAGATCAGCGGGTTACGCGCTCGACACCGGCCACTGAGTCTTTGCGCCCTCGCAACGATGGACCTTTTCCCTGTCGTGAGGCGTTGGCCGGACCGCGTGATAAACAACGCGTTTCTGACCGAACGCACACGGCAGGAGAAAGATAAGATGAAGGCCATTCTTCTCGCGGCAGCGGCCGTGATCGCCATCCCCGCGACCGCGATCGCGCAGGACACTCCGCAGACCACGACGGCCGCGCCCGACACCGGCGCCGCGCCGGCCACCACGGCCGATCCGGGCATGGCCGCCGATCCGGCTGCCGCGCCGCAGACCGACAGCACGATGCCGGCACCGACCACGCAGGCCGACCCGGCCACGCCCGCCCCGGAGGCCAATGCACCGATGACCCCGCCGGCCGGTGGCGCGATGACCCCGCAGTCGGGTGGCAGCATGGGCACTGAAAGCGCGGGCGGCTATCAGCCGTCGCAGCCGGCGGTGTCGGGCACGCCGCAGCCGGGCGCGACCGTCCGTTTCCAGCCGGCCCCCTCGCCGTCGCAGGCCTTCCCGGCGCCCGCCGCCAAGGAAAGCTACCCGATCTGCAAGAAGGGTCAGTATGACGGCTGCATGCAGGCCAGCGACGCGCGCAAGACGCCGCGCCGCCGCCGCTGAGCATGTGACCATCGGACGGGCATTGCGCCCGTTTGAAGACCAGGTATGGAAGGCGCTTCATCCGTTCAGGAGGGAGCGCCTTTTCCATGTCGATCCGTTTCGATGATCGCGTCGCCGTCGTCACCGGGGCGGGCGGCGGCCTCGGCCGGCACTATGCGCTCGAACTCGCCCGACGCGGCGCGCGGGTCGTGGTCAACGATCTCGGCGGTGACCGCAGCGGCACCGGCGCCTCCGACGCCGCGCTGGCGGTGGTGGAAGAGATCAGGGCGGCGGGCGGCACCGCGATGGCGAACGGCGCCAGCGTCGCCGATTACGACCAGATGGTCGAGATGGTCGCGCGCGCCACCGAGGCATGGGGCGGCGTCCACATCCTCATCAACAATGCCGGGGTGCTGCGCGACAAGTCGTTCGCCAAGATGGACCCGGCCGATTTCGCGTTCGTCGTGCAGGTGCATCTGCTCGGCAGCGCCTATGCGACCAAGGCATGCTGGGACTCGTTCCGCGCGCAGAATTACGGTCGCGTGCTGATGACCTCCTCGTCCTCCGGGCTGTTCGGCAATTTCGGGCAGGCCAATTATGGCGCCGCCAAGCTCGGCATCGCCGGGCTCGCGCGGACGCTCCATCTGGAGGGCGCCAAGCACGACATCCGCGTCAACACGATCGCGCCCACCGCCGGCACCCGCATGACCGAAGGGCTGTTCCCGGACGCGGCCTTCACAGCCTTCGCCCCCGAGAAGGTCGCGCCCGCGGCCTTGTATCTGGTCAGCGCGGACGCGCCCTCGGGGCAGATCGTCGGCGCAGGCGCGGGTGTGGTGCAAGCCAGCTACATCACCCTGACGCCCGGCGTCGCGCTCGACGGCGACGATCTCTCGCCGGAGGGCGTCGCACGCCACTGGGCGGCGATCACCGACCGTAGCGGCGAGATCGTTCCCGGTTCGGGTGCCGAGCAGGCGGTGTCGATCGCGCGGACCCTGCACGGCGGTTGAGCCGCCGCCGTTCGCGCGATACCCTCGGCAGCGAACGGGGAGCGACGATGTACAGCGAGAGTGATATCGACCAGGCGGTCGCGGCCGGGGTGATGCCCGAACAGGTTGCGAGCGATTTCCGCAACCATGTCGCCGCCCTTCGCGCGACGCCGGCGGTCGACGAAGAGCATTTCCGCTTCCTCACCGGCTTCAACGACATCTTCGTCACGATTGCGATCGCCTTGCTGCTGATGGCGGTCGCCAACATCGGCGGCAAGGCCGCCGGGGGCGCCGGCGCGGGGGCAGTCGCGGCCGTCGCCTGGTTGCTCGCGACCTATTTTACCACCAGACGCCGGATGGCGCTCCCGAGCATCGTGCTGTTGCTGGCGTTCGTCGGCGGGATCGCCGCGATGATCGTGTCGATCGGACTGTCGATCTTCGTGGATGCGGACGAGCAACGCGTCGCGGGTATCAGCGCGGTCGCGGCGGGCTTCGCCGCCTTCGCGGCTTGGGTTCACTGGAAGCGCTTCATGGTGCCGATCACCCCGGCGGCGGGTGCGGCGGCGGCGGTGGCGGTGGTGGTCAGCCTGTTGCTGACGATCCTGCCGGAATCGCTACGGCTCGCGTGGCCGCTGCTGTTCGTCGGCGGGATCGCCGTGTTCGCCTATGCGATGCGCTGGGACCTGTCCGATCGCGCCCGCCAGACACGGCGCGCCGACGTCGCCTTCTGGCTGCATCTGGTCGCCGCTCCGATGATCGCGCATTCGACCTTCCAGATGATGGGCGTGTTCCAGGGTGACATGGGGCTGGGCAAGGCGTTGCTGGTGCTGCTGCTCTATGTCGCGTTCGCGTTGGTCGCGCTGGTGGTCGACCGGCGGGCGTTGCTGGTCTCCAGCCTCGTCTACGTACTCTACGCGATGTCGGTACTGATCCGCACCGCCGGCTCGACCGAGCTGTCGCTCGCGTTCACCTCGCTCGTGATCGGATCGGCGCTACTGTCGCTGTCGGCATTCTGGCAGCCGATCCGCGCGCGGGTCGTCGCGCGGCTGGGGCCATGGGGCGAGCGGTTGCCGTCGATACAGGCAGCGGGGTAACGATCCGCACGCGTCCGACCGTCACTCCTCGACCAGCTTCATCAGCCGGCGCTCGACCGGCGCCAGCACCGGGCCCAGTTCGTGTCCGCGCCGGATCACCTGCCCCGCCTCGCCGACCAGCGCCCACATTCCCTGCCGGTTGCGCAGCCCGGGCCGCTTCTCGACGCGGAATTCCGGGCGTTCGGTGGCGCGGCGGAAGGCCGAGAAGATCGCCGCGTCGCGCCCGAGATCGAGTGCGTAATCGCGCCAATGCCCGGCCGCGACCATCCGCCCGTAGAGATCGAGGATCCGCATCAGCTCGCCGCGGTCGAACGCCACCTGCCGCGGCTGCCCGGCACCGGCCGGAAAGGGTGTGACGATCCCCATCAGGCGCGGTCACGCTCCTGCCCGGCGCCGTGTTCCTGCTCCTCGATCAGCGCATCGAGACGCTTCTTCATCGCCTCCAGTTCGCAGCGCAGCGATTCGACCTTCTGCGTCGCGGGATCGAACAGCTCGCGGCAGGGCGTGCCGTATGGAACGAAGCGGGGCTCGGGGGCGGCGCCTCCCTCCACGACGGTCGGGCGCGCCGGGATGCCGACCATCACCGCGCCCGCCGGCACGTCGCGCGTCACCACCGCATTCGCCCCGACGCGTGCCCGCGGCCCGACCGTGATCGGTCCCAGCACCTGCGCGCCCGAACCGATGATCGCGCCATCGGCGATCGTTGGATGGCGCTTGCCGGCGACGCCATTGTCGGGGCTGGTGCCACCCAGCGTGACGCATTGATAGATGGTGACGTCGTCGCCGATCTCGGCGGTTTCGCCGATCACCACGAAGCCGTGGTCAATAAAGAAATTGCGCCCGATCGTCGCACCGGGATGGATGTCGATCGCGGTCAGCGCGCGCGAGACATGGTTCACGATCCGCGCCGGGAGATAGAAGCCGCTGCGGTACAACCGGTTGGCGACACGATGCCACGCCAGCGCCCAAACGCCCGGGTAGGTCAGTACCTCCAGACGCGAATGCGGCGCCGGGTCGCGCGCGCGGATCGAATCCAGATATTTGGTCAGTCGCGACATTCGCGTCCCCTTTCTTCGACCGCAAGATAGAGCGTCGCCGCGCGCGTTTCCATAAGCAGCGCTATCCGGCGAGAAACCGTATTTTCCTACCGCGCTTCTCGGATATGACCGATGAGGAAGCCGCGCGACCGCTCCGGTCGCGCAGGGGAGACCGGATGCAGGCGCTGACGCAACTCGATTTTTCCGCATTGTGGCCGTTCATCGCCGTCGGTTTCGGCGCGCAGCTGGTCGATGGCGCGCTCGGCATGGCGTTCGGGGTGATCTGCAATACGTTGCTCGTTGCGGTGATCGGGCTGCCGCCGGCGCGCGCCTCCGCCAACGTCCATATCGTCGAAACCTTCACCACCGCGATCTCCGGGATCAGCCACGCGATCACCGGCAACATCGACAAGGGGCTGTTCCTGCGGCTGCTGATCCCGGGCGTGATCGGCGGGGTGGCCGGTGCTTATGTTCTGACGAATATCGACGGCGCGGTCGTGAAGCCGTTCGTGCTCGCCTATCTGGTCATCATCGGCATCTATCTCCTGGTGCGCGGGCTGATGTTCCCGCCCAAGGTCAGCAAGCCCAAGGTGGTCGAGCCGCTCGGATTGCTCGGCGGATTCATGGACGCGGCGGGCGGCGGCGGCTGGGGACCGATCGTCACCTCCAACCTGCTGGTGCAAGGGGTGGAGCCGCGCAAGGTGGTCGGCACGGTCAGCGCGGTCGAGTTCTTCCTGACCGCGGTCGTCTCGGCGACCTTCATCTACCATCTCGGGGTCAAGGATTTCGCGACCGCGACGGTCGGGCTGCTGATCGGCGGGGTGTTCGCCGCGCCGCTCGGCGCATTCTTCGCCAAGCGCATTCCGATGAAGGTGATGCTGGTGATGGTCGGCACGGTGCTGACGATCACCAGCACCTACGGCTTCGTTCGCGCGGTATTGCTGTAGCGGCCACATCCGTCATCCCCGCGCAGGCGGGGATGACGATCACAGCGTCAAGCGACCGCGTGAACCGTCGCCACCGCCTTCATCACCGAGGCGATGCGCGCGGCGGTCTGGATCACCTCGGCGGTGACGCCCGCCTTCTTGAGCACCTGCTCGTGGCTGTCGATGCACATGCCGCAGCCGTTCATCGCGCTGACCGCGAGGCTGAACAGCTCGAAATCGACCTTGTCGATCCCCGGCGCGCCGATCACGTTCATGCGCAGCTTGGCCGGCATCCGGCTATATTCCTCGTTGCTGGCGAGGTGCGTGAAGCGATAATAGACGTTGTTCATCGCCATCACCGCCGCCGCGGCGCGCGCAGCGGTCGCCGCCTCGGGCGACAGCTTGTCCGCAACTTCCGCTTCGGTCGCCTCGACCAGCGGCTTGTAGCCCGAACCATGCGCGCAGGCGAGCAGCGTGCCGTACTTGCGCTGGTCGTTGAGCACCGTCTCGTTCAGCAGCGAGCCGACGTTGAGGCGGATGTCCTTGGCGAAATCGGGCAACGTGCCCGCGAATTCCTTGAGCGCCATGTTTGTGTCTCCAGCCACGACCCGTCATTGCGAGCGCAGCGAAGCAATCCAGAGCCCAGCGCGTGACGCTCTGGATTGCTTCGCTGCGCTCGCAATGACGAAGGGGCGATAGATTCTAGGAAGTAGAAGGCGGGACCAACCGGCCCCGCCCCCCCGAAATCAGGCCGCGACCTGCAGGACGTCGTCGCCCTTGTTCCAGTTGCACGGGCACAGCTCGTCGGTCTGCAGCGCGTCGAGCACGCGCAGCGTCTCGGCGGGGTTGCGGCCGACGTTCAGGCCGTTGACCTGCACCGCCTGGATGACGTTATCCGGATCGACGATGAACGTGGCGCGGAACGCGACATGCTCGTTCTTGTCGACGATGCCGAGCGCGTCGGCCAGCGTGCGGCCGTTGTCGGCCAGCCACGGGAAGTCGGCCGCCGCCAGATCCGGGTCCGACTTGCGCCACGCGAGATGGACGTGCGCGGTGTCGGTCGAGGCGCCGATCAGCACCGCGTCGCGATCCTCGAAGTCGCCCTTGATCTGGCTGTAGCCGACGATCTCGGTCGGGCAGACGAAGGTGAAATCCTTCGGCCAGTAGAACAGCACCTTCCACTTGCCCGGATAGGCAGTGGTCAGGTCGAGCGTCTCACCGTTCGGCAGCGCGCTGGTGCCCTGCTGGACGGGGACGGTGATGGCGGGGAAGGTGTCGCCGATGGTCAGCATGTCTGGCTCCTGTTGTGAATGCGGAGTTCCAGCCATCCTCTCTGCCGGGGCCGCGTCGCTGCGCCGCCTCTCGTTGCCGCATCGATATAGGGGGCTTCGCGTGATCGAGCAAATCGTCTATTCCGCCTCTTGTGATCGACGGAGACGATGAATGGCCGCCACCTACCTCCCGACGCTCAAGCAGCTGCAATATCTCGTCGCGCTCAAGGATCATGGCCATTTCGGCCGCGCCGCCGAGGCTTGTTTCGTCACCCAGTCGACGCTGTCGGCGGGCTTGCGCGAGCTGGAGACGCTGATCGGCGTCACGCTGGTCGAGCGCACCCGCCGCGTGGTCCGCTTCACCCCGCTCGGCGAGCAGATCGCGACCAAGGCGCGCGTCGTGCTGCGCGAGGCCGAGGAACTGGGCGACCTCGCGCGTGCCGCCGGCCGACCTTTGTCCGGCGAGATGCGGCTGAGCGTGATCCCGACGATCGCACCCTTCCTGCTCCCGCGCATCCTGCCCCGCCTGCGGCGCGACTATCCCGACCTCAAACTCTATCTGCGCGAGGAGCCAAGCGGCCCGGCGTGCGAGGCGCTCCACAATGGTCGCACCGATTGCGTGCTGCTCGCACTGCCCTATGCCTGTGGCGAGGTGACGGTGCTCAAGCTGTTCGACGACCACCTGTTCCTCGCCTTCCCGGAGGGCGAGATGCCGGGCGATCTGTCGGCGGTGCGCCCTGACGAGATCGACGAGACGCGGCTACTGCTGCTCGAGGACGGCCATTGCCTCAAGGAGCATGCGCTGGCGGCATGCAACCGCGCCGAGTTGCGTGCGGAGGCGACGATGCTCGGCACGTCGCTGCACACGATGGTGCAGATGGTCGACAACGGGCTGGGCGTCACGATGCTGCCCAAGATCGCGCTGGACGCCGGGATTCTCGATCATACCAAGGTCGTCGCGCGCCCGCTCGATGCCGCCGCGCCGGTCCGCACATTGGCGCTGGTCTGGCGCCGCGCCTCCCCGCGCGAGCGCGACTTCCACCTGCTTGGCGAGGTGCTGAAGGCGGCGGCCTGAATGGGCCATCACCGCGATTGACGCGCAGTCGCAAACGACGCAGCATCGCGATCTGGAGCTCGTCGTTCGTCGGGCATCGTGCCCGTCATGGCGCCTCCGGTCGGGAGGTTGGTCGCATGGCTTATGCAAATCGGATCGACAATTCACGGCGCTTCACCACGATCGCGGGCGTTGCCGCGATCCACGGCCTGATCGGCTACGTCTTCATCAGCGGCATGGCGACCAGCTTCGTCCAGTCGGTGTCGAAGCCGTTCATCACCACCAACATTCCCGTCGAAACGCCCCCACCGCCCGACATCACCCCGCCCAAGCTGGAAAAGGTGACGCCGCATCAACCCACCACCACGACGCCGCCCATCACCACCGTCACGCCCGTCGTGTCCAGCCGGACCACCAGCGACACTGTCGTCGTCGTCACGCCGCCGATGCCCCCGATCGATTTCGGCACCGGCACGGTCACGGTCAATCCGCCCGCGCAGCCCGCGACAGCCAGCAAGGCGAGCGGCGTGCTTGCGCGCGGCAACCGCAACGACTGGATCAGCACCGACGATTATCCGCCCTTGGCGTTGCGCGCCGAGGAGGAAGGCGTGGTCGGCATCTCGATGCGGATCGGCGCCGACGGCCGGGTCGAATCCTGTACGGTGACCGCGCCGAGCGGTCATGCCTCGCTCGATCAGGCGACGTGCCGGCTCTATCAGCGTCGCGCGCGCTTCACGCCCGCGCGCGACGATGCCGGGACGCCGATCGCCGCGACCTTCAACGACCGCGTCCGCTGGCAGTTGCCGCGGTAATCAGGACCAGCGCGCCGCCGCGTCGTCGTCGGCGGCGCGCGCTTCCACCCAGCGCGCGGCACCGTCCACCGTCTCGCACTTCCAGAACGGCGCGTCGGTCTTGAGCCGGTCGATCAGGAACGCGCAGGCGTCGAGCGCCGCCGCGCGGTGCGCCGAACAGGTGCCGACGAACACGATCCGCTCGCTCGGCATCATCGGGCCGACGCGGTGGACGATCGTCGCCGCGGCCAGCGACCAGCGGGCGGTCGCGTCCTCGGCGAGCCGGGCGAGCGCCGCCTCGGTCGCGCCGGGATAATGCTCCAGCTCCAGCGTCGCGACGCCGTCATCCGCGCGCACCAGCCCGGTGAAGGTCGCGACCGCCCCGCCCTGCTCCAGCCGCGCGAATTCGGCAGCGATGTCGATCGCGTCGCGCGACACGAGGACGCGGATCATCCGCCCGTCACCGGCGGGAAGATCGCCACCTCGCGCGCATCCGCGATCGGCGTGTCGAGCGGCACGAACGCCTGATCGACCGCCGCGCGCAACCGCGCCGGATCGGCGAAGGCGGCGGCATGGCCCGGACTGCGCGCGGCGAGCCACGCGACGAGGGCTTCGACGGTCGCGACGTCCGCGGGCGGCGTCACGTCTTCCTCGGCGAGGCCGATCCGTTCACGCACCCAGGCGAAATACAAAAGTCTCATCGTCTTCCTATTACCCCGTTCGCCTCGAGCAGGGTTCGAGCGTAGTCGAGAACCCGTCCGTCGAGAAGTTGTCCCATGCGACACCTTCTCGACATGCCGCCTCGACTTCGCTCGACGGCGGCTCGAAGCGAACGGACGAGGTTCAATCCATATGCTTCAGGCCGACCCGCAAATAATCCCAGCCGGTCACGATCGTCAGCGCCGCCGCGCCCCACAGGCTGGCGAGGCTCGCGACCTTGATCCACGCCTCGCCGGGCAGCGCGCCGGACAGGATCAGCCCGCCCAGCGAGACGAGCTGCAACGTCGTCTTCCACTTCGCCAGCCGCGACACCGGCAGCGACACCTGCAACCCGGCAAGAAACTCGCGCAAGCCGCTGACCGCGATCTCGCGCAACAGGATCACCAATGCGGCGATGATATGCACGCCGGTGATCGCCGCGACATCGTCGTGCCGCGTGCCGACCAGCATCAGGATCACCGCCGCGACCATGATCTTGTCGGCGATCGGATCGAGGAACACGCCCAGCTTCGACACCGTCCCCTGCGCGCGCGCCAGATAGCCGTCGAAATAATCGGTGATCCCCATCAGGCAGTAGAGCGCGAACGCGACCCCGAAGCCGAACCGCCAGCTCGGCCACCAGAGGAACGCCACGAGCAGCGGCACTGCGACGATCCGCGACAGCGTCAGGATGTTGGGCAGGGACAGCATGGGTGCGACGTGGACCCGTGCGGCGGGCAGCGCAAGCGCCTGTCGACCGAAAATCGCCGTTGGATCGCAGCGGGGCAGCGGCTATGGCTCGGTCAATTGCCAACAATCCGGGGGCCGGGTCCCGCGTCATGATCAATGCCCTCGGGCTTCTTAAACGGCGGCGGTTCCTGCCGCTGTTCACCACGCAATTTCTCGGTGCCTTCAACGACAATCTCTTCAAGACCTCGATGGTGCTGTTCGCCACCTATGAGATCTTCGCTGACGAGACGCAGGAGAGCTTCTTCAACGCGCTGACCGCGGCGCTGTTCATCCTCCCCTTCTTCGTGCTGTCGGCACTATCGGGACAACTCGCCGATTCGAGCGACAAGGCGCGGATCATCCGGCTGGTGAAGACGGTCGAGATCGCGATCATGGCGGTCGGCGGCGGGGGGCTGATGCTGGCGCGGACCGGTGCGGTGACGCTGCCGCTGGTGCTGATGCTCGCCGCGGTCACCGGGCTCGGCATCCACTCGACGTTCTTCGGCCCGATCAAATATGCGATCCTGCCGCAGCATCTCGACGAGGAGGACGTGCTCGGCGGCACCGGACTGGTCGAGGCCGGCACGTACCTGTCGATCCTGCTCGGCACGATCCTCGCCGGGTTCGTCTATCGCTCGCCGTTGCTGGTGACGGTGCTGACGCTCGCGGTCGCGCTGCTCGGCTGGCTGACCGCGCGCGCGGTGCCGCCCGCGCCGCGGCTCGGGCCGAAGCTGGTGCTCGACTATAATCCGGTCCGCGCCTCGTGGCGGCTGATCGCCGAGACGATGCACATCCCGCGCCTGTTCCTCGCGATCTGCGCGATCAGCTTCTTCTGGACGATCGGCTCGGTGCTCATCATCGTCTTTCCGCCGCTGGTGAAGAACGTGCTGACCGCCGACGCCAGCGTCGCCAGCCTCGTGCTCGCGGTCTTTTCGATCGGTGTCGCGATCGGGTCGGTGGTCATCAACCTGATGCTGCGCGGGCAGATTTCGGCGCGTTTCTCCCCCGCCTCGGTGATCGCGATGGGGCTGGCGGTGCTCGGCTTCTGGTGGATCGTCGGGCTGTGGACCCCGGCGCCCGAGGGACAGCTGTTCGATATGGCCAGCTTCATCCGGCAACCGCATGCGGTGCCGGTGCTGCTCGCGCTGCTCGGCGTCGCGATCTTCGGCGGGATGTTCGTGGTGCCGCTCTATGCCTTCCTGACCACCACCGTGACCAAGGACCATACCGCGCGCACGGTCGCCGCGAATAATGTCGTCAACGCCGGGGCGATGACGTTCGGATCGATCGCGGTGGCGGGGATCACCGCGCTGGGTGTCACCCCGTCGCAGCTGTTGCTGGTCGTCGTCGGGATGTGCGTGATCTCGGCAATGATCGCGCAGCGGCTACATCGCGCCTGCGACTGACCGATCAGAAGATCATCGTCGAGAAGCTGATGAAGAAGGCGGCGAAGCTGAGCACGAACAGTCGCACGTCATTGTCCCCCGCCTGCGCCGTCGGCATGGCGGGGGGCGGCGGCAGGGTGCGGCGGAAAGGGTGTCCCGCACCCTCGTTCGTCAGGACCAGTCGGCGTTGCATAGCCAGGTCTTAACGCGCCGTTTACGATTTCGGCTACCATCGACCGCACGCGCGCCTGTGTCGCGGCGGGACAGCAGGGAGAGAAGCGATGCCGCTCTATGCCTTCAAGGGTCAGCGCCCGACCCCCGCCCCTTCCGCCTGGGTCGCGCCCAGCGCCGACGTGATCGGCGACGTCGTGCTCGGCGAGGAGGTCGGCGTATGGTTCGGCGCGGTGATCCGCGGGGACAACACCACGATCACGGTCGGCGCGCGCAGCAACGTGCAGGAGGGCGCGATGCTCCATTCCGATCCCGGCACCCCGCTGACGATCGGTAGCGACTGCACGATCGGCCATCATGCGGTGCTCCACGGCTGCACGCTCGGCGACCGCGTGCTGATCGGCATGGGCGCGATCGTCCTCAACCGCGCGGTGATCGGCGCGGACTGTATCGTCGGGGCCGGCGCGCTGGTTACCGAGGGCAAGGTCTTCCCGCCGCGCTCGCTGATCGTCGGCAGCCCTGCGCGGGTGGTGCGCGAGCTGGACGACGCGACGGTAGCTGGGCTGCGCCTGTCGGCGGCGCATTATGTGGAGAATGCGCGCGCCGCGGCCGAGGGGCTGGAGCGGGTTGAGTAGGCGTTCTGTCATCCCTGCGCAGGCGAGACCTCCGCGAGGGTGCGGGACCATGCCCTGATCTAAGCCGTACCCCGGCGGAGGCCGGGGTCCAGTCGGGAAGGTACTTCAGCTGGTTACAAGCCTCCCCCAACTGGGCCCCGGCCTTCGCCGGGGTGCAAGCAGGGCTTTTGCAGAGGTCTCCCGCAGGCGGGGATCAGGACGCGCAGGCCACAACGTCAGCGTTTCCGGACTCCCGCCTCAGCGGAAATGACGGCGTCGAAAAAACCCGTGCCGCCTGACGTTGCGTCAATCTTGCCACGCCTTTGCCCGCCCCACATAACCCCGCTCATGTCGATCCCCCCGCTCCTGTCGCGCCTGCGTCTTCCCGTGATCGGGTCGCCGCTGTTCATCATCTCCAACCCGGATCTGGTGATCGCGCAGTGCAAGGCCGGGATCGTCGGGTCGTTCCCGGCGCTCAACGCGCGGCCCGCGGCGCTGCTCGACGAATGGCTGCACCGCATCACCGAGGAACTCGCCGCGCACGATCGCGCCCATCCCGAAGCGCCGGCCGCGCCGTTCGCGGTCAACCAGATCGTCCACAAGTCCAACGACCGGCTGGAGGCCGATCTCGCGGTCTGCGCCAAATGGAAGGTGCCGATCACGATCACCTCGCTGGGCGCGCGCGAGGAACTCAACCAGGCGGTGCACGCCTGGGGCGGGATCACGCTCCACGACGTCATCGACGATCGCTTCGCGCGCAAGGCGGTCGAGAAAGGCGCCGACGGGCTGATCGCGGTCGCGGCGGGCGCGGGTGGCCATGCCGGCCGCCTTTCTCCCTTCGCGCTCGTGCAGGAGATTCGCAGCTGGTTCGACGGGCCGCTCGCGCTGTCGGGGGCGATCGCCAGCGGCGACGCGGTGCTGGCGGCGCAAGCGATGGGGGCGGACTTCGCCTATATCGGCTCGGCCTTCATCGCCACCGACGAGGCGAATGCCGACGCGCGCTACAAGCAGGCGATCGTCGATGGGCGCGCCGCCGACATCGTCTATTCGGACCTGTTCACCGGCGTGCACGGCAATTACCTGCGCGCGTCGATCGTCGCCGCCGGGCTCGACCCCGACGATCTCCCGCAGGGCGATCTCAAGACGATGAGCTTCGCCTCGGGTGGCGCGGCCAAGGCGTGGCGCGACATCTGGGGTTCGGGTCAGGGGATCGGCGCGATCGACACGATCGTCCCCGCCGCGGCGCGCGTCCGGCAACTGGCGGACGAATATCGTGCCGCCCGTGAGCGGCTGCTGGGACGATAGCCGAAGGGTCGGCGCTCCCCGCCTAGAAAGCGGTCGCCAGCCGATCGAGCATCGATCGCGCCGGGCTCACCACCGGCATCTCGCCGGCGTGCGCGGCATCGAGCAGCGCGACGCGCCGGTGCAGGTCGACGCTGCTGTCGATCAGCCCGCGCGCCTGCGACGGGAACCGCGCCAGCATCTCCGCATCGCTGCTCGGCGCCGTCCCCAGCCGCCGCGAGGGGTCGAGTGCCTGCGTCGCCGGCAGCTCCCCCGCCGCGATCGCCCGCTGCGTGAGCAGCCAGGCGATGACGTGCATCAGCCGCGTCGTCACCTTGAGCGATTCGCAGCTGAACGCGACGCGCTCCATCGGCGGCAGCGCCTCGCGTTCGATCCGCCCGCCCTCGTCGAAATAATGCCGCGCCTCGTCGGCCAGCACCATCGCCTCGGTGTAGAAGGCGTCGATCAGGCGGCGGTGCAGGCGAGGATCATGGGCGTGGTCGGCCATGTCCGCGTCCTTGCCACGACCGCGCCGCGGCCGCCAAGCGCGTTCATCACGTTTCCCGGCCGGCGCAGCGCCGAACCGTCCCGAAATGCGCCGTTTTTGCCGACCGGGTCAGGCGATGATGTCGGGGATCATCTGATCCTCCAGCAGCGCGATCTCGTCGCGCAGCCGCAGCTTGCGCTTCTTCAGCCGCATCAGCTGCAACTGGTCGGACGCGCCGCCCTCGGCCAGCGCGCCGATCGCGGCGTCGAGGTCGCGGTGCTCGACGCGCAGCATCTCCAGCCGCGCCGTCACGTCCGCCTCACCGCCAACGTCGTTCATCGCCCGCACTCCCGACCCCGAGTCGCGCCTGCATAGCCGCCGCATCCTGTCGTACGAAAGTCGCAGATGATCGCGCGCAAGCAAAAGTCGCGGGACATCTGTCCCATTTCGTGATTTCTTTCCTTTCCCTCTCAACCACGAAGGAGACTGCCATGCAGACCGCGCACATCTCGGCCCTCGAGGCCAAGCATGCGACGATCGACCAGCGGATTGCCGCCGAGTCGCAACGTCCCGTGCCCGATACGATCGTGCTTGCGGACCTGAAGAAGCAGAAATTGCGGTTGAAGGAGGAAATCACCTCCTCGCATTGAGCTGAGCAAGGTGGCGCCCGGTGGACACGTTCCGCCGGGCGCTTTCCTGTTCACGCTACCCCGCGCAGCCGACCAGCCCGGCGAGCGGCACCACCAGGGTATCGCGCCCCTCGCGATCCAGCCGCAGCGTCGCCACCGGCACCGCAGCGCCCGCGGTCAGGTTCTGCCGCAGTTCCACCGTCATCTGCACCGTCGCCACCACGTCGCCAGTGCGATAGACGCTCTCCGCGTTAAGCCCGAGCGATGCGGTGCCCGTCGCCCCGGTACGCGGCAGGTCGATGACCTTGCCATCGAGCGACAGTCGCAACGTTCCCGGATCGGCGGTCACCATTGTCGCCAGCGTCCGGGTCGTGCCGGTCGAGAACAGATAGGCCGCACAGCCACGCGCCGGCAGCGCCTGTTGCGGCAGCGGGCCGATCGGCAGCCCGTCAATGCCGGAGGACGGCGCGGCCGCCTGCGCCGCGAGCAGCAGAAACGCGAACTTCATGCCGTCATGCCTATCATGAGCAGCCACGCCGGGTAAGCCGCGATCGCCAGTAGCGTGCCGAGCGGCAGCGGGTCGTCGGCCGCGACCGCCCGCCCGCGCCGCCGCTGGAACACCACCCAGCCGAGTCCAACCAGCCCCGCGACCAGCAGCACCGCCGGCAGCATCCGCCAGCCCAGCGCGAGCCCGATCGCGCCGAACAGTTTCGGGTCCCCCCCGCCCAGCCCCTCGCGGCCGCGCCACCGGCGATAGCCGGCACCGATCAGCCACAGCACCGCGAACCCGCCTGCCCCGCCGATCAGGCGCTCGTCGGGCGCCGGCGGCACGACCCACACCCCGGCCGCCGCGACCAATGCCAGCGCCGCGACCAGCGGGTCGGGCAGCCAGAAGTCACGCGCGTCCATCACCGCCAGCACCAGCAACAGCCAGCCGAACCCCGCGCCGGCCAGCGCCGTCGGCCCGGGCGCGACCAGCGCCGCCGCCACGCCGATCGCGGCACAGCCGGCCTCGATCAGCGGATGGAGCGGGTCGATGCGTGCCCCGCACGTCCGGCAGCGTCCGCGCGCGCCGAGCCACGACAGGAGCGGGATCAGTTCATGCGCGCGCAGCGTCCGCCCGCACCCGTCGCACGCCGACCGTCCGTGGACGACCGATCGCTCCTGCGGCCAGCGGAGCGCGATCGTCGCGAGGAAGCTGCCGACGACGGCGCCCAGCACGCCCAATCCCAGCACCCACATCCACCGTCTCAGCCCTGCTTGCGAATCAGGTATCGATACACGCCGAAACTGTTGATGCCGAGCAGCACGCCGTTCTGCACGCCGAGCGGTTCATCGCCGGTGAGCCACGCGCCGGTGATCCACGCCACCGAGGACGTGACGAAGATCGCCATGCCCCAGCCGGTCACGCGCCGGCCGTTGTCGAGCGAGACCATGAACGCCGCCGCGATCCCGCTCAGCGCCGCATACCATTTCAGCGCGTCGGCAAGACCTTGCATAAAGCTGGCCTAGTGGTTTGCGCGCTGCCGGACGAGCGCTTACATGCCGATCGAGATCAAGCGAGGAACCGCGAAATCATGGCTACCGATCCCATCGTCATCCTGTCCTATGCGCGCACCCCGATGGGCTCGATGCAGGGCAGCCTCGCCGCGCTGTCGGCCAGCGAGCTGGGCGCCGCCGCGGTGAAGGCCGCGGTCGAGCGCGCCGGGGTCGACGCCGCCGCCATCGAGCGCATCTACATGGGCAACGTCCTCTCGGCGGGCGTCGGCCAGGCCCCGGCGCGGCAGGCCGCGATTGGCGCCGGGCTCGGCGAGCATGTCGAGGCGACGACGCTCAACAAGGTCTGCGGCTCGGGGATGCAGGCCGCGATCCTCGGTGCCGAGGCGCTCGGCGCTGGCTCGATCGACCTGCTGGTCGCGGGCGGCATGGAGAGCATGACCAACGCGCCTTATCTGTCCAAGGCGCATCGCGGCGGCGCGCGCTTCGGGCACGACCGGCTGTTCGATCACATGGCGCTCGACGGGCTCGAGGACGCCTATCAGCCGGGCACCGCGATGGGCGTGTTCGCCGAGGATACCGCGCGCGAATATCAGTTCACGCGCGAGGCGCAGGATGAATTCGCGATCGCCTCGCTGACCCGCGCGCAGAAGGCGCAGGCGTCGGGCGCGTTCGAGCGCGAGATCGTCGCGGTCGAGGTGAAGGGCCGCAAGGGCACCACCACCGTGTTGGCCGACGAGCAGCCGAGCAAGAGCGATCCCGCCAAGATCCCGACGCTGCGCCCCGCCTTCACGAAGGACGGCACCGTCACCGCCGCCAATGCCTCGTCGATCTCGGACGGTGCCGCGGCGCTGGTGCTGACCCGGCTGTCGGTCGCCGAGAAGCTCGGCATCGCGCCGGTCGCGCGGATCGTCAGCCATGCCGCGCATGCGCACGCCCCGGCGCGCTTCACCACCGCCCCGGTGCCCGCGATGCGCAAGGCGCTGGAAAAGGCCGGCTGGTCGGTCGGCGACGTTGACCTGTGGGAAGTCAACGAGGCGTTCGCCTGCGTCGCGATGGTCGCGATGCAGGAACTCGCGCTCGACCACGAGAAGCTCAACATCAACGGCGGCGCCTGCGCGCTGGGCCATCCGATCGGCGCATCGGGCGCGCGCATCCTCGCGACGCTGCTCGGCGGTTTGCAGACCACCGGGCAGAAGCGCGGCGTCGCCTCGTTGTGCATCGGCGGCGGCGAAGGCGTCGCGATGGCGGTCGAACTGATGAACTGAGCGGCGTCGCCCCGGGCTTGCCCCGGAATAAACCGTCATTGCGAGCGTAGCGAAGCAATCCAGGGCGTCCTGGTCCGGCTCTGGATTGCTTCGCTACGCTCGCAATGACGCGGGAACTGCTCCCCGCAAGACAAAACGTTGCACCGACCCGGATCGGTGCGTTGAACGGTTGCGCCGCGCGCCACTTCCGGCGATCCCCCTCCTCATCCCCGTCCCGAAGGAGGTTGCCCGCCTTGGAAGTCGTCTCGGTCGTCCTGTTGTTATTGTTTGCCGTCGTCATCAGCGGCGCGATCGCGCGCATCCTGCCGATCAACCTCCCTGCCCCGCTCGTCCAGATCGCGTTCGGCGCGGCGATCGGCATGGCCGCGGACCTGCGGGTGACGCTCGATCCCGAGATCTTCCTGCTGGTCTTCCTGCCGCCGCTGCTGTTCATCG
Organism: uncultured Sphingomonas sp.; assembly: GCA_913776255.1. Taxonomy (GTDB): domain Bacteria; phylum Pseudomonadota; class Alphaproteobacteria; order Sphingomonadales; family Sphingomonadaceae; genus Sphingomonas. The sequence continues at coordinate 24,791 of CAJYLV010000052.1, read as the reverse complement.
ATGGCTGGCGCATCCCCAAGGACGAATTGCTCAAGGACGTGCCGGTGGTCGTCGAACTGGCGCTGGGGCTGGTCCTGACCACCGTCGTCGGCGTCGGCTTCTTCATCGACTGGCTGATCCCCGCGATGCCGCTGGCGGTGTCGTTCGCGCTTGCCGCGGTCGTCTCGCCGACCGATCCGATCGCGGTGTCGGCGATCGCCGCGCGCGTCCCGATCCCGCGCCGGATGATGCACATCCTCGAGGGCGAGGCGCTGCTCAACGACGCGTCGGGCCTCGTCTGCCTGCGCTTCGCGATTGCCGCCGCGCTGACCGGCGCCTTCTCGCTCGCCGATGCCGCCGCCAGCTTCGTGTGGCTCGCCGCCGCGGGGATCGCGATCGGCGTTGTCACCACGCTCGCGATCACGCGCGCCAAGGCGTGGGTGTCGCGCCGCTTCGGCGAGGATACCGGATCGCAGGTGCTGGTCAGCCTGCTGATCCCGTTCATCGCCTATATCGCCGCCGAGCATGTCCACGCCTCCGGCATCCTCGCGGTGGTCGCGGCCGGCGTGACGATGACCTTCGCCGAGCTGTCGCGCCAGGCGCTCCCCGCGACCCGGATGCGCCGCAATTCGGTGTGGGACACGATCCAGTTCGCGCTCAACGGCATCATCTTCGTGCTGCTCGGCGAGCAACTGCCGGTGATCCTCGCCGGCGCGCGCGAGACGGTGCGGCTCACCAACCACGACAATCCGTGGTGGCTGGCGCTCTATGTGCTCGCGATCGTCGCGGTGCTCGCCGGTCTGCGCTTCGTCTGGGTATGGGTGTCGTTCCGGCTGACCGTGCTCCGGCGCGGCGTCGACGACTCCCCACTGCGCAGTCCGGACTGGCGGGTGTTCGCGGCGATGTCGCTCGCCGGGGTGCGCGGGGTCATCACGCTGGCGGGCGTGCTGACGCTGCCGCTGGCGCTGAGCGATGGATCGCCCTTTCCGGCGCGCGACCTCGCGATCGCGCTCGCCGCCGGGGTCATCATCGTCTCATTGGTCGCGGCGAGCATCGGGCTGCCGCTGGTGCTGCGCGGGCTCGCGCTACCACCCGAACCGTCGAAACAGGGCGAGGAGAACCGCGCCCGCGTCGCCGCCGCGCGCGCCGCGATCCGCGCGGTCGATGGCGCGCAGCACGACCTGTCGCGCGATCGCGACGACGCCGACGTCTATGCCGAGGCGGCGACGCGGATCATGGACCTGTATCGCGAGCGCATCCGCGTCCGCGTCGACGGCGAGCCCGAGCTGGCGGTGATCCAGCAGAACGAGCGCATCGACCGCGTGCTGCGGCTGGCGGCGATCCGCGCCGAGCGCGAGGAGGTGTTCCGGATGGAACGCGCGCGCGCGATCGGCAGCGAGACCGGCCGCAAGCTCACCCGCGAGCTGGATTTGCTGGAGGGCCGGTTGCGGGGGTAAGGCCGAGCCGTCGTCGTCCCGGGCTTGACCCGGGACCCCGCTTCCTACCCACATTCGCGAGAGAAAAGAGCGGGGTCCCGGATCACCTCCGGGACGACGGGTGGATCATTGCTCCGCCAGCGAGAAAATTTGCCGCGCCGCCACCCATTTCACACCCGGCTCCGCCCACGGCAGCCGCCGCTGGTACGCATCCATCTTCGTCTCCCACGCCTGCACCTCGGGATCGGCCGCATCCGCGGCCGCCTTGGCCGCGGCATCGAAGGAGGCGTCGGTCTCCATCACCATCACCAGCCGGCCGCCGGTGCGATAGATGTCCATCGCCACGATCCCCGCCGCCCGGATGCTCGCGACCACCGGGGCGGGCACCGCGCCGGCGGCGTGCCACGCCTCATAGGCCGCGATCGCCTCCGGCTCGTCGGCGATATCGACCAGCAGGACGTGGCGGTCGGTCATGCCTGATAGGCCACGACGGTCTGGCGCTGCCGCCCCAGCCCGTCGATCCCCAGTTCCATGACATCGCCCGCCTTCAGGAACACCGGCGGCTTCTGCCCCATGCCGACGCCCGGCGGGGTGCCGGTCGAGATCACGTCGCCGGGCTGGAGCGACATGAACTGGCTGACATAGCTGACCAGGAACGCCGGCTTGTACACCATCGTCGACGTCGATCCGTCCTGATAGCGATGGCCGTTGACCTCCAGCCACATGCCCAGCACGGTCGGGTCGGCGATCTCGTCGCGCGTCACCAGCCACGGTCCGATCGGCCCGAACGTGTCGCAGCCCTTGCCCTTGTCCCACGTCCCCTGCCGCTCGAGCTGGAACGCGCGCTCCGACACGTCGTTGATGACACAATAGCCCGCGATATGATCCAGCGCGTCGGCCTCGTCGACGTAGCGCGCCGTCTTGCCGATCACGATCCCCAGTTCGACTTCCCAGTCGGTCTTGGTCGACCCCTTCGGAATCTCGACATGGTCGTCGGGGCCGATGATTGCGCTGGTCGCCTTGGTGAAGATCACCGGCTCGGTCGGCACGGTCGCGCCGGTTTCCGCGGCGTGATCCGAATAGTTGAGCCCGATGCACAGGAACTTGCCGACCGCACCGACGCACGGGCCATAGCGGTCGACCGCGACCACCGGCAGCGTTGCCGGATCGATCGCCGCCAACCGCGCCAGCCCGGCATCGCCCAGCGCCGCGCCCGCGATATCGGTAACGTGCGCCGACAGGTCGCGGACTTGCCCCTGCGCATCGACCATCCCCGGCTTCTCGGCGCCCGGCGCCCCGTAACGTACCAGCTTCATGCGCTTTTCCTCAATTGACCCAGCCGCCGTCGATGACATGCACCGCGCCGGTCGTGAAGGCGGCGTCATCGCTGCCCAGATAGGCGACCAGCGCCGCGATCTCTTCGGCGCGCCCCAGCCGCCCCATCGGCTGCCGCGCGACGAACGCCTGTTGCGCGGCCGCGTAATCGCCGGTGTCGCGCAGCCGCTGCTGGAGCGACGGCGTGTCGACCGTGCCGGGGCAGATCGCGTTGCAGCGGATGCCCTGCCCGACGAAATCGGCCGCGACCGCCTTGGTGATGCCGATCACCCCCGCCTTGGTGGCGGTATAGGCAAAGCGGTTGGGGATGCCCTTCACCGAGCTGGCGATCGACGACATGTTGACGATCGCGCCGCCGCCCGCCGCCAGCATCCCCGGCAGCACCGCGCGGATCGTGCGGGTCATCGCGGTCATGTTGATCGCGACCGCCTGCTCCCACTCCGCATCGCTCATGTCGAGGATCGTGCCGGCATGGACGATGCCCGCGATGTTCGCGAGCACGTCGATCCGCCCGACCTCATCCACCAGCGCGGCGATCTGCGCCGCATCGGTGACGTCCAGCGCCCGCTGCTCGCATCCGTCGAGCCCGGCCAGCGCGCCCGCATCGATATCGGTCGCGATCACCCGCGCCCCCTCGGCGGCGTAGCGCAATGCGGCGGCGCGCCCGATCCCGTTGCCCGCCGCGGTGATCAGCGCGACCTTGCCCTTCAACCGGCCTTCCATCGATTAACTCCGTGCAGCGACCGGCAGGCACGCCGGCCCTACCGGATCGAACGCCTTGTAGGTCAGGATGAATTCGCGATGCCCCAGCGCTTCGGACACGCTCGGCTGCCCGCCGGCCACCGCCATGATCGCGTCGACGATCTCGTCGCCGACCTCGTCGAGCGTCGCGTCGCCTTCGAGGATGCGCCCGGCGTTGATGTCCATATCCGCTGCAAGCCGCCGCGCCGTCTCGGGGTTGGCGCAAATCTTGATGACCGGTGCGATCGCCGAGCCGACCACCGAGCCGCGCCCGGTGGTGAACAGCGTCAGATGGCATCCGCAGGCGATCATCTCGACGATCTCGGCATTGTCGGAGATGTTGGGGAAGCCGAAGCGCGGCTCGCCGTCGGGCACGACGTCGAGCAGGTACAGCCCGCCCGCGGGGGGCACGTCGCCGGGCTTGATGATCCCGCTGATCAGCGACGAGCCCGATTTGGAATACGCCCCCATCGACTTCTCTTCCTGCGTCGTCAGCCCGCCCTCGGCATTGCCGGGCGCGAAGCTGCCGAAGCCCATGATCGTGTAATATTCCTCGGCCTTGCGGACACAGGCCATGATCTCCTCGCCCAGCTCGGGGGTCAGCGCACGATCGGCCATGATCCCCTCGCACCCGACCAGCTCGCCGGTTTCCTCGAAGATGCAGGTCGCGCCGTCGGCCACCAGCCGGTCGAACGCGCGCCCGACCGCCGGGTTGGCGGTGATCCCGCTGGTCCCGTCCGACCCGCCGCAGATCGTGCCGACGATCAGCTCGTCGACGCGCATCGGCACGCGCGGCACGTCGGCGATCTGCGCCTTGACCCGCGCGACCGCCTCCAGCCCGGCGGCGATCGTCGCCGCGGTGCCGCCGGTCTGCTGGATGACGTACAGCTCGACCGGGCGGCCGCTGTCGCGGATCACCTGCTGCAACCGCTCGCGATCGAAACTCTCGCAGCCCAGCGACACGATCACCACCCCGCCGACATTCGGGTGCGTCGTCACCGCCTCCATCACCCGCGCGGCATAGGCATTGGGATAGCAGCCGGGGAAACCGATCAGATGCACGTCGGCGTCATCGGCCTTGTCGACGATCCGCCTCGCGACATGATGCGCGCACTCGACCAGATAGGCGACCGCGACGGTGTTGCGGATGCCCTTGCGCCCGTCGGCGCGCTGCCATGCGTCGATCATGCGCGCTGCTCCGTCACGGTGCTGCGCGTGTGGCTGGCGATATAGTCGCTCTTCATATTGTGCATATGGACCCATTGTCCGGCCGCCGCGGCATCGGTCATCGAGCCGATCGGCGCGCCATATTTGATGACCTTGTCGCCCGCGTTGAGCGGATGCCGCGCGATCTTGTGCCCGACGGTCACGCCCTCGCGCGCCGGGATCGTCCCGCCCGACACCGGCAGCAGGTCGCCCGCCGCGATCGGCGCGACGCAGATCATCACATTGTCGTCGGGGTGGAGGAGGATCAGCTGCTGCGGCGCGCGCGCCTCGAGCGCCGGCCACAGATCGTCGGGGATCGGCGCCACGATCCGCGCGCGCAGATCGGCGACCTCGTCCGGGTTGCCGAGCCCGGCCAGCACGCACGCCACCGCCGGATGGCGCAGCGGGAACTGGATCGCGGCCGCCGGCAGCGACACGCCCGCGGTGGCGCAGGTCCGGGCGAGCGCGCGCGTCCGCTTGACGAGTGCGGCGGGCGGGGCGGCATAATCGTAATGCGACTGCGCCGGGTCCGCCTCCTGCGGATCGCGCGCGAGGATGCCGCTGTTGTAGGCGCCGCCGATCACGACGCGCACGCCCTCCGCCTGGCAGCGATCGAGGAACGGCTTCGCGCTGCGATCGAGCAACGTGTAGCGCCCCGCCAGCAGGATCACGTCGAGCGGCACGCGGTCGAGCAACTCCTCGCAGACCGCGAACTCGTTGACCCCGACCCCGATCGCACCGACGACGCCGGCCTCGCGCAGCGCCACCATCGCGGCATAGCCGCCGTCGAGAAAGTCGCGCAGGTGGCGCTCATGCGCGTCGCCATGCGTCAGCCGCCCGAGATCGTGCGCGAACAGCACGTCGACGCGGTCGCGCTGCAATCGCGCGCAACTCGCCTCGAACGACCGCCGTATGCCGTCGGCGGTATAGTCGAACACCGGCTCGAACGGATCGGCATCGACGAAACCGTGGCGTATACCCGCGGCGTCAGTGGGTGCGAGCAGCCGCCCGACCTTGGTCGAGATCCTCGACGTCCGGGCCGCGTCGTACCGCGCCAGCGCCGCGCCGAGCCGCCGCTCCGCCAGCCCGAAGCCGTAATGCGGCGCGGTGTCGAAATAGCGCACGCCCGCCGCCAGCGCCGCGGCGACGGTCGCCTCCGCGGTGGCGTCATCGATCGCGCGATAGAGGTTGCCGATCGCCGCCGTTCCCATGCCGAACCGCGGCAGCGCATCGCCGGCCCGGTCGAGCGGCGGTGAACTGGGGGTCGCTTCCTGGAACATGCACGCTTCCTCTCTCGGCCCCACTTAGTCGCGTGAGCACCGCATCGACAACCTAGGCCAGCGCGATGACGATTGAAATGTGAAAAATACTTTTATTGACGGGAATTGGCAGGTGCTGGCGCGGCCGGACGTGCTTGGCTAGGGTATGGCGACCATGACGAATCCGCCCCGCTATCAGGCTCCTGCGCTCAAGAAGGGGCTGGAGATCCTCGAACTGCTCGCCACCTCCGAACAGGCGCTGACGATGTCCGACATCTCCGGCGCACTCGGCCGCTCGGTGGGCGAGATCTTCCGGATGCTCCAGGTGCTCGAGGAGCATCGCTACATCGCGCGCGACGACGACGGTTACCGCCTCACCAACCGCCTGTTCGCGCTCGGCATGGGGCGCCCCCCAGTGCGCGACCTCACCGTCACCGCGCTGCCGGTGATGCAGGGGCTGGCGCGCGCGACCGGGCAGAGCTGCCACCTCGCGGTCGCATCGGGCGCGGAGATGGTGGTGATCGCCGGGGTCGAGGCGCCCGGCCTGTCGGGCTTCGCGGTCCGCGTCGGCTATCGCCGCCCGCTCCACCGCTCGAACTCGGGGCGCGTGCTGCTCGCCTTCCAGCCGGCCGCGGTCCGCGCCGCGATGCTGACCGAGGTGCGCGAAACCGGTGGCGACATCGATCCGGCGCTCGACCGACAACTCGACGCGCTCGTCACGGAAGGCGATGCCGTCACGCCCAGCCCGATGCTGGAGGGGATCACCGACCTGTCGGCACCGGTGCTCGAACATGGCGCCGCGCGCGCCGCCCTGACGGTGCCATTCGTCGCCGGTCGTGCGGCACGGGTGTCGCTCGCCGAGACCCGCACGCTGCTCCGCGACGCCACCAGGTCGATCAGCGCGCAGCTCCAGCCGACGATCGATTAACTCCGTCATTGCGAGCGTAGCGAAACAATCCAGGGCATCCTGATCCGGCTCTGGATGGCCTCGCTACGCTCGCAATGACGATCGAGGACACCATCACCCCACCATTGCCAGCATGATCCGCGTCGAGCACAGCGAGCAATGCAGCGCCCGCGCCGCGCCTTCCGGGCAGTTGATGCACACGCGCTGCGGCCGCGCGCCGTCGAGCAGGTCGATCAGCATCCGCTCGTCCGCCGACAGCGCCGCCACCGTACCGACCCGGAACGCGCGCCCCAGCGCCGCCTCGTAGAGCGTCATTAGACTGTCGAACACGGGCGCCAGCATGCCGGCATGATGCGGCGCAAGCAGCCGGTGCAGCCGTTGCTGCGTGCAGGCATGCCGGTCGCGCGCGGCGCGCCATCCCCGCGCCAGCGTCGGCAACAAACAGGATACGCCGCGCGACGACGACGACAAGGGCGCTGCGACGATGCTCATGCCTGATCCTCCACGACCGGATTCAGCGCATAGGCTAGATGCGAATGATTATCAATAGATCAATCCGCGCCGATCGCCTCCAGCGAGCGCTGCTTGGTCTCGGGGAAGAACATCAGCACCACGACGAACTGCACCGCCATCATAGCCGCGAACACGACGAACGGTAGCCCGCGCGTGTGCGCGGCAATCACCGGAAAGGCCATCGCGATCACCGCATCCATCGCCCAGTGCGTCGAGGAGCCAAGTGCCTGCCCGCGCGCGCGGACGTCGGTCGGGAAGATCTCGCTAACATAGACCCAGATCACCGCGCCCTGGCTGAACGCGAAGAAGGCGATGAACGCGATCAGCAGCGCGAGCAGATACTGCTGCCCCTGCCCGCTCAGGAACACCGCCGCGGTCCCGCCCAGCGCCAGTGTCAGCCCGACCGACCCGATCAGCAGCAACGTCCGCCGCCCCAGTCGGTCGATCACCAGCAACGCCAGCGCGGTGAACACGAAATTGCACAGCCCGATCGTCACCGCCTGCCGGTCGGCGGACACCGCGTCATAGCCGGCCGCCGCGAAGATATCGTTGAGGTAGTAAAGGATCGCGTTGATCCCCGAGAGCTGGTTGAACGACGCCACCGCGAAGGCGAGCAGGATCGGCCTGCGATGCCGCGCCCACGACAGCCGCGGCGCGCTGCCCACCGCCACCGCCGCCGCGGCGCGCGCATAGCTGTCCAGCTCGTGCCGCGGATCGACGACTCCAAGCCCGACCAGCACCGTCTCGGCCTCGTCCTCGCGCCCCTTCGCCGCCAGCCAGCGCGGGCTGTCGGGGATCGTGAACATCAGCGACAGCAGCAGCAGCGCCGGCACCGCGCTGACGCCCAGCTTCACCTGCCAGTCGCCAGCACCCAGATCGAAGCTGCCGACGACGGCGTTGCTCAGATAGGCGGCGAGGATGCCGAGCACGATGTTGAGCTGGAACGTGCCCACCATCAACCCGCGCCGCTCGGCGGGAGCGATCTCGGCGAGGTATACCGGTGCCAGCACCGATGACGCGCCGACCGCCAGCCCGGCCATGACGCGGAACACGATCAGCGCCGGCCAGCTCCACGCGATCAGGCAGCCCAGCCCGGACAGGCAATAGAGCAGCGCGATCCCCTTCAGCGCATTGCGCGCGCCATAGCGATCGCCCGGCAATCCGGCGAGCAACGCGCCCGCCAGCGTCCCCCACAAGGCCGCCGACACCGTGATACCGACTCCACTGGCGTCGAGCGCGAAGGCGGTGCGGATGCCCTCGGTGGTTCCCGCGATCACCGCGGTGTCGAAGCCGAACAATAGCCCGGCCAGTCCACCCACCAGCACGCCGCGCAGCAAGGTCGTGTTCAAAAGATCGTGCTCCGCCCGCATCGTCCGCCCCGCGCGGCCCGCTCGCGCACAGGGACCGCAAAGCGCGGCGTGCGTCAACCCGCACGTGCTCTTGGCAAAACCGGGCACAGCCGATACTTGTCTTACAAAATGACTTAATCGGGAGGATTATCCGTGCATCACGTCGGCCAGCGCCGGAGCGCCTTTCTTGTCGCAGCGTTGCTCGCCAGCGTCTCGGGCCATGCCGCCGCGCAGAACGCGCCGCCCGTGCCGCTCCAGCCGCAGATCGATCCGCAGCGTCCCGACTGGGAAAACCCGGCGATCAATTACATCGGCCGCATGCCGGCGCATGCCACCGGCTTTCCGTTCGAGACCCGCGACAAGGCGCTGGCTGGCCATCGCACGGAATCGAAGCGGTTCCTGTTGCTGAACGGACAATGGCAGTTCAGCTTCTCACCCGATGCGGACACGCTGCCGACCGGGTTCGAGCGCCCCGATTTCGACGCGTCGCAGTGGAAGACGATCAAGGTACCCGCCGACTGGCAGACAGAGGGCTATGACCAGCCGCGCTACAACAACATCACCTATCCCTTCCCCGCCAACCGCCCGCTGATCCCGCACGCCACCAACCCGGTCGGCTCGTACCGCCGCACCATCGACCTGCCCGCCGGCTGGTCCGGGCAGGACGTGGTGCTGCACATCGGCGCGGCCGGCTCGGCTTATAAGGTGTGGGTCAACGGCCAGCAGGTCGGTTATTCGGAGGACAGCAAGCTCCCGTCCGAATTCGACGTCACCCGCTTCGTCAAGCCGGGCGCGAACACCGTGGCGATCCAGGTGTTTCGCTGGTCGGACGGCAGCTATCTCGAGGATCAGGATTTCTGGCGCGTCTCGGGGATCGAGCGCGAAGTCTATCTGATGGCGGCGCCGAAGACGCGCATCCGCGACTTCTTCGTCCACGCCGGGCTCGACGACAATTACCGCAACGGCAAGCTGGCGGTCGACTTGTCCGTCGCGCCGGGCGCCGCGGTCAGTGCACGCTACGTGCTGATGGATGGCGACCGCATCGTCTCGCAGGGCCGCGCGCCGCTCGCCGCCGGTGACGCCGATCGCAAGACGACGCTCTCCGCGACCGTCGCCGGCGTGAAGCCGTGGAGCGCCGAGACGCCCAATCTCTACATGCTGCTCGTCGAGCTGTACGACGCCAGAGGCACGATCATCCAGTCGACCTATCAGCGGATCGGCTTCCGCACCGTCGAGATGAAGAACGGGCTGGTGAGCGTCAACGGCAAGCCGATCACGATCCGCGGCGTCAACCGCCACGAACACGACCCGGAAACCTTCCACGTCGTCAGTCGCGAGTCGATGGAACACGACATCCAGCTGATGAAGCGCAACAACATCAACGCGCTGCGCACCTCGCACTATCCCAACGACCCGTATCTCTACGAACTCGCCGATCGCTACGGCCTCTACGTGATGGACGAGGCGAACATCGAGAGCCACGCCTATATGGAGATGGGCAACAACCATCCCCGCCAGCGCAGCGTCTATCAGCTCGGCTTCGACCCGGCGTGGCAGTCGGCGCATGTCGACCGCGTGCTCAACATGGTCGAGCGCGACAAGAACCATCCCTCGATCATCTTCTGGTCGCTCGGCAACGAGGCCGGGATCGGCCCCAACTTCGCGACCGCCGGCACCGCCGCCAAGACGCGCGATCCGGGCCGCCTGATCAGCTATCTCGGCTGGGGCACCTATGAGGGCGTGCAGCAGCACCGCCCGAACTGGTTCGCCGACATCTACGCGCCGATGTACGATCCGGTCGCCAAGATGGAGGATTACGCCACCAACTGGAACTACAAACAGCCGATGATCCAGTGCGAATATGCGCACATGATGGGCAATTCGGGTGGCAATCTGAAGGAATATTGGGACACGATCTACGCGCATCCCGACAAGCTGCAGGGCGGCTTCGCATGGGACTGGGTCGATCAGGCGATGTACCGCTATACCAAGGACGGGCGGCGCTATTGGGGCGACGGCGGCGAATACGGTCCCAACCCCGGCGGCGACATCGAATTCGGCGACGGCATGCTCCAGGCCGACCGCACCCCCAATCCGCAGCTGTACGAGGTCCGCAAGGTCTATGCGCCGGTCCAGTTCACCGGCTATGACGCGACCGCCGGCCAGCTGACCGTCGCCAACCGCCACGATTTCCTCGGTGCGGACGCCTATGACTATAGCTGGGAAGTACTGGAGAATGGCGTCGCGGTCGCGCGCGGCACGCTGGCGGCCCCGACCGTCGCCGCGCACCAGAGCGCGCGCGTCGCGCTGGCGCCGACCGGCTTCACCCGCCGCCCCGATGCGGAATATTTCCTGACCGTCAGCTACCGCGCCAAGGCCGGCACCACCCCCGGCGTCGCCGCGGGCACGCTGGTCGGCTGGGAGCAATTCCCGCTCGGTGCCGCACCGGCCGCGGTCGCGGCGGCGGACAACGGCCCGGTCAAGCTCGACAATCGCGGCGGCACCGTCCGGCTGTCGGCGGGCGAGACCGAGCTGGTGATCGACCGCAAGACCGGGCTGGTCGATCGCTATGCGACCGGCGGGCGCGTGCTGCTGTCGGGTGGCGCGCCAAACTTCACCCGCGCGCTGACCGACAACGACCTCGGCGTCGGCAGCGAGAAGCGCAACGTGCCGTGGCAGCGCGCCACCGACGAGCGCGTCGTCGAGGGCATCGACACACAGAAGCTGCCGGGCGGCGGCGCGGCGGTGACCGTCCGCTGGCTGACCGGCGGCAATGTCGCGCGCTTCTCGACCCGCTACCAGATGGCGGCGGACGGCAGCGTCGCGGTGACAAGCGACTTCCAGCCGCTCGACACCACGCTCGGCGATCCGCTGCGCGTCGGCCTCTCCTACGTCACCCCGCGCGACTTCAAGACCGTGCAATGGTACGGCCGCGGGCCGCACGAGAGCTACAGCGACCGCAAGACCTCGGCGCCGATCGGCCTGTGGCGCGGCGACATCGCGGCGCAGAACCACGATTATCTCCGCCCGCAGGAAACCGGCAACAAGGTCGACGTGCGCTGGATGGAGCTGGTCCGCGGCGCCGACGGTGGCCTGCGCGTCACCGGCGACCAGCCGCTGTCGATTAACGCGCTCGCCTTCCCGTACACCGAGCTGAACCGCCGCGAACCCGGCACGCGCAAGAGCACCGACATCGTTCCCGGCGCGAACGGCAGCCTGCTGGTCGATGCGGTGCAATCCGGCATCGGTGGCGACACGCAATGGAGCGACTGGGGTCGTCCGCTCGAGCAATATCGCATCAAGGTCGCGCCGCTGCGCTACGGCTTCACGCTGTCGCCGGTCGCCAGCGACGCGCACGGCGCGGGGGCGAAGCCGGCCAGCGCGACCGGAGAGGAGTAAGAGACGCCGCGTCGCCCCGGACTTGATCCGGGGTCCCGCTTCTTCTTGCCGACCGGCGTTGAAGAAGCGGGACCCCGGCTCAAGGCCGGGGTGACGATAGAGTAAGGCGCGCGATCCACAGTGACGGGTCGCTCCGCCACGGCACCGATCCGCCACGCGAAACGTTCTCCTCGGCCGCAGAGGAACCGCAACGATCGTGACCGACCACCCCGCCGACCCGATCAAGCCCGGCCGCCTATACGCCGCGGCGCGCTACGGCTGGCTCGCGCTGGGCTTCCTCTTCGTCGCGCTCGGGGTGATCGGCGCGTTGCTGCCGCTGATGCCGACCACGATCTTCCTGATCCTCGCCGCCGGTTGCTTCGCGCGCTCCTCGCCGCGGCTCGAGGCATGGCTGCTCGACCATCCGCGCTTCGGCCCCACGCTGCGCGCGTGGCGGCGCGATCGTGCGATCCCGCGCCGCGCCAAGCTGCTGGCCTGCACCGGCATCGCCTTGGGCTATGCGCTCTTTCTCGCCACCGCCCGCCCGCACCTGCCGCTGGCGCTGGTCGTCGCAGCGGTGATGGCCGCCTGCGCGCTGTTCATCCTCACGCGCCCGACCGCCGGGCGCTCGCCGACCGCGCCATGGTCGGACGCATAAGGCGCAAGGCCGGGCTCGCCGAAGCCGAGGCGCGCGCCCGCGCGACGGACCACGCGCCGCCGGTCTGCGCGCTTTGCGGCCGCCCGCTCGGCGTCCGTGTCGAATGGCACCATGTCGTCCCGCGCAGCGAAGGCGGCACCGACACCGTGCCGCTTCATCCCATCTGCCACCGCGCGATCCACGCCGCCGCCGACAATCTGACGCTGGCGCGGGCCGGCACGCTTGACGCGATCCGCGATCTCCCGCCGCTGAGTCGCTTCCTGCGCTGGATCGCCGACAAGCCCGCGGACTTCCACGCCCCGACCCGTCGCGGCCGCGACGCCCCGCAATAAGGCCATATTGCGGCGCAGCATCGACACTGTGGCCGGGATGCGGCACGCACGTTCATCTTCTCGACAGATTGCGTGTCTTTCGCGCAACACTCCCCGGGTTCCATGCCAAAATGGCGTTTTTCCAAGCAACCAAGCACGGAAGGCGTGGTTAGAGCAGTCCCCGGCCCGGCCGCACCTGGTGCTGCGATAAACCGGGCAACGAAACTGTATTGAGGTATATTATGCGTAAGCTCGTTCTTGCGGCCGTTGCCGCATCCGCCGCGTTCGTCGCCACTCCGTCGCTGGCGCAGGACGCCACGACCACCGACACGACGACCGCGACGGCGCCGGACGGCACCCGTGCGTTCGGTATCGAGCCCTATGTCGCCGTGCGCGGCGGCTGGGAAGAATTCCAGAGCGACAGCGTTCCGGGCGCCCCGCGTCAGAACAAGCTGAACGGCTCGCTCGTCGAGGGTCTGGCCGGCGTGAACGTGCCGCTCGGGCCGGTGTTCGTCGGCGCCGAGGGTAACGTCGCCAAGGGCATCTCGGGCGACATCGACTGGCAGTATGGCGCCGCCGGCCGCTTCGGCTTCCGCGCCGGCGACAGCGGGCTGATCTACGGCAAGGTCGGCTATCAGTGGGTGAACTTCGACAAGCGCGTGAACACCGATCGTGACTTCCACGACGTGACCTACGGCATCGGCTTCGAGGTCGGCCCGAAGGACATCGGTCTCGGCGGGATCACCAGCAACTCGGGCATCCGCCTGCGTGGCGAAGTGTCGAGCTTCGGCTGGACCAACAGCTTCCGTCCGACGCTGGGCATCGTCGCGCATTTCTGAGGCGCTGGCGACAGGTTTCCGGTCGCCAAGGGAGCACCAGGCGACCGGGCCGCACCAGTTGCGTTTCGTGCGGGGAGAAAAGGGCGGGGCCGGATGGCCTCGCCCTTTTCCTTGTCCGCGGCTCATCACCCGCCCGGCAGCCAGTCCGCCAGCAGCTCGTTGACCCGCGCGGCCGCTTCCTGCTGCACCCAATGCCCCACTCCCGCGAGGCGCCGGATCGTCAGGTCGGCCACGAACTCGTCGGTGCGGTCGAGCGTCTCCGGCCCCAGCGTCTTGTCAGCGTCGCCCCACACGATCAGCGTCGGCACGTCGACCCGGCCGTTGTCGGGCAGCCAGCGCGGACGCGGGTTGAGCGGCACCGCGCGATACCAGTTGAGCATCGCGGTCAGCGCGCCGGGCTGCTGCGCCGCCGTGGCATAGACGTCGACCACCGCGTCCGGAAACAGCGCGGGGTTGACCGCATGTCGCGCGAAGATCCGCCGCAGCGCCGCGGCGTCGTTGCGGAGCAGCATCCGCTCGGGCAGCTCGGGCGCCTGATAGGCGGCCAGATACCAGCTCCGCCGCTGCTGCGGCCAGTATCGCAGCGCGCGCGCGAAGCAGCGCGGATGCGGCATGTTCATGATGACCAACCGGTCGAGCGGCCGCACGCGGTGGATCGCGAACGACCAGGCGACCGCCCCGCCCCAGTCGTGCCCGATCAGCGTCAGCGTCTTCGCGCCGCTGACGTCGAACAGCGCCGCGACATCGGCGACCAGACATTCGAGGCGATAGGCGTCGATGCCCTCGGGCTTCGAGGTCGCGCCATAGCCGCGCTGGCACGGCGCCCAGACGCGATACCCCATCGCCGCCAGCGCCGGCAGCTGGTGCCGCCAGCTATAGGCAAGCTCCGGATAGCCGTGCAAGCAGATCGCAAGGTGATCGCCCTGCCCGGCCTCGACCACTTCGAAGGACAGGCCGCGCGCCACGACCTCGCGCACCGTCATCCCGCTGGCGGTGTCGGGCTGCCAGCTCGGGATCATGCGCGCGTGCCCGCACGAACGATCGACGTCCGCGTCATGACCGTCCACTCCCTGCCTCTCCGTTCCTATCATAGATGAGGCCGAATGGCGGACAAGCCACTGCAATCGATCGCAGAATTTCAGCGAACGCCTTTTCGGCGGCGCCCTCGCCCGGCCGATCGCCGCCGGGGCGGCAGCGGCGGAAGCGCTAGCGGCGGCGTTTGCGCCGCGGCGCCGCCTGCGCGCTCAGCACGTGCAGCAACGCGCGCGCGGCCGCGGTTTCGGCCTCCTGCTTGCTGGTGCCCTCGGCGCTCACCTCGTCCTTGCCGACCGTCACCCGCACCGTGAAGCGCGGCGCGTGGCCCGGCCCGGCGCGGTCGACCAGTTCATAGGCGGGCACCGCGCGCCGGTTCGCCGCCGCCCATTCCTGCAACGCCGACTTCGGATGCTGCGGCGCCTTGTCGTCGCTGTGGATGCGATCCGCCCACAGCCGCCGCACCGCCGCGCGCGCCGCCTCCAGCCCGGCGGTCAGATACAAGGCGCCGAGCAGCGCCTCCATCACGTCGCCGAGCAGGTTGTCGCCGTGCTGCGCGCCATCGTCGCGCGCCTGTTTGCCGAGCCGGACATGCGCCACCGCGCCGATCCCGCGCGCCACCTCCGCGCAGACCGCACCCGTAACCAGCGCGTTGAAGCGCTTCGACAATTGCCCCTCGGGCTCGTCGGGGAACACCTCGCTCAGCCACTCGGCCATGATGAGCCCGAGCACGCGGTCGCCGAGAAATTCGAGCCGCTCGTAGCTTTCGCCGGCGTGACTCGAATGCGTCAGCGCACGCTTGAACAGCGCCGGGTCGCCGGGCCTGACCCCCAGCACCTCGTCCACCCAGGCAGCGACGTCGTCGCTCACGCTCAGAAGCCGTGCCCGACCCGGCTGAACCGCGCCGCCGATACCCAGGTCCACGGCTTGATCCATTCCGCCGAGCCGTCGGTCGACCAGAAGGTGACCAGCGCCTTGCCCTGGATGCGCTCCATCGGGATGTAGCCCATCCCCTCCGGCGGCGCGAAGCGGCTGTCGGCGCTGTCGTCGCGATTGTCGCCCATCAGGAACACGTCGCCGGCCGGAACGGTGTACACGTCGGTATCGTCGGCGATCGGCAAATTGCCCTGATCGAGCACCTCATAGCTGCGCCCGCCGGGCAGCGTCTCGCGGAAGCGCGGATAGCGGCAGATCGGTTGCCCGGCCTTGTCGACGTCCTGGAATTCCGCGCCGCACTTCTCGGCCGGGAAGTTCGGGGTCAGCGGTACGATGAAGTCGGCGACGCGCTGCTTGGGGATCGCCTTGCCGTTCAGGAACAGCTGGCCGTTGCGCATCTGGATCGTGTCGCCGGGCAGCCCGATCACGCGCTTGATGACGTCATGATCGTCCGGCCCCAGCGAGCGGAACACCACCGTGTCGCCGCGCGTCGGCGTGCTGGCGAAGATCCGTCCGGGGATCAGCGGAATGCCCCATGGCAGCGACCAGCGCGAATAGCCGTAATTCCACTTCGACACGAACAGATAGTCACCGATCAGCAGCCGCGGCAGCATCGATTCGGACGGGATCGAGAATGGCGAGAAGATGAAGCTGCGCAGGATGAACACGAACAGCGCCAGCTTCAGCAGGAAGCGGATCGTCTCGCCGGTTTCGGAACGCGCGGGCTTGCCGGGGGCAGCAGGGGTGGCCATGAAGCACCGCGTCGCGCAACCGCTCGCCTTCGTCAAGCGGAGCCTTGGCTCGCGCGAACGGTTATGGCCCGCAATTGGTCGGAAGGAAGATGCAGATGGCGGATTGGTCGAAGATCGAAGCGCTCCCGACGGAGCGGCTGGAGACGCTGTTCGCGAACGACCCGGACCGGCTGGCGAAGCTGTCGCTCGACGTCGCCGGCATCCATTTCGACTGGTCGAAGACGCATCTGACCCCCGAGGCGGTCGCCGCGTTCGAGGCGCTGGCGAAGGAAACCGATCTCGCCGGCAAGCGCGAGGCGATGTTCGGCGGCCAGAACGTCAACGTCACCGAGGATCGCCCGGTCGAGCACACCGCCGAACGCGGCGAAGGCAAGGACGAGAGCGTCGCGCGGGCGGCTTCCTATCACGCGCGGATGCGTGCGGTGATCGACGCGATCGAGGCCGACGCCTTCGGCCCGATCCGCAGCGTCCTGCATGTTGGCATCGGCGGTTCAGCGCTCGGGCCGCACCTGCTCGTCGACGCGCTCGGCCGCGACAGCGATCGTTATGACATCGCGATCGTCTCGAACGTCGACGGCATGGCGCTCGACGACGTCTTCGACCGCTTCGATCCGGCGACGACGCTGCTGGTCGTCGCCTCGAAGACCTTCACCACCACCGAGACGATGATGAACGCCGAGAGCGTCATCGCGTGGATGACCGGGGCGGGCGTCGAGGATCCCTATGGCCGCGTCATCGCACTGACCGCCTCGCCCGAAAAGGCGATCGAATGGGGCGTCGACGAGACGCGCATCCTGCCCTTCTCCGAAGGCGTCGGCGGCCGCTACTCCTTGTGGTCGTCAATCGGCTTCCCGGCCGCGATCAAGCTCGGCTGGGAACAGTTTGAGGAATTGCTCGACGGTGCCGCGGAGATGGACCGCCACTTCCGCCTGACCGCGCTGCACGAGAACGCCCCCGCGCTCGCCGCCTTTGCCGACCTCTATTACACGCAGGTCCGCCACGCCGAGACGCGCGCGCCCTTCGCCTATGACGAGCGGCTGCGGCTGCTCCCGAGCTATCTCCAGCAGCTCGAGATGGAGTCGAACGGCAAGGGCGTGACGGTCGACGGCCGGCCGGTCGGCCGACCGACCGCCGCGATCACCTGGGGCGGGGTCGGCACCGACGCGCAGCATGCGGTGTTCCAGTTGCTCCATCAGGGCACGCACCTCGTCCCCGTCGAATTCCTCGCGGTGATCGAGGCCGGCGACACGCTTCCGGCAGAGCATCACCGCCAGTTGCTGCTCAACGCCTTCGCGCAGGGCGCGGCGCTGATGAAGGGCAAGCAGGTCGACGATCCGGCGCGCAGCTATCCCGGCGACCGCCCATCCTCGACGCTGCTGCTCGACCGCCTCGACGCGCGCACGCTCGGCGCGCTGATCGCCTTCTACGAGCATCGCGTGTTCGTGAACGGCGTGCTGCTCGGCATCAATTCCTTCGACCAGTTCGGCGTCGAACTGGGCAAGGAAATGGCCAAGGCGGCGGCGAAGGGCGGCGGCGACTTCGACCCCTCCACCACCGACCTGATCGCGCGCGCCGGTCTGGCATAAGCATGCGCGGCCGATTATGTGTATGGCTCGAAGGAGCCATACACATGCGGACCAATATCGAAATCGACGACGCGCTCATGGCCGAGGCGATGGAGATAATGGGTGTCACGACGAAACGTGAAGCCGTGACGCGAGCGTTGGAGGGTGTCGTTCGCGCAGAGCGGCAGCTCCGCGCCTGGGACGGCTTGCGCGGCCTCGGTTGGGAGGGCGACCTCAATGACATGCGCACCAGCAAATATATTCCGGCTGAATGAGCGTCGTTGTCGACACCAGCGTCTGGATCGATCTGCTCGCCGACCGTCACACGCTCCAGACCGAACGTGGCCGAGCGCTGATCGTAGCCAAGCACGAACTTTTGATCGGTGACCTTGTGCTCGCCGAGATATTGCAGGGGACGCGCGATCAGCGCGACCATGACCGCAAACTGGGTATGCTGGATGGATTTACGCACGTCACGATCGTTGATCGTCATATCGCGATCGAGGCGGCACGAAACTATCGCACGCTGCGCGCGCTTGGCATCACGATCCGCAAGACGATCGACACGCTGATCGCCACCCGCTGCATCATCGACGACATGCCGCTTCTCTACAGCGACCGCGATTTCGACCCGTTCGTCGACCATCTCGGCCTTCGCTCGGCGATGAGCTGACACCTCACCTGTCCTACCCCGCCCGGTCCTGCTAACAGCGGCACCATCCAATGTGCCGGTGGTTCACCAATCAAATCCAACGCGCGATCGTCTCAACATTCGCAACTTTCGCGTCCCACGGAGCCTGTTCATGTCCGACTTCGACTACGACCTTTTCGTCATCGGTGCCGGCTCCGGCGGCACGCGCGCGGCGCGCGTCTCGGCGGCGCATGGCGCGAAAGTGGCGGTGGCGGAGGAGTATCGCGTCGGCGGCACCTGCGTGATCCGTGGCTGCGTGCCCAAGAAGCTGCTCGTCTACGGCGCGCATTTTGCCGAGGACCTGCGCGACGCGCGTCATTTCGGCTGGGACGTGCCCGATGACTGCGCCTTCAGCTGGCCGCGGCTGCGCGACAATGTGATGAAGGAGGTGGACCGCATCAACAAGGCCTACACCACCACGATCGAAAGCTCGGGCGCGGAGATCATTCACCAGCGTGCCACCGTCTCCGGCCCCAACGAGGTCACGCTTGCCGATGGCACGAAGAAGACCGCGAAGACGATCCTGATCGCGGTCGGCGCGCACCCCGCGATCCCGGAATGCCCCGGCCACGAACATGGCATCACCTCGAACGAGGCCTTCCATCTCGACAGCATCCCCAAGCGGATCCTGATCGCGGGCGCGGGCTATATCGCCAACGAGTTCGCGGGCGTCTTCCATCAGCTCGGCGCCCACGTCATCCTGATGAACCGCACCAAGGAGATCCTGCGCGGCTACGACCTGCAGATCCGCGACCGGCTCCTGCAGATCAGCATGATGAAGGGGCTGGAGTTCCGCTTCGACGCCGCCTTCCAGGGGATCGAGAAGCAGGACGACGGCTGCCTGACCGTCCATATGTCGAACCACGAGCCGGTCACCGTCGACCTCGTCATGTTCGCGACCGGACGCAAGCCCAACACCTACGGGCTGGGGCTGGAGACCGCCGGGGTCGCGCTCGACGATCACGGCGCGATCAAGGTCGATGACGACAACCGCTCGACCTGCGCGTCGATCTATGCGGTCGGCGACGTCACCAACCGGATCCAGCTCACCCCGATCGCGATCCGCGAGGGGCAGGCGTTCGCCGACAACATGTACGGCGGCAAGTCGACCCGGGTCGATTACGATTGCGTGCCGTCCGCGGTGTTCAGCCACCCGCCGCTCGCCGGCGTCGGGATGACCGAGGCGGAGGCGCGGCAGAAGCTCGGCTCGGTGAAGGTCTATTCGTCGGACTTCCGCCCGATGAAGAACGTCCTCGCCGACCGCGACGAGCGCGCGCTCTACAAGATGGTCTGCGACGGCGAGACCGACCGCGTCGTCGGCATCCACATGATCGGCCCCGACGTGCCCGAGATCATCCAGGCCGCCGCGGTGGCGGTGAAGGCCGGGCTGACCAAGGCGCAATTCGACGCGACGGTCGCGCTCCACCCGACGATGGCCGAGGAGCTGGTGCTGCTGAAGTAACACAGGCAAAGCCTGCTTCCGTTCGTGCTGAGGAGGCATTGGGCGAAGTCGAAATGCCGTCTCGAAGTACGCTTGTTGCGCGAGCCCTTCGAGACGAGGCTTCGACAGGTTCAGCCTCTCCTCGGGGCGAGCGGAAGCTGTATTCTAGCCCACCACCCCGCGTCCCGCCGGGATCACCGCCGCGGTCATCCGCGCGAGGCACACCAGCCGCTCCGCCTCGTCCGTGACGCGGATCGTCCACACCTGCGAGGACCGCCCGCGCGCCTCGCTGATCGCGGTGGCATAGACGAACCCTTCGCCGACCGGGCGCAGATGGTTGGCGTTGATCTCCATGCCGACCGCGGCGGAGGTCGCCGGATCGAGCGTCGCCATCGCCGCGACCGACGCGACCGTCTCGGCCAGCGCGACCGAGGCACCGCCGTGCAGCCGTCCATACGGCTGTCGCGTGCGCTGGTCGACCGGCATCCGCGCGCGCAGCCAGTCGTCGCCTGCCGCGACGAACTCGATCCCGAGAAGCCCGGGCATCGAGCCTGCACAACCGGCGGTCAGCGCGTCGAGATCGAGGGGGAAGTGCCAGATGCTCACGAATGCTCTCCGAACGGCAGGATGGACTCATAGCGTGCCAGCTCCGGCGCGCCCGGGACGATCGAACCGTGCCGCAACAGAAACGCGTGCCGCACGATCTCGGCCTGCTGCTCGATGCCGTAGCGCTCCAGCCGCCAGCCGGGGCGGATCGCATAATCGTAGCGGCAGAACGGAAGGCGCTTCAGCGGCAGGAAGACGCCGCGCTGATGCTGCCAGATGTGGCACAGCTCATGAATGAACAGCCCCTGCCGGTCGAGCGCGGCGACGGCGAAATCCTCGCACCACAGATCGCCCTTCGGGTGAAAGTGGATGCAGCCGCGCGGC
The DNA here is from genome assembly GCA_913776255.1 of uncultured Sphingomonas sp. Lineage (GTDB taxonomy): Bacteria > Pseudomonadota > Alphaproteobacteria > Sphingomonadales > Sphingomonadaceae > Sphingomonas. The sequence continues at coordinate 3,533 of CAJYLV010000052.1, read as the reverse complement.
GCCATCACCACGTCGCGCGGCTGGAAGAAGGCCCATTTGCGATTCGCCAGCCGCACCGCGCCATAATCGATCGCCGCGCCGTACACCGACCGCGCCAACGCCACCTCGCCGTCGGTGAGCGGGCGCGTCAGCACCATGCGAGCAGAAGCTCGCAGGCGATCTCTCCCGCACTGTGCCCGGTCACGCGCCGGCAGTGATGGTCGATCCACAACAGGGCAGCGACGCCGCCGATCAGCGAAAGCGCGATGCCGATCTCATGCCCCACGTCCACCGGCTCGCTGCGCGCGAGATAATAGCTGGCGAACCCCGCCAATCCGGCCACCGCCGTCTCGCAGACCAGAAAGACGCAAAAGGCCAGACAGCCGGCGAAGCCGTCCCGTTCGTCGCTCGGCGGCCGGAACCCCGGCTCACTCCGGTGCGACATCGCCCGCCGCGATCACCGTCGCCTCCACCTGCGTCGCCGCCCCGTCGGCGAAGCGCAACGTGAGCGGCAGGCGCGAGCCCGGCGTCACCGTCGGCGACACGTCGAACAGCATGACGTGCCGCCCGCCCGGCGTGAAGGCGACATCGGTCCTGGCCGGCACCGGCACGGTCGCCAGCGACTCCATCGTCACCATTCCGTTCGCGGTCATCCTGCTGCCGTGCATTTCGACGCGCGAAACGCCCGGCGCCTCGACGCGGACCAGGGTCGTGTCCTTCGCCCCGCCACGCAGCGCGAAATAGCCCGCCGCGGGCCGCCCCGGCACCGCGGCCAGCCGGACATAACCATCGTTCGCCACCGGCGCCGCGTCCTGTGCCGAGCAGGCCGCCACAAAGACCGTAACTGCCATCAACAAGCGGCGCATGACCGTCTCTCCCGTCCGTTGCCCGGATGTACGGACGCCCGGTCGAGCGGGCAAGCGTCGTCGGCTTGGGCGTTCCTTCCTCGTCGCGATGCTGCGAAATGCTTACCCGCCACGCCGCGCGTCCGCGTTCTTCGTCCGCAGCGTCGGCGCGGCCGCAGCGGGATCGTCGGGCCAGGGATGACGCGGATAGCGCCCGCGCATCTCGCGCGCCACGTCGCGCCAGCTCCCTGCCCAGAAGCCGGGCAGGTCGCGGGTCGTCTGGATCGGCCGTCCGGCGGGCGAGGTCAGCGACAGCACCAGCGGCACGCGCCGCTCGCCGACCACCGGATGCTCGGCCAGCCCGAACAGCGCCTGCACGCGCAGCTCGACGGTCGGCCCGGCCTCGGCGCCATAATCGATCGCGTGCGTCGACCCGGCGGGGCTGATGAAGTCGGCGGGCGCGAGCCGGTCGATCTGCCGCAACGCATCCCAGCCGAGCAACGTCCGCAGCGCCTCGCTCAACGCGCCCGGCGCGATCGCATCGAGCCTTCGCTTACCCGCCACCAGCGCCGGCAGCCATTCGTCGAGCCGCGCGACCAGCGCCTCGTCGTCGAGCGGCACGCCGGCATAGGCGGCACGGGTCCGCAACGCCCGGGCCCCCTCCGACCATGGCAACAACGCGAGCCCGTGCGTGCGTACCCCCTCGACCAGCGCCGCCGCGACCGCCGCCGGGTCGGCCTGGCTGTCCGGCCCGCTCGACACGCGAATGGCGCCGATCCGGCGCTCGCGGAGCGGCTGGACCGCACCGGTGGCCGGATCGAACACCGCCGTCCGCCACGTCTCGATCCGCTCGGCGAACAGCGTCTCGATCTCGGCCGGGTCGATCGCGGCGGCGGAGAGGATGCGCGCGCCCGCCGCCATCCCCTGCGTCTCCGCCACCGCCAGCCATTCGGCGCGCGCCAGCGAGCCGGTCGCGTCGAGCCGAAACCCGCGCCCGCCCGCCGACACCCAGCGTTCGCCGCTCGCATCCCGCCGCCGCGCGACCCGATCCGGGAACGCCAGCGCGACGCATGCCGCGATCGTGTCGCCGCTGCCCTCGCGCCCCGCCATTGACGCCCAGCGTTTCGCGAGTCCGCGCGCATTCTCCGCCTTGGGCGAGCGATCGCCCCGCCAGCGCCGCAGCCGCAGTTCGAGGTCGGCGTCATGCCCGCCCAGCCCGCGCTCCTGCAACAGCACCGCGATCTCCGCCGCCAGCCGCTTGTCGCCTGCGCCGAGCAGCATATGCGCCAGCCGCGGCGTCATCGGCAGCCGCGCGATCCGGCGACCATGCGCGGTCGGCCGCCCGTCCGCATCGATCGCCCCCAGCCCGAGCAGCCGGGCGCGCGCCTCGTCGACCGCCACCGCCGGCGGAGGATCGATCCAGCGCAACGCACGCGGGTCGGTCACCCCCCACAATGCGCAGGCCAGCACCAGCGCGGACAGATCGGCCTCGAGGATTTCGGGCGGATCGAAGCGCGGAATGCCGGCGGTCGCCGCCGCCTCCCACAGGCGATAGGCGACCCCCGGCCCCTGCCGCGCCGCCCGTCCGGCGCGCTGCGTCGCCGCCGCCTGGCTTGCGCGCTCGGTCACCAGCCGCGTCATGCCGGCGGCCCGATCGTAGCGTGGGCGGCGCGCCAGCCCGCTGTCGACCACCACCCGAATGCCATCGAGCGTCAGGCTCGTCTCCGCGATCGAGGTCGCGAGCACCAGTTTGCGCTCGCCATCGGGCTCGGCGCGGATCGCCGCGCGCTGCGCTGCGGGATCGAGGCTGCCGTGCAGCCGGTGCAGCCGCACGCCGGGCAGGTCACCGACCCGCTCGGCGGTGCGCTCGATCTCGGCGACGCCGGGCAGGAAGGCGAGCACGCCGCCGTCTTCCTCGGCCAACGCACGCCGCACCGCGGACGCCATCGCATCCTCGATCCGCGCCTCCGCGGCACGCCCGATGTGGCGGAGGTCGAGCGGATAGCTGCGCCCCTCGCTTTCGATCACCGGCGCCTCGTCCATCAGCGCCGCGAACCGCGCCCCGTCGAGCGTCGCCGACATCGTCAGCACGCGCAGGTCCGGACGCAGCCCCGCCTGCGCGTCGAGCGCCAGCGCCAGCCCGAAGTCGCCGTCGAGGCTGCGCTCATGCACCTCGTCGAACAGGATCGCCGAGACGCCGGTCAGTTCGGGATCGTCCTGCAACCGCGCGGTCAGGATGCCTTCGGTCACGACCGTCACGCGCGTCGCCGCCGAGCGTTTGGTGTCGAGCCGCGTCGCATAGCCGAAGGTGCGCCCGACCGGCTCGTCCGCCTGCGCCGCCATCCGCTCCGCCGCCGCGCGCGCGGCCAGCCGGCGCGGGCTGGTGACCAGCACCTCGCCCGTACACCACGCCTCGCCGACCAGCGCGGGCGCCACCGCGGTGGTCTTGCCCGCCCCCGGCGGCGCGACCAGCACCGCCGACGACCGCTCGCGCAAGGCCGCGAGCAGGTCGGGAAGGACGGCGTGGATCGGCAGCGAGGTCACGCGCGGGTCTGTGACAGATCGGGGCACGCTTGAGAACCGCGAGGCACGGAGGAGAGCAAGCTAACCACGGCCGTCGCCCCTGCGCAGGCAGGGGCCCATGTCTGTCGAGTGAAAATGAGAGGCTGACACAAGCTCGTCAGGCATGTGTCAGCCTCTCATTTTCAC
>CAJYLV010000051.1 GCA_913776255.1 uncultured Sphingomonas sp. | reverse complement strand
GCATCGGGGCGGCGCAGCCCGACGATGCGGTCGCCCGGCACCGGGTGGCAGCAGTCGGCGAGCTCATAGGCGACGCCCGGCGCCAGCCCCTCGATCGAGATCGCGCTCGACTGCGGCGGCGCGTGCGCGACATCGGCGCCGGCCGATCCGGGCATCAGCGCCTCCATCACCTGACCATCGGTCAGCGTGCGGCGCGCGATCGCCTGCATCAACGCCTCTTCGTCGGGCAGCTTCAGCCGCTTCAGCGCCTCGTCGATCGCGTGATCGGCGAGCGTCGCGGGCAGCCGCTGGACGATATCGTCGTACAGCTTGCGCCCCAGCGTCACGGTCTGCTCGCGTTCCTCGTTGCGCAGGTGACGGCGGATCGCGGCCAGCGCCTTGGCGGTGATCGCGACCTTCAACCACGCCGGCTGCGGCACCTGCGCCTTCGATCGCAGCACCTGCACCTGGTCGCCGTTCTCGAGCACCGTCGACAGCGGCACGACGCGCCCGTTGACCTTCGCGCCGACCGCCTGGTCGCCCAGGTCGGTATGGACCGCATAGGCGAAGTCGATCGGGGTCGCGCCCTTCGGCAACTGGATCAGCTCGCCCTTCGGGGTGAAGGCGAAGATGCGATCCTGGTACATCGCGATGCGCGTGTGTTCGAGCAGCTCCTCGGGCGTCTCGGCGGTGTCGAGGATCTCGACCAGATCCTTGATCCAGTCCTGCTGCTGGTCGGGGCGGACCGGATGCGCGCCGACCGATTGCTTGTACGCCCAGTGCGCGGCCAGCCCGAACTCCGCCTCGGCGTGCATCTCGGCGGTGCGGATCTGGATCTCGATGCGGCGGTTCTCGGCGTGGATCACGCTGGTGTGCAGCGAGCGATAGCCGTTGCGCTTGGGCGTGGAGATATAATCCTTGAACCGCCCCGGCACCGCCGGCCAGCGGCGATGGATCAGCCCCAGCGCGCGGTAGCAATCCTCGATCGTCGGCACGATCGCGCGGAACGCCATGATGTCCGACAGCTGCTCGAAGCTGATGTGGCGCTCCTGCATCTTGCGCCAGATCGAATAGGGATGCTTCTCCCGCCCCGACACCTGCGCCTCGACGCCCGCGCGGCCGAGCAGCAGCTTCAGGCCGGAGCCGATCTTGGCGATCCGATCCCCGCCCGATCCTTCCTTCAGCTGCTCCAGCCGCTTGGTGATCGATTCGTACGCCTCGGGTTCGAGTTGCGCGAAGGCGAGCGTCTGCATCTCCTTCATGAACTCGTACATGCCGATCCGCTCGGCGAGCGGGGCGTAGATGTCCATCGTCTCCTTGGCGATGCGGCGGCGCTTCTCCGGCTTGGGGATGAAGTGCAGCGTGCGCATGTTGTGGAGCCGGTCGGCCAGCTTCACCAGCAGCACGCGGATGTCGCCCGACATCGCCATCAGGAACTTGCGCAAATTCTCCGCGGCGCGCTCGTTCTCGGTCTGCGCCTCGATCTTGCTGAGCTTGGTCACGCCGTCGACCAGCCGCGCGATGTTCGCGCCGAAAATCCGCTCGATCTCCTCGGGCGTGGCGACGGTATCCTCGACCGTATCGTGGAGGATCGCGGTCGCGATCGTCTCGTCGTCGAGATGCAGCTCGGTCAGGATGCCGGCCACCTCGATCGGGTGGCTGAAATAGGGATCGCCGTTCGCGCGCTTCTGCGTGCCGTGCGCGTTAACCGAGAAGACGTAGGCGCGGTTGAGCATCGCCTCATTGGCGTCGGGGTCGTAATCGAGGACCCGGTCGATCAATTCATATTGTCTCAACACGGGATGAGGATGGGGCCGGTTACGGCCGCATTGCAACATAGCCGTGCAGAAAAAAGCCGCCACGCCGCACGGCGTGGCAATTCGGCATCGCTTTGCGCCCGGTTCGGGGTCAGCGCGCCGCCCAGCGGACCGCGTTGGTCAGCATCCGGCGCACGTTGACGTCGTCATAGACCGCCGGCTCGTGCCCCAGCGCCGAATAGAAGACCCGCCCCTTGGCGCGCGGATTGACCCACGCGACCGGATGCGTCGCGCCCATCGCCAGCTTGCCGCCGACGCGGTAGCTCTTCTCGTCGACGCGCGCGAGCACGGTCATGCCGCGCGTCGCGGGATCGTTCGAGAAGGAATACCATTCGTCCGCGAGCGGGAAGGTCCGCGCGACCCCGGCCATCACCGGATGCTGCGGCTGGTCGACGATCACCTGCGCGGTCTGGATGTGGTCGTCGCCGTTGGGATGGCCGATGAAGGTCGTGCCGATGATCGTGCTGTCGTACCACGGCTCCTTGTGGCTGTCGTCGCCCGCCGCGTGGAGCGCGACGACCCCGCCGCCGCGCGCCACGAAGCGCTCGAACGCCGCCAGCTGATCGGGGCTCAGGAAATTGCCGCTCGCGCTGTTGAGCACGACGACCGCGAAGTGGCTGAGGTCGCGATCGTTGAAGACCGCGGCATTCTCGGTCGCGAAGCTCTTGCGGCCGAGCTGCTTCGCGATGTCGCCGAGCACCTCGTTCGAGTGCGGGATATGCTCGAAATGCCGCCAGCCGTTGGTCTTGGAGACGATCAGCACCGCACCCTTCAGCCCGGCGGGCAGCGTCGGCGCGACGGTGTCGACGACCGGCGCGGGCAGATGCGGATTGTCGGGCGCCTGCGCCGCCGCCAGCATCGCAATCATCATCAGTGATTTCAGCATCATCCGTCTCCTGCGCTCCAGCGTAGCCGGGGACGTGGCGGAGGTGAAGCGGACTTTGGTCGCGGAAGCGGCGCGGCTATGATCGGCGCATGAAGCCGGGCATCCGTTACCAGTTCCACCATATGGGCATCCCAAGCGACACGCCGCGCGAGGGCGAGAGCTACAGCGCCAAGGCGGGGATGTTCACCGCCGACAATCCCGGCGCATTCCGCATCCAATGGCATCGCTTCACGCCGGACTCGCCGCTGCACCCGCTGATCCGCACCGTCCCGCACCCGGCGTTCAAGGTCGACGATCTGGCGGCGGCGATCGCGGGCGAGACGCTGCTGCTCGGCCCCTATGAACCGATCGACGGCTATCGCGTCGCGATCATCGACGACGGCGGCGTGCCGGTCGAGCTGATCGAGACCGAGCTGCCCGATGACGAGATCTGGGCGCGCGCCCGCCGCGGCGAAGGGTCGTTGTACCGCGATTGATGCGTGGGTGCGGTTTGGCGGCGTCGCGCGCCGCCTCTTCAGACGATCGACACCGCACCCGTCAGCTCGGCCGGCGGCGTCGGCGCGACCGTGTCGACAGCGGCGCGCCAAGTTTCTAAACGGGTCCGTAATGACACCGCTGCGCCGCCTCACTCGCGCGTATCCCGCCGTGACGGGATGGCTGATCGCGGCTGCGCTTCTCCTCAGGTTGGTGATGCCCGGCGGGTGGATGCTCGCCGCGGACCATGGCCGGTGGTCAATCGTGCCGTGCGCCGGGATCATGCCCGTCGCACCTGATCCGGCTATGCCATCCATGCATGCCATGTCATCCGGGCATGATCGTGGGCAGCGGCACGGTGGCGGTCATGGCAGTCGCGCGGAGCAGCCATGCGCGTTCGCCGGACTGTCGCTGCCGGGGCTCGCGACGGCCGACCCGGTGCTACTCGCCGGGCTCATCGTCTTCGTCCTGCTGACCGCGTTCCGGCGGCGGACGAAACCGACCGCGCGCCGGATTTCCCGGATCAGGCCGCCGCTCCGCGCGCCTCCCTTCGCACCGATGACCGCCTGATCTCCGCCCGGCACCATGACGCGTGCCGGGCGCGTCCCTCCATGTCGCGGGTGCCCGCGCGCGCGCGACGGTCAAAGGTTCTCTTCCATGTTCATCATCCATCGCGCCCTGCCGGGCGCGTGCGTCCTCGCGCTTGGCGCCAGCCTCTCCGGCATCGCTGATGCTCAATCCCGTCCCGATCGCGACGGTGACCGCGACACGGTCGTCGTCACCGGCCGACGGCTGACCGAAGAAGCGGCCCGACAGGTCGAGAAGACACCCGGCGGCGTCGACGTCGTGCCCGCCGACGCGTTCGGGGACCGTCTTGCCGTCTCGCTGCGCGACACGCTCGCGTTTTCGCCGGGCGTCTATACCCAGCCGCGCTTCGGGCAGGAGGTGCGGCTGTCGATCCGCGGCTCCGGGCTCAGCCGCGGCTATCATATGCGCGGCATCCTGTTGTTCCAGGACGGCGCGCCGATCAACCTGGCCGACAACAACGGCGACTTTCAGGAATTCGACCCGCAGGTGTTCGAGCGGCTGGAGGTGTATCGCGGCGGCAACGCGCTACGCTATGGCGGCTCGACGCTGGGCGGCGCGATCAACGCGGTGACGCCCACCGGGCGAACCGCCCCTGCCGTTCAGGCGCGGATCGATGGCGGCAGCTTCGGAACGATCCGGACCTTCGGCGCGGCCGGATACGCGACCGCGCGCGGCGACGCCTTTCTGGCGCTGGCGACCGATCGCTCGGACGGCGACCGCCAGCATGCGACGCGCGACGCGATCCGGTTCAACGGCAACGTCGGCCTGCGCCTGACCGACCGGATCGAGAGCCGCTTCTACGCCGGGGTGAACAGCATCGATCAGGATCTGCCCGGCACCCTGACGCGTGCGCAGGCGCTTGGCACGCCCAGACTGTCGCTCCCGGTCAACATCCTTCAGGATCAGGAGCGCAACATCGACTCGATCCGGCTGCAGAACCGAACCGACATCGCGCTCGGCGCGGGCCATCTCGCGGTCGGCGTGTTCCTCAACACCAAGGATCTCGATCACCCGATCTTTCAGGTCATCGACCAGAAATCGATCGATTACGGGACCTATGCGCGGCTAGACCTGGCGGGGCAGCTGGGCGGCGTGCCGCTGGAGGCGACGTTGGGCAGCACCGCACGGTTCGGCCATGTCCGCGCCCGGCAATTCGTCAATGTCCGCGGCGCGCGCGGGGCCATCACCGCCGATGCGCGACAGGAGGCGCAAACGATCGACAGCTACGCCGAACTCCGCGCGCGACCGCTGGCCGACCTCTCGCTGATCGCCGGCGGCGTGTTCACCCACGGTCGCCGGGAGGTGGCCAACCGCCTTCAGCCGAAACGCAGCGGCGAGGCGACCTATGACGCCTTCGCACCCAAGATCGGCCTGCTCTACGAGCCCGCAACGAATATCCAGGTCTACGCCAACTACAGCCGCTCGATGGAGCTGCCTGGCTTCGCCGAGCTCAATCAGGTGCCGTTCGCTGTCGGCGGCGTGGTGACGCCCGGCTTCATTCCGCTCGATACGCAGCGTGCCTGGACGATCGAGGCGGGCACGCGGGGCACGCACGGGATCGCGTCATGGGACGTGACATTCTATCGCGCCGACATCCGGGGCGAGTTGCTGCAGTTCGATCAGGCCCCCGACATTCCCGCCGCGACGTTCAACGCCGGCAAGACCCGACACCAGGGGATCGAAGCGGGGCTGGACCTTGCGCCGCTGCCCTGGTTGCGGCTGCGGCAGACCTACCAGCTCAACGACTTCCGCTTCCGTCGCGACGCGCAGTTCGGCAACAATCGGCTGCCCGTCGTGCCGGAGCACCTCTATCGCGGCGAGCTGCGGTTCGGGACCGAGCGCCTCAGCATGGCCCCCGTGCTTGAATATGTGACGCGCGGGGCGTGGGCCGATTATGCGAACACGACGCGCGCGCCCGGGTACGCGCTGCTCGGGCTTGGCGCGCGTGCGCAGGTTCGGGACGGGCTGCTGCTCTTCGTCGACGCCCGCAACGTCACCGGCAAGAAGGCGATCGGTGATATTTCCGCAACCGTCCGGGCGACGTCCGCCTCGGTCATCTACTATCCGGTCGAACGCCCCGCCGTATATGGTGGCCTGCGCGCGAGCTTCTGATCGTGCGCGCGCCCTTCGGCCTTGCCATCGCAGGGCCGATCGGTGCCGCGTCGCGCGAATCACGGCCGCCACCTGATGTTATGTCCGGTGGCGGCAGATCCCCACAAACAGCCGACGCAGGAGAAGTGCGGCCCCGGATCGAGCCTGGGCGAAGCGCTTCTCGTCAGTCGACCAGCGTAACGCTCATCGTGATCCGCTGCTCGCCGTGCGCGGGCACTTCGAACACGCCGGGCTTGTCGCGATATTCGCCGTCGAAGCCCTCGGGATCGGCGATGCCGTGCCACGGCTCGACGCAGACATAGGCCGCGCCGGGCTTGGTCCAGATCCCCAGCTTCGGCGTGTCGGGGAAGGCGATGTCGAGCTGCGGCGCGCCCTCGACGCCGTAGCGGACCGACTGTGACTGGACCGGCGCCCACACCAACGCATCGTCGGCGAACAGATCGTCGGCGAGGTGCAGCACGCGGCCGTCGAGCGGCGAGGGACGCTCGGTCGCGGCGATCGTGCCGTCGGCGGCGATCACCTTGAGCGCACCCGGCTCGTCCTTCTCGAACGTGATGCGGTGCGCGGCGCGGTCCTGTCCGTAGGGCAGCGGCCAGGCGAAGGCGGGGTGGAAGCCGAAGCTGGCGGGCAGCGGCGCGTCCGCCGGGTTCACGACCGTCACCTCGATGTCCAGCGTCGCGTCGCGCAGCTCGAACCCCACTTCCAGCCGGAACGCGAACGGATAGGAAGCGCGGGTCGTCTGATCGTCGGTCAGGGCGAACACCGCGCGCGTGGCGCCGGTTTCGATCACCGAGAAGACGCTGCGGCGCGCGAAGCCGTGCTTGGCGATCGGGTAGGACACGCCATCGACCTTGATCGCGCCGCTCGCGGTCATTCCGACCACCGGGAACAAGAGCGGCGCACGTCCGGTCCAGAAACGCGGGTCGGCGTCGGTCATCAGCTCGCGCCCGTCGGCGTCGGTCAGCGACGACAGTTCCGCGCCGAGCGGGTTGATCGCGGCGGTCAGCGTGCCGTTCGCGATGCGGATCCAGTCGTCAGCCACGTAGTTGCGCTCCCTGCTTGGCGGCGGCGGTCACCACCTTGTCGGCGATCGCCTTCAGATCGGCGTCGGTGAAGCTCTTCTCGGCGGGTTGCAGCACCACCTCGACCGCGACCGACTTGTGCCCCTCGGCGACGCCGGTGCCGGTGAACACGTCGAACACCCGCGCGCGGGTGATCACGGCCTTGTCCGCGCCCTTGACCGCGCGCACCAGCGCTTCGGCCGAGACGTCGGTCGGGACGAGGAACGCGAAGTCGCGGCGCACCGGCTGGAGCGCGGGCGGCGCATAGGCTGGGCGCATGAACCCCGATCCGCGCTTCGCGGGAATGGCGTCAAGGTACAGCTCGACCGCGGCGACCTGGCCCGACAGATCGAATGCCTTCATCACCGCCGGATGCACCGCACCAAACGCCGCCAGCACCGTCTTCGGCCCGAGCCGCAGCGTACCCGAGCGACCGGGGTGGAAGGCCGCGCCCGCCTCGCCCATCACCTGAAGGTTTTCGACCGGCGCGCCCGCCGCCGCGAGCAGCGCCAGTGCCTCGGCCTTGGCGTCATAGGCGTCGAACCCGGCGGCCTTGCCCTCGCGCCAACCGCGCGCGCGGCGGTCGCCCGCCAGCACGACGCCGACCGTCGCGCGCTCGCCCTCGGTCAGATAGCGCCGCCCGATCTCGAACAGCCGCACCGTCTCGACGCCCTGCCGCAAATTGCGCTCGGCCGCCGAAAGCAGACCGGGCAGCAGCGATGGGCGCATCACCTTCAGCTCCTCGCTGATCGGGTTCGCCAGCCGCCACGCCGCGTCGCCGAACGGCGCGACCTGTTTCTCGCTGAGGAAGCTCCACGTCACCGCCTCGTCGAGCCCGCGCGCCGCGGCGGCGCGGCGGGTGCGGCGCTCGATCCGCTGTTCGGGCGTCGCGGTCGGGCGTGCGACCCCGGCGACACGCGGGAGCGGCACCGGCGCGACCTTGTCGATCCCCTCGATGCGGATCACTTCCTCGACCAGATCGGCGGTGCCGTCCACGTCGCGCCGCCACGTCGGCGGGGTGACATTCCAGGCGTCGTCGACGGTGAAGCCGAGCGATTCGAGGATCGCACGCTGCCGCTCCGGCGCGACCGCGAGCCCGCCGAGCGTCTCGGCGCGCGCCGGGTCATAGGCGTAGCTGCGCGTGCCGAGCGGCGGCTCGCCCGCGCGCGTCACCCCGCTGGCGGTGCCGCCGCAATATTCGAGCACGAGGAAGGTCGCGATCGCGAGCCCGTCGTCGAGGAACGCCGGGTCGACGCCGCGCTCGAACCGCTGGCGCGCATCGCTGGTCAGCGCCAGTTTCTGCCCGGTGCGCGCGATCGCCTCCGGGGTGAAATAGGCGCATTCGATGATGACGTCGGTGGTCGTCTCCGACACGCCCGAATGCGCGCCGCCCATGATCCCGCCGATGTCGTGCACCGCGACGTCGTCGGCGATGACGGTCATCCCCGCCGACAGCGTATAGGTCTTGCCGTTGAGCGCCTCGACCGTCTCGCCGTCGCCTGCCGACCGCGCGACCAGCCCGCCCGACAGCTTCGCCTTGTCATAGACGTGCAGCGGGCGACCGAGATCGACCGTCAGGTAATTGGTGATGTCGACCAGCGCCGAGATCGGCTTCTGCCCGATCGCGCGCAGCCGCTTCGTCATCCACTCGGGCGCGGCGCCGTTGGTGAGCCCGCGCACTTCCTGCGCGAAGAACGCCGGGCAGCCCGCCGCATCCTCGATCCGCACGTCGGGACCGGCGCCTTCGCCCGCGACCTCAGGGACGATCGGCGCGACCAGCGTGCCGAGCCCCGCCGCCGCCAGATCGCGCGCGATGCCGTGGACGCCCATGCAATCCTGCCTGTTCGGCGTCACCGACACTTCGATCACCGGATCGCCGAGCCCGGCATAATCGGCGAAGGCGGTGCCGACCGGCGCATCCTCGGGCAGCTCGATGATCCCGTCGTGATCCTCGCCCAGCTCCAGCTCGCGCGTCGAACACATCATGCCGTTCGATTCGACGCCGCGGATCGCCGCGACCTTGAGCACCATGCCGTTGGCGGGCACCGCCGCGCCCGGCTTGCCGAACACGCCGACCAGCCCGGCGCGCGCGTTGGGCGCGCCGCACACCACCTGCAACGGCCCGTCGCCGGCATCGACCGACAGCACTTGCAATTTGTCGGCCTGCGGATGGCGCTCGGCGGTGAGCACGCGCGCGACGGTGAAGCCGTCCAGCTTGGCGGCGGGGTCGGTGACCCCCTCCACCTCCAGCCCGATATTGGTGAGCGCGGTCACGATCTCGTCGAGCGACGCGGTCGTGTCGAGATGGTCCTTGAGCCAGGAGAGCGTGAATTTCATCTTGTATCCCGTCGCTCCTGCGCAGGCAGGAGCCTATGTCTCTACGTGGTGGCACACCCACCAGCCATGGGTTCCTGCCTTCGCAGGAACGACGACGTCATTGTCAGGCCGGCGTACCGACGCCGCCCGACAGGGTCGGCACGTCGAGCGCGCTGAACCCGTAGTGCTTCAGCCAGCGGATATCGCCGTCGAAGAACGGGCGCAGATCGTCCATGCCGTATTTCAGCATCGCCAGCCGGTCGATCCCGCAGCCGAACGCGAAGCCCTGCCATTCCTCGGGATCGAGCCCGCAGGCCGCGATCACCTTCGGATGGACCATGCCGCTGCCCAGCACTTCCATCCAGCCTTCCGATCCGCCGATCACGCGCTTGCCCTTGACCACCGAATAGCCGACGTCGACCTCCGCCGAGGGCTCGGTGAACGGGAAATAGCTGGGGCGCAGGCGGAGCACGATATCGTCGCGCTCGAAGAACGCCTTGAGGAACGTCTCCAGCGTCCATTTCAGGTGGCCAAGCGTGATCCCCTTGTCGATCACCAGCCCCTCGACCTGATGGAACATCGGCGTGTGCGTCGCGTCGCTGTCCGAGCGATAGGTGCGCCCCGGTGCGATGATGCGGATCGGCGGCTTGTTGGCCAGCATCGTGCGGATCTGCACCGGCGAGGTATGGGTGCGCAGGACACGCGGCGTCTCGCGATCGTTCGGATCGCTGTCCTCGCGCCCGGCGAGGTAGAAAGTGTCGTGCATCGCGCGCGCCGGATGCGTTTCGGGTATGTTGAGCGCGCCGAAATTGTGCCAGTCGGTCTCCATCTCCGGCCCGCTCGCCACCGCGAAGCCGAGGTCGGCGAAGATTTCCGCGAGTTCGTCCATCACCTGACTGACCGGATGCACCGTGCCGGGCAGCGGCGCGTCGGCGGGCAGCGTCATGTCGAGCGCCTCGCTGGCGAGCTGCGCGTCGAGCGCGACCTGCTCCAGATGGCTTTTGCGCGCCGCGATCGCGTTGGTCACCGCCTCGCGCAGCCCGTGGATTGCGGGGCCGCGCGTCTGGCGCTCCTCGGGGGAGAGCGCGCCCATCGTCTTGAGCAGCTGCGTCACACGCCCCTGCTTGCCCAAAGCATCGACCCGCACCGCCTCCAGCGCGTCGAGCGAGGCCGAGGCGTCGATCGCGACGAGCAGGTGGGTCTTGAGGTCGTCGGTGTCGGTCATCGTGTTATCCGTCATGCGTGCCGTCCAAGCCGATGCTTGGCCCCAAGTCCAGCCCCGGCACCGATCGACATGCATCAGCGCCGTCATCCCGGACTTGATCCGGGATCCCGCTTCTCACTTCTGTGGCGAAGAAGCGGGGCCCCGGATCAAGTCCGGGGCGACGAGACAGGGGTATGCCTGTCCCGTGGATCGCGCAATCCAAGAGGGGATGGTCGGCCAGCCGGGCGCCACCCCCAAACAGAAAAAGGGCGCCGGTGCTGCCACCGACGCCCTTCTCAAACCTCCTCCGTCACGCCGTCAGACGGATCGGCGTTGCCGACCCGCTGCCCGCCGAGACGAGCCCCGCGCCTGCTATCGCAGCCGCGGGCCGTCCGCGATCAGGCGGCCTGCGGGAGTGCCGCCTTCGCCTGCGCGATGATGGCGCTGAACGCCTCACCCTCGTGCATCGCGATGTCGGCCAGAACCTTCCGGTCGAGTTCGACGCCCGCCAGCTTCAAGCCGTGCATGAACTGCGAATAGGTCAGGCCCTCGGCGCGGACGCCGGCATTGATGCGCTGGATCCACAGGCCACGGAACGTGCGCTTCTTAACCTTGCGGTCGCGATAGGCGTACTGGCCGGCCTTCTCGACCGCCTGACGGGCGACGCGGATCGTGTTCTTGCGACGACCGCGATAGCCCTTGGCCTGTTCCAGGATGTTCTTGTGCTTGGCGCGAGTGGTTACGCCCCGCTTGACGCGTGCCATATCTTATTCCTTCTCGCTCAGCTGAGACCGTAAGGCGCCCAGGCCTTCACCGCGGCGGTGTCGGCCTTCGACAGCACCTTGGTGCGGCGATTCTGGCGGATGTACTTGGCGTTGTGGCTCATCAGGCGGTGGCGCTTGCCAGCGACGCCATGCTTCAGAAGGCCGGTGGCCGTCATCTTGAAGCGCTTCTTCACGCCACTCTTGGTCTTGAGCTTGGGCATTTTCATCCTTTCTGCTGCGCGAATCGACTGAGACGGCCGCGGCAGCCCTCGTTGGCCGGGCCGTCCGTATCCGCCGATCGCTCGGAAGCGGGCCGCATAGCGACACCCCGCCCGAAAAGCAACCGCCGGTCGACGCCGCCGCAGGGAACCCGCGCGGCGACTTCGCGATTGTACCGCGATGGCAACGACCGCACCCGCGCCGCACACGAAACCGCGCTGGCGGCGCATCGTGCGCAACGTCGCGGCGGTGCTGGTCGCGACGCTCGCCGCGATCTGGCTGGTGCTGTTCATCACCAAGGGCCGGTTCCTGAAAGGCACGTTCGAGCGCGTCGTCGGCGGGCTGACCAACCGCCCGGTGACGGTCGGCGGCGACTTCCAGCTCTATTTCGCGCCGATGAAGATCAAATTCTATGCCGAGAAGCTCGCGATCGCCAATCCGGCATGGGCGACGCGGCCGTATCTGTTCACCGCCGACCGGATCGATACGCGCATCGCGCCGTTGTCGCTGCTGTTCGGCAAGCGCCGGCTCTACTGGCTCGACCTGACCAACGGCGCGGTCGACCTCGAATGGACGAAGGCGCACGACCACAACAGCTGGACGTTCAGCGAGAAGAAGGGCGGCAAGCCGCTCGACCTGCCGCGCATCGACCGCGCGACCGTCACCGGCACGCAGGTCCGCTACCTCGATCCGCGGCTGCAATTGCTCGCCGACGTCAAGCTCGACACGATCCGCTCCACCGATGCACGGATCGGTCAGGCGGTCGGGCTCGACGGCGGCGGGCGGCTGCGCGGCACGCCGTTCACGGTCGTCGCGCGGCTGCTGTCGCCGGATGCCACGGTCGCGCGCGGCAAGAACGAGCTGGTGATGCGCGCGCGGGCGGCGGGCAACACGCTCGACGTCGCGGGGACGCTGCCGAGCATCGCCGCGTTCGAGGACGTGCCGCTGGCGGTGCAGGCGCGCGGGCGCAACCTTGCGACGCTGCTCGACATCATCGGCGTGGCGATCCCGAACACGCGCACCTATCGGTTGCGCGCGCAACTGGTGCAGAGCGGGCCGGAATATCGCTTCACGCATCTGCGCGGGACGTTCGGCGACAGCGACGTGCGTGGCCGGCTGACGATCGCCAACCGCGAGCGGCTCCACCTCGATTCGCAACTGACGACGCGCCAGCTCGACATCGTCGATGCTGCGCCCTTCATCGGCTACAATCCCGATATCGTCGCGGAAAAGGGCGCGGTCGCCGCCGCCGCCGCGACCGGGGCGGCCCCGGCGCGCATCCTGCCCGACGCCGCGCTGCCGATCGCGACGATGCAGCGCTTCGACGCCGACCTGAAATGGCACATCGATCGCGTCCGCTCGAAACGGCTGCCGATCAGCGATATCGATCTGGTGCTCGATCTCGATCGTGGCCGCCTCGCGCTCTCGCCGCTGACGATGGCGATGGCGCGCGGCAATCTGGCCACCGATACCGTGTTCGACACGCGCCAGCGGCCCAGCGCGGTCAGCTACGACATCCGGCTCGCCCCCACCCCGCTCGGGCGGCTGCTGGCCGGCTATGGCGTCGCCGAATCGGGGACGACCGGCACGGTGCGCGGGCGCATCGAGCTGAAGGGGCGCGGCGACACGATCCACGATTCGCTCTCGACGTCGAACGGGCGGATCGCGTTCGTCATCCCCACCGGCACGTTGTGGACCCGCAACATCCAGCTCGCGGAGATCGACCTCGGCACGTTCGTGCAGAAGATGTTCGAGGACGAGTTGAAGGAGCCGGTACAGATGAACTGCGGGCTGGTCGCCTTCACCGTGCGGAACGGTGTCGCGGCGACCGATCCGATCCTGATCGATACCAAGAAGAACGTGATCCTCGGCAACGGCGGCTTCAGCTTCCGCAGCGAGGCGCTGGATCTGGCCTTCCGCGCGGATTCGAAGAAGTTCAGCCTGTTCTCCGGCCAGTCGCCGGTCGGGGTGAAGGGCTATTTCGCGTCGCCGTCGCTCGACGTCATCTCCCCGCAACTGGTGGCGCGCGCCGGGGCCGGGCTGGGGCTGGCACTGGTGGCGACCCCGGTCGCGGCGCTGCTGGCGTTCGTCGATCCGGGCGACGCCAAGGCGGCGCAATGCGGCCCGATCCTGGCAGGCAAGACCGCCGCCGCGCAACGCGACGCCGATGGCAAGCCGCGCAAGGACGTTGGCGCCGGCACGGTCGAGGGGCAGAAGCGCAAGAAGTTCCTGGGGATCTTCTGATGTGCACGCGATCTTCTGACATGAACGCCCTCGCCTGACGTGCACGCCTTCGCCGCCCTGCTCGACGCGCTGATCTACACCCGGTCGCGCAACGCCAAGCTGAAGCTGATCGGCGATTACCTGCGCGACACGCCCGATCCCGATCGCGGCTGGGCGGTGGCGGCGCTGACCGGCGGGCTGGACCTGCCCGGCGTCAAGCCGGCGGTGATCCGCGCGCTGATCGAGTCGCGCGTCGATCCGGTGCTGTTCCGGATGAGCCGCGACTATGTCGGCGACACCGCCGAGACGGTCGCCTTGCTGTGGCCCACGCCCGATCATCCACCCGCCGACGCGACCCCGCTCAGCGTCAGCGGCGTCGTCGACGCGCTCGCGCACCTGTCGCGCTCCGACGCTCCCGCCGCGCTGGCGGCGATGCTCGACCGGCTGGACGCGGAGGAGCGGTTCGCGCTGCTCAAGATGGCGACCGGGGGCTTGCGCGTCGGCGTCTCGGCGCGGCTCGCCAAACAGGCGCTCGCCGACGCCTTCGGTCTCGACGTCGAGGCGGTCGAGGAAGTGTGGCACGGGCTGGAGCCGCCCTATCCCACGCTGTTCGCCTGGGCGGAGGGCAACGGCACGCAACCGACCGCCGCCGATGTCCCCGTCTTCCGCCCGTTCATGCTCGCGCATCCGCTCGACGATCTGCGCGTCGATCTCGGCGACTATGCCGCCGAGTGGAAATGGGACGGCATCCGCGTCCAGATCGTCCATGTCGCCGGGGAGACGCGCCTCTACAGCCGCACGGGCGACGATGTGACGCGGGCCTTCCCCGATGTCGCCGCCGCCTTCGCCACCCACGGCGTCGTGGATGGCGAACTGATGGTGAAGGGCGATGTGCAGGGCGGAGAGGCCGCCAGCTTCAACGCGCTGCAACAGCGGCTGGGGCGCAAGGTCGTGTCGGCGAAGATGCTCGCCGACTCGCCCGCCTTCGTCCGGCTGTACGACATCTTGTTCGATGGCGATGCGGATCTGCGCGCCCTGCCGTGGACCGAGCGCCGCGCGCGGTTGGAGGCCTTCGTCGCGCGGCTCGACCCCGACCGCTTCGATGTCAGCCAGTTGGTCGAGGCGGCGGACTTCACCGCGCTGGAAGGCATCCGTGCGGGCGCGCGCGATGCCGCGATCGAGGGGATGATGCTCAAGCGCCGCGATTCACCCTATGTCGCGGGGCGACGCACCGGCCTGTGGTACAAATGGAAGCGCGATCCGCTGACCGCCGATTGCGTGATGATGTACGCGCAGCGCGGCAACGGGCGGCGGTCGAGCTGGTACAGCGACTATACGTTCGGTTGCTGGAGTGAGGACGGCGAACTGCTCCCCGTCGGCAAGGCCTATCAGGGCATCACCGATCAGGAGATCGCGCAGCTCGACCGCTTCGTGCGCCAGCACACGCTCAATCGCTTCGGCCCGGTGCGCGAGGTCGAGAAGTCGCTGGTGCTGGAGATCGCCTTCGATTCGATCCACGAATCGAAACGGCACAAATCGGGCGTCGCGATGCGCTTTCCCCGCATCGCGCGCATCCGCACCGACAAGCCGGCGGCCGAGGCCGACACGCTGGCCGCGCTGAAGAAGCTCATCACCTGAGGACGTCCCCGTCATTGCGAGCGCAGCGAAGCAATCCAGGGCGTCGCCCGGAACACTGGATTGCGTCGCCGCGCTCGCCATGACGAACCCGCGAGGGACTGTCCCCCGCCCCCCGCTTCTGGCAAAGCGCAGCGCCATGAGCTTCAACACCTTCGGCCGCGTGTTCCGTTTCACCACCTGGGGCGAAAGCCATGGCCCGGCGCTGGGCGCGGTGGTCGACGGGTGCCCGCCGGGCATCGCGCTGAGCGATGCGGATATCCAGCCGTGGCTCGACCGCCGCCGCCCCGGCCAGTCGCGCTTCACGACCCAGCGGCAGGAACCGGATCAGGTCCGCATCCTGTCGGGGGTGTTCGAGGGGCGGACCACCGGCACCCCGATCAGCCTGATGATCGAGAATGTCGACCAGCGTTCGAAGGATTATTCCGCGATCGCGCAGGCCTATCGCCCCGGCCATGCCGATTACGCCTATGACGCCAAATACGGCATCCGCGACTATCGCGGCGGCGGGCGCTCGTCGGCACGCGAAACCGCTGCGCGCGTCGCGGCGGGCGCGGTGGCGCGCGCCGCGATCCCGCAGGTGCGCGTCCGCGCCTGGGTGGAGGCGATCGGCGGGGACGCGAGGGATTATGCCGCGTTCGACGATGCGCAGATCGACGCCAATCCGTTCTTCTGCCCCGATGCCGGCCTTGCGCGCGGCGTCCATCTTCGCTTCCCAGCGCGCCGCGGCGCCGGCATCGGGGCAGAAGAACGGA
>CAJYLV010000050.1 GCA_913776255.1 uncultured Sphingomonas sp. | reverse complement strand
CGGCGCCAGCTGGGGCACCATCCTCGGGCTGCGCGGCAAGCGCCAGGTCGGCGAGGACTCGCTCGGCAACACCTATTGGGAAGGCGGCCGCGACACCGCGGGCAACCCGCGCCGCTGGGTGATCTATGCCGGCGCCAACGACGCCAGCCGCGTGCCGCCCGAGTGGTTCAGCTGGCTGCACCATCAGGTCGACGGCACGCCCGAGCAGAACCTGCCGCCGCCCCGCCAGTGGCAGAAGCCCGCGGTGCCCAATCTCACCGGCACCGCGCTGGCCTATCGCCCCCAGGGCGCGCTGGAGAAGGGCGGCCATCGTGCCTCCGCCACCGGTGACTATGAGGCATGGAGCCCCGACGCGTGAGGCGCTGGCTCGCGCTCGGCGGGCTGTTAGTGGCGGCGGCGGCGGCGACCTGGGCGGCCCTGGGCTGGCGCGGCGTTCGCCACGGCGAGTCGCCGGCCGTGAGCACGGCGCTACCGGCGCCCGCGGGCGCGCCCGCGCCGCGCGCCTCGGACGAGGTGTCGCTCGACTCGCAGGACGATCCGGTCGACCTCGGCGCCACCCCGATGGCGCAGCGCGTCGCGGTGCTGGGCCTGCTCAACAAGCGCAACGGCGTCAGCCGCGACATCACGCTCAAGCCCGGCCAGGCGGTGCGCGCGGGCGACGTGATCGTGCGGCTGCGCGCGTGCGAGCAGACCGCACCGTGGGAGCCGCAGCCGCTCACCGGCGCCTTCGTCCAGCTCGACGTCCGCGCGGTCGAGGGCGGGTGGCGGCGCGCCTTCTCGGGCTGGCTCTACAAGGAGCGGCCCGCCGCCAACGTGGTGATCCACCCGGTCTACGACGTCTGGACCAAGAGCTGCGCGATGACCTTCCCCGGCACCGCGCCGTCCGCGCCCGCCGCCGCATCCAGGGCGCCGAAGGCGCCGGCGCCCGCCGCCTCCGCCAGCGCGGCGGGGGATGAGCCCGCCGCCGCCGCCGACGAGGCGGTCGAAGAGAGCGCCGCGCCCAGCAACGCCATATAGTCGGCCCGCGGCACCTCGATCGCCCCGAGCGAGGCGAGGTGCTCGGTCATGAACTGGCAGTCGAGCAGCGTGAAACCGCCCGCGCGTAGCCGCGCCACCAGCGCCGCGATCGCCACCTTGGAGGCGTTGGGCGCGCGGCTCACCATGCTCTCGCCGAAGAACGCGCGGCCGAGCGCGAGACCGTAGAGCCCCCCGACGAGCCGGTCGCCGTCCCAGCACTCCACCGAATGCGCCAGCCCGAGCCCGTGCAGGCGCACGAACGCCTGCTCGATCGAGGCGTTGATCCAGGTGTCGGGGCGGTCCTCGGCGCTCTCGGCGCACAGCGCGATGATCGCGGCGAAGGCGCGGTCGGCGGTGACGCGGAAGCGGTCGCCCGCGATCACCTTGCGCAGCGAGCGCGAGAGGTGGAAGCCGTCGAGCGGCAGGATCGCGCGGCGGCGCGGCTCGACCCAATAGACCTCCTCCGCGTCGCGGCTGTCCGCCATCGGGAAGACCCCGACCGAATAGGCGCCCAGCAGCAGCGACGGGTCGAGCGGCTCGCTCAAGCGCAGCGCTGCTCCACCGTGCGCCACAGCTGCGCGAACGCCTTGGCCGCGACGCTGTTCGGGGCGGCGACGCCGACCGGCAGGCGCTTGGCGGTGGCCGCCTCGATCGCGCTCGCCGCGGGGATGCCGGGCCAGTCGGCGTGCTGCTCGACCGCGGCGACGTGGAGCGCGCGGCGGCGATCGACCATGTTGTGGACCGGCAGGATCGCGACCTGGCCGCCGAACTGGCGCTCGATCGTGGCGTGGGCGCGCTGCGAGAAGGCCGACGGCACCACCGGCACCACGATCAGGTCGGCGGCGCGCGCGACCTGGTCGGCGGTCTCGGTCAGCCCGGGCGGGCAGTCGAGGAGGACGTGATCGTGGTCGCCCAGGTCGGCGATCAACTTGCGCAGCCGCTTCTTCTTGTCGAGCTCGCGGAACAGGTGGTTGAGGTCGCGCAGCGAGGCGTCGGCGGGCAGCAGCTCGAGCCGGTCGTAGCGCGTGCGCGTGATCAGTCGCTCGGGATCGACGTCGCGCGAGAACAGCGCCTGGGCGCGATCGTGCGCGGCGCCGTCACCGAGCACCCAGCTCGACGCGGCCTGGGGATCGAGGTCCCACAGCAACGTCTTTCTGGCGGACAGCGTGGCGGCGCACCAGGCGAGGTTGACCGCCAGCGTCGACTTACCGACGCCGCCCTTCAGGCTGTAGATCGCGATGGTTGCCATAAGCGTCGGACGCTAGGGGCGGCCGCGGCGGGCGGCAAGGATTGATCGAGGTGAGGCGCCGGCGCTCTCCGCGAGACGCGCCGGCGCGGTTCAGGTCAGGCGTGGCAGGAGAGCGCGCCCTTGCCGGGGCGGGTGAGGGTGATCTCGGTCGGGTTGCCGGTCAGCTTCCAGCCGCCGTCCGCACTGAGCGGCGCCTCGCCGCCCTCGCCCTTGAGCATCGTCGGCGTACCGTTCTTCTCGGTGCGCACCACCGCCTGCTTGTCGCCGGTGAAGAAGGTCACGTAGACGAGGCTGCCGTCCTTACAGCGCATCGTCTTGTCGGCCTTGATCGCGGGCGGCAGCTCGACGGGCGCGGCATTGGCCAGCTGCGACGCCATCGGATCGGGGTTCGAATCGAGAACCTGTTTGGACGGCTCGGAATTGCACGCTGCGAGCGCGAACAATGAGGCGGCGAGGGGGAGGAAAGCGAGCTTTTGCATAGGTCCGCACGCTTCGCGCATGCGGAAAACGTCGTCAACCCTGTCATATCAAAGTCATTATATCATCGACCCATTTCGGTAGCGCTCACTCGTGGAATTCGGACAACTCGGGGATCCGTCCGAACGCGATCTTCGAGCCGACGCGATCGAGCCGCCCGCCGTTCAGCGGACCGACCGACACCGCGTTGCGCCCGAACCGCTCGTTGATCCGGTCCATCGCGCGGCTCAGCGCCAGCGTCCGCGTCTCGCGCGCGAGCGGATCGTCGGGATCGAGCGCGGCGAACAGCGAGCCCTGCTCGCCCGCGACCGGCTCGATCTCGGCCAGCGTCACGCCGATCATGCGGCAGCCGCTGCGATGCGCCGCGCCGGCCGCGTGCAGCCGCGGGAAGAGCGCGTCGAGCCGCGTGAGCACGACGAAACTGTCCTGCGTGGCCGGCAGCTTGACGCTCGCGCGCCATTTGCTCTTGTCGTCCTCGAAGCGCGCGTGCAGCACCAGCAGGCGCGCGCGATAGCCCTTGCGGCGCAGCCGGCTGGCGGCCTTGAGCGCGAGCCGCCGCGCGGTCAGCCGCACCGACTCATAGCCGCGGTGGCGCGGGGAGAGCACGTGGCTGTGCCCGATCGTGCGGCTCTGCGTCGGCTTCTCGGGCAGGTCGACGCCGTGGAGCAGGTACCACAGCCGGTCGCCGTCGCTGCCGCCCCAGGCGTTGCCGGCGTCACGCGGGCGGCGCGCGAGCAGTTGGCGGATGTCGTTGACGCCGTCGCGCGCCAGCCGCCGCTCCATGTTGGGGCCGATGCCCGAGATGTCCCGCAGCTTGAGCGGGTACAGCGCCTCGGGCAGCGCCTCCGCCTCGAACACCACCAGCCCGTCTGGCTTCTGCAGGTCGGAGGCGAGCTTGGCGAGCAGCCGGTTGGGCGCGATCCCGACCGAGGAGGTCAGGCACGCGCCGACCCTTTCGCGGATGCCGCGCTTGATCCGCACCGCCAGCGCCTCGGCGTGCGCGCGATCGTTCTCGTTGTCGAGCAGCCGGCACGCCACCTCGTCGATCGAGCAGACCTTGGTGACCGGAATATGCCGCTCGATCTCGGCGACGATCGCGTGGTGGAATTCGACGTAGCGTTCGTGCCGCGCGGGGGTGACGACCAGCTCGCGGCAGCGCTGCTTCGCCTCCCACACCGGCGTTCCCGTCGAGATACCGTAGCGCTTCGCCTCGACCGAGGCGGCGATCGCGACCGTCGTGTCGGTGCCGACCGGCGCGACGATCACCGGCCGCCCGCGCAGGCTTGGCTGCAATTGCTGCTCGACGCTCGCGAAATAGCTGTTCAGGTCGAGGAACAGCCAGCGCAGCGGGCGGGGCGGCAGGTCGGGCATCGGCGACTCGGAAGCGACTCGGCTGCGAAAACGAAACGGGAACATGGCAGCTTTGTCGCGGCTTGGCGAGCGCGATGAAGGCGGGAGAGGGCGACGGATAGTTTCAATCGCTTGCGCCGCGGCCGGTGCGCCCGCATTGACGCCGGCATGCATACCACCACCGACACGCTCGCCCTGATCGGCAACACGCCGCTCGTCCGCCTGAAGGGGCCGAGCGAGGCGACCGGCTGCGACATCTTCGGCAAGTGCGAGTTCGCCAATCCGGGGGCGAGCGTGAAGGATCGCGCCGCTTTGTTCATCGTCAACGATGCCGAGGAGCGCGGCGTGCTGGCGCCCGGCGGGACGATCGTCGAGGGGACGGCGGGCAATACCGGGATCGGGCTGGCGCTGGTCGCCAATGCCAAGGGCTATCGTACGATCATCGTGATGCCCGACACCCAGTCCAAGGAGAAGATGGACACGCTGCGCGCGCTCGGCGCCGAGCTGGTGACGGTGCCCGCCGCGCCTTATGCGTCCTCCGCGCATTTCGTCCACACTTCGCGGCGAATCGCCGAGGAGACGCCGGGCGCGATCTGGGCCAACCAGTTCGACAATATCGCCAATCGCCGCGCGCATATCGTCGGCACCGCCGAGGAGATCTGGACGCAGATGGACGGTCGGATCGACGGCTTCACCTGCGCGGTCGGCACCGGCGGCACCTTCGCCGGGGTCGGGCTGGGCCTGAAGGCGCATGATCCCGACGTGTGCATCGCGCTCAGCGATCCGCATGGCGCGGCGCTGTACGAATATTATGCGTGCGGCGAGCTGCGCGCCGAGGGCTCGTCGGTGGCCGAGGGGATCGGGCAGGGGCGGATCACCGCCAATCTGGAGGGCGCGCCGGTCGACGCGCAATTCCGTATCCCCGACCAGGAAGGGCTCGACTGGACCGACCGGCTGCTGCGCGAGGAGGGGCTGTGCCTCGGCCTGTCGTCGGGGATCAACGTCGCGGGGGCGGTGCGGCTCGCGCGGCAGCTCGGACCGGGCAAGCGGATCGCGACGATCCTGTGCGACACCGGCTTCCGCTATCTCTCGACGCTCTACGATCCGGCCTGGCTGGCGGCGAAGGGGCTGGTGCGCGGGGCGGCGTTAACGAATTGATCGACAGTCGCGCGACGATCGGTTAGATACGCGCGACCGATGAAGGCTCCTCACAAAGATAAAGCCGCCGTCGAACGGCAACAGGCGGAACAGACCCGGCAGCGCGTGCGCGTCGGAATGATCGGTCTGGCGGCGGTCGTGCTGTTGATCGGGCTGGCGAGCGCGATCTTTTCTTCGGTGAACCAGCAACAGCCGGTCAGCGTGACCGGTGCCGCGCAACCGGAACTGGTCGCCAACATGAGCGCGCCGGCATCGGCACCGACCGCTGCGCCCGCGAACGAACCGCTTGCCGAGATGGGCGTCACCCCCGGCGCGGCGCCGACGCCCTCCGCCGCCGAATCGCCGGTCCCGCAGCAGTCCGCGCCCGATTCGTCCTCGACCAACGGCATGCTGTGACCGCCGCGTCGCGGTCCGTCACCGCGGCGGACGGCTATGTTGCGGGCCGCACGCCGATTCGCACCGCAGGATCGGCAGATAATCGGCGCGCGTCCGGGCATGCCTGGCCCGCGCGGCGGAGTCGCCGGGGAAATCCGGGGAAAGCGCCCCTCGTTAAGCAAAATCGCCGCTTCTGCGCCCGCCGGGGCGGCGCGCGTCCGGCTACGCGGCGGCGGCGCGCCCATGCTCCGCCATGGAATCCGGGGAAATTCTGACAGCAAAGTGGCTTGTCCCCGAATTTCCCCGAAAATCCCTTCTCTTCCCCGTTTAACCCTGTTACCTATCCCCGACGACATTGGGGGCAGAACCACTGTTGTTTGCTGACGGCAACGTCGGCGCGCGGCGATGGCCGTGCGTCGGGCAGGGTGGTTGTGCGCTCCGGGTGCGAGGTGGGCGTGGTCGACAGGGTGGATTATCAGGGAAAGGGTCTCGGTCTTGTCGACGACAAGGGCCGGGTCGCGATTCCCAACACCCTGCGCGCGACGCTGGCCAAGAACGCCCCGCGCGAGGACGGCAAGGACGGCGGGACCGTCATCATCGCCCCGCATCCCGAACATCGTTGCCTGATCGCCTACGACCCCGGCTTCGTGCCGTTCTGGAAGGCGAAGCTGGAGGCGCTCGACGCCGCGCAATTCGCGACCAGCGGGCGCACCGACTATAACATCCTCGACCGTGCCGGCGGCGCCGAGCCGCTGCCGTTCGACGGCTCGGGCCGCTTCATCATGCCGACGTTCGAGCGCCGCTATGCGCGGATCGCCGGCGCGGCGGTGTTCCTGGGCGCGTTCAACTGGATCACGATCTGGGCGCCTAACGTCCTGATCGAGACGCCAGGCATCGATCCCTTCCTCAAGGAGTATGTGGAGTTCACCTGCGAGGACAAGGGGATACCCCTGTCGTGAGCAGCCTTGCCGCCCCGCACATCCCCGTCCTGCTCGACGAGGTCGTCGCCGCGCTCGCCCCTGCCCCCGGCGAGTGCCATGTCGACGCGACCTTCGGCGCCGGCGGCTATACCCGCGCGATCCTCGCGACCGGCGCGGCGGTGATCGCGTTCGACCGCGATCCGGACGCGATCGCCAACGGCCGCGCGCTGGAGGAAGAGGCGGCGCTGACGCTCGTCCCTGCCACCTTCTCGGCGCTCGAGTCGGAGCTGGCGGCGCGCGACGCGGTGCCGGTCGACGGCGTGACGATGGACATCGGCGTGTCGTCGATGCAGCTCGATCAGGCGCAGCGCGGCTTCTCGTTCCAGTCGGACGGTCCGCTCGACATGCGGATGAGCCAAGCGGGCATGTCCGCCGCCGACTTCCTCAACGAGGCCGAGGAAGAGCAGATCGCCGACGTGCTCTACCGTTATGGCGAGGAGCCGAAGTCGCGGCGGATCGCGCGCGCGGTGGTCGCGGCGCGTCCGCTCACCACGACCGCGCAGTTCGCGACCGTGGTCCGCAAGGCGCTGGGCCATCGCCCGCACGACAAGAAGGACCCGGCGACCCGCGCCTTCCAGGCGGTGCGCATCCACGTCAACGGCGAGCTGGACGAGCTGACGCAGGGGCTGGAGGCCGCCGAGCGCGTGCTGAAGCCCGGGGGGCGGCTGGCGATCGTCACCTTCCACTCGCTGGAGGATCGCATCGTCAAGCGCTTCCTGCGCGACCGCTCGGGCGCCGCCCCCGGCGGGTCGCGTCACCTGCCGGTCAGCGCGCCCGTGCGCGAACCGACCTTCGAGATCACCGCCCGCGCGATACGTGCGGGCGAAGCGGAGCTGGCCGCCAACCCGCGCGCCCGCTCCGCCACACTTCGCACCGCCCGGCGTACCGGGGCGGCCCCTTGGCGTTTGGAGGCGTAACGATGGCGGCGATATATCGGTTGAAGGGGCTGGGGTGGCTGACCGGCTGCGCGATCGTGGCGATCGGCTTCTACCTCGTGTCGTCGCAGGTCGCGGCGGAGCGCAAGCGGCTGGAGCAGGTCGACCGGCGCATCGCCTCGGCGGAGCGCGACATCCGCGCGCTGGAGACCGAGTTCGACGTGCGCGCGAACCTCGCGCAGCTCGAACGCTGGAACGGCAACACGCTGGCGCTGACGGTGCCGACCGCGCAGCAGTTCGTCGCCAACGAGCGCGCGCTGGCAGCGCTCTCGCCCGTGCAGGGGCTGCCCGCGCCGGGGCGTGACGTGCCGGTGCAGACCGCGCAGCTGATCGTCCCCGCCGCGCCGGTCGCCGCCCTCGTCCCCGCGGTCGCCACCGCCAGCGCCGCCACCACCGCCCCCGCCGTCGTCAAGGTCGCCGCGGTGCAGGTCGCCGCCGCCACCACCGCCCCGGTCACCGTCACCAAGGTCGCCGCGCGCGCCGCGGTCGCGCCGGTCAAGGTCGCCAAGGTCGCGATGCTCGATCGCGGGCTGCTCAGCGACAACACGCTGGGTGACCTGCTGAGCGGCGCCCGCGCCGAACGGAGCCGCCTGCGGTGACCACGCTGGTCGCCCGACCCCTTCGCGCCGGCCGTTCGGGCGACCAGCGCCAGCAGATGCTGGCGACGCAACACCTGCGCCTGATGATGCTGATGCTGCTGTTCGCGGCGGCGGTGCTGATCGTGATCGGACGGCTGGCGATGCTCGGGTTGACCGAGGGCGGCGAGCGCGGCAACGCCCCGGTGCTCGCCGCGCCGCGTGGCGATATCGTCGACCGCAACGGCGCGCCGCTCGCGCGGACGATCGACGCCTGGACGATCGGCGTCCATCCGAAGAAGCTGCTCGGCGACCCGTCGCAGATCGCGCAGAAGCTCGCCGACCTGATGCCCGACCGCGGCGATCAGGCGTGGTTCTATGCGCAGATCACCCGCCCGGTCAGCTTCACCTATCTCAACCGCCGCGCCAGCCCGGCGCTGGTCGAGGCGGTCAACGCGATCGGCGAGCCGGGCATCGTGTTCGAGCGCGAGACGCAGCGTCTCTATCCGCAATCGACGCTCGGCGCGCACGTGCTGGGCTTTATCAGCGGCGGCCACGGCATGAGCGGGATCGAGCGCGCGCTCGACGAGCGGCTGACCAACCCCGCGACGATCAACCAGCCGGTCGCGCTGGCGATCGACACGCGCGTGCAGGCGGCGATGGAGAGCGAGCTGGGCCGCGCGATGACGACCTTCTCGGCGCGCGGCGGCGGGGGGATCGTGCTCGACGTCCATACAGGCGAGGTGGTGGCGATGGTGTCGCTGCCGACCTTCAACCCGAACCGCGTCGGCATGTCGGGCAGCGAGCAGCTCCGCAACATCACCACGCAGAGCGTGTTCGAGCTGGGCTCGACCTTCAAGCCGATCACGATGGCGGCGGCGATCGACAATGGCGTCGTCACCTCGATGGAGCGCCGCTTCGACGCGACGCATCCGCTGCAGGTCGGGCGCTTCACGATCCATGACGAGCGCGGCGATCCGAAGCGCTGGCTCAATATGGCGGAGACGCTGATCTATTCCTCCAACGTCGCCACCGCGCGCGTCGCCGACGAGGTCGGGCCGGAGCGGATGCAGAAGATGTTCCGCAAGCTCGGCTTCGACACGCGTCCCGACATCGAAGTGCGCGAGAAGGGGCGCCCGCTGTGGCCGACCTTCTGGGCGCGCACCACGACGATGACCACCGCCTATGGCCACGGCATCGCGGTGACGCCGCTACACCTCGCCAATGCCTATGCCGCGCTGGTCAACGGCGGAACGTGGCGGCCGGCGACGTTGCTCAAGGTGCAGCCGGGGCATGAGGTCGCCGGACGGCGTGTCATCAGCGAGGCGACCAGCGCGCGGATGCGCCAGATGCTGCGGCTGATCGTGCTGCGCGGCACCGGGCGCAAGGGCGATGCGCCGGGCTACCGGGTCGGCGGCAAAACCGGCACCGCCGAGGCGGCGGTGGCGGGGGGCTACGACCGGTCGCGCAACGTCGCGACCTTCGCGGCGGCTTTCCCGATGGACGCGCCGCGCTATGTGGTGGTGGCGATGCTCGACTCGCCGCTTGGCACGAAGGAGACCTTCGGGTGGAAGACCGCCGCGTGGAACGTCGCCCCGGTCGTCGGCCGCACGATTTCGCGCGTCGGCGCGATCCTGGGCGTGACGCCGGACGACAACCGCGACATCGACGTCTCGGACATCGTCCCGACGTTGTGGAACGATCCCGATCGCGCGCCGAAGAGCGGCGGGCAGTGAGGACGCGGGCATGAAGCTGTCGCAACTGGTCGAGGGCGGCGGCGAGCAGGCGGTCACCGGGTTCGCGATCGACCACCGCAAGGTCGCGCCCGGTACGATCTTCGGCGCGTTCGAGGGCGCGCGGGTGAACGGCGAGGATTACATCCCGGCGGCGATCGAGGCGGGCGCGGTGGCTGTGGTGGCGCGGCCGCAGGCGCAGGTCGAGGGTGCGCTCCATATCCGCGACTATACCCCCCGCGAGGCGTTCGCCCGGTTGGCAGCGCGCTTCTTCGCGCCGTTTCCCGAAACAGCGGTCGCGGTGACGGGCACCAACGGCAAGACCTCCACCGTCGAGATGACGCGGCAGCTGTGGCGGATGGCGGGGCATCATGCCGCGTCGATCGGCACGCTGGGCGTCGCCACCGCCGACGAGCGCGTCGTCACCGGACTGACCACGCCGGACGTGGTCACCTTCCTGTCGAACGTCGCCGGGCTGGCGCGCGAGGGGGTGACGCATGTCGCATTCGAGGCGTCGAGCCACGGGCTCAGCCAGTATCGCACCGAGGGGCTGCCGGTGCGCGCGGCGGCGTTCACCAACCTCAGCCGCGACCATCTCGATTACCACGGCGACATGGCGGCCTATTTCACCGCCAAGCTGCGGCTGTTCGCGCAAGTGCTGGCCGATGGCGGCACCGCGGTGGTGTGGGTCGACGATCCCAATTCGGAACGCGTGATCGATATCGCGCGTGAGCGCGGCAATCGCGTCTTCACGGTCGGCGAGCATGGCGACGACCTGCGGCTGGTCGCGCGTGCGCCGACCTTGCTGGGGCAGGGGCTGACGATCCGCGCCGACGGTCAGGACCACCGCGTCACGTTGCCGCTGATCGGTGGCTATCAGGCCGCGAACGCGCTGGTCGCCGCCGGGCTGGTGATCGCGACCGGCGGCGACGTCGCGCAGACGCTCGCCGGCCTCGCGCGCTTGCAGCCGGTGCGCGGGCGGCTGGAGCGGGCGGCGATTACCGCGGGTGGAGTGCCGGTCTATGTCGATTATGCGCATACGCCCGACGCGATCGAGGCGGCGTGCGCCGCGCTGCGCCCGCATGTCGAGGGGCGGCTGATCCTCGTCTTCGGTGCGGGCGGCGACCGCGACGCGGGCAAGCGCGTGCCGATGGGGCAGGTCGCGGTGGCGAGCGCCGAGGTGGTGATCGTCACCGACGACAATCCGCGCACTGAGGATGCGGCGCTGATCCGTCGCGCGGTGCTCGAAGGCGCGCGCGGCGCACGCGAGATCGGCGACCGCCGCGCCGCGATCGCCGCCGCGGTGGCCGAGGCGCGCGCGGGAGATATCGTGCTGATCGCCGGCAAGGGCCACGAACAGGGGCAGATCGTCGGCGACCTCGTGCTGCCGTTCGATGACGTGACCGTCGCGCGTGAGGTGGCGGCGTGACGCTCTGGACCGCGGCCGAGATCGCCGCCGCTACCGGCGGCGCCGACACCGCCGACTTCGCCGTCGACGGGGTCGCGTTCGATTCGCGCGAGGTCGGCGACCGCGACCTGTTCGTCGCGCTGACCGGCGAGACGACCGACGGGCACCGCTTCCTCGACCAGGCGTTCGCGCAGGGGGCGGGCGGGGCGATCGTGTCGCAGCCGAGCGCCCATCCTGCGGTGCGCGTCGACAACACCTTCGCCGCGCTGGAGGATCTCGCTCGCGCCGCGCGCGCGCGGGTGGCGGGCAAGGTGATCGGGGTCACCGGATCGGTCGGCAAGACCTCGACCAAGGAGGCGCTGTTCGCGGCGCTCGATCGGGCGCCCGGCGTCCGCGCGCATCGCTCGGTCAAGAGCTACAACAATCATACCGGCGTCCCGCTCAGCCTCGCGCGGATGCCTGCCGACACCGACTTTGCGGTGCTGGAGATGGGGATGAGTCATCCCGGCGAACTGGCGCATCTGACCACTTTGGTGCGCCCGCATGTCGCGCTGGTGACCGCGATCGCGCCCGCGCATACCGAATTCTTCCCCGACGAAAGCGCGATTGCGGACGCCAAGGGCGAGATTTTTCAGGGTCTGGAGCCCGGCGGGACCGCGATCGTGCCGTTCGACAGCCCGCATCGCGACCGGTTGATCGCGGCCGCGAAGCCCTATGCGGGCCGGATCGTCACCTTCGGGCTCAATCGCGCGGCCGATGTGTGCGCCAGCGATGCGATGGTGGTGCGCAGCGGCGGCACGTTCGTCACCGCGCGCGTCGGCGGGCGCGACCTGAGCTTCACGATCGCCCAGCCCGGACGGCATTGGGTGTCGAACGCGCTCGCCGTTCTGGCGGTCGCGGACGCGGTCGGCGCCGATCTGGCGCTGGCCGGGCTCGCGCTCGGCGAGCTGGGCGGGCTGCCGGGGCGCGGCGCGCGGCTGACGGTGCGCGTCGGCGACGGCGAGGCGACCGTGATCGACGAAAGCTACAACGCCAACCCCGCCTCGATGCGCGCGACGCTGGCGGTGCTGGCGCAGGCGGCCGGGCGGCATGTCGCGGTGCTTGGCGAGATGCGCGAGCTGGGCGAGGGGTCGGCCGACTTCCATGCCGGGCTGGCCGACGACGTCGTCGCCGCGCGCGTCGAAACGGCCGTGCTGGTCGGCGAGGCGATGCGCCCGCTCGCCACGGCGCTTGAGGGGCGGGTCGAATTCGTCCATGTGCCCGATGCCGGCCAGGCGCTCGAGCGCTTGCGGACGCTGATCCGTCCGGGCGACACCATGCTCGTCAAGGGATCGAACGGCGTCGGCCTGTCGCGACTGGTCAGCGGCCTTGCCAACGGGATGAGTTGAGTTGCTGTACTGGATCGCCGAACAACTCGGTTTCGCGGGCGGGTTCAACCTGATCCGCTATCAGACGTTTCGCGCCGGTGCGGCGGTCGCCACCGCGTTGCTGATCGGGCTCATCATCGGCCCGCGCTTCATCGGCTGGCTGCGCGTCCGGCAGGGCAAGGGGCAGCCGATCCGCGCCGACGGCCCGCAGACGCATCTCGCCAAGCGCGGCACCCCGACGATGGGCGGGCTGATGATCCTCACCAGCCTGGTGCTGTCGGTGCTGATCTGGATGGACCTGCGCAACCCGTTCGTCTGGGCGTGCCTGTTCGTCACGCTCGGCTTCGGCGCGATCGGCTTCCTCGACGATTACGACAAGGTGCGGAAGGCCAGTACCGCGGGCGTCTCCGGGCGGGTGCGGCTGTTACTGGAATTCGCCATCGCCGGCGTGGCGGCGTGGATCGTGATGCAGGAGAATGGCTCCGGGCTCTATTTCCCGTTCACCAGCCGCTATTTCGTCGACCTCGGCTATTTCTACCCGATCTTCGCCGCGTTCACGATCGTCGCGTTCGGCAATGCGGTGAACCTGACTGACGGGCTCGACGGGCTGGCGACGATGCCGGTCATCATCGCCAGCGTCGCGTTCATGCTGATCGTCTATCTGGCGGGCAACGTGAAGTTCGCCGACTATCTCGGCATCCCGCACGTCCCGCGCGCGGGCGAGCTGGCGATCTTCTGCGGCGCGGTGATCGGCGGCGGGCTGGCGTTCCTGTGGTACAATGCACCGCCCGCGGCGGTGTTCATGGGTGATACCGGCAGCCTCGCGCTCGGCGGCGCGCTCGGCACGATCGCGGTGGTCGCGCATCACGAGATCGTGCTGGGGATCATCGGCGGGCTGTTCGTGGTCGAGGCGCTCTCGGTCATCATCCAGGTGTTCTGGTACAAGCGCACCGGCAAGCGCATCTTCCGCATGGCGCCGATCCACCATCATTTCGAGCAATTGGGGTGGAGCGAGCCGACGGTGGTGATCCGCTTCTGGATCATCTCGCTGGTGCTGGCGCTGGCCGGGCTGTCGACGTTGAAGCTGCGATGATCGTCTCGCGCGCCTGGGCGGGGAAACATTATGCGGTGCTCGGGCTGGCACGCTCGGGCGCCGCGACCGTTCGTGCGCTCGTCGCCGGCGGCGCGAGGGTGACGGCGTGGGATAGCGATGCGGAGAAGCGGTCCCTTTTTACTCCCTCTCCCCTCGGGGGAGAGGGAGTGTCGGGTCGTCCATGCTCCCAGCATGGACTGAACAATGCGGGGCATTGTTCACCCGACACTGGTGAGGGGCAGGAGCCTCGCAGAGAGGGCGGATTCGGTGAGACACCGGCCCCTCACCCAACCAGTCCCGGGTCAACATCACCCCGCGATGTTGAGAATGTGCCGGGGGCACATTCGACCCGGAACTCCCCGGAGGGGAGAGGGCTTCTAGAGATTGCCGATCTCGATACTCTCGATCTGGCCGGGCTGGACGCGCTCGTCGTTTCCCCCGGCGTGCCGCTCAACACGCACCCGCTTGCCGCGAAGGCGCGCGCGGCGGGCGTGCCGATCGTCGGCGACATCGAGCTGTTCGCGCAGGCCCGCGCCGACCTCCCCGCGCACAAGGTCGTCGGGATCACCGGCACCAACGGCAAGTCGACCACCACCGCGCTCGTCCACCACATCCTCGACACCGCCGGCATCCCCGCGCGGATGGGCGGCAACATCGGGCTGCCGATCCTCGCGCAGGAGCCGCTGCCCGACGGCGGGGTCTATGTGCTCGAACTGTCGAGCTACCAGATCGACCTGACGCAGACGCTCGACTGCGATGTCGCGGTGCTGCTCAACGTCACCCCCGACCATCTCGACCGCTACGACGGCTTCGATGCCTATGCCGCCAGCAAGGCGCGGCTGTTCGCGATGCAGTCGCCCGCGCATGTCGCGATCGTCGATTACGAGGCGGAGGCGGAGCTTGAGGTACTCGCCGACGCACCGGCGGGGCTCAACGTCCGCTTCATCGACGGCGTGCCGCTGCCCGGTGAGCAGGCGCGCTGGCCGTCGCTGCAAGGCCCGCACAACGAACAGAATGCCAAGGCCGCGGTCGCTGTCGCCGAGGCGCTGGGCGTCGACGCCGAGACGATCGAACGCGCGCTGGAGACCTTCACCGGGCTGCCGCACCGCATGGAGCGGATCGCGACGCTGAACGGCGTGGCGTGGATCAACGACAGCAAGGCGACCAACCCCGAAAGCGCCGCGCCCGCGCTCGCCGCCTTTCCGCGCATCCACTGGATTCTCGGCGGCAAGGTGAAGGGCGACGATCTCGACGCCTGCCTGCCGCATCTCGGCAATGTCGTGCGCGCCTATACGATCGGCGAGGGCGGCCCGCGCTTCGCCGCGATGCTGCGCGGGCAGGTGCCGGTCGCCGAGGTCGAGACGCTGGAGCGCGCGGTGAAGCTGGCGATGCAGGAGGCGGAGCGCGGCGACGTCGTGCTGCTGTCGCCCGCCGCCGCCTCGTTCGACCAGTTCCGCGATTTCGAGCAGCGGGGCGCGGCATTCCGCGCAGCGGTGGAGGAGCTGGCATGAGCGCGACCCGTACCGAGCCGGCGCGTCCCGGCGTGTCGCTGCGCAACCGCGGCGGGCGCGGCGATCCGTCGCCGCTGGGAACGTGGTTCTGGGACATCGACCGCGTGCTGTTGCTGCTCGCGCTGTTCCTGATCGCGATCGGGCTGATCGCGGTCGCCGCCGGCTCGCCGGTCAGTGCGACGCGCTATTCGGGCGAGCATCTCCACTTCGCGCCGCTGCATTATTTCTGGCGGCAGGTGATGTGGGTGGCGGTGTCGCTGCCGGTGCTGTTCGGCGTCTCGATGCTGCCGCTGACGATGGCGCGGCGCATGTCGCTGATCGGCGCGGCGGTGTGCATCGCGCTGATGGTGTTGGTGCCGTTCGTCGGGGTCAGCGTCAACGGCGCGCGGCGCTGGGTCGGGTTCGGCTTCGCGCAGTTCCAGCCGTCCGAATTCCTCAAGCCGTGCTTCGTCGTGACGGTCGCATGGCTGCTGTCGTTCAAGTCGCGCGATGCCGAGCTGCCGGTGACCGCGATCACCGCCGCGTTGACCGGATTGATCGCGATGCTGCTGATGTTGCAGCCCGATTTCGGGCAGACCGTGATCTTCTGCCTGATCTGGCTGGCGCTGGTGACGATCGCGGGGACGCCGACGCGGGTGATCCTCGGCTTCCTGTCGCTGGTGCCGGTCGCGCTGGTCGCGGCCTATCTGTTCTACAGCACCGCGCGCAAGCGGATCGACGCCTTCCTGTTTCCCGGCGTCGAGGGCGAGGGCGCGGCGGATCACTTCCAGACCAATGCCGCGCACAACACGTTGACCTCCGGCGGCTGGTTCGGCACCGGGCCGGGCGCGGGGACGGTCAAGTTCGGGCTGCCCGAGGCGCACACCGATTACATCTTCTCGGTGATCGGCGAGGAATTCGGGCTGTTGGCGTGCATGATCGTCGGGCTGGCGTTCCTCGCGATCGTGGTGCGGGTGTTCGTCAAGCTGCTCGACGAACAGGACCCGTTCCGCCTGCTCGCCGCCTCGGGGCTGGCGGTGCAGTTCGGCGCGCAGGCGCTGATCTCGATGGCGGTCAACACCGGGCTGGCGCCGTCGAAGGGGATGACGCTGCCGTTCATCAGCTATGGCGGCTCGTCGATGGTCGCGCTGTCGATGGGGATGGGGCTGTTGCTCGCCTTTACGCGCCGCAACCCGTTCCTGCTGCGCAGCCCGTATATCGCGCAGCAACGCTGGAGCGCCGAATGACGCAGGTCCGCGACTTCCGCCCCCGCCATTACGTGCTCGCCGCCGGCGGGACCGGCGGGCATATGGTGCCCGCCGCCGCGCTCGCCGCCGAGCTGATGAAGCGCGGGCACCGTGTCGCGCTGGTCAGCGACGCGCGCGGGGTGCGCTTCCCGGGGCTGTTCGAGGGCGTGCAGACGCATGTCATTCCCGCCGGGCGCTTCGCGGGCGGGCCGCTCGGCTGGGCGAAGGCGGCGCGGCTGATGGTGGAGGGGCGCAAGTCCGCGCGCGACCTCTATCGCACCTTCAAGCCGGCGGCGGTGATCGGCTTCGGCGGCTATCCCGCCTTTCCGGCGCTGTCGGCAGCGTTCGCCGAGAAGATCCCGACCGCGGTCCACGAGCAGAATGCGGTGCTGGGGCGCGTCAACCGGCTGGTGGCCGGGCGCGTCGATGCGATCGCGACCAGCTATGCCGAGACCGAGCGGCTCAATCCGCGCCACCGCGCCAAGGCGCATCTGATCGGCAATCCGGTGCGCGAGAGCGTGCTGGCGTTGCGCGCCAAGCCCTATCCGGTGCCCGACGAGGACGGCATCTTCCGCGTGCTGGTGACCGGCGGCAGCCAGGGCGCGTCGGTGCTGAGCCAGGTGGTGCCCGACGGGCTGGCGCTGCTGCCGGTCGCGTTCCGCCGCCGCTTGCAGGTGACGCATCAGGCGCGGATCGAGGACATCGATGCGGTGCGCGAGAAATACGCCAGCCTCGACATCGCCGCCGATCTCGCCACCTATCTTCCCGACCTGCCCGAGCAGCTCGGCTGGTCGCACCTCGTCATCGCGCGCGCCGGCGCGTCGACGATCGCCGAGCTGACCGCCGCCGGCCGCCCCGCGATCCTCGTGCCGTTGCCCTCGGCGACCGACGATCACCAGACCGCCAATGCGCGCGAGATCACCGCCGCGGGCGGCGCGCGCACGATTCAACAGACCGCCTTCACGCCGACGGAACTCGCCAAGCAGATGCAGAAACTCGGACTCGATCCCGAAGCGCTCGGCAATGCCGCCACGCGCGCGCGTTCGTGCGGCGCGCCCAATGCCGTCACCGACCTCGCCGATCTGGTCGAAAGCCTCGACGCGCCGCGCGCGCGGGTGATGGTCGGCAAGGCGCAGACGCGGAAGGCGTTCGCATGAAGGGGGTCGCGACCGACATCGGGACGATCCATTTCGTCGGGATCGGCGGGATCGGCATGTCGGGCATCGCCGAGGTGATGCACAATCTCGGCTACAAGGTGCAGGGCTCCGACGTCGCCGAAGGCTATGTGATCGAGGGACTGCGCGCGCGCGGGATCGCGGTGACGATCGGGCACGACGCCGCCAATGTCGAGGGCGTGGCGGTGGTCGTGACCTCGACCGCGGTGAAGCGCGGCAATCCCGAGGTCGAGGCGGCGCTGCGCAACCGGATTCCCGTCGTGCGCCGCGCCGAGATGCTCGCCGAACTGATGCGGCTGAAGTCGACCGTTGCGGTCGCGGGGACGCACGGCAAGACCACGACCACCTCGATGGTCGCGGCGCTGCTCGATGCCGGCGGGGTCGATCCGACCGTCATCAACGGCGGGATCATCAACAGCTACGGCTCGAACGCACGGCTCGGCGCGAGCGACTGGATGGTGGTCGAGGCCGATGAGAGCGACGGCAGCTTCCTGCGGCTCGACGGCACGATCGCGGTCGTCACCAACATCGATCCCGAGCATCTCGACCATTATGGCAGCTTCGACCGCGCCAAGGACGCCTATGTCGAGTTCGTCGAGAACGTGCCCTTTTACGGCGCGGCGTTGCTGTGCCTCGACCACCCGGAGGTGCAGGCGCTGATCCCGCGCGTCCGCGACCGGCGGATCGTGACTTATGGCTTCGCGGCGTCGGCGGACGTGCGCGGGGTCAATGTCACCCCCTATCCGGGCGGCAACCGCTTCGAGGCGCAGGTCCGTGCGCGCGACGGCGCGGTGCGCTCGATCGAGGGGATCGATCTGCCGATGCCGGGGCGGCACAACGTCCAGAACGCGCTGGCCGCGATCGGCGTCGCGCTGGAGCTGGGGATCGACGACGCAACGATCCAGAAGGGGTTCGAGCGCTTCTCGGGCGTCAAGCGCCGCTTCACCAAGGTCGGCGAAGTAGCCTTTGCAGGGGGCGGGGGCGCGACGATCATCGACGATTACGGCCATCACCCGGTCGAGATCCGCGCGGTGCTGGCGGCCGCGCGCGAGAGTGCGCAGGGGCGGGTGATCGCGGTCGTCCAGCCGCATCGCTACTCGCGGCTCGGCAATCTGATGGAAGACTTCCGCGGCGCGTTCAACGACGCCGATCAGGTCTATGTCACCCCGGTCTATGCCGCGGGCGAGGCGCCGGTCCCCGGCGTCGATGCCGAGGCGCTGGTCGCGGGGTTGCAGGAGCGCGGGCATCGTCAGGCGGCGGTGGTGGCCGATGCCGCCGCACTCGCCGCGGTGCTGCGCGACGAGTTGCGCGCGGGCGATCAGGTGATCTGCCTTGGCGCGGGCGACATCACCAAATGGGCGGCCGGGCTCGCCGCCGCGATCGGGGAACGCGCATGACCAACTGGTTCGACGCCGCGATCGGCTGGCAGAAGCAGCTGCTCGACACGCAGCGCCGCGCGCTGGACGCCGGCCGCCACGCCACCGATGCGGGCGCGGCGCTGATCGCGGCGCAGGAGGCGACCCGCCGCGCGGGCGAGGCGAACATGGCGGCGTGGCAGGCATGGGCGCAATTATGGCGGGCCGGGCCGTGGTGAACGCGCTTCCCGAGGTCCGCGGGCGGTTGACCCGCCACGCGCCGCTCGCGCCGCTCGTCTGGTTCAAGGCGGGCGGGGCGGCGGAGTGGCTGTTCGAGCCCGCCGACGCGGATGACCTCTGCGATTTCCTCGCCGCGCTCGATCCGGCGGTGCCGGTCATGCCGCTCGGGCTCGGCTCGAATTTGATCGTTCGCGACGGCGGGGTGCCCGGCGTCGTGGTCCGGCTCGGCAAGCCGTTCGCGACCGCCACCGCGCTCGACGACGTGACGCTGCGCTGCGGGGGCGGGGCGAGCGGCATCCTCGTGTCGTCGACCGCGCGCGATGCGGGCGTCGCGGGGCTGGAGTTCCTGCGCTCGATCCCCGGCACGGTCGGCGGGTTCGTGCGGATGAATGGTGGCGCGTACGGGCGCGAGACCGCCGACGTGCTGGTCGAGGCCGAGGTGCTGTTGCGCTCGGGCGAGCGGCGGACGCTGGCGGCGGGCGAGCTGGGCTATACCTATCGCCACTCCGACCTGCCGGCGGGCGCGGTCGTGATCGCCGCCACCTTCCGCGGCCAGCCCGGCGCGCCCGCAGCGATCCAGGCCGAGATGGACCGGATCGCCGCCGCGCGCGAGGCGTCGCAGCCGCTGCGCTCCAAGACCGGCGGGTCGACGTTCAAGAACCCCGATGGGCACAAGGCATGGGCGCTGGTCGATGCCGCCGGGTGCCGCGGGCTGCGGCGCGGCGATGCGCAGGTCAGCGAGAAGCATACGAATTTCCTGCTCAATCTCGGCAGCGCGAGCAGCGCGGATATCGAGGCGTTGGGTGAGGACGTGCGCACGCGCGTGAAGGCGGCGAGCGGAATAGAGCTAGAATGGGAAATCCAGCGCGTGGGTAATTTAACGGATAGCCCCCGCCCCTCCGGGGAGGGGGTTGGGGGAGGGGCCGGTGTCTCACCGAGCCCGACCTCTCTGCGAGGCACCGGCCCCTCACCCCAGCCCTCTCCCCAGCGGGGAGAGGGAGCATGACGGCGCTTCACATTGCGGTTCTCATGGGCGGCTGGTCGGCGGAGCGTGAGGTGTCGCTCTCCTCCGGCAACGGCGTCGCCGACGCGCTGGAGTCGCTTGGTCACCGCGTCACGCGCATCGACATGGCGCGCGACGTGGCCGCCAAACTGGCCGACGCCGCACCCGATCTGGTCTTCAACGCCCTCCACGGTACCCCCGGCGAGGACGGCAGCGTGCAGGGCCTCATGGACCTGATGGGGCTGCGCTACACGCATTCCGGGCTCGCCACCTCGGTGATCGCGATCGACAAGGTGCTGACCAAGCAGGTGCTGGTCCCCGCCGGCATCCCGATGCCCGGCGGGCGGATCGTGAAGAGTGCCGACGTGCACGACGCCGATCCGCTGCCGCGCCCCTATGTGCTGAAACCCGTCAACGAGGGCTCCTCGGTCGGGGTGGCGATCGTCACCGAAGCGGGCAATTACGGCAACCCGATCGCGCGCGACGCGACCGGGCCGTGGCAGGAATTCGACGAGCTGCTCGCCGAGCCTTATGTCCGCGGGCGCGAGCTGACCACCGCGGTGCTCGGCGGTGTGGATGGTCCTCGGGCGCTCGGCGTCACCGAGCTGCGCCCCAAGTCGGGCTGGTACGATTACGACGCCAAATATACCGACGGGATGACCGACCATATCTTCCCGGCCGAAATCCCCGACGAGATCACGCAGGCATGCATGGCGCTGGCGTTGCAGGCGCATCGCGTGCTCGGCTGCCGCGGGACCAGCCGCTCGGACTTCCGCTGGGATGACGAGCGCGGCGTTGACGGGCTGTTCCTGCTCGAAGTGAACACCCAGCCGGGCATGACCCCGCTCAGCCTCGTCCCCGAACAGGCGCGCCATACCGGCATGAGCTATCCCGAGCTGGTGCAGGCGATCGTCGACGAGGCGATGGCGGAGGCCGGTCGGCCATGAGCCGCACGATCAAGCGCGGCGCGGCACCGCCGGGGCGCCGCCCGACCCCGAACCGTCGCCGCGTACCCAAGGCGTCGCTCGGCGACCGGCTGCTCGCCAAGATGCCGATCAGCGAGGACGCGCTGCGCAAGGCGGTGACGTGGACGGTGCTGGGCGGGGTCGGGGTCGCGACATTGTTCGTCGCCAATCTGCTCGGCGTGCCGCAAGCGATCGGTGCGGGTGTCGCCGAGGCGGCGGGGCGCGCCGGGCTGCGGGTCGAGCAAGTCGACATCACCGGGCTCAAGCGGATGGACCGCGAGACGGTCTATGCGGTCGCGCTGGAGGATCAGTCGTCGCGCGCGATGCTGCGCGTCGACCTGGAACGCGTCCGCGAGCGGTTGCTGGCCTATGGCTGGATCGCCGACGCCTATGTCGCGCGGCGGCTCCCCGACCGGCTGGTGATCCACATCACCGAGCGCGAGCCGGCGGCGATCTGGCAGGACAAGGGGCAATTGACGCTGATCGACGCGACCGGGCGGCTGCTCGCGCCGGTCGCGCCGACGCACATGCCCGACCTGCCGCTGGTGATCGGCCCCGGCGCGAATCAGCAGGAGCCGGGCTATCAGGCGCTGCTCGCCGCCGCCCCCGCGCTGCGCCCGCGCATCCGCGCCGCGACCTGGGTCGGCAATCGCCGCTGGGACCTGACCTTCACGACCGGCGAGACGCTCGCGCTGCCGCAGGACGGCGCGCCGCAGGCGCTCATCAAGTTCGCGCAGATGGACGGCGCCGATCCGCTGCTCGGCAAGGGCTGGCTGCGCTTCGACCTGCGCGATCCCGCCAAGATGTATGCGCGCCGTGCCGGGCAGGACCAGCAACAGGTCGCGGACGACGGCCGCAACGATCCGCCCGCCGATGCCGCGGCGGCGACGGGCAACAACGTGATCGGCGACAACGACCGAACGATCGAGGCGCGCGCCGGGGAAGCGCTGCGTTCCGGCGAAGCATGAGGGGGTAGAGCGATGGCGAAGGTGGCACCCGACGGCCTGATTACCGCGCTGGACATCGGATCGTCCAAGGTATCGGCGATGATCGCGCAGAAAGGCGACGGCGGCGAACTCAACGTGCTCGGCACCGGGCAACGCGAGAGCCGCGGCGTCAAGCGCGGCTATATCGCCGACATGGACGCCACCGAGGTCGCGGTGCGCGAGGCGGTGGAACAGGCGGAGCGGATCGCCGGCTTCAACATCGAGAACGTCTGGGCGGGTTTCTCGGCGGGCGGGCTGGTCAGCGACGAGGCGTTCATCGAGGCCGAGCTGGGCGGGATGCGCATCGAACAGGCCGACATCGACGCGCTGCTCCACGAAGGCCGGCAGTCGATCGATCCGCAGGGGCGGATGGTGCTCCACGCGCAGCCCGCGCTCTACACGCTCGACGGGCTGACCGGGGTCAAGAAGCCGCTCGGGCTGCATGCCGACCGGCTCGGCGTCCACATCCACGTCATCGCCGCCGACGGTTCGCCGGTGCGCAACCTCGACCTGTGCGTCCGCTCCGCGCACCTGGAGGTGAAGTCGATCATCGCCGCGCCGGTCGCCACCGGGCTCGCCTGCCTCTCCCCCGAGGAGCGTGATCTGGGCGTCGCGCTGGTCGAGATCGGCGCGGGGATCACCAACGTTTCGCTGTTCGCGGGGTCGATGCTGGTCGGGCTGAAGTCGATCCCGTTCGGCGGCGCCGACATCACCGACGACATCGCCTCGGCGTTCGGCACCACGCGGTTGCAGGCCGAGCGGATCAAATGCTTCCACGGCTCCGCCAACGCGTCCCCGCGCGACAATCACGAGATGGTCACGATCCGCGAGCGGACGCAGGAAGAGGATTCGGAGGCGCTGCAGATCACCAAGGCGGCGTTGATCGCGGTGATCCGCCAGCGGCTCGAGCATCTGGTCGGCGAGATCCAGACCGCGCTCAAGGAACTCAAGTTCGAGGGGCCGGTCGGCCGGCAGGTGGTGCTGACCGGCGGCGGCGCCGAGCTGAAGGGCATTGCCGACTATGCGCAGCAGGCGCTGGGCCGATCGGTGCGGATCGGCCGCCCGCGCGGCCTGACCGGGCTGCCGGAGGCGCATGCCGGTCCGGGCTT
The DNA here is from genome assembly GCA_913776255.1 of uncultured Sphingomonas sp. Taxonomy (GTDB): domain Bacteria; phylum Pseudomonadota; class Alphaproteobacteria; order Sphingomonadales; family Sphingomonadaceae; genus Sphingomonas. The sequence goes on along the minus strand of CAJYLV010000050.1, from coordinate 17,551 downwards.
CGCGACGCTGGCCGGGCTTGCCTTCTATGCCGCGAGCGATCCGATCGACCTGCGCGGGCTCGCGCCGACGCAGCAGATGGTCCACCGCCAGCGCGGCCTGCGCGGGTTCTGGAAGCTCGTTCAGGCCGCCAAGGCGAATTATTGACGCGACAACAGGGCGTTTCGCGGTGTTTCCTCTTTCACCGCGCGCCCGCATGTTGCACATCGGTGTAAACGGCCCGTTACAAAACCAGCGATGCGGGCGGACGGAGTAATGTTGCGATGAGCATCGAATTCATCACGCCCGATCTCGACGACCTGACCCCGCGGATCACCGTGATCGGCGTCGGCGGGGCCGGCGGCAATGCGATCGCGAACATGATGCGCGCGGACGTGCAGGGCGTGAACTTCCTGGTCGCGAACACCGACGCGCAGGCGCTCAAGCAGTCGGAAGCGGAGCAGAAGATCCAGCTCGGCGCCAAGATCACGCAGGGTCTGGGCGCGGGCAGCCGGCCGGAGATCGGCCGCGCCGCCGCCGAGGAGACGATCGACGAGCTGTCGCGGCTGCTCGAGGGCAGCCACATGTGCTTCATCGCCGCGGGCATGGGCGGCGGCACCGGCACCGGCGCGGCCCCGGTGATCGCCAAGGCGGCGCGCGACATGGGCATTCTGACGGTCGGCGTCGTGACCAAGCCGTTCAGCTTCGAGGGCAATCGCCGCTCGAAGTCGGCCGATGCCGGCATCGAGGAGCTGCAGAAGTTCGTCGACACGCTGATCGTGATCCCGAACCAGAATCTGTTCCTGGTCGCCAACGCCAACACCACGTTCAAGCAGGCGTTCGAGATGGCCGACGAGGTCCTGCAGCAGGGCGTGCGCGGCATCACCGACCTGATGGTCATGCCGGGCCTCATCAACCTCGACTTCGCCGACGTCCGCTCGGTGATGCAGGAGATGGGCAAGGCGATGATGGGCACCGGCGAGGCCGAGGGCGACGACCGCGCGCTGATCGCCGCGCAGAAGGCGATCGCCAATCCGCTGCTCGACGGCGTGTCGATGCAGGGCGCCAAGGGCGTAATCGTCTCGATCACCGGCGGCGACGACATGCGCCTGCTCGAGGTCGACGAGGCCGCGAACCACATCCGCGAGCTGGTCGATCCGGACGCCAACATCATCTGGGGTTCGGCGTTCAACCCGGAGCTGGAGGGCAAGATTCGCGTCTCGGTCGTTGCGACCGGGATCGAGAGCAGCGGACAGGCGACCGCGCCGGCTGCCGCCAGCGCGCCGTCCGAACCGCCGCGCACGTTCAGCTTCTCGGCGCCGCGCCGCACCGATGCCGCGCCGGCTCCGGTCGCCGCCGCGCCGACCCCGACGCCCGCTCCCGCGCCGCAGCCGGTCGCGTACGAGCCGACCCCGGCCGTTCCGCCGCAGCAGCCGAGCGGCGCCGCCGCTGGTGCGATGGCCGAGGGCGTGCCGCCGGCCAATGCCGGCGCCGGCATCGACCCGTCGCCGGCGCGTCCGAACGAGGACGAGCTGGTGCTGGGCGCCGAATCGCTGATGCCTGCCCCCGCCGCGACCCCGCCGGCCGGCGAGGCGCAGCGCCGCCGCTTCCTGTCGCCGGGCGGCGAGGACGAGACCCCGACGCCGGCCGCGCCGCGCGTCAAGCTGGGCGGCACGCTGTTCGAGCGGATGCAGAACGCCACCCGCAACGCCGGGGGCCGCTCGGTCGAGGATGACGGGCGCGAGCCCGGCGACCTGCCGCGCTTCCTGCACCGCCAGAACAACCAGTAACCCGATCGGCGGCGGGGCGCGGATCGACCGCGCACCGCCGCTGCGGCTCGCTTCGTCGCAGGCGGGTCGCCCCCATCATTGCCGGTTCCTTCCCGAGCGGCTCTATGGCGCGATGACCCATCGTCCGTCCGCCCTCGTCGCTACCGGGTTCGCGGTCGCCGATGCGGCGGAGGCGCGCGGCGCGGTGCCGATCCTTCCCCTTTCCGGTCCGTCCGGCCCCGTCGCGGGGCGGGGCGGGGAGCTTTACGCATGACCTTTGTCCCTCGATCGCGGTCGGGACGTTTCCCTCTTGCCGGTTGCCTGGCGGTGGCGCTCGCGGCCGGCGCACTCGCCCCCGCGGCGCCGGTGGCGGCACAGGAAGTGGTCGCGACCCCCAACCCCGACGCGGACCGGCTCGCCGACGTCGTGCGGCGGCTGGGCAGCGCGCCGCGCGACCTGTCGGCGCTGATCGAGGCCGGCGACCTGTCGTTCACGCTCGGCGACGCCACCGCCGCCGCGGCGCTCTACAAGCGCGCGGAGGCGATCGACCCCAACAACGGCCGGGTGAAGGCGGGGATCGCGCGCATCCTCGTCAATGGCGAGCGGCCGGGCGAGGCGCTGCGCTATTTCGAGCAGGCGCAGCGGCACGGCGCGCCGATGCCGCAATATGCCGACGATCGCGGCCTCGCCTATGATCTGATCGGCGAGCAGGAGCGCGCGCAGCAGGATTATCGGCTCGCGCTGGCGCAGGGCGGGCGCGAGGCGGCGAAGGAGGACGAGATCCGCCGCCGCTACGCGCTGTCGCTCGGCATTTCGGGGCGGCAGGACGAGGCGCTGGCGCAGATCGAGCCGTTGCTGCGTCGTCAGGATCGCGGCGCGTGGCGCGCGCGCGCCTTCATCCTCGCGATGAATGGCGATGTCTCTGGCGCGAACAAGATCGCGACCAGCATGATGCCGCGCGGCATGGCGGGCGGGCTGGCGGCGTTCTTCCAGCGGCTGCCGACGCTGTCGCCGGTTGATCGCGCCTTCGCGGTCCATTTCGGCGAGGTCGCGCCGACCCCGGCGCGGCTCGCCGACGCGCGGATGGTGCCGCCGCTGACGCCGCTCGCCGGCACGCCCGCGCGCACGCAGGTCGCCGCCGTGGCGCCGACCGTCCAGCCGCTGCCGACGCCGCAGAAGAAGCTGTCGCGCAGCGAGCAGCGCCGCCGCGACCGCGCCGCGGCGCAACTGGCGGCGGCGAACACGCGCGCCCCGGCGCCGACCGCGACTCCTGCGCCTGCGCCTGCCCCCGCGGTCGCGGCGGCGCCGTCGCAGCCACCGAGCCCGACCCCCGCGCCCGCCCCGCAGCTGGCACGGACGACGATCCCGACACCGCAGCCGCAGACTCCGGCGCCGGTCACGGTGGCGCAGCGCGAACCGACGCCCGCCCCCGCACCTGCACCCGCGCCGCAAATCGCCGCCGCGACCACCACGCCGCCGCGTCCGGCGGTGACGCGCCGCGCCCCGCCGCTGCGCGTCAGCCCGCCGCGGATCAGCGAGGATTCGATCCTCGCGCGGATCGTGGCCGGCATTTCGGTGCCGGCCGCCGAGTTGGGCGTGGCGCCGATGCCGGGGGCGCAGCGCGTCCCGGTCGTCGCGCCGCCCGCCCCGGCCGCCGTGACGCTCGATGAGGCGGCGCAGACCGCCGAACGCAACGCCGCCGCCGACGAGCAGAAGCGCCCCAAGCTCGCCGCCGCCAAGCGTCTCTCGCAAAAGGCGGTCGCCGCCGCCGAGGAGCCGGAGGACAAGCCCGCCGCCAAGCCGACCGCGAAGCCGGTCGACCGCAAGGCGCGCGCCAAGGAACTCGCCGCCGAAAAGGCCAAGAAGGAGGCCGCCGCCAAGGAAGCCGCCGAGAAGAAGGCCGCGCGCGCCGAACCCGCGCGGATCTGGGTACAGGTCGCCAGCGGCGCCAACGAGGGGGATCTGCCGAAGGCGTGGAAGAACGTGCAGGGCAAGGCCGATGCGCTCGCCGGCAAGCGCGCCTTTACCGTGTCGAATCGCGCCACCAACCGGCTGGTCACCGGGCCGTACAAGACCGAGGCCGAGGCGCGCGCGATGGTCAACACGCTGAAGAAGCAGGGATTGTCCGCCTTCACCTTCACCAGCGAGGCCGGGCAGAAGATGACCAGGCTGGGCGGCAAGTAACATGGCCGCGCTCGCGCCGTGGGCGGCCGATCCAGCGCGGAGCCGCGGGCGGCTCCACCCCGAGGAAAGCGCCGACCGCGGCCCGCGCGACGCGTTCCAGCGCGACCGCGACCGGATTATCCACTCGATCAGCTTCCGCCGGCTGCGCCACAAGACGCAGGTGTTCCTCGCGCCAGACGGCGATCACTTCCGCGTCCGCCTGACGCACAGCCTCGAGGTCGCGCAGATCGGCCGGACGATCGCGCGCGTGCTGGGGCTCAACGAGGATCTGACCGAGGCGCTGTGTCTCGCGCACGACATCGGCCACCCGCCGTTCGGTCATGCCGGCGAGGATGCGCTGCGACAGGCGATGGGCGCGGCGGGCGGGTTCGATCACAACGGGCATACGCTGCGCACGCTGATGCGGATCGAACGGCCGTATCCGCGCTGGCCGGGGCTCAACCTGACGTGGGAGACGCTGGAGGGGCTGGCCAAGCACAACGGACCGATCGCGGTCCCGGCGTGGGCGCTGGCGGAGGCGGATGCCGAGGCGGCGCTGGAGCTGACCAGCCATGCTTCGCTGGAGGCGCAGGTCGCGGCGCTGGCCGACGACATCGCCTATGACAATCACGACATCGACGACGGGCTGCGCGCCGGGCTGCTGACGCTGGAGCAGATCGAGGCGGTGCCGCTGGTGGCGGACGGCTGGCGGCGCGTGACCGCACGCTTCCCGGACCTGCCGCGCGACCGGCTGGCCGGCGAGCTGATCCGCAGCCAGATCGGCGCGATGGTCAACGATCTGATCGCCGAATCGCGTGCGCGGATCGCGGCGGCGGGGGTGGAAAGCGTCGATGACGTGCGCGCGGCGGGGCGGGCGCTGATCGGCTTCTCGCCCGCGATGGCCACCGCCGAGCGTGAGCTGAAGCGCTTCATGTACGCCAATCTCTACCACCACCCACGGCAGCTGGCGGCGGCCGGCGCGGCGCACCGCGTGGTGTCGGGGCTGTTCGCCGCCTATCGCGACGATCCGCGGCGGTTGCCGGAGGAATGGCGCGAGCGCCTGCCCGACAGCGAGCCGGGAATCAGCCGGCACATCGCCGATTTCATCGCGGGGATGACCGACCGGTACGCAATCTCGCGCTATCGCGAGACGGTCAGGGCGATCGACCTGCCCGAGGGCTTCTGACCGCAAACGTCATGGCGAGCGCAGCGAAGCAATCCAGGGCCGGATCAGGACGCCCTGGATTGCTTCGCTACGCTCGCCATGACGTGGACCTTTCGTCATCCCGGGCTTGACCCGGGATCCCGCTTCTACTTGTGGTCTTCGGTGTAAAAGCGGGGCCCCGGATCAAGTCCGGGGCGACGGATAGATCAGTTGGCGGCGACCGCCACCGGCGCCAGTGGGCGGGTGGTGCGGAACGAGACATCGCGGCCGTTGGCCTGACCTGAGACGCGCGTGCCCTTGACGGTCAGGCGGAAGCGGCCGTTGCTGCTGCCGACCTCATGACCCTGGATCAGCGTGGTGCCGTCCTGGTTCGGGGTCAGCGAATAGACATAGGTGTGGCCGTCGCGCGTGAAGCTGCGCTCTGCCGGCGTGGTGGCGGCGGCGGCGACCGCCGGGAGCAGCGCGGCGGCGGTCAGGACGGAAGCGATCGAGGAGCGCATGTGACGTTTCCCTGTCTGGAGATGATGCGCTGCAGCATCCATGCTGCGCTGCAACGGCGCAATTCGCGATCGCGCATTCGTCGTTGCGGCTGCTGCAATTAGGGGCGTCGCCGTGCATTTTGCGTCCGCGCGCCCCTTGGGCTAAGCGCCGCGGCATGACGCTCTTCACCCGTTTCACCGCCCATGTCGACGCCGCGCTCGACGCGCTGACCGCCGCCGGCACGCTCCCCGCCGACCTCGACCGCCGCAACGTCACGGTCGAGCCGCCGCGCGACGCGACGCATGGCGATCTGGCGACCAATGCCGCGATGGTGCTCGCCAAGCCCGCCGGGACCAACCCGCGCGCGCTGGCCGAGGCGCTGGCGGGCGAGTTGCGCGCGCTGCCCGAGGTGGCCGAGGTATCGGTCGCGGGACCGGGGTTCATCAACCTGCGGCTCCACGACGACGTGTGGCGCAAGGAGATTGCGACGATCGTCGGCGAGGGCGGCGACTACGGCCGCTCGACGCGCGGGCGGGGCGTGTCGGTCAATATCGAATATGTCTCCGCCAACCCGACCGGGCCGATGCACATGGGGCATTGCCGCGGCGCGGTGGTCGGCGATGCGCTCGCCAGCCTGCTCGAGTTCGCGGGCCACACGGTGATCCGCGAATACTACGTCAACGACGCCGGCGGGCAGGTCGACGTGCTCGCGCGCTCGGCGCACCTGCGGTATCGCGAGGCGCTCGGCGAGGACGTCGGCGCGATCCCCGAGGGGCTGTATCCGGGCGATTATCTCGTGCCCGTAGGGCAGGCGCTCGCGCAGGAGTTCGGCGATCGTTATGCCGCCGCGCCCGAGTCCGAATGGCTGGCGCTGTTCCGCACCCGCGCGGTCGCGGCGATGCTGGTGCTCATCAAGGACGATCTCGCGCTGCTCGGCATCCACCACGACATCTTCTCGTCGGAAGCGGAGTTGCAGGCGGCGAAGAAGCCCGAGGCCGCCGAGGCGGTGCTGCGCACGCGCGACCTGATCTACGACGGCGTGCTCGAAGCGCCCAAGGGCGAGACGCCTGACGACTGGGAGCCGATCGAGCTGCCGCTGTTCCGCTCGACGCAGTTCGGCGACGATCAGGATCGCCCGATCCGCAAGTCGAACGGCAGCTGGACCTATTTCGGCGCCGACATGGCCTATCACTTCCAGAAGGCCGAGAGCGCCGACCAGCTGATCGACATCTGGGGCGCCGACCATGCCGGCACCGTCAAGCGCATCCAGGCCGCGGTCGCCGCGCTGACCGAGGGCAAGACGCGCTTCGACGTCAAGCTGGTCCAGATGGTGCGGCTGCTGCGCGGCGGCGAGCCGGTCAAGATGTCGAAGCGTGCGGGCAATTTCGTGACGCTGGCCGATGTCGTGCGCGAGGTCGGCAAGGACGTGGTCCGATTCACGATGCTGACGCGCCGCTCGGATGCGCAGATGGACTTCGACTTCGCCAAGGTCGTCGAGGCGTCGAAGGAGAATCCGGTCTTCTACGTGCAATATGCGCACGCCCGCGTCCATTCGCTCCACCGCCGCGCCGCCGAGGCGGGGATTGCGGCCGACGGCGCCGATCTGTCCCGGCTTGATACGGAAGAGCTGGCGCTGGTGCGGCTCGCCAGCCAGTTCCCGCGGGTGGTGGAGACGGCGGCGGCAGCGCGCGAGCCGCATCGCATCGCCTTCTATCTCTATGATCTGGCTGCCGAATTTCACTCGCTGTGGAATGCGGGCAACGATCGGCCCGACCGGCGCTTCCTGGTGCCCGACGATCACGCCGTCACCGCGGCACGGCTGGCGCTCGCCGCCGCGATCGGCCAGATCATCCGCAACGGCCTCGCGATCATGGGGGTAGAGGCGGTGGCGGAGATGCACTGATGCGTGAGGGGGAGCCGATCGGCCGGATGAGCGACGCGGATCGCCTGCCGTGGCTCGACACCGTCGAGGCCGACGATCCCTATGCGGTGCCGGTCGGGCGGATCGTCGCCTTGGTCGCGGTCGGCCTGCTGGTGCTCGGCGCGATCCTGTTCGGTCTGTATCGCTGGCAGTTCGCGGGCAGCGGCGGCGACGGGCGGCTGATCGCCGCGCCGGCCGGCGACTATAAGATCCGCCCTGACGAGCCCGGCGGGATGAAGGTGATCGGCGAGGGCGATTCGGCGATCGCCGCCAGCGCCGGCAGCCATACCGACGCTGCGATCGATCTCGCGCAGGTGCCCGAGGCGCCGGTCGCGCGCGCCACCGCGCCGGCACCGAGCCCCAGCACGACCGCGAGCGGCGCACCGACCGCCAGCGTCGCGGTGCCGCAGGCCGCCGCGCCGCTGCGCGCGCAACGCCCGGTCAGCGCCCCCGCGACGCAGGTGTCGGGCGCGGCCTCGGGCGGGACGCTGGTCCAGCTCGGCGCCTTTCCCAGCCAGGCGGTCGCCAACGGCGCGTGGAGCCAGATCGCGCGCCGCTTCGGCTATGTCGCGACGCTCGACAAGATCGTCCAGCCCGCGGTGGTGAAGGGCAAGACCGTCTACCGCCTGCGCGTCAACGCCGGCAGCGGCGCGGCCGCGGCGGAATTGTGCGCGCGGCTGAAGCTGGCCGGCGAGGGCTGTTTCGTTACCGGATGAGCCGGAAGATGCCGCGGTCGGGCAGCCGCACCGAGAAGGTGTAGTGCAGCCCGATCGCGACCTGCAGCTGCGTCGCCGAATCGACACGACGGATGATCGGCGAATCGGCGGCGCCACCTACCAGCCGTTCGTAGGTCACGTTCGCCTCGACTCCCCAGTGCCGCGAAATCTCCTTTGACGCGCTGCCGGTCAGCGCCAGCGAGCGCAGCCCGGCCTTCGGCGTGTAGCGGGTTAGTCCGGTCGCCGCGGCGGCGCGATCGTCGACCCCGAACCACGCGCGCTGATAGCGTCCGTCGCCGATCAGCACGCGCGGGCCCAGCGACACCAGCCAGTCGTCGCCATCGCGGCGGACGTAATCCATGCCGAGCTGGCTGATCCAGCCGTTATGGCCGTTGACGCCCTTGCGCACGTCGCCACGCCAGCGGACCTGATCGCCGGTCCAGGTCTCGATCGAGCCGCCCAGTTCCAGCGTCCGCCCGATGCCCGGCAGGCCGGGGACCAGATCGTTGCCGCGCCGTCGCCCCTCACGGCGCAATGCGATCGCATATTCGGTCCGCCCGCGGCGGAGTAGCGTCAGGTTGGTGCCGTCGTCGGGCGCGCCGAACGCGAACGGCGTGTCGCCGCGCGTCCGCGAGAGGCTGAACCACGGGCTCAGCCGCCGCTGGTCGTCACCGGGAAACCACGGCTGCCATTGCGGACCGGCGGCGACCTGCACGCGCATCGGGACGCGCGGTGGCGGGACGTCATCAGGAGTGGTGGATTGCAGTGCGCCCGGATCGGCCGGCGGCGGCGCGTCCTGCGCCAGCGCGGCATGCGGCAGGGCAGCGACCATGAGGCAAGCCAGGCAACCCGAAACGCGCATCGTCTTCTCCTGCAATCGCGCCCATAGCTAGGCCGGACGCGCGGACTTCCAAAGTCATTTCCTCCGCCGCGCGTTCCGCCCTAGAAGCGCGGGCATGAAGCCTGTGATCTTCGGCCTGTCCGGCCCCGTCCTCACCGCGGCGGAACGCGCCTTCTTCCAAGCGGTGCGCCCCGCCGGCTACATCCTGTTCCGCCGCAACGTCGAGACGCGCGCGCAGCTGCGCGCGCTCACCGATTCACTGCGCGAACTGGAAGGCCGCGACGACGTCGCGATCCTCGTCGATCAGGAGGGCGGACGCGTCGCGCGGCTCGCGCCGCCGGAATGGCCGGCGTTTCCGGCCGGGCCCGACTTCGACCGGCTCTACGAGCTGGCGCCGATGTCGGGGATCGAGGCGGCGCGCGCCAACGGCCATGCGCTGGGGCTGATGCTGTCGGAGGTCGGGATCACCGTCGACTGCCACCCAATCCTCGATGTCGCCCGCCCCGAAACGACCGAGGCGATCACCTGCCGGGCGTTCGGGCACGAGCCGATGCGCGTCGCAGCGCTGGGGCGCGCCACGCTGGAGGGGCTGGCGGCGGGCGGCGTGGTCGGCGTCGTCAAGCACATGCCGGGGCACGGCCGCGCGCTGCTCGACACGCATTACCACCTCCCGACCGTCACCGCCTCGGCCGCGGAGCTGGAGGACGATCTCGCGCCGTTCCGCACGCTCGCGCACGCGGCGATGGGGATGACCAGCCACATCGTCTATCAGGCCTGGGATGCCGAGCGCCCCGCAACGCTGTCGCCGGTGGTGATCGAGGAGGTGATCCGCGGGCGGATCGGCTTCGACGGGCTGTTGATGACCGACGATATCGACATGAAGGCGCTGTCGGGCTCGGCAGGCGACAAGGCCGCCGGCGCGATCGCGGCGGGGTGCGATGTCGTGCTCGACTGCTGGGCGCGGATGGCGGAGATGGAAGAGATCGCCGCGCGGCTGGGGGACATCACCCCGGCGGCGCGGACGCGGCTCGACCGGGCGATGTCGGGGCGCGAGGTGGCGACGGGCGACATGGCGGCGCTGCTCGACAAGCGCGACCGGTTGCTGGCGCTGGTTGAGGGGCAAGGCTGAACCCTAATCGTCGCCCCGGACTTGATCCGGGGCCCCGCTTCTTCAGGCGAACCGCTCGAATAAATCGAGCCAGTCAGGATTGTCGCGCTCGATCCTCATTCACCCCTCCCCTTCAGGGGAGGGGCAGGGGGTGGGGCGTGTCTCACCGAGACCATTCTTCGTGACTTCCCCACCCCAACCCCTCCCCTGAAGGGGAGGGGCTCGATCTCGTGCCGCGACAGCGATCGGCCATGATGTAGACCCAGCTGCCAGCCATGCTCGGACGAGAGAAAAAGCGGGGCCCCGGGGTCAAGCCCGGGGCGACGCAGAATGGGGAAGGTGAGGACAACCAAGCAGGGTAGTGAATAATCACCCCTGCTTGGCCAGCCACTCCTCCAGCCACTTGATCGTGTACGCCCCTTCGCGGAACTCGGGGTCGTCGAGCAGCGCCTGGTGGAGCGGGATGGTGGTCTTCATTCCCTCGATCACGAACTCTTCCAGCGCGCGACGCAGGCGGCGCAGCGCGCCTTCGCGGGTGGTGCCGTAGACGATCAGCTTGGCGATCATGCTGTCGTAATAGGGCGGCACCTTGTAGCCGGCGTATAGCCCCGAATCGACGCGGACGTGCATCCCGCCCGGCGCGTGATATTGCTTTACCAGCCCCGGCGACGGCGCGAAGGTGCGCGGGTCCTCGGCGTTGATCCGGCATTCGATCGCATGGCCGCGGAACACCACGTCTTCCTGACGCAGCGTCAGCGGATGCCCCTCGGCGATGCGGATCTGCTCGCGGACCAGATCCAGCCCGGTGATCGCCTCGGTCACCGGATGCTCGACCTGCAGCCGGGTGTTCATCTCGATGAAGTAGAATTCGCCGTTTTCCCACAGGAACTCGATCGTCCCCGCGCCGCGATAGCCCATGTCGGCCATCGCCTTGGCGACGATCCCGCCCATCCGCTCGCGCTCTTCGGCGGTGATGACCGGGGAGGGGGCCTCCTCGACCACCTTCTGATGGCGGCGCTGGAGCGAGCAGTCGCGCTCGCCGAGATGGATGGCGTTGCCGTTGCCGTCGCCGAACACCTGGAATTCGATGTGCCGCGGGTTGCCGAGGTACTTTTCCATGTAGACGGTCGCGTCGCCGAACGCCGCCTTCGCCTCGCTGCCCGCCTGCTGCATCAGCGTTTCGAGCTGATCGGCGGACTGGCACACCTTCATGCCGCGCCCGCCGCCGCCGCTCGCGGCCTTGATGATGACCGGATAGCCGATCTGCTCGGCGAGCGCCTGCGCCTCGGCGACGTCGCTGATCGCGCCGTCCGAGCCCGGCACCAGCGGCAGCCCAAGCGCGCCCGCGGTGCGCTTGGCCTCGACCTTGTCGCCCATCACCCGGATATGCTCGGGCTTCGGCCCGACGAAGATCAGGTTATGCAGCTCGACGATCTCGGCGAACTTGGCGTTCTCGCTGAGAAAGCCATAGCCCGGGTGGATCGCGTCTGCGCCGCTGATCTCGGCCGCCGAGATGATGTTCGGAATGTTGAGATAGCTGTCCGCCGCAGCCGGCGGCCCGATGCAGATCGCCTCGTCCGCGAGCCGGACGTGCATCGCATCGGCGTCGGCGGTCGAGTGGACCGCGACGGTCCTGATGCCCATTTCGTGGCACGCGCGGTGGATGCGCAGCGCGATCTCGCCACGGTTGGCGATCAGCAGTTTCTTGATCTGCGGCATCCGCTTACTCGACCACCACTAACGGCTGGTCGAACTCGACCGGCTGGCCGTTGTCGACCAGGATCGCCTTGACGACGCCCGCCGACGGCGCGGTGATCGGGTTCATCACCTTCATCGCCTCGACGATCAGCAACGTGTCGCCCGCCGCGACGCTCTGCCCGACGCTGGAGAAGGGCTTCGCGCCCGGCTCGGCGGCGAGATAGACGGTGCCGACCATCGGCGAGCGCACCGCATTGGCGTTCGACGCCGCCGACGGCCCGGCGACATCGACCTGCGGCGCGGCCGCGACCGGCGCGGGCGCGGCCGGCGCCGGGGCATAGTGCAGCGCGGGCGCGGCGTTGACCGCCGCCGCCTTGCGCGCGACGCGGATCTTGCGATCGCCGTCCTCGACCTCGATCTCGGTCAGCTGCGTGGTGTCGAGCAGCTCGGCGAGCTGGCGGACCAGGTCGACATCGACCTGCATCGCGCCGCTATTGTGTGAAATGTCAGCCATTGAACCCCAATTATCCCTGACCTTTGGTCGCGGCTCCTGTCAGAAGCGCGCCGCGGCTTCAAGCGCGAGCTGGTACGACAGTGCGCCGAAACCGGCAATGCTGCCCTTCGCCGCGCGCCCGACGAACGAGACGTGCCGAAACGCCTCGCGCGTGTGCGGGTTCGACAGATGCACCTCGATCACCGGCGTCGTGATCGCCTTGATCGCGTCGTGGATCGCCACCGACGTGTGCGTGAATGCCGCGGCGTTGAGCAGCACCGCGCGCGCGTCATGCGCCTGCGCCTCGTGCAGCCAGTCGATGAGATGGCCCTCGTGGTTCGACTGGCGCATGTCGATCGTCAGCCCCAGCTCGCGCGCGCGATCCTCCAGCGCCCCGGCGATGTCGTCGAGCGTGTCATGGCCATAGATGTCGGGCTCGCGCACGCCGAGCAGGTTCAGGTTCGGTCCGTTGAGGACATAGACAATGTCGGTCATCGCCGCGCATCATCGCACCCGGCGCGACGGCGCGCAACGTTGCCCCGCGGCCCCCGCGGTCCTAGATGACCGGCATGGCACATACTGACGGCACCATCACCATTTCCGTGAACGGCGAGCACAAGCGCGTGACCGCCGGGATCACCCTCGCCGAGCTGGCGGAGTCGCTCGGGCTGGTCCCCGAGAAGGTGGCGGTGGAGCGCAACCTCGAGGTCGTGCCGCGCTCGACGCTGACGCAGGTGGTGGTCGAGGACGGCGACGAGCTGGAAATCGTCCACTTCGTCGGCGGCGGCGACCATGCGCAGCCGATCACCGACGATACGTGGACGGTCGCCGGGCGGACGTTCCGCTCGCGGCTGATCGTCGGCACCGGCAAGTACAAGGATTTCGCGCAGAACGCCGCGGCGGTCGCGGCATCGGGGGCGGAGATCGTCACCGTCGCGGTGCGGCGCGTCAACGTCAGCGATCCGAACGCGCCGATGCTGACCGACTATATCGACCCCAAGAAGGTCACCTATCTTCCCAACACCGCTGGCTGCTTCTCCGCAGAGGACGCGATCCGCACGCTGCGGCTGGCGCGCGAGGCGGGCGGCTGGGATCTCGTCAAGCTGGAGGTGCTGGGCGAGGCGCGCACGCTCTATCCCAACATGCGCGAGACGCTGAAGGCGACCGAGGTGCTGGTCCGCGAGGGCTTCAAGCCGATGGTCTATTGCGTCGACGATCCGATCGCCGCGAAGCAGCTCGAAGAGGCGGGCGCAGTGGCGATCATGCCGCTCGGCGCGCCGATCGGCTCGGGGCTCGGCATCCAGAATCAGGTGACGATCCGGCAGATCGTCGAGGGCGCGAACGTGCCGGTGCTGGTCGATGCCGGGGTCGGGCAGGCGAGCGACGCCGCGGTGGCGATGGAGCTGGGCTGCGACGGCGTGCTGATGAACACCGCGATCGCCGAGGCCAAGGATCCGGTGCTGATGGCGGCGGCGATGAAGGCCGCCGTCGAGGGCGGGCGGATGAGCTATCGCGCCGGCCGCATGGGCAAGCGCCGCTACGCCGATCCGTCGAGCCCGCTGTCGGGATTGATCTAAAGTAAGGATTGTCCTGCCGTTACGGAACTGTGCCGTCCCAGCACCGTTTGATCGTCACAGGGTTTCGAACAAGGAGATCGACGATGGGCGAGCTGACCGACAAGATCAAGGGCAATGTCAACGAAGCGATCGGCAAGGTGAAGGAAGCCGTCGGTAACCACAACCACGACACCGATCTCGCCGCTGAAGGCAAGGCCCAGCAGGCTGAAGGCAAGGGCGAGCAGTTCAAGGGCAAGGTCAAGGGCGCGCTCGGCGACGACATCTGATCGTCCCTGCGCCTGAGATGATTAAGAGGCCGCTTCGTGAACAATGAGGCGGCCTCTTTCTTTTCGTCATCCCGGACCTGATCCGGGATCGCGCTTCTTGTTCCTTGAGAAGGAAGAAAGCGGGGCCCCGGATCAAGTCCGGGGCAACGACGCCGGTATTACGTCATTGCGAGCGTAGCGAAGCAATCCAGTGCCGGACCAGGACGCCCTGGATTGCTTCGCTACGCTCGCAATGACGGTGAGGCGCTAGCCCCGCCCATCCCACAATCCGACACCGATCACGACCGCCGCCATCGCCAGCACCGTCGCGACGACCATCAGCAGGCCATCGCGCACGGTGATCGCCAGCCCGAATGCCGCGATCGCCAGCATCGGCGCAGTGGTGGCGAGCGGAAGCAGCTCCAGCGGCGGCACCGCGCACGCCAGCGCGATTACCCCGACCGCCGCGGCGCGCACGAACGGCCCGCGGGTCAGCGCGGGCAGGCGTCCGCGTAACCAGCGATCCATGAACCGCGCGACCCCGCGCGTCTTGTCGATCGCCTTGCGCACCTTGTCTGACGACACCGCGCGGCGGCGCACAACGCCGGGCAGCCACAGATGCTCGCGCCCCAGCGCCATCTGCACCGCGATCAGCATGATGACCGCGGCCATCGCGGTCGGCAGGCCGGGGATGCTGCCGATCGGCGAGATGTCGATCAGCGGCATCACGATCAGCAACGGCCCGAACCCGCGCGCTTTCAGCGCCTCGACGACGTCGCTTACGGCGACCTCTTCCTGTCGGTCGGCGAGATTGGCGATCGTCTCGAGGATCTCGCCGACACTATGAGGTTCATCCGCCATCGCCGATCAACCGACCGGCGCGGCGCAAGTTGCGAAGCGTAAAGTGACCCAACCCGTCCCTCCGTCATTGCGAGCGAAGCGCGGCAATCCAGGGCGTCCTGATCCGGGCCTGGATTGCTTCGCTACGCTCGCAATGACGATTTCGTGCTGACCACGCCACGATCCCACATCAATCCCGGTCACAGCCAGCATCTGCACGGGGATCGGGAGCGGGCGCAACTCTCGAGTTTGACCCAGTCAAGCTGAAGCGTCACCCCGGCGAGGACCGGGACCCGGTTGGGAGACGCTGACGAAGCAGGTCGCCCTTCATTACATTGGCCGTCCCAACTGGACCCCGGCTTTCGCCGGGGTGGACGATGGGAAATGATTCAGGCCGAGCGGATCAAACGGCACCGCCATTGCCTGACAGCCGACCGGCGCGGCGAGGGTGGCCTTACGCCTGTGGCGCCGCCGCGGCGCCCGCCTTCTGGAACAGCTCGCCCAGCTCGCCGGCCTCGTACATCTCCATCATGATGTCCGATCCGCCGACGAATTCGCCGCCGACATAGAGCTGCGGGATCGTCGGCCAGTCCGAATAGCCCTTGATGCCCTGGCGGATCGCCTGATCCTGCAGCACATCGACGCTCTCGAACTGCACGCCCAGCCGCTCGAGGATCGCCACCGCGCGGCTCGAAAAGCCGCATTGCGGGAACAGTGGCGAGCCCTTCATGAACAGCACCACCGGGTTGCTCTTCACCAGCGCGTCGATGCGGGCGTTGGTATCGTCGGTCATATCGTCTTCCTTGCGAATGCGGTCGTGCGTCTCGCGCTTACTTCGGAACGGCGGTCGTCAACTGCAAGGCGTGGAGCACGCCGCCCATCCGTCCGCCCAGCGCGGCATAGACCGCCTGATGCTGTTTGACGCGCGGCATCCCCGCGAACGACGCCGACACGACCCGCGCCGACCAGTGATCGCCGTCACCGGCCAGATCGGTCATCTCGACCTCCGCATCCGGGATTCCGGCCTTGATGAGCGCGGCGATGTCGCTTCCTTCCATCGGCATCGGCGTTACTCCGGCTGCATCAGCTGGCGACGCGCCTCGACGGTCTGGTCCGCCAGCGCCTGCCGTACCGCCGCCTCGTCGATGTCGACGTTCGCCGCGGTCAGGTCGCCGTAGATCTTGCGGACCACGTCCTCGTCGCCGGCCTCCTCGAAATCGGCCTGCACCACCGCCTTGGCATAAGCGTCGGTTTCGGCGGGGGTCAGCTGCATCAGCTGCGCCGCCCACTGCCCGACCAGCCGGTTGCGGCGCGCGATGATCCGGAACGCCACTTCCTCGTCGCGGGCGAACTTGGCCTCGAATGCGCGCTCACGATCGTCGAAAAGGGTCATGCTGGCTCCAGTGCTCTCTGAGCGATGGATAGTGCGCAGCCCGCCGACATTCAACGTGACTCAATCCGCGACGCGCACCACCAGCTTGCCGATCGCGCTGCGCTGACCCAATCGGGCGATCGCCGCGCCCCCCTGTTCCAGCGGAAACACCTCGGTGACGCGCGGCGCGATCCGCCCCGCCTCCCACAGTTCGAGCAGGTGCAGGATGTGCGCGCGATTGGCGGCCGGGTCGCGCCCGGCAAACGCGCCCCAGAACACCCCGCACACGTCGCAGCTCTTCAGCAAGGTCAGGTTGAGCGGCAGCTTGGGGATGCCGGCGGGGAAGCCGATCACCAGATAGCGCCCCTCCCAGCCGGTCGCGCGCAGCGCCGGCTCGGCATAATCGCCGCCGACCGCGTCGTAGACGACCTGAAAGCCGTGCGCACCGCCGGCCTGCTTGAAGCGGTCCGCCAGCGCCTTCGACGTCGGCTTGTCGAACGGCGCGTGCGGATAGACGATCACCTCATCGGCACCGGCGTCGCGCACCGCCTGCGCCTTGTCCTCGCTCGACACCGCGCCGACCACCTGCGCGCCGAACGCCTTGGCCAGCTCGACCGCCGCCAGCCCGACCCCGCCCGCCGCGCCGAGCACCAGCACGCGGTCGCCGGCCTTCACGCGCCCGCGATCGACCAGCGCGTGGATGCTGGTGGCATAGGTGAGCAGCAGCGCCGCGCCCTCCTCGAACCCGCGCCCGTCGGGCAGTGGATAGAGCGCATCGGCGGAGACGGCGCGCCGTTCGGCGAGTCCGCCCATCAGCACCGTGCCCATCACGCGGTCGCCGACGCGCCACTGCGTCACGCCCGCGCCGATTTCGGCGACGATGCCGGCGATGTCACCGCCCGGCGCGAACGGGCGGGGCGGCTGGAACTGGTAGCGGTCCTCGATCACCAGGACGTCGGGATAGTTGATCGAGCAGGCCTTGATCGCGACCACCACCTCGCCCGGACCGGCGACGGGGTCGGGCAGTTCCCCGACTTCCAGAGTTTCAGGTCCGCCCGACGCCCTCGACAGCAAAGCCCGCATGTGCCGCATCTCTCCTGATCCAGGGCCGCTCGTCGTCGAGCCGCTCCTCGAATTTCGAAATCGCGGTATCCTTTGCCAGCGTCAGCCCGACCTCGTCCAGCCC
>CAJYLV010000049.1 GCA_913776255.1 uncultured Sphingomonas sp. | reverse complement strand
GCGCCCACGGATCGTCCTGCGAGAAGCACTGCGAGTAGAAGAACCGCGCGGCCAGCGCGGCGCGCGCCTCGGCATCGGGCAGCAAGCGCGACTGGAGATAGGCCAGCCCGACACGCTCGATCCACGGCGCGGTGCGCTCCAGATAGCGCGCCTCCTCGCGGTAGAGCTGGATGAAGGCGGCGCACATCTCGATCGCCTCCGCCTCGGTCGCGACCTTGCACAACAGGTCGGTGGCGCGGACCTTGATCCCGCCATTGCCGCCGACATGCAGTTCGTAGCCGCTGTCGACGCAGACGATCCCGAAGTCCTTGATCGTCGCCTCGGCGCAATTGCGCGGGCAGCCGCTGACCGCGATCTTGAACTTATGCGGCATCCACGACCCCCAGGTCGCACGCTCGATCTTGACGCCCAGCCCTGTCGAATCCTGCGTGCCGAACCGGCACCATTCGCTGCCGACGCAGGTCTTCACGGTGCGCAAGGACTTGCCATAGGCATGGCCGCTGACCATTCCTGCGCCGTTGAGGTCCGCCCAGACCGCGGGCAGATCCTCCTTCCTGATCCCGAAGATGTCGAGCCGCTGCCCGCCGGTCACCTTGACCATCGGCGCGTTGAACTTCTCGACCACGTCGGCGATCGCGCGCAGCTCCTTGGGGCTGGTCAGCCCGCCCCACATCCGCGGCACCACCGAATAGGTGCCGTCCTTCTGGATGTTGGCGTGCAGCCGTTCGTTGACGAAGCGGCTCTGCTGGTCGTCGACATACTCACCGGGCAGCGCGCACAGCAGATAGTAATTGAGCGCCGGGCGGCACGACGAACAGCCGTCCGGGGTCGACCAGTGCAGCTTCTGCATCACCTCGGGGATCGCGCGCATCCCCTGCGCGACGATCTCGCGGCGCACGTCGTCGTGGCCGAAGGTGGTGCATTTGCACATCGTCTTCGGCCCGGCCTCGACCGCGCCGCCGAGCCGCAGCGCCAGCAGGCTCTCGACGATCCCGGTGCACGAGCCGCAGCTCGCCGAGGCCTTGCACCCGCTGCGCACCGCGTCGAGGCTGTGCGCGCCGCCGTCGATGCACGCCAGCACCTTGCCCTTGGACACGCCGTTGCAGCCGCAGATTTCCGCCTCGTCGGAAAGCGCCGCAACGGCCGCCTTAGGGTCCGCCTGCCCCCCTCCCGAGGCGAAGGCCTGGCCGAAGATCAGCGCGTCGCGGATCGACGCGATGTCCTCGCCCTTCTTGAGCAGGTCGAAGTACCAGTTGCCGTCGGCGGTATCGCCGTACAGCACCGCGCCGACGATCCGGTCGCCGCGCACCACGACGCGCTTGTAGATGCCGCGGCTCGCGTCGCGCAGCACGATGTCCTCCGCGCCGTCGCCACCCGAGAAATCGCCCGCCGAGAAGACGTCGAGCCCCGCGACCTTCAGCTTGGTCGCGGTCGGCGCGGGGCGGTAGCCGCTCGGCCGTTCGACCAGCCCGTCCGCCAGCGCGCGGCACATGTCCCACAACGGCGCGACGAGGCCGTAGACCTGCCCGTCATGTTCGACGCATTCGCCGACCGCGAGCACATGCGGGTCGGACGTGACCATATGGTCGTCGACCTTGATCCCGCGCCCGACGTCGAGCCCGGCCGCGCGCGCCAGCGCCACCGACGGGCGAATGCCGACCGCCATCACCACCAGATCGGCGGGCAGCTCGGTGCCGTCCTTCAGCCGCACGCCGGTGACATGCGTCTCGCCGAGAATCGTTTCGGTGTCCGCGCCAGTGATGATCGTCTGCCCGCGCGCCTCCAGCGCGGTGCGCAGCAGCCATGCCGCCGCCTCGTCGAGCTGCCGTTCGAGCAGGGTCGGCATCAGGTGCAGGACGGTGACAGTCATCCCGCGCAGCGCGAGGCCGTGCGCGGCTTCGAGGCCGAGCAGACCGCCACCGATCACCACCGCACGACCGCCCTTTTCGGCGGCCGCGAGCATCGCTCCGACGTCGTTCATGTCGCGGAAGCCGATCACGCCGGGCAGGTCCTTGCCCGGCACCGGGATGATGAATGGATCGGAGCCGGTCGCGATCAGCAGCCGGTCATAGCCCATCGCGATCCCGCCGCGCGTCGTGACGGTGCGTGCCACGCGGTCGATCGCGATCACCGGGTCGCCGGCCAACAGCGTGATGCCGTTGTCGGCATACCAATCGTGGTCGTTGATAACGATCTCGTCGAAGGTCTTCTCGCCCGCCAGCACCGGCGACAGCATGATGCGGTTGTAGTTCACGTGATGCTCGGCACCGACGATCGTGATGCGGTAGCGGGTCGGGTCACGAGCCAGCAGCTCCTCGACCGCGCGGCATCCCGCCATGCCGTTGCCGATCACGATCATGTGCGGCCGGGTGTCGGCGGCCGGGGTGCGGATGGGTTCGTGTTTCATATGCTTGTCCTGTCCGTGTCCGGTGGATCAGATCCGCACGCCGGCGGCGGTGCCCCAGCGCGCGCGCCAGCCGCGCTTGACGATCGTGAGCCCCGAAAGCGCGAGGAGGGCGAGCGCGGCGAAGATCAGGAAGCCGGGCGCGAAGCTGCCGGTCCATTGTTTCGCGAGCCCCAGCGACGAGGCGAGATAGAAGCCGCCCACCCCGCCGGCCATGCCGACCAGCCCGGTCATCACCCCGATCTCGGCGGCGAAGCGCTGCGGCACGAGCTGGAACACCGCGCCGTTGCCGACGCCGAGCGCCAGCATTGCCGCGACGAAGCAGACGAGCGCGGCGGCGAAGCCGGCCGACAGGCTCACCCCGACCAGCGCCAGCGCGGCGAGCAGGAACACGACGCTGAGCGTGCGCACGCCGCCGATCCGGTCCGCCAGCGCGCCGCCCATCGGCCGCACCAGCGACCCCGCGAACACGCACGCCGCGGTGGCGTAGCCGGCATGGACGGTGCTGAGCGCGAAGCGGTCGGTGAAATAGATCGGCAGGCTGGCCGCCAGTCCGACGAAGCCGCCGAACGTCACCGCGTAAAAGCCCATCAGCCACCACGCATCCGCCTGCCGCAGCGGCGCGAGATATTCGGCGAGCCGTTTCGGCGCGGGCGCGCCCGGCGCGTCCTTGGCAAGCGTCATGTAGATCAGGAACACGATCGTCAGCGGGAGGCAGGCGAGCCCCAGCACCGCGTTCCAGCCGTAAAGCGCCGCCAGCGCGGGAGCGAACAGCGCGGCGAGCACCGTGCCCGAATTGCCCATGCCGGCCAGCCCCATCGCCTTGCCCTGGTGCTCGGGCGGATACCAGCGGCTGGCGAGCGGCAATGCGATCGCGAAGCTCGCGCCCGCGAAGCCCAGGATCACGCCCAGCACCAGCGTGCCCGCGAAGCTGGTGACCCCCAGCATCCACGCCGCGAGCAGCCCGAAGATCACGATCAGCTGGCTGATCGCACCCGAGCGCTTCGGCCCGAGCCGGTCGACCAGCAACCCGTTGACGACCCGCAGCCCCGCGCCCGCGAGCGTCGGCACCGCGACCATGAGCCCCTTCTGCGCCGGGCTGAGCCCCAGCGCCGCGGCGATGTCGGGCGCGAGCGGCCCGAGCAGCACCCACACCATGAAGGCGAGATCGAAATACAGGAAGGCGGCGATCAGCGTCGGGCTATGGCCGCTCGCCCAGAAGCCGCCCGCGGCCTGCGTCTCCCCGTCTTGTCCGCGATCCCAGAACGCCGTTGCCATCGCCCGTGCTCCAAACAGAAAAAGCCGCCAGGACGGCTACCCTTGCGGGTGCGTCCTGGCGGCGTCGTTGCCTCGGTGCGGTCAGGGGCGTCGTCGCCCCGGTCCGCCAGCGTGAACCTCCCCGGCGTTGGAGAGGCGTGTCGCTGCTATCTCGTGTCCGGCATCATTGCCCGACGGATATGAAGCTGCCTGATTCGCGGCCGCGATGCAAGTCACCTTCGCACCCGCAGCATCAGCGGCGCTACGGGAGCTGCGCGAGATAGCCGGCGATGTCGTCGGGATCGAAGGCGCGACCGTCGAAGAAGCGGTCCTGCCCCAGCAGCAAGCGCCCCTGCGTCGATCCCGCGCCGATCGGCGCATCGAGCGCGCCTTCCAGCTTGGAACTGGCATTGGGCAATGGCGCGCCCGATCCGGCGAGTGCGGCGCGGTACAGATCGGGGCGGAACACCGACTGCGCGGTCGCGGCATCGGCCGCGGAGAAGCGCAGTCCGTCCCAGCGCACCATCTGCGCATAGAGCCACGCCGCCTGGCTGCGCCACGGGAAGTTGGCCGCCTCGCGATACTGGAACATGAAGTCGGGGTACGCGACCGGCGTACCGCCCGGCGTTACGCGGATGCGGTCGGTGATCGCGCGCAGGATCGCCTCGACCGGCGCGTCGCAATATTCCGGGCGGGCGAGCAGCGCCGCACTGTCCTGCGCGGTGTCGGGGCAGACGAAATGTTCGGCGGCGGCGTGGAGCGCGCGCAGCAGCGCGGCGAGCGCCTCGGGCCGTTCGGCGGCGGTGTCGGAGCGCAGCGCCAGCACCTTCTCGACCCCGCGCCGCCAGATCTGCGCGGTCGCCAGCGCGATCCGCCCGACACCGCGATCGACCGCGATCGCGTTCCACGGCTCGCCGACGCAGATGCCGTCGACCTCGCCCGCCGCCAGCGCGTCGGCGGCGAAGGTCGGGCTGGTGACGGTGATCGCCACGTCATCGTCGGGGCGGATGCCGACCCCGGCCAGCCAGTAGCGCAGCATGTAATTGTGGCTGGAGTAACGATGCACCACCCCGAAGCGCAGCGGCCGCCCCGCCGCGCGCCGCTGCGCCGCGACCGCCTTCAGCGCCGCGCCCAGCACGATCGGATCGCCGAGCGACTCGCCCAGCCCGCATGCCTCGCCGAGCGCGGTCGAGAAGGTGATGGCGTTGCCATTCAGCCCCAGCACGAACGGCACGGTTAGCGGCACCGCCGGCCGGTCGCGCCCCAGCGCGGTGGCGATCGCGAGCGGCGCGACCAGATGCGCGGCGTCGGTATGGCCATAGAGCAGCCGGTCGCGCACCGTCGCCCAGGTCACGTCGCGCACCAGCTCGATCCGCACGCCCTCCGCCGCCGCGAAGCCCAGTTCGTGCGCGAGGATCGGCAGCGCGGCATCGACCAGCGGCACGAAGCCGATGCGGAAGGTCTCGGCGCTCATGGCAGGTCTCCCATCAGCGCTTCGCTGGTCACGATCGCCTCCGCCACCTCGGCGATGCGGCGGTTCGACTTCATCGCATGGCCGCGCAGCAGCGCATAGGCGGCGGGCTCGTCCAGCCCGCGCCGCTTCATCAGGATCGCCTTGGCGCGATCGATCGTCTGGCGATCCGCCAGCGCCGATTTCGCCTCGGCCAATTCGGTCTGCAACCGTGAGAACGCCTGGAACCGGCGGATCGCGAGATCGAGCACCGGCTTGATCCGCTGCTTGGCGAGGCCGTCGACGACATAGGCCGATACGCCGGCATCGACCGCCGCCATCGTCGTCTGCGCGTCGGACTGATCGACGAACATCGCGATCGGCCGCGCCAGCGCACGCGACATCGCGAAGAAATCCTCGAGCAGATCGCGGCTGGGATTTTCGAGATTGATGAGCACCACCTCGGGTGCGCTCGCCTCGACCTGCGCGACCAGCGGCCCGGCGGGGTCGATCACCACCAGATCGACGAGCCCGGCGTCGCGCAATCCCTCGGAGATGATCGCGGCGCGCGTGGTGCTGGTATCGATGATCGCGATCCTCACGGGCGCGGGAGTATCGCGCCGCGCGGCTTTGTTGCAACCGTGAAACGCGCACGATACGTCGATCGGCGATGCGCAATCCATGCTTCAATCCTGCCTCGATGCCGGTGACGTGATGGACCGCAACGCGCGCCTGTTGATCGTCGACGACGATCCCGACATTCGCGAGCTGACCGCCGATTTCCTGTCGCGCCACGGCTATACCGTCGACGTCGCGCCGGACGGTGCAGCGATGCGCCGCGCGATGGCGACCAACGATTATGCGCTGCTGGTGCTCGACGTGATGATGCCCGGCGAGGACGGCCTGACGTTGCTGCGCGGGCTCGACCGCTCGGGGCCGCCCGCGGTCATCATCATGTCGGTGATCGGCGAGGAGGTCGACCGGATCGTCGGGCTGGAGATGGGTGCGGACGATTATATCGCCAAGCCCGCCAACCCGCGCGAGTTGCTGGCGCGCATCCGCTCGGTCCTGCGCCGCGCCGCCGCGACCGCGCCCGACGTCGGCGTCCGCCAGACGGCCGTGGTCCGTCCGTGGCAGCATTTCCACGGCTGGCGGCTCGATCCGATCGGGCGCCAGCTGCTCGATCCCGACGAGGTGGTCATCAACCTGTCGGACGGCGAGTTCCGGCTGCTGATGACCTTCGTCGATCATCCGCGCCGCGTGCTGACCCGCGACTTCCTGCTCGACCATGCGCGCGGCCCGACCGCCGAGCATTTCGACCGCGCGATCGACGTGCAGGTCAGCCGGCTGCGCCGCAAGCTCGCGCGCAGCGACGGGCGCGGCGGCGACGAGCTGATCCGCACCGTCCGCAACGAAGGCTATATGTTCGCGGCCGATGTCGCGCAGCGCTGATCGCAGCCGGCCGCTCGCGTGGCCGATCTTCCTGCTCGTCGTGGTGTCGGTGCTCGTCACCGCCGTCATCTCGTTCGCGGTCACCTTCTCCGGGCCGCCGCCCTTCGAGCCGCCGCGCAGCCTCACCGGGATCGCGAACGCGCTCAAGGGGGAGCCGCCGCACCCCCGGTTCGGCGGCGAACGCCTGATGGAACCGCCCGGCGGGCTTCGGCCCCATCGCCCGCCATTGCAGCGCATACGCGCCGCGACTCCGCCACGGCCACGCCGCGCCGAACGTGCCAATGCCGAGGCGGCGGCGCGGCTGGCGCTGACGCTGGCGGTGCCACGCAGCGACGTCGTCGCCTTCACCCAGCCCGGCCGCAGCGAGGGCGAGGCGTTCGCGGGCGACTGGACCTTCGCGTGGCGGCAGGGCGGCGGCTGGTGGATGGTCAGGAGCCAGCAACCGCCGTGGCTGACGCGCTGGCACGTCCGCACGCTGCTCGCGCTGCTCGCGGCGATCCTGCTGCTGTCGATCCCCGGCTGGTGGCTGGCGCGCGCGCTCACCCGACCGCTGCGCCAACTCGCCGCGGCCGCGGATCGCGCCGGTACCGGTGCGCCGCTGCCCGAACTGCCGGGCGGCTCGCGCGAGATCCGCGACCTCGCGCGCGCCGTCTCGACGATGCACGCGCGGCTCGCCAGCCATGCCGAGGCGCGCACCGCGATGCTCGCCGGGATCGCGCACGATCTCGGCACCTCGCTCGCCCGCCTCGCTTTCCGCGTCGAGGGGCTACCCGATGCCGCCCGCGCCAAAGCGGCCGCCGACATCGAGGAGATGCGCGCGATGATCGGCGCGACCTTGGTGTTCGCGCGCGACGACGCCGCCGCGACCGCTCTGGTCCGGCTCGACCTCGCCAGTCTGCTCGACAGTCTCGTCCATGACCTGAAGGACATCGGCGCGGCGGTCGACTCGACTGGCGGGCCGCGCGCGATCGTGCGCGGCGACAGCGGGGCGCTGCGCCGGCTGTTCGCCAATCTGGTCGAGAATGCGATGCGCTACGGCGAGCGCGCGACGGTGGGCTGGATCGTCGATGACGGCCGGGTGACGGTGACGATCGACGATATCGGCCCCGGCGTCGATCCGGCACTCGCCGAGCGCCTGTTCCAGCCGTTCGTGCGCGGCGATCCGTCGCGCAACCGCATGACCGGCGGCACCGGGCTCGGACTCGCGATCGTCCGCACGATCGCCACCGCGCATGGCGGCGCGGTGACGCTCGGTAATGGCGCGGCGGGCGCGCAGGCGCGGGTAGTGCTGCCGCTCTCCGCCTGACCGGGGCGGCGCTGCAACGGCGTGCAACAAGGTTGCAGCCGCACGACACACCGGCGTGAAGTTACGTCGGCACCCGATCGTCATGTCCAGCGGGAGCCGCCAATCCATGACCGATCAACACCCCTCGCACGCCCATAGCCTTGCCGAGGACCTGCAACGCATCGACTCGCTGATGGCACGCCGTCGGGCGCTCAAATGGTTCGCCGGCGCGGGGACGGTCGCCTTCCTCGCGGGCTGCGGCGGCAGCGATGCCGAGAGCGCGGGGACGACGACCGCCACCGCAACCGCGACGCCCACCCCCACGCCGACACCGACCGTCACGCCGACCCCGACCAGCACCGCCGCGACCGGCACCTGCATCGCCGATCCGCAGGAGACCGGCGGCCCGTACCCGGCGGACGGCACCAACACGTCGGCAGGATCGACCAGCAACGTGCTGACCGCCAGCGGGATCGTCCGCTCGGACATTCGCGCCAGCTTCCTGACGACCACCACCGTCGCGACGGGGGTGGCGGTCACGTTCACGATCACCGTCGTCAACGTCAACGCGACCTGCGCGCCGCTCGCCGGTTATGCGGTCTATCTGTGGCATTGCGACCGCAACGGCACCTATTCGCTCTACGGCAGCGGCGCGGGCGAAAGCTATCTACGCGGCGTGCAGGTCACCGATGCGAACGGGCAGGCGACCTTCACCACGATTTTTCCGGGCTGTTACGACGGCCGCTGGCCCCACATCCATTTCGAGGTGTTCTCGACGCTCTCGAACGCGCTGGGTGGGCGCTATGCGATCCTCACCAGCCAGTTCGCGCTGCCGGCCGGGGCGTGCAGCACCGTCTATGCCGACACCACCACCTATCCCGCCAGCCGCACCAATTTCGCGCGCGTGGCGCTGTCGAGCGACAATGTGTTCGGCGACAACAGCACCGCGCAGCTGGCGCAGATGACGCCGACCTTCACCGGCGACCCGTCGACCGGCTACACCGCCACCGCGGTCATCGGGGTGGCGCGTTAGCGCAGGCAACCACGGCCCTGCCTTCGTCATCCCGGATCGCGTCCGGGATGACGGAAAGGGGCCGAAGGTCAGGCGCCGGCGGACGCGCCGTTGCCGCCGCGTCCCCGACCACGCCCGCCACGGCCGCGGCGGGCGCCACCGGCCCCCGAGCTGGCGTTGGCGTAATTGCGCCCGCCCTGCGCCGAACCCGGCGTCGCGCGCGGCGCGTGGCTGGCCTTGGGCCGCGCCGGGCCGCGCTGACCACGCGGGCGATCCTCGCGCGGGGCGGGATCGGCGCCGATCGCCTTGACGCGCTGCGCCTTCAGTTGCTCGGCCTGCTTGAGGAAATCCTCGGGCAGGTCGCCGACCGGGATCTTCTGCCGCGTCACCTTCTCGATATCCTTCAAGTACGGACGCTCATCGTCCGCGCAGAAGGCGATCGCCTCGCCGCTGCGCCCGGCGCGCGCGGTGCGGCCGATGCGGTGGACGTACTGCTCGGCGACGTTCGGCAGCTCGAAGTTGAAGACGTGGCTGACCCCCGAGACGTCGATGCCGCGCGCCGCGATGTCGGTCGCGACGAGGATCGGCACCTCCCCGGACTTGAACGCCGCCAGCGCGCGCTCGCGCTGCGGCTGGCTCTTGTTGCCGTGAATCGCGTTCGCGGCGATGCCGTTGCCGGCGAGCAGCTTCACAACGCGGTCCGCACCGTGCTTGGTGCGGGTGAAGACCAAAGCGCGATCGATCGGCATCTCACGCAGCAGGATCGTCAGCAGCGCCTGCTTCTCGGTCTGGTTGCAGAAGATCACCGACTGGTCGACGCGCTCGGCGGTGGTCGACGCCGGCTTGATCGACACCGTCGCCGGATCGTTGAGGAACTGCGACGCCAGATCGCGAATCGCGGTCGGCATCGTCGCGGAGAAGAACAGCGTCTGACGCTTGCGCGGGACCATGCGGACGATCTTCTTCAGCGCATGGATGAAGCCGAGATCGAGCATCTGGTCGGCCTCGTCGAGCACCAGGATCTCGATCATCGACAGGTTGATGTAGCCCTGCTCGACGCAGTCGATCAGGCGACCGGGCGTTGCGACCAGGATGTCGACGCCGCGCGCCACGTCCTG
>CAJYLV010000048.1 GCA_913776255.1 uncultured Sphingomonas sp. | reverse complement strand
CGGAGGCGCAGAGCGGGTGCGCCTGCCGCGCCGGGCCAGACACCATTCTCGTCATTGCGAGCGCAGCGAAGCAATCCAGGGCGTCCTGATCCGGCTCTGGATTGCTTCGCTGCGCTCGCAATGACGGGCGTGGCTTGGGTTTCAACATGCCTGCGGCGCTGAGCGGGGCATCTCCGCGTCTCCGCGCCTCCGCGTCTCCGCGCCTCCGCGCCTCCGCGTGAAACAAAAAAGGGCGGCCTCGCAGGGCCGCCCTATCCGTTTCACATCAACCCGCAACGCTTACCGCGGCGAAGCCTCGCGCTTGCCGTCGATGCGGCGGGCGATGCCCCATGGGTTGGCGTCCGACACCGCGTCCGGCAGCAGGCTGGCGGGCAGGTTCTGGAGGCTGACCGGGCGCAGGAAGCGGAAGATCGCCGCCGTGCCGACCGAGGTGGTGCGGCCGTCGCTGGTCGCCGGGAACGGACCGCCGTGGACCATCGCCGGGGCGACCTCGACCCCGGTCGGCCAGCCGTTGACGAGGATGCGCCCGACGCGGTCGGCGAGCACCGGGATCAGCCCCTTGGCCGCGGCCTCGTCCTCGGCATCGATCTGGAGCGTCGCGGTCAGCTGGCCTTCGAGGCTGGCGATGACCTTCTTGAGCTCGGCGAGATCGCGGCACGCGACGACGATCGACGACGAGCCGAACACCTCATGCCCGAGCGCGCGATCGGCGAGGAACGCCTCGGCGTCGGTGCGGAACAGCGCGCCGACCGCCTGGTTGACGCCCTCGCCGACCTTGCCGCGTGCGACCGTCTTCACCGCCGCATGCGACGCGAGCGCCTCGACGCCCTTCTCGAAGCTGGCGTGGATGCCGGGGGTGAGCATCGTGCTCGGCGCGCTCTCGGTCAGCGCCTGACCGGCCGCCGCGACGAACGCGTCGAGCGCGGGGCCGGCGACTGCGAGGACAAGGCCGGGGTTGGTGCAGAACTGTCCCGCGCCCATCGTCAGCGACTGGACATAGGCCGGGGCCAGCGCCGCGCCGCGTGCTTCCAGCGCGTGCGGCAGGATAACGACCGGGTTGATCGCCGACATTTCGGCATAGACCGGGATCGGCTCGTCACGCTCGGCAGCGATCTTCATCAGCGCCATGCCGCCGCCGCGCGAGCCGGTGAAGCCGACCGCCTTGATGCGCGGATCGCGGACGATCGCGCCGCCCAGCTCGTTGGTCTCGCCGGGCAGATAGGAGAAGACGCCCGCCGGCAGCCCGGCTTTTTCGACCGCCCTGGCGATCGCGCGCGCGACCAGCTCACCGGTGCCGGGGTGTGCCGGATGGCCCTTGACGACCACCGGGCAGCCCGCCGCGAGCGCCGAGGCGGTGTCGCCGCCGGCTACCGAGAAAGCGAGCGGGAAATTCGACGCGCCGAACACCGCCACCGGGCCGAGCGCGACGTTCATGCGGCGCAGGTCGGGCCGCGGCAGCGGCTGGCGATCGGGGAGCGCGGGGTCGATCGTCGCGTCGAGCCAGTCGCCCTGGCGGACGACCTGCGCGAACAGCTTGAGCTGGCCGACCGTCCGCCCGCGCTCGCCCTCGAGGCGCGCGCGCGGCAGGCCGCTTTCCTGCATCGCGCGGACGATCAGCTCGTCGCCGAGCGCGAGGATCTCGTCGGTGATGCCCTCGAGGAACGCGGCGCGCGTCTCGGGATCGGTCGCGGCATAGGTCGGGAACGCCTCGGCGGCGAGCGCGGCGGCGGCGTCGACCGCGTCTGGGCCGGCGGAGGAGAAGTCCGGCGTCAGCGTCGCGCCGGTCGACGGATCGACCGAGGTGAACCGCTTGTCGGCCTGACGCGCCTCGGCGCCGATGAGCATCGCTCCGTCGATCATGATCGTCCTCGTGATGGGGAATTAGTCGGACATTAGTTAGGCGCGCGACCGCGCTTTCGCAAGCCTTGCGGCCCCCGCCGGGCGGGGCCGGCCCGGCTATTCCTCGGTGCGCAGCAGCACCGCCTCGCCGATCAGCAGGAACAGCAGGAACGGCGCCCAGGCGGCGAGGAACGGCGGATAGGCGCCGAGATTGCCCATCGCGAGCGCGAAATTGTCGGCGACGAAATAGGCGAAGCCAAGCGCCATGCCGATCACCGCGCGGATGAACAGCGCGCCCGATCGCGCGATCCCGAACGCCGCGACCGCGCCGAGCAGCGGCATCAGCACCGACGACAGCGGACCGGACAATTTGTGCCACAGCACGCCCTCCAGCGCCTTGGTCGGGCGCCCGGCTTCCTCCAGGTCGCCGATCGCCTCGCGCAGGCCCGCGAACGACAAGGCATCGCCGTCGACATTGGCGAGCGTGAACTGGTCGGGGGTCACGCCGTGGCCCACCACCGTCGCCCCGAGCCGCGTCACCGCGCCCGACGCCACGTCGAAGCGCCGCGCAGGCCAGATCCGCCAGCCATCGCCGTCGCGCACGCCGTGCGGCGCGTTGACGAGCCCGCGCAGCCCGCCGTCCGGGTTGCGCTCATAAACCGTCACGCCGCCCAGCTGTGCGCGGGCGCCGCGACCGCCGATCGCATCGGCCTGGATGAGGTCGTCGCCGGCGCGCACCCAGACGTTGGTGCGGTTGCCGCGGTCGATCGGCATAGTGCCGTAATTGACCTTCTGCCACGCGCCCAGCTCGGCGGTCGCGCGGCTGACGATGCGGTCGTTGAAGGCGAAGGTGACCAGCGCGATGCCGACGCTGGCGATCACCAGCGGCGCAAGCACCTGATGCGCGGACAGCCCGGCCGCCTTGAGCGCCACCACCTCGCTGTTGGCGTTCATGGTGATGAGCGTCAGGATCGTGCCGAGCAGCACCGAAAAGGGCAGGAAGGTCGAGATCAGCTGCGGTGCGCGCAGCGAGACGTAGCGCCACACCTCCGCATCGCCGTTGCCGGCGGTGGCGAGGATGCGGCCGCTTTCGCTGAGCAGGTCGAGCGTCTGGAGCACCAGCACCAGCCCGAACAGGATGCCGAAGGTGCGCGTCAGGAACAGCCGCGCCATGTAGATCGCGACGGTGCGCGACGGGAACAGCGCGGTCATGCGCGGGCCTCCTTGCGGCGGCGTCCGGGCAGGTAGCGCGTCACCATCGCCCACGCCTTGCCGAAGAACCGCTCCAGCGCCCCGATCGGCTGGCCGCCGGGCACGTTGGCGATCGTGTGGTACATCCACAGAATCAGCGCGGCGAAGAGCACGAACGGCACCCACAGGGCGATCGCCGGATCAACCGACCCGCGCTCGCCGAGCGACGCGGCATATTGATTGATCTTGTGATAGGTGACGACCATCACGATCGACAGGAACACGCCGAGCGCCGAGGTCGAGCGTTTCGGCGGCACGCCCAGCGCCACCGCGAGCAGCGGCAGCAGGAACATCGACGCGACCTCGACCAGCCGGAAGTGGAATTCGGCGCGGCTGCCGTCGCGCTGCTCGGCGCTGCGCGCGGGGGCATGGCCGAGCTTGGCCAGTTCGGGCAATGTATATTCGAGGTTCTTGCCACCGCGGGTGCGGAAGCTCTCGAAGCGCGGCAGGTTAATCGGCAGATCGTGCCCGGTGAAGGTCAGCGTGCGCGGGGTCGTGAAATCCGGACGATTGTGGATCAAGGTGCCGTTGGTCAGGCGGAAGATGATGACGTTCGGATCGTCGGTGGCGAGGAATTGCCCGGTCGCTGCGGTGACGCCGACCCAGTCGCCCTTGGGCGATTCGGCATGGACGAAAATCCCCGACAGCTGACGCCCGCGATCCTGGCTGCGCTCGATCCGGAGCGTCATGCGATCGCCGAGATGCGTGAACTCGCCGACCTTGATCGACGCGCCCAGCGCGCCGGTGCGCAGCTCGAAGCGCAATTGCTCGTAGGCGTAGCGCGCCTGCGGCTGGATATAGCCGACGATCGCGATGTTGAGCGCCGCCAGGACGATCGCGTAATAATAAGGCACGCGCAGCAACCGGCCGTAGCTCATCCCGACGGCGCGCATCACGTCCAGCTCGCTCGACGTCGCGATGCGGCGGAAGGCGAGCAGCACGCCGAGCATGAGCCCGATCGGGATACCGAGCCCGAGATATTCGGGGAGCAGGTTGGCGAGCATCTTCCACACGACGCTAACCGGCCCGCCTTGCGTCGCGACGAAATCGAACAGGCGGCGGATCCGGTCGAGGATCAGCAGCATCGCCGAGATCAGCAATGTCGAGAACAATGGCAGCGCGATCAGCCGGGCCATGTAGCGGTCGATCGAGGTCATGGGCGGGGCGGCGCTGCCTTTGTGAGAAGACGGGAACAGCGGCTATAGGATGCGCCGACGGGCGCGTCAGCAGCCGATTTGGGTCATTCGGCGGCGAGCGGTGCCGGATCGTCGCCGCGCGCCGCGGCGGCGGCGACCGCGCGGTCGAGCGCCGCGAGCGTGAACGGCTTGCGCAGCACCGGATGATCGCCGAGCGCGATCCCGCCGCCGGCCTCGCCCGCGAAGCCGGTGACGAACAGCACCGGCACCTGCGCGAAGGCGAGCGGCAGCGTCGCGATCATCTCCGGCCCAGTCAGCGCCGGCATCAGCACGTCGGAGAGGATCAGGTCGACCCGCGCCATGCCCTCCAGCACCGTCGCGACTTGGGTCGCGTCGTCGCAGGCGACCGGGTGGTGGCCCAGATCGCTGAGCGCCTCCATCGTCGCCGACAGGACGCGCGGATCATCCTCCACGACGAGGATCGCCCGGCCGGCATCGGCGGGCGCAGCGGGTGCCGGCGCGATCGGGGTCGGCGCGGCCGGCGCGGGCGCGGGCGGCGCCTTCTCGCTGCGCCGGTCGCGCGGCAACAGCAGCGTCACGGTCGTGCCTTCTCCGACGCCCGAGGCGATCGTCACCTCGCCGCCGATCTGGCGCGCGAAGGAGAAGGTCTGGCTGAGTCCCAGCCCGGTGCCCTTGCCGAGCGGCTTGGTGGTGAAGAACGGCTCGAAGACGCGATCGAGGACGTCCGGTGCGATGCCGCAGCCGGTGTCGGCGACCGCCAGCGTCATGAACTCGCCGCTCACGCCCGACACATCGTTCCCGGGAAGCGACGTATGGCCGGCGCGAATCGTCAGCGTACCGCGTCCTGCCATTGCGTCGCGGGCGTTGACCGCGAGGTTGACCAGGGTGTTTTCGAGCTGCACGCGATCGACGCGCACGCACCAGCCGTCGCTCTGGTCCTCCAGCACCAGCGTCATCCCGTCGCCCAGCGAGCGGGTGAGCATGTCGCCCAGTCCGTCGAACAGCGCCGCGGCGGTGATCGGTTCGGGGTTGATCGCGGTTTCCCGCGCAAAAGCGAGCAGCCGCGCCGTCAGCGCCGCGGCGCGATCCGCGCCCTCCCGCGCGCCCTCCAGATGCCGTGCCGCCTCGTCGGCATCGGGGGGCAGGTGACGCGCGGCAAGCTCGACGCCGCTCAGCACCACCGCGAGCATGTTGTTGAAGTCGTGCGCGATGCCGCCGGTCAGCTGCCCGACCGCCTCCATCTTCTGGACCTGCCGCAGCCGCGCTTCCTGCGCCCGCAATTCCTCGGTCGCGCGCGCGACCGCTTCGGCCAGCTCGTCGGCGCGCAACCGCTCGCTCTCCGCCTCGTCCTGCGCGATCGCGCGGTCGGCGAGCGCTTCCACCATCACCCACCCCATCGTGATGCCGCCGCCGACCAGCAGCACGCCGAACACCGCCAGCACCTTGGCGATGGTGGTCGAGCGGCGCACCGAGGCGCGCGCCTGCGCGGTGCGCATCTCCAGCAGCAGCCGTTCGTCGGTGATGATCCCGTCGAGCGAGTCGTTGATGCGGGTGAGCGCGTCGCTCTGCCGCACCTGGTAGAAGCGCGAGAGCGCCTGGCTGTTCTTGCCGTAATTGGTGCTGAGCGCGGTCAGCGCCAGTTCGTCGCCGCGGGTGCGGAACGACTCCTGCAGGATCGCGACATGCGTCAGCTGCACGTCATTGTCGTGGACCAGCTTGGCAAGCCGCCCGATCGCCTGTTTGGCGCGCCGCCAGTCGTCGTAATAGACCTGGCCGAGTTGCTGGTCGCCCGAGATCACGTAGCGGCCGAGCGACGCCTCGGCATGCGCGATCGTGCCCTGCACGGTGCGGGCGAGGATCATCACGTCATAGCTGTGCCGTTGCGAGGCAAGCGCGCGGTCGCGCTGCCCGTTCACCTCGGCCAGCGTGAC
Organism: uncultured Sphingomonas sp.; assembly: GCA_913776255.1. Classification (GTDB taxonomy): domain Bacteria; phylum Pseudomonadota; class Alphaproteobacteria; order Sphingomonadales; family Sphingomonadaceae; genus Sphingomonas. The sequence continues at coordinate 10,142 of CAJYLV010000048.1, read as the reverse complement.
GACGAGCAGCGCGAGCACGACCGCGCCGGCGATCGCCATCACGCTGAGCGTGATGGTGCGCCAGGCGCCGGTCAGTCGTCCGGTGATGTCGTCGCGATCGGTCACGGCCGCGACGTTAGGTTAACAGGCGTTAAGAGAAGGCAAATGCGCCATCACTTGGTCGCACCGGCGAGGCGCCCTGCCGCCGCGAACATCGTGATGACGCGGTCGATCTGGTCGGGCGTGTGTTCGGCGCAAATCGAGCAGCGCAGCAGGAAGGTGCCCGAGGGCGTGGCGGGCGGCCGCGCGACGTTGACGTAGAGCCCCGCCTCGAGCAGCGCCTGCCACATCACCACCGCCTGCGCCTGATCCTGCAGGATCACCGCGACGATCGCCGAATCGCACGTCTCGGTGCCGAGCGCGAAGCCCAGCCCCTTCAGCCCGGCGTGGAGCCGGCGGGCATTGTCCCACAGCCGCGCGCGCTTGTCGTGCGCGGTCATCAGCTTGCGCACCGAGGTGGCGGCGGTCGCGACCACCGACGGCGGCAGCGAGGCGGTGAAGATGTACGGGCGGCACGAGAAGCGCAGCCCCTCGAACTTCGGGTGGTTCGAGATGCAGAAGCCGCCGACGGTGCCGACCGACTTCGAGAAGGTGCCGATCACCAGATCGACGTCCTCGCCCAGCACCAGCCCCTGCGCCTCGTAGACGCCGCGGCCATGCTCGCCGAAGAAACCCATCGAATGCGCCTCGTCGACCAGCACCATGCAGCCGTGCTTCTTTGACACCTCGACCATCTCGCGCAGCGGAGCGATGTCGCCGAGCATCGAATAGACGCCCTCCAGCACCACCAATTTGCCCGGCTCCTTGGGGAGCCGGCCGAGGCGCTTGTCGAGGTCCTCGACCGAATTGTGGCGGAAGCGGACGATCTCGGCATCGCCCATCTTGCAGCCGTCGTAGATCGAGGCGTGGCTGTCGGCGTCGAGGATGACGTATTCGCCGCGCCCCGCCATCGTCGAGATCGTGCCGAGGTTGGCCTGATAGCCGGTCGAGAAGACGATCGCGCCGCTCGCGCCGTAGAATTCCTTGAGCGCGTCCTCCGCCTCGACGTGATCGCGGAAGGTGCCGTTGAGCATCCGGCTGCCGTTGGTGCCGCTACCGAATTGTTCGAGCGCGCGGGTGCCGGCGGCGATCACGTCCGGGTCGAACGTCATCCCCATGTAATTGTAGGTGCCGAGCAGGATCGTCTCCTGGCCGCGGATCACCGCGGTGGTCGGCGAGGTGACCTGCTCCATGACGATCCCGAACGGATCGCGCACGCCCGAGCCCATCAGCGCCGCGCGCTCGGCGAGCAGCGGGTCGAACTTCGCGAACAGGTCGCGCGCGGGCGGCGCGGCGACGGGTTCGGCGGGCAGCTTCTCGCTCTGGAGGCCAGTCTCGGTCATGCGATTCAGCCCTTCAGCTTCTCGACCGCATCGGCGAGCTGGCCGACGTTCTCGATCTCGGCCTGCATGTTCATCGTGATGATGATGTCGAACTCGTCCTCGATCGCGGCGACGAAGTCCATCACGGTCAGCGAATCCCATTCCAGGTCGCCCTGGAAGCTGGTCGCTTCGGTGATCGCGACGCCCTTCTTGTTGAAGGGTTCGATCTGCGTACGCAGCGTGTCGAGAATGGCGGTGCGGTCGGTCATGCGGATGCTCTGGCCCTGAAATGCGGCGGTTGTCTGGCCGCGCTATAGCAAGCCGTGGGCGCGATACCATCGCGCCGTGTCGGATAGCCCGTCGGCGGCGGCGATTTGCGGACGCCACAGGGCGGGCGGCGGCGCCTTGGCGGGGTCGGCGGTCCAGTCGGGGTGGACCATATAGGCGACGCGGTCGGCGGTCAGCTTCGCCTTCGCGCCGCGCAGCAGCTTGTCCGCCCGCGCGGCGGTGCGGAGCAGCGCGGCGGGGAGGGGGAGCGGCCGCACGCGCCGCCCGACCGCCGCGCCGATCGCGCGCGCGAAGTCGTCGTAGCTGAGCGGGTGGCCGTCGCTGGGTTCGTAGACGGCGTGGTCGGCGGGCGCTTCGGCGAGCGCGAGCAGCAGCCGGGCGAGATCGGCGACATGGATGATCGACAATCGCCCGCGCGGGGGGATCGGCACGACGCCGGTGCGGCGCGCGGCGCGAAACAGGTCGCGCTGTTCCAGGTCGCCGGGGCCGTAGACGCCGGGCGGGCGGACGATCGTCCAGTCGAGCGCGCTGGCGGTCACCGCTTCCTCGGCGCCGGCCTTCGACCAGCCGTAATTCGATAGCGCCGGCTCGCGGGCGGCGAGCGAGGAGATATGGACGAAGCGGCGCACGTCCCACGTCCGCGCGGCCGCGACCACATTGCGGGTGCCATGGATATTGGCGGCGGCGAAGGCGGCGCGGTCGGGGGCGTTGACCGCGCCGGCGACGTGGATGACGGCTTCAGCGGTCGAGACGAGCGCGGAGATCGCCGCCGCATCGTCGAGCGCGCCGGCGATCCACGTCACGCCGTCGCGCGGCGGCTGCGGGCGGCGGGCGAGCGCGCGCACCTGATGCCCGGCGGCCAGCGCCTGTTCGATCAGCGCGCCGCCGACGAAGCCGGTGCCGCCGGTCAGCGCGAGGATCACAGCAACGCCATATGGTTGCGATGGACGAGCGCGGCGCGCGGCGCATAGCCGAGCAGCGCGGCATGTTCGTCGCTGCGCCGCCCGAGCAGCCGCGCGGCCTCGGCGGCGTCATATTCGGACAGGCCGCGCGCGATCGGGCCGGCAGGTCCGGCGATGGCGACGAGATCGCCGCGCGCGAACGCGCCCTCGACGCGCGTCGCCCCGGCGGCGAGCAGGCTGCGGCCCTCGGTGAGCGCGTGCGCCGCGCCGGCATCGACATGGATCGTCCCCGCCGCGGTCAGCCCGCCCGCCAGCCACGCCTTGCGCGCCGGGGCGGTGCGCTCGGCGACGAACAGCGTGTGGCGCGCGGCGGTCGACAGCGGGCGCTCGGCGTGACCGGAAGCAATCGCGAGCGCGGCCCCGGCGGCATTGGCGATCCGCGCGGCGGCGATCTTCGACACCATGCCCCCCGATCCCATCCCCGAGGCGGAGCCGCGATCGGCCATCGCCTCGATCGCGGCGTCGATCCGCTCGACGCGCGCAATGTGCCGCGCGCCGGGCTGCGCGGGGTTGCGGTCGTAGAGCCCGTCGATGTCGGAGAGCAGCACGACGCCCTGCGCCCCCGCCGCCTGCGCGATTCGCGCGGCGAGCCGGTCGTTGTCGCCGAAGCGGATTTCCTCGGTGGCGACCGAATCATTCTCGTTGATGACGGGCACGGTGCCGAGCTGGAGTAGCCGGCCGAGCGTCGCGGCGGCGTTGAGGTAGCGGCGGCGCTCCTCGAGATCGCCGAGCGTGACGAGCATCTGCGCGGCGGTCAGCCCTTGCGCGGCGAGCACGTCGGCCCACACGCCGGCCAGCGCGATCTGCCCGGTGGCGGCGGCGGCCTGCGCATCCTCGAGGCTGGCGCGCCCGCCTTTGGCGAGCCCGAGCCGCCGCGCGCCGAGCGCGATCGCGCCCGACGAGACGACCGCGACCTGCTGCCCGGCGGCGGTCCGCTCGGCGATGTCGCGCGCGATCCCCTCCAGCCACGCCCGCCGCACGCCGCCTTCGGGATCGACGAGCAGCGCCGAGCCGATCTTGACGATCAATCGCGGGCAGGCGGCGGGGGGGAAGAGCGACATGGCCGCGGCGTTAGCGCGGCGCGCGGCGGCGCTCAATCGCGCGCGAACATCTCGGCATGGGGCAGGGTGAGCGAGAGCGCGGGCAGCGGGACGTCGAACTGTTCGTCATGCGCGACGTCGCTCCAGCCGTGCGGGCCGGTGCGCTGGATCACGCGCAGCCGCTCGCTGGCGATGTCGACGAAGACGATCGTGTCGACGCTGTCGAGCGCTTTATATTCGTCGAGCTTCGTCCGCAGGTCGGTGCGCGCGGTGGTGGCGGACAGCACCTCGAACAGCACGCGCGGATCGTCGAACGACTTGGCGGCGTCATGCGCGGGATCGTTCTTGCCGCAGAACACCGACACGTCGGGGTAGCGCACCGACAGGTCGTGGGTGCGGGTCGCCATGTCCGACGTGTACGGCTTGCATCCGCTGCCACGAAGCGCGGCTCGCAGGAACGCATGGATATTACCAGCCACCTCGGCGTGCCGTGCCGATCCCCCGGCCATCATGCGAATAATGCCGTTGTCCAGTTCCGCCTTCAGGTCGCCGAAATCGAGTTCGAGAAACTCGGCGGCGGTGAGCAGCGGATAGTCCGGGGCGATCTGCGTGGCCATATCGCCAATATAGTCGTTTGCGACGATGCTGGCTACGATCTCACACCGGCGACCATTCGACTTCCTGCTCCTCGCCGTCGTCGTCGACGGGGCGATCGGGGGCGGGGATCGCCTCTAGCAGCCGATCCAGCGCCCAGTCGACGCCGACGCCGCTCGCGCCCGAGATCGGGATCACCTCCGCCCCGCTGGCTTCCTCCAGCTCGGCCGACAATGCGGCGATCAGTTCGTCGTCGAGCGTGTCGATCTTGTTGAGCGCGACCACCACCGGCTTCTCGTCGAGTCCGCCGCCATAGGCGCTCAGCTCGTCGCGGACGATCCGGTAACTTTCCGCCACATCCTTGTCGTTGGCGTCGATCAGGTGGAGCAGCACGCGGCAGCGCTCGATATGGCCGAGAAAACGGTCGCCGATCCCCGCGCCGTCCGCGGCGCCCTCGATCAGGCCGGGGATGTCGGCGACGACGAACTCCCGCTGCTTGTGGCGGACCACGCCGAGCTGCGGGCGGGTGGTGGTGAAGGCATAGGCGCCGACCTTGGCCTGCGCGTTGGTCACCTGGTTGATGAAGGTCGACTTGCCGGCATTGGGGAGGCCGACCAGCCCGGCGTCGGCGAGCAGCTTGAGCCGCAGCCACACCCATGCCTCCTCATACGGCCAGCCGGTGCCGTGCTGGCGCGGCGCGCGGTTGGTCGAGGTCTTGTAGCTGGCGTTGCCGCGCCCGCCGTCGCCGCCGCGCAGGAAGGTGATCCGCTCCCCGACGCGCGTCATGTCGGCGAGCAGGGTGCGCTCCTCGTCGTCGGCGAGGATCTGCGTGCCGACCGGCACCTTGATGACGAGATCCTCGCCGCCCCCGCCGGTGCGGTTGCTGCCCGAGCCGCCCATGCCGCGCGGGGCGCGGAAATGCTGGGTGTAGCGGAAATCGATCAGCGTGTTCAGCCCGGCGACCGCCTCGAAGACGATATCGCCGCCCTTGCCGCCGTTGCCGCCGTCCGGGCCACCATATTCGATGTATTTCTCGCGCCGGAAGCTGACGGCGCCGGGACCGCCCGCGCCGGAGCGGACGAAGATTTTCGCTTGATCGAGAAAGTGCATGGCGCGCGGCTTAGCGCTTTAGCGCAGCTAAAGCACTATGCCGCGCGCCCGGCCGGCACGGGCTTGTCCCGCGACCGACGACGCGGCTTTGCCGCGGCGGATTGTTCACGATCCGCTTTCCTCCACCGTCACCCCGGACTTGATCCGGGGTCCCGCTACTGGCCGATGTTGCAGAAGAAGCTGGGCCCTGGATCAGGTCCGGGGCGACGGGCGAAGGGCTACGCCTCCACCACCCCCCGATCCCGGAGCAGCATCGTCCGCGCGATCGCGCGCGCCCGGTCCCTCGGCAGCCCCAGCGCGCGCGCCATCGGGGCGCCGAGCAGCGCGTCGCCCAGCGCCGCCAGCACCAGTTGCAACGTCTCGTCCTTGATCGGGGCGTCGGGGCGATTTTCGTCGTGCGACAGGTCCTCGACGAGATCGTGGACCGCGGTGAGGATCGGGTCGAGCGCGTCCTGATTGCCGTTCAGAATCATCCACGTCGCCAGCGCGCCCGCGCCGTTGGCACCGAAGGCGTCGAACACCACGTCGACCAGCTCGGCCGGGTCCTTGCGCTCGCGCGAGCGGCGCGCGGCGTCGCGGATCGGCGCGACCACCAGCGCGGTCATCCGCTCGATCAGCGCCGATTGCAGCCCGTCCGCCGAGCCGAAATGGTGGAGCAGGTTGGCGTGGGTCCGTCCGATCCGCCCCGCCACCGCCTTCAGCGTCACCGCCTGCGGCCCCTGTTCGACCAGCAGCACGCGCGCCGCCTCCAGCGCCGCGTCGCGCGACGCCTCGGGGCTCAGCCGCCGGCGCGGGGTTGCAATCGGAGTCGAGGGCAATTAACTGACACCAGTGTAAGTTAACGGATCGTGTCCGTCCTTAGTGGAGGTTTCCATGGCGAAAGCAACCACTCCCGCCGACCTGACCATCACGCCGCGCGATCGGCGGTTCGGGCGCGGCGCGTCGATTCGCCGCTGGTGGCTGAACGACGATCCCTATGCGACCGCCTTCTACAACGCGCTGTCGGTCACCTTCCCGAAGGGCGAGGGGTTCTTCGTCGACAGCGTGCGCCGGTTTCGCGACGGCACCCCGCCGCGGCTGGAACGCGAGATCAACGCCTTCATCAAGCAGGAAGTGCTGCATACCCGCGAGCATGTCGCGTTCAACCGCCACGTCGCCGATCAGGGGTACGACACCACGCTGCTGGATCGCGACGTCGATGCCGCATTGGCGCTGACCAGGGGCCGACCGCCGATCGGGAGCCTCGCCGCGACCACCGCGCTCGAACATTTCACTGCGATGCTCGCGCACGAGCTGATCGCCAACCCGCGGCATCTGGCCGGCGGCGACGAACAGGCGCGCGCGCTCTGGCTGTGGCATGCCGCCGAGGAGATCGAGCACAAGGGCGTCGCCTATGACACCTGGCTGCACGCGACGCGCGACTGGCCGCGGTTCACGCGCTGGCGGGTCAAGGCGCTCGTGATGCTCATCACGACATGGCGCTTCGTTCACGGCCGCGCGCGCGGGATGACCGAGCTGCTCCGGCAGGATGGGCTGACCGGGCCGAAGGTGTGGGCGCGAATGGCGTGGTATGCGTTCGGCTATCCGGGCATGGCGCGGAAGGTGGCCGGCGTATGGCTGGCGTATTTCCTTCCCGGCTTCCATCCGTGGAAGCATGACGACCGCGCGCTGATCGGGCTCGCCGAAAGTGACTATGAGGCGGCGGTGCTGCCGAGGATGGCGCGCTGATCCACGGCGCTTGGGCGAACCGCTAACGGGAGGTGAGCCGGGGGCGATGCTGCGGATCAGGTCGGCTGGACCGGCAGCCAAATCTGCGTCATGCTCATCGCGTCGATGGAGGGGCGCGCCCGAGGCGGGCGGCGCACCCATGCGTTCGTCGCGACAAGGGGGGCAAGGTGGCGGTATCGGGGAGCGGTCAGGGGCCGGCGTGGTTGCATCGGCTCGTGGCAAAGGCCGTTCGGCCGTACATCATGGCGGAGCTGCCAGGATGGGGCCGGGTCTACAGCGCGATCGTCGGCGATTATCGTCACAACGATCGCTGGCGGGGCGCGGGTGTACGCCATATGCGCGGCAAGGGGCATGGATACGAACTGCGTCTCGACCTCGCCTCGTGGAGCAATCGCAGCACCTATTTCACCGGCCGCTACCCCGACGACCTGAACATGATCCTGAACCGGGTCATTCTTCGCCCCGGCGACATCTATGTCGATATCGGCGGCAATGAGGGGATGGTTTCGCTGGATGCCGCACGGATCGTCGGTGAGGCAGGGAAGGTCATCGCCTTCGAGCCCAATCCGGGGCCGCGCGCGGTCTTCCGCGCGGCGATCGATCGGAATGCGATCACGCAGATCGACCTGCGACCCTATGGCCTGGGCGCCGCGCCGGCCGTGCTGCCGTTGTCCGTGCCGGCGATCAACACGGGCGAAGGCACGTTCGGATCGGCGCACGACAAGGCGGAGGTGACCGTGGTCGAGTGCGAAGTGCGGGTCGGCGACGACGAGCTGCGCGACGTGACACCGGCGCTGATCAAGATCGATGTCGAGGGATTCGAGGCGCATGTCGTCCGCGGGCTGCGCGGGCTGCTGGCGCGGAGCCGCGCGCCGGTCGTGATGGAGATCAGCGACGCGTATCTGGCGGCTGCCGGATCGCGCACCGCCGACCTGATCGGTGAGATGGTCACGCTGGGCTATGTCGCGATGGAGGCGGATATCAGCGGTCGGGGCAAGGGGCTGCGCGCCAAGACGCGGCGGTTGGGGACCGACCCGACGTTCGACGTGACCACCGACGTGTTGTTCGTCCACGACAGCGATCCGCTGCTGTCGTCGATCAACGAGCGGCTGGCGAACCAGCCGCCCTACTGAGCGACCACCCGCGCGTACCGCCGGCTACGCTGCAATCGGCAGCGTGGCGGCGGTACGCGACGGCGCCGCGTCGAGGTCGAGCGCGAAATCGATCGCCTCGACCGTGTCGCCGCGGCCGAGCGAATAGCGCTGTGAACGCCCGGTCTCGATGAAGCCGAGCTTGCGCAGCACCTGCCCCGACGCCGGATTGTCGAGGTGGTGATAGGCGGTGAGCCGCGTCAGCGGCAGCGCGTGGCGCGCGATGTCGATCACCGCGCGACCGGCTTCGGTCGCATAGCCGCGGCCCCACGCGTCGGGGGTCAGCCAATAGCCGAGTTCATGATCGCCGTTGTTGGCGCGATGCAGTCCGATCGTGCCGATCAGCCGGTGCGCGCCGCTGCGCTCGATGATCGCGAAGCGCGGCTCGGTCGCGCCACGCGGCAGCGACAGGAAGGTCTCGGCATCCTCCAGCGTATAGGGCCAGGGAACGCGGGCGAGGCGGGTGACGACCGCTTCATGGCCGATCGCCTGCGCAAGCGCGGGCGCGTCCTCGAACCAGCCGGGCCGTAACGTCAAGCGGGGCGTCAACGCGAACATGTGCTCCATCTCCTGCGACGGGCCCGTGCCACGCGACGATGACGCGCGCGCGACACGGGAACGGTAAGGGGAGGGAGCAGCAAGAAAAAAGGGAGCCGGGGCGGACCCGTCTCCCTTGTCTGGCTGGGTTCCGTCACGGAACCCCGGGTCGCCCTGGTGGGCAACCCGCATGGTCACCCGATGTTATTCGGCCGCGGCCGCAATCATGTCGACCGAACAGAATTTGCGGCCGAGCTTGCCGTCGTGGAACACCACGCGGCCGTCGACGAGCGCAAAAAGGGTATGGTCCTTGCCGATGCCGACGTTGCGGCCCGGATAGAACTTGGTCCCGCGCTGACGCACGAGGATGTTGCCAGCGATCGCTTCCTGACCGCCGAACTTCTTCACGCCAAGGCGACGGCCGGCCGAATCACGACCGTTACGCGACGAACCGCCTGCTTTCTTATGTGCCATTGTGTCTGTTCCTTTCGCGCTTTGGGGCTCAGCCGACCGAGACGATCTTCAGGATCGTGTGGTTCTGGCGATGGCCATTGCGGCGACGATAGTTGTGACGGCGACGCTTCTTGAAAACGATCACCTTCTCGCCCTTCGCCTGGGCGATGATCTCGGCGGCGACGGTCAGGCCCGCGACGTCCTTCAGTTCCGCGCCCTCGCCAGCGAGCAGCACGTCACCCAGCGTCACCGACGCGCCGGCCTCGCCCTCGATCTTCTCGACGACGATCTTGTCTCCGGCGGCGACGCGATACTGCTTGCCGCCCGTGCGCACGACTGCGAACATGGCTCTTGTCACTTCCCAAATTTCATAGCTCGCGAGGGCGTACCCTGCGAGAGAAGCGTGCGAGCTATGCGAAGCCTTCCGGCCTGTCAACCGATTCCGTGACCGATCGACGAAGCCGCGGCGTCAGTGGCGGTGCTGGCGCTTCAGCCCGTAACGGCCGCCATCCAGCCGATCGAACAGGCCGGCGATCGCGGGATGGTCGATCGGCTCATCGCTGTCGTCGTGCACCAGGTTCTGCTGGCTGACGTAGGCGACGTAGCTCGACTCCATGTTCTCCGCGAGCAGGTGATAGAAGGGCTGGTCCTTGCTCGGGCGGAAATCCTCGGGGATCGAGTTATACCATTCCTCGCTGTTGGCGAAGACGGGATCGACGTCGAAGATCACGCCGCGGAAATCGAGCATGCGGTGGCGCACCACGTCGCCGATCGAGAAGCGCGCGTGCGCGATCGGGGGCGCCACCGGCGCCTCGGCCTGAGCGATGATCGTGTGTTCGCTGGTCATCGCTACAATCTAGTGCGGAAATCGGCGCGCAC
>CAJYLV010000047.1 GCA_913776255.1 uncultured Sphingomonas sp. | reverse complement strand
GCAAGCTGTCGTCGGACAAGACGATGCGCGAGGCGATGGAGACGCTGAAGGGCAAGCCCAAGGTGAAGCGCACCATGTGGTCGCGCCGCGCGCAGGAATATGAGGCGAAGATCAACTCGGGCGACCTCGCGTCGATCGCCGAGGTGGTCCGCGACCTGTTCCGCGCCGACGACCAGCCCGAGCAGAGCTATTCCGAGCGGCAGATCTTCGAGGGCGCGTGCAGCCGCCTCGCGCGCGAGCTCGCCGCGATGGAGCAGATCGACGAGCCGGCGGCGCAGGAGAAGATCCTCGAGATCCTCCGCAAGGCCGCGGCGATCTACAACAAGGACAAGGTGCCCGCCTGACGCGGAAATTCCCTGTTGCGTGCGGAAGGGGCGGCCGGCGACGGTCGCCTCTTTTCGTTTGTACGCGCCTGTTACGTGTATTAACATAGCAATACACGAAGGGGAGATGGACGATGCGGTCGTTGATACTCGCGGCGCTGCTGCCACTGGTCGCCTGCGGCAACAATGCCAACATCGAAGGGCAGGAGGTGCCGCCGCACGGGTCCGGCGCGACGCGCAGCTATGACGTGCGCGACTTCACCGCGGTCAAGCTGGCGGGCAGCGACGATGTCGACGTCCGCGTCGGCAGCGGCTTCGCGGTCCGCGCCGAGGGCGACCCGGAGGTACTCGCCAGGCTGACGATCTCGCGCGATGGCGATCGCCTGATCGTCTCGCGGCGCTGGAGCGGGGCGCGGGGCAACGCCCGCGTCTACGTCACCCTGCCGCGGCTGACCGCTGCCGCACTCGACGGCTCGGGCGATCTCGCCATCGACCAGGTGCGCGGCGGTTCCTTCGACGCGCGACTCGCCGGATCGGGCAATTTGCGGATCGCGCAGGTCGCCACCGACTCGCTGGATCTCACGCTCGCCGGATCGGGCAACATCGCCACCGCGGGTCAGACCGGGCAGCTGTCGCTCGATCTCGCCGGGTCGGGCAATGTCGAGGCCGGCGGACTGGCGGCGCGTGAGGCCACGATCAAGTCGGCCGGCTCCGGCAACATCCGCGCGACCGTGCGCGGCGCGGCGTCGGTGATGCTGGTCGGCTCGGGCGACGTCGATCTCGGCGGCGCGGCGCGCTGTACGGTGCGCAAGCTCGGGTCCGGCACGGTGCGGTGCGGGGGCTGATCGCGCTCGCTGCGCTGCTCGCCGCGCCCGCGCAGGCCGCCGAGCGGCGCTGGCCGGTCGGCAGCATCGAACGGCTCCGCATTGAAGCGCCCGTGACCGTGCGCGTGGTGACCGGCGGCGGCAACGGCGTCCGCGGCAGCGCCGCCGATCGCGCCACGCTCGATGCGCTCGACCTGCGCGTCGACGGCACGACGCTGACGATCCGCGCGCCGCGCGGGGTGTTGCCGGCCGCCGCGCTCGTCGTCGCCACCCCGCGCCTCGACACGGTGGCGGTCTTCGCGCCGGCGACCGTGCGGATCGACGCGCTGCGTGGCGCGCGGGTCACCGTCTCGACGGCCGGCGCCGGTGACGTCGCGATCGGGCGGGTCGATGCCGAGCGCTTCGACGTCACGCTGGTCGGCGAAGGCACGATCACGGCCGCGGGCCGGGCGGTCGAGGCGCGGCTCGCCGGGAACGGCCCCGGCACAATCGACGCCGCGGCGCTCGCGTCGGAGCGGACGATGGTCCAGGCGGCCGGCGACCTCATCGTCCACGCCGCCGCGCGCGGCACCGCGCAGATTTCGGCCGGGCCGGACGCACAGGTCACGATCAGCGGTCACCCGCAATGCTCGGTGCGCGCCGCGCGACCGGCCACCGTGCGCTGCTAGCTTCGGCACGGCCCGCGGCGGTCAGAAATCGACCGCGATGCCCTTCAGCTCCCAGTCGCCGAACCGCACCGGATCGCGGCCGAGCGGATCCTCCTGCGGTCGTTCCATCGGCTCGGGCTCCGGCACCGGCGTGTTGGGGCTGAGATGCGCGGGCGGCTTCACATGGTCGGGGCGCTTGCCCATCGCGACGGTCCTTCCGATTGATCCGGCGTGCGCCCCGGCACATATGCAGCGCCATGACCGCCTTCAAGCCGAGCCCCTTGCAGCAGATCGCGCGTGGCTGACGCCCGCCCGCCCCGCCGCCCCGCCCGACCGCGCCCCGCCCGCGACGGTCGAACGCCGGGAGGCCCCGAACCGCTCGGCACCGCCGCACGCCGCGCCGCGCTGCGGCTGCTCGACGCGGTGCTGCGGCGGGGCGAGCCGCTCGAATCGGCGCTGGCGCATGCGACGCGCGCGCTGGCGGGCGGCCCCGACCGCGGGCTCGCGCACGCCATCGCCGCCGAGACGCTGCGCTGGCTCCCCGATCTCGACGCGCTGATCGACTCGGCGACCCGCCAGCGCCTGCCCGACGATGCCAAGGCGCGCAGCGCGCTGCGGATCGCGCTCGCACAGGCGCTCGGGCTCGGCACCCCGCCGCATGCCGCAATCGCCACCGTGCTGCCGCTGGTCGACGGCGGGCCACGCAAGCTGGTCCACGGCGTGTTCGGCACGCTGATGCGCGGCGACGCGAAACTCCCTGAGGTGCCGACGTTGCCGGCAGCGGTGGCAGAGCGCTGGCGCACCAACTGGGGCGATGCCGCCGCCGCGGCCGCCGCGCGCGCGATCGCCGCGCCGCCGCCGATCGACCTCAGCTATGCCGATCCCGCCGGGGTGCCACCCGACGCGACCTCGCTCGCCGCGGCGCACGCGCGCGTTCCGGCGGGCAGCGACGTCACCGCGCTCCCCGGCTATGACGCAGGCGCATGGTGGGTGCAGGACCTCGCCGCCTCGATCCCGGCGCGGTTGATCGGGTGCGGCACCGGCACCGCGCTCGACCTGTGCGCCGCGCCGGGCGGCAAGACGCTTCAGCTCGCCGCCGCCGGGTGGCAGGTGATCGCGGTCGAGATGTCCGAAAGTCGCGCTGCGCGACTTCGCGAAAATCAGGAGCGCACCGGACTGGGTTTCGAGATTGCGATCGCCGACGTACTGAAATGGTCGCCCGACGCGCTCGCAAAGGCGGTGCTGGTCGATGCGCCGTGCAGTGCGACCGGCATCTTCCGCCGCCACCCCGACGTGCTGCACCGTGCGCATGGCGGGATCGTCGCGGAGATGGCCGATCTGCAGGCGCGGATTCTGAAGCGCGCCGCGACATGGGTCGCGCCGGGCGGGACGCTGGTCTACGCCACCTGCTCGCTCGAACCCGAGGAAGGCGAGGCGCAGATCGAGCGCTTCCTGCGCGAGCATCCCGACTTCGCGATCCGTGCGCCCGCCGACGGCGACCTGCCCGCCGGCATCGCCGCGGAGCCGGAAGGCTGGGTACGCACGCTGCCCGGCACGCTCGAAGCGGCGGGCGGATGCGACGGGTTCTTCATCGCACGGGTCGAGCGCGCTTCCGCCTGACGCCCGGGTCCGCTAACGGGGGCGGCATCATGACCAAGCTCGTTCGCATCGCGCCTTCGATCCTCTCCGCCGATTTCGCCAGACTGGGGGAGGAGGTGCGCGCGATCGATGCCGCCGGCGCCGACTGGATCCATATCGACGTGATGGACGGGCATTTCGTCCCGAACATCACGATCGGCCCGGCGGTGGTGAAGGCGCTGCGCCCGCACACCGCCAAGCCGTTCGACATCCATCTGATGATCTCGCCGGTCGACCTGTATCTCGACGCCTTCGCCGCGGCGGGCGCGGACACGATCACCGTCCACCCCGAGGCGGGACCGCACATCCACCGCACGATTCAGCACATCAAGGGGCTGGGCAAGCGCGCCGGCGTGGTGCTCAACCCCGGCACCCCGGCCAAGATGCTCGATTACCTGATCGACATGGTCGACCTCGTGCTGGTGATGAGCGTCAACCCTGGCTTCGGCGGCCAGCATTTCATCGACAGCCAGCTCAAAAAGATCAGCGCGATCCGCAAGATGATCGAACAGTCCGGCCGCGACATCGATCTGGAGGTCGACGGCGGCGTCGACGTCGCGACCGCGCGGCGTGCGATCGAGGCCGGTGCCGACGCACTGGTCGCCGGCACCGCCACCTTCCGCGGCGGGCCGGAGCGTTATGCCGACAACATCCGGGCGCTGCGCGGCGGATGACCGACGACCGCACCGGCATCGATTCCGAAAAGCACGTCATCTCCGCCGGGCAGGGCGAGTCGCTCGGCGACCGCATGGCGGCGTGGCTCGAACGGCTGACGTGGCGCACCCCGCTCCACGATCGCCGGCTCGACGGCCAGCATCCGGCCAGGCTGCTCGCGGCGCCGGTCGATCCGATCCCCGGCGAGAGCGACCTCGGCGAGGCGCTGCTCGAAGGCTGGATGTTCGCGGGCGGCGAGCATCATGCGATCGAGACGATCGACGTCGCCGCCCCCGCCGCGGGGCCGGCGTTCGTCGACTATCTGCATTCCTTCGCGTGGCTGCGCGACGTCGCGGCGCTGGCGGATCGCACGCGCGCGGTGCCGTTGGCCGAGGCGCTGGCGGGCGGCTGGCTGGCGGTGCACGGCGACCGCGTCTCCGATCCGGCATGGCGCTCGGCGACCACCGCGCGGCGGCTGGCGATGTGGGCGTTCCATGCGCCGCTGCTGCTCGCCTCGTCCGATCTCGTCTTCCGGTCGCGCGTGCTCAACGGGATTGCGCGCGCCGCGCGGCATCTCGATCGCACCGCCGACAAGGCGCCGCCGGGTGCGGAGCGCGTCGCGGCGTGGGCGGGCGTGGTGATCGCCGGGCTGCTGCTGCCCGCGGGCGAGACGCGGCTCGCCATCGGCGAGGCCGGGCTGGCGCGCGCGCTGGGCACCGGCCTGAGCGCGGACGGCGGGGTGGTCAGCCGCTCGCCCGCCGCCTTGCTCGACGTGCTCGCGACGATCGGGCTGCTGCGCGCCGCCTATGAGGCGCGCGGGCTGCCGCTGCCGGAATCGGTCGCGCAGGCGCTGGCGCTCGCCACACCCGCGCTGTTGGGCACGACGATGGGCGATGGCGGTTTGTCGAGCTGGCAGGGCGGGCTGCCGGTCGACGCCGACACCGTCAACGACGTGCTGTACGCCAGCGGTGCACACGGCCGCCCGCTGCGCCAGTCGCGCGACTGGGGCTATCAGCGGCTCGCCAATGGCGCGGCGGTGCTGATCGTCGACGCCGCGCCGCCGCCGATGGCGCGCGTCGCGGAGGGCGGCTGCGCCTCGACGCTCGCCTTCGAGTTCAGCGACGGGGCGGAGCGGCTGATCGTGAATTGCGGCGGCGCGGGCGTCACCGGCGCGCGGATGTCGGCGGCGATGATGACCGGGCTGCGCAGCACCGCGGCGCATTCGACGTTGACGATCGGCGACACCAATTCGACCGCGATCCTGCCCGACGGTACGCTCGGCAAGGGCGTGCGCGAGGTGGAGCTGACCCGGCAGGAGTCGGAGCTGGGCAGCCGGATCGAGGCGCGCCATGACGGCTATGTCCGACGCCACGGTTTCCACCACCAGCGCACCCTGCTCCTGCTCAGCGACGGGCGCGAGCTGCGCGGCGAGGATGCCCTGCTCGCGGCACCGGGCGCGCGCCCGCGCCGCGCCGACGCGATGACGCCGTTCCTGCTGCGCTTCCACCTCGCCGCCGGGGTCGAGGCGGTCGCGACCGCCGACAATCAGGCGGCGATGCTGCGCACGTCTGCCGGCAATTTCTGGCATTTCCGCAGCCGCGGCGAGCGGCTGACGATCGAGGACAGCGTGTGGGTCGACGGCTGGGGCCGGCTGTTCACGACGCAGCAGATCGTGATCCACGGCCTCGCCCCGCCGACCGGGGTGAGCGTCAACTGGGTGCTGAAGCGCGCGCGATAGGGCCACCTTCAATCGCCTCGCGTAAGGATCGAGCTTGTCGAGAGCCTGTATCGAGAGGTGGCCCCGCGTGGCGCCCTCTCGATACGCCGTCTCGGCGGGCTCGACGGCTACTCGAGGCGAACGGAAGACGGCGACGCGACGAACCGGCTTGAGCCCCGCCCTTCCCGCGCGTAAGCGCGCGCGCATGACCAGCATCCCGATCCGCCGCGCGCTCCTTTCCGTCTCCGACAAGACCGGTATTGTCGATCTTGCCACCGCACTGGGCAACAAGGGCGTCGAGCTCGTCTCGACCGGCGGTACCGCCAAGGCGCTGCGCGACGCCGGCCTCACCGTGCGCGACATCAGCGAGCTGACCGGCTTCCCCGAGATGATGGACGGCCGCGTCAAGACGCTCCATCCCAAGGTGCACGGCGGGCTGCTCGCGGTCCGCGACGACGCCGCGCACGCCGCGTCGATGGAAGAGCATCAGATCGGCGCGATCGACCTCGTCGTCGTCAATCTCTATCCGTTCGAAGCCACCGTCGCCAAAGGTGCCGACCGCGACGAGGTGGTCGAGAACATCGACATCGGCGGCCCGTCGATGGTCCGCTCGGCGGCGAAGAACCACGCCTATGTCGCGATCGTCACTGATCCCGCCGATTACGCGCTGGTCGCCGAAGGCGCGACCACGCTGGAGGATCGCAAGCGGCTCGCCGCCAAGGCGTTCGCCACCACCGCCGCCTATGACGGCGCGATCGCGCGCTGGTTCGGCAATGTCGACCAGGGCGAGCGCTTCCCGGCGGTGCTGCCGCTGACGCTGCGCCGTGCGGGCGAGGAGCTGCGCTATGGCGAGAACCCACACCAGCACGCCGCTTTCTATGCCGCGACCGGTGATGCGACGCCCGGGATCGGTCAGGCGCGGCAGGTGCAGGGCAAGGCGCTGAGCTACAACAATTACAACGATGCCGATGCCGCGCTGGAGCTGATCGCCGAGTTCCGCGACGCCGAGCCGACCTGCGTGATCGTCAAGCACGCCAATCCGTGCGGGGTGGCGACCGCCGCGACGCTCGCCGAGGCATATGAGGCCGCGTTCGCGTGCGACACGGTCAGCGCTTTCGGCGGGATCATCGCGGTCAACCGCCCGCTCGACGGCATGACGGCCAAGGCGATCACCGGCATCTTCACCGAGGTCGTCGTCGCCCCCGACGCCGACGCGGACGCGCTGGCGCTGTTCGCGGCGAAGAAGAACCTCCGCCTGCTGCTGACCGGCGCGCTGCCCGATCCGGCGCGCGACGGGCTGTTCGCCAAGTCGATCGCGGGCGGCTGGCTCGTCCAGTCGCGCGACGCCGGGCGCGTGCTCCCCGCCGACCTCAAGGTCGTGACCAAGCGCCAGCCGAGCGAGCAGGAGCTCGCCGACTGCCTGTTCGCGTGGACGGTCGCCAAGCACGTCAAGTCGAACGCGATCGTCTATGCCAAGGGCGGCAGCACCGCCGGCGTCGGCGCCGGGCAGATGAACCGGCTGGAATCGGCGCGGATCGCGGCGTGGAAGGCGAAGGACGCCGCCGACAAGGCCGGCTGGGGCGAGGCGCGCACGATCGGCTCGGCGGTGGCGTCGGATGCGTTCTTCCCGTTCGCCGACGGCTTGCTGGCGGCGGTCGAGGCCGGCGCGACCGCGGTGATCCAGCCGGGCGGCTCGATCCGCGACGACGAGGTGATCGCCGCAGCGGACGAAGCCGGGCTGGCGATGGTGTTCACCGGGATGCGCCACTTCCGGCATTGATCGGCGCCGTCGGATCAAAGCGCCATCGCCCCTGCGCAGGCAGGGGCCCATGTCTGTCGATTGATAGAGTGACGCTCACTCGGCCACGTCGGCTCATGTGTCAGCGGCCCGGCACACGCCACAGACATAGGCCCCTGCCTTCGCAGGGGCGACGATGCAATCCGGCGACCTACCGGATAAACCCGCCCTCGTTGGGCAAGGTCGCCTCTTCCGCGCTCGGCATCTTGCTGAACAGCGCGCGGTCCTCGGGGCCGAAGGCGTAGCGCCAGATCACGAACAGATACGCCGCCAGCGTCGCGGCGACCCCGATCGACACCTGCGCCCAGCGCCACCCCGGCGGCAGCAGCGCGAACGCCCCGCCGACCGCCGCCCCCGCGCACGCCGCCCAGACGAGCGGCCAGCGCATCGGCGACACGCTCGCGCCCAGCAACCGTCCCAATACCCCCGCCTTGATGAACGAGGTGAGCAGCACCACCAGCATCAGCGCGATCGGCGCGCCCGCCGCCTGCGTCGTGACGCCGTAACCCGCCGCGCGCAAGGCGAGGATCAGCGCGAACGACAGCGCGATCTGCAACGCGATCATCGTCATCGAGATCAGCAGGTTGCGATGCCGCGCCATATAGACCAGCGCCGATTCGGACACCGCGCCGGTCGAGGCGAACACCTCGGCGAACAGCAGGAACACCATCGGCGCCGCGCCCCCGACGAACTGCGGCCCGATCGTCGCCATCACCCCCTCGCGCGGGATCGAGGCGGTGATCGCGAGCGCGAGCTGCGCGGCGATGATCCAGAACGCCACCTGCCGCACCTGCCGAGCGATCGCCGCCAGATCGCCGCGCGCAAGGCTCTGCGTCACCACCGGCCCCAGGATCGGGTCGAAGCTGGTCTTGAGCTTCTGCGGCAGGCTCGCAACCTGCTGCGCCATATAATAGATGCCGACCACGCTCGGCGCGAACAACGTGCCGAGGATCAGCCGGTCGACGTTGCGGCTGCCCCATTCGAGCGCGTCCGCGCCGGCGAGCGGCGTGTTGGCGCGCGTCATCTGCCACAATTGCCCGACATGCGGCGACCAGCCGTGCGGGACGCCATAGCTGCGGATCAGCGGTACGATGCTCGCGGTCAGCGCTGCGACCATGCTCGCGACATAGGCGAGCACCAGCCCGTCCTTGTGGGTGAAGAAGGAGAACAGGAACGCGAAGATCGACAGCGTCCACGGCTCGATCACCGCGCGTGCGGTCACGCTCGCCTTGACGTTGTGGCGATAAGCGAGCGCGGCGAGGCTGACGTCGGACAGCGCGGGCGCGAGGATGATGAGCGGGAACAGCCGGTCGAGCCCGCCGATCGCGGAGTTGGGGTACATCGCCTGCGGAAAGGCGAACAGCATTACGCTGGCGATCAGGCTGGCGATCAGCGCCAGCGCCAGCGCGTCGAAGACGACGTGATTGTGCGGGCGCTCGGTCGAGGACAGCGCCTGCGCGAGCCCGCGCTTGAGGCCGAGTGTCGCGATGAGGGCGGCGAACTCCACGACCACCACCGCAATCGCGAAGCGGCCGACGAGCGCCGCGCCGTACATATGGCCGGCGATGAACAGGAACGGGATGCGCGCGCCGAGCCGCAGCACGAAGCCGGCGACGTTGGTGCGGCCGCCCTTGGCGAGCGCGGCGATGTCTTCGGGTTGGTCGGTGGCGGTCATGCGGGGGCGTATTCCCTCACCGCTCGCTTCGAGCAGGGTTCGAGCGCAGCCGAGAACCCGCCAGTCGAGAAGCCGCCGCGAATGGCGACCTCTCGACACGCCGTCTCGGCTGCGCTCGACGGCTGCTCGAGGCAAACGGAGGAGTGAGGCCGCGACATGGCAAAGCCATGTCGTCGGACGGGCGCTGCCCGCCGGCCGCGCTTGCTTGAGTCAGCCGGGCGTGGCCGGCTGCCAAGCGGCGCGGTCAATGCGCCGCTCCCCAGCTCGCTCCCACCCCGATCTCCACGCCCAGCGGCACGTCGAGCACCACCGAGGGTTCCGCCGCCCCCGCCATCACGTGCTCGATCACCGGACGCGCGCGCTCGACGTCGCCCTCGGGCAGCTCGAACACCAGTTCGTCGTGAACCTGCAACAGCATCCGCACGTCGGGCAGCCCCGCCTCCAGCAACGCCGGCTCCATCCGCGCCATCGCGCGCTTGATGATATCGGCGCTCGTCCCCTGGATCGGCGCGTTGATCGCGGCGCGCTCTGCGCCTTGCCGCTCATGCTGCACCTTGCTGCGGATGCGCGGGAAGTGCGTCTTGCGCCCGAACAGCGTCTCGGTGAAGCCGTGCTCGCGCACCTGCGTCAGCGTCTCGGCGATATAGCGGTTGATGCCGGGGAAGCGCTCGAAATAGCGGTCGATCATCGACTGTGCCTCGTCGGCGGAGATATCGAGCCGCCCCGCCAGTCCCCAGCGCGAGATGCCGTAAAGGATCGCGAAGTTGATCGTCTTGGCGCTGGCGCGCGTGTCGCGCGTCACCTCGCCGAACAATTCCTGCGCGGTCAGGCTGTGGATGTCGTCGCCGCGCGCGAACGCCTCCTTCAACTGCGGCACGTCGGCCATATGCGCCGCCAGCCGCAACTCGATCTGGGAGTAATCGGCGGCGAGGATCACGTTGCCCGGCTCCGCGACGAACGCGTCGCGGATCTGCCGCCCCGTCTCGGTACGGATCGGAATGTTCTGGAGGTTCGGATCGGTCGACGACAGCCGCCCGGTCTGCGCGCCGGTCAGCGAATAGCTGGTGTGGACGCGGCCGGTCTGCGGGTGGATCTGCTCCTGCAACGTGTCGGTATAGGTGTTCTTCAGCTTGGTGAGCTGACGCCATTCCAGCACCTTGGTCGCGATTGCCGCCCCCGCGGAGTCCTTGTCGGCCGCCAGCCGCTCGAGCTCGGTAACGTCGGTCGAATAGACCCCGCTCTTGCCCTTGCGCCCGCCCTTCAGCCCCAGCCGCTCGAACAGCACGTCGCCGAGCTGCTTGGGGCTGCCGATCGTGAACGGCCCGCCGGCCAGTTCGTGGACGACGCCCTCCAGCTGCGCGATCTGCGTCGAGAATTCGCCCGACAGCTGCGCCAGCTTCTCGCGATCGACCTTGATCCCGCGCCGCTCCATCCGCGCGATCACCGACACCAGCGGCCGGTCGACCATCTGGTAGACGCGCGTCCCGCCCTCGCGCGGCAGCCGCGCGGTGAAGCGCCGCCACAGCCGCAACGTCACGTCGGCATCCTCGGCGGCGTAGCGGGTCGCGGCCTTCAGATCGACTTCGTGGAAGCCGAGCGCCTTCTTGCCGGTCCCGACCACGTCCTTGTACGCGATGCAGGTGTGCGACAGATGCGTCGCGGCCAGCTCGTCCATGCCATGCCCGTGCAGCCCGGCGTCGACCGCGAAGCTCATCACGATCGTGTCGTCATAAGGCGCGACGTCGATCCCGAGCCGCGACAAGACGATCAGGTCGTATTTGAGATTGTGCCCGATCTTGAGGACGCCGGGATCCTCCAGCAGCGGCTTGAGCTTGCCCAGCGCGGCGTCGCGGTCGAGCTGCGGCGGGCGCTCGGCGAACATGTCGCTCCCGCCATGCGCGAGCGGCACGTAACAGGCGAGGTTCGGGTGCAGCGCCATCGACACGCCGACCAGCTCGGCGAGCATCGGGTCCTTGGCGGTGGTTTCGGTATCGATCGCCACCCAGCCCTGATGCCGCGCGACCGTGATCCAGCGATCGAGCGCCTCGTCGTCGACCACCGTCTCATAGCCGTCGTGGTTGCACGCCGGCTCCTCGTCGGCGTCGAACGCGGCATCGGTCGCCGCCTCGGCTACGGGCGCGTCGGCGACCTCGCCCAGCCGCGTCAGCAGCGAGCGGAAGCCGTGATGGTCGAGGAAGGCGCGCAGCGGCGCATCGGGGATGCCGTCGGCCAGCGACAATTCCTCGAGCGGCTGCGGCAGCGGCACGTCGCACGCCAGCTCGACCAGCTTGCGGCTCATCCGCGCCGCCTCGGCATGCTCGATCAGATTGTCGCGCAGCTTGCCCTTCTTCATCGTGTCGGCGGCGGCCAGCACGCCCTCGACATCGCCATGTTCGAGGATCAGTTTCGCGGCGGTCTTCGGCCCGACGCCCGGCACGCCGGGGACGTTGTCGACGCTGTCGCCCATCAGCGCCAGCACCTCGCCGAGCTTTTCGGGCCCGACCCCGAACTTTGCCTCGACATCGGCGGGGCCGAGCGTGCGGTTGTTCATCGTGTCGAGCATGTCGACCGACGGATCGGTCATCAGCTGCATCAGATCCTTGTCGGAACTGACGATCGTCACCTGCCAGCCCTGCGCCAGCGCCGCCTTGGTATAGCTGGCGATCAGGTCGTCCGCCTCCCAGCCCTGTTCCTCGATACACGGCAGCGAGAAGGCGCGTGTCGCGTCGCGGATCATCGGGAATTGCGGGACGAGGTCCTCGGGCGGCGGCGGGCGATGCGCCTTGTACTGATCGTAGAGTTCGTTGCGGAAGGTGGTGCTCGACTTGTCGAGGATCACCGCCATATGCGTCGGCCCGTCGGCCTTGTGGAGCTGATCGGCGAGCTTCCACAGCATCGTCGTATAGCCATAGACCGCGCCGACCGGCTCGCCATGCTTGTTGGTGAGCGGCGGAAGACGGTGATAGGCGCGGAAGATGTAGCCCGATCCGTCGACGAGATAGAGGTGCGGCATGGCGGCTGCCCTATAACGGATTGGGGTCAGGGGGAACCGGGTTGTGCCGGGTGAGCGCGGGGGCCGACGGCAAGGGGGGAGAGCCGACAACTCCCTCTCCCCTCTGGGGAGAGGGTCGGGGTGAGGGGTCGGGGTCTCGCAGAGAGGGCTGTCTCGGTGAGACACCTGCCCCTCACCCAACCCTCTCCCCAGAGGGGAGAGGGCTATCCCTGTCCTACTCCGTCTCGTCCGCGCCGCCCGCCCTCGGCTGCGCCCCCGTCAGCGCGGCGGCGACCTGCTGGATCAGCACCTGCCGCACGCGCATCGGCGCGGTGGTGTCGCCGATCTGCACCGCGATCGCATAGCGCCGCCCGTCGGGCGCGGTCAGGATGCCGATGTCGTTGAAGCCGGCGTTGCGGCTGCCCAGTTCCTGCCCGGTGCCGGTCTTGTGCGCGAGCGTCCAGCCCGCCGGCGTCGCCGCCTTCAGCCGCGCGCGCCCGGTGTGCGAATTGGCCATCGTCTCGAGCAGCACCCGCGTCGACGTCTCGCTCAGCAACTCGCCGCGCGCCAGCCGCGCCAGCGCCTCGACGATCGCCGCCGGCTGGGCGCCATCGGGCGGATTGTCGATATAGCGTTGCAGCGCGGCGCGACGCACTTCCGGATCGAGCCGCGCGCGCGCCGCCTCGAACCCGCGCCCCATCGCCATCGACTGGTTCCACGTCACCCCCGCGGTGCCGCTCTGGAGCAGGCGCTCGCCGGGGCCGAAGCGGATGCCGGACAGGTGCTTCTCCGCGAGGAAGCGCCGCACCGCCGTCGGCCCACCGACATAGGTCAGCAGCCGGTCGTTGGCGGTGTTGTCGCTCTGCGTCAGCGCGCGCGTCAGCAGCCCGCCGACCGTGGTGCGATAGCCCTCGCCCGTGACCAGCGACGCGACCGGCTGGTGGAACAGCGTCAGATCGTCGCGCGTCACCAGCAACGGGTCGTCGAGCTTGAGCCGCCCGGCATCGCGCTGCGCCAGCACGGTCATCGCGACCCACAATTTGCTGACGCTCTGTTGCGGCAGATAGAGCGCGCCGCCCTCCTGGACGATCCAGTCCTCGTCGATCGCCTGGATCGCCGCGCCCGCCTTGCCGGGGAAGCTGCGGATCAACTGCGTCACGCGCTGCTGCAAGGCGCGCGGTGCCGACTTCGGGCGCGGCGGCGCGGGCGGCGGGACCGCGACCGAGACGATCGGCGGCGGCGGCGCGGCCGGGATCAGCGTCGAGCCCGCGCCCGCGCCGCAGCCGGCGATCAGCAGCGACCAGCCGATCACCGACGCCCGGTGCGCGAATGTCGTCTTTCCCATGTCTGCCGCCGTCACCCCTGCCTGATCGGCGGGTGTGCCGGGCGCGCCCGCCGACGCATACCCCCGCGACTCGCGCTTGCGACGACCGCCCGCCAGCGCACGACGAGTCGAGTCAGGGTCGGTCAAGCGGCTGATTCCCGATGACCAATCGGTGCTCGCCGATGACCCCGTTCCCCCGTCATCCCGGACGTGATCCGGGATCCCGCTTTGCGCCGTCGTCGCTGGAAGCGGGGCCCCGGATCACGTCCGGGGCGACGTGCAAGAGGGTGTTCGGGTTGATCGGCCCTGCGGCTCACGGCACCAGCACCGTGTCGACCGGCGGATCGCTCAGCTCGGGATAGTCGAGCGTGTAGTGCAGCCCGCGGCTCTCGTGCCGGTGCAGCGCCGAGCGGACGATCAGGTCGGCGGTCTGGAGCAGGTTGCGCAGCTCGATCAAATCCGGCGTGACGCGGAAATGCCCGTAATAATCCTCGATCTCGCTGCGGAGCAGGTCGATACGATGGCGGGCGCGCTCCAGCCGCTTGGTGGTGCGGACGATCCCGACGTAATTCCACATGAAGCGGCGGATCTCGGTCCAGTTCTGCTTGATGACCACTTCCTCGTCGGAATCGGTCACGCGGCTCTCGTCCCAGGCGCGGATCGCGGGCACCGCGGGCAAATTGTCCCAGCGCTCGGCGATGTCGCGCGCCGCCGCCTCGCCGAACACGAAACATTCGAGCAGCGAGTTCGACGCCAGCCGGTTGGCGCCGTGCAGCCCGGATTGCGTGCACTCCCCCGCCGCATAGAGGCCGGGCAGATCGGTGCGCCCGTCGCGGTCGACCACGATCCCGCCGCAGGTATAATGCTGCGCCGGCACCACCGGGATCGGCGCGACCGTCATGTCGATCCCCAGCCCCTTCAGCTTCTCGTAGATGTTTGGGAAATGCCCGCGCACGAAATCGGCGGGCATGTGGCTGATGTCGAGGTGGACGAAGTCGAGCCCGTAGCGCTTGATCTCGGCGTCGATCGCGCGCGCCACCACGTCGCGCGGCGCCAGCTCCAGCCGCTCCGCATCGTAATAGGGCATGAAGCGCTTGCCGGTGGTCGGGTTGATGAGCCGCCCGCCCTCGCCGCGCACCGCCTCGGTGATGAGGAAGTTCTTGACCTCCAGATGATAGAGGCAGGTCGGGTGGAATTGCATGAATTCCATGTTGGCCACCCGTGCGCCCGCCCGCCACGCCATCGCGATCCCGTCGCCGGTCGCGCCGCGCGGCGCGGTCGAGAACAGATAGGTCCGCCCCGCCCCGCCGGTCGCGAGGATCGTCGCGCGCGCGGTGTGCAGCGCGACCGCGCCGGTGCGCCGGTCGATCGCATAGACCCCCCAGACGTTGCCGGCGCCCGAATAGCGCTCCTCGTGCCGGCTGGTGGCGAGGTCGATCGCGACCTGGTCGGGGACGAGCGTGATGTTGGGGTGCGCCTCGGCGGCACGTTGCAAGGCTTCCTGCACCGCCCAGCCGGTCGCATCGGCGACATGGACGATGCGGCGGTGCGAATGGCCGCCCTCGCGTGTCAGGTGCAGCGCACCCTTCTCCTCCGCGAACGGCACGCCCAACGCGCGCAGCCGCGCGATCGCGGCGGGGGCGCGCTCGACGACGAACTCGACGATCGCGCGGTCGTTGAGCCCGGCGCCGGCGACCATCGTGTCCTCGACATGGTTTTCGAATGTGTCGCCGGGTTCGAGCACCGCGGCGATCCCGCCCTGCGCCCAGGCGGTCGACCCGTCGTTGAGCGCCCCCTTGGCGAGCACCGTCACCTTGAAGCGATCGGCGAGGTTGAGCGCAGCGGTGAGCCCGGCCGCGCCCGAACCGACGATCAGCACGTCGCCGTTCGTCATGCCGCGCGCCCGCGAATGTTGCGAATGTTGAGACGCTGGCGGGTTCTTGCGGCGGTCACGGGATACATGGCGATCATGTGGCATAGATCGGGGCGTGAGGGACAGATGTTTGCGTGTTCGACTATGCCGATCGCCTGCCTTCCCCCGTCGCCCCGGACTTGATCCGGGGCCCCGCTGCCTTTCTGCGTGCGCGGCAGAAGCGGGATCCCGGATCAAGTCCGGGATGACAGGATGGGGTACTCGGGCCGAAAGCGTCGGTCGACTTCAGGAGGTCTACCGCGCCACCACCGTCGGCAGCCGGTCGATCGGCTCGACGGTGACGCTGCGGAACCACGTCTCCGCGCCCTCCGACTGCAATTGGACGTGCCCATGCGTCAGCGGGGTGCGCACGCCACCGGCGCCGACCGTCGCCAGCCCGTCGACCAGCATCACCGGCACGCCGTTGACGACATGCACCGCCCGGTCGCCGAGCACGTAGAGGTCGAGCACGTTCCACTGCCCTTCCGGCCGTTCGGCATCGCGGACGTTCTCGACGTTCCAGATCAGCGAACCGTTGACGATCTCGACCGGCGTGCCGCCCATCCGGTAGCGGACCGGCGGCGAGATCAACGACGGGTCGAGCACGGCGGTGGTGCGAATGCGCACGTCGCGCCCGACCGCGACCGCCATGCCGGTCGAGCCCTGCATGATCTCGAACTCGACCGACGGCTGCCACGTCCCGAACACCGCGCCGGGCGTGCCGTAAGTGTGATAGAGCAGGCCGTTGTTGGGCGGCTGGTCGGCGCGCGGCGCCCAGCGCTTGGCGCCCCAGCGATATTCGAGCCGCAGGTGATAGTCGCGCAGGTCGGCGTCATGGACCAGCGCGCCCCATGTCTCGCCCTTCACCCACATCGCCGGCTTGCCGTCGATGGCCTTCACCGCGAAGTCGCCCGCGGTCGAGCGCGCGCGGCCGATCGGGGTCGCGCCGGGTCTGTCGCGGTAGGTGACCGCGGGATCGGGATAGCCGAGCCACGGCTGCCAGCCGGACAGGTCGCGGCCGTTGAACAGCGCGCGTGCGGGGCCGGTCGCCTTCGGGACGTCGGTAAGCACCAGCGTCTGCGGGGTGGCCGGCGGGTCGCCGACGATCGCGCGCGCCTGCTCGACCGGTGACGGCGCGGGCGCCGCGGCCTGCGCGATCGCTGCCGTCAACAGGATGATGTTCACCGGTCGCCTCCGCTACTTTTGCCGAGGACTATCGCAGTATCATCGCACTGTAACAACGGCTTACGACCAAGGTCGCACCCTCGGAACCATGGTTCACGACCCCGCCGCCCGTCATTGCGAGCGTAGCGAAGCAATCCAGGGCGTCCTGGTCCGACACTGGATTGCTTCGCTACGCTCGCAATGACGGAAATGGGAACGATCGTCCCGGATCAACTACGGGGCGACGGGAAGTTCAGCCCGCATTCGCCGCGCGGGTCAGGTTGAGGAACACGTCCTCCAGATCGGCTTCCTTGGTGCTGACGTCGACGATCCCATAGCCGTCGCGCTGGATCGCCCCCAGCACCTCGCCCGCGTTGACGCGATCCTTGGCATAGGTGATCTCGAGCGTCCGCGTGCCCTTCAGCGCGACCTTCCCGAAACAGTCATTGTCGGGCAGCGCCGTGACGTCGCGATCGACGGTCACCGCGACGATCTTCTCCTGCGCCTTGCCGAGCAGTTCGGCGGTCGGCGAGTTGGCGATCACGCGGCCGTGGTTGATGATCGCGATCCGGTCGCACAATTCCTCGGCTTCCTCGAGGTAATGCGTGGTCAGCACCACCGTCACCCCGGCGTCGTTGAGGCTGCGGACATAGGTCCAGAGTTGCTGGCGCAGCTCGATGTCGACCCCGGCGGTCGGCTCGTCGAGCACCAGCACCGGCGGCGAATGAACCATCGCCTTGGCGACCATCAGCCGGCGCTTCATGCCCCCCGACAATGTGCGGGCATAAGCGTTGGCCTTGTCCTCCAGATGCACCGCGCGGAGCAGCTCCATGCTGCGGCGCTCCTTCTTCGGCACGCCGTAAAGCCCGGCCTGGATCTCCAGCGTCTCGACCGGCGTGAAGAACGGATCGAACAGGATCTCCTGATTGACGATCCCGATCGACGCCTTGGCGTTGCGCGGGTGTTCGTCGATGTCGAAGCCCCAGATCGACGCCGCGCCGCTGGTCTTGTTGACCAGCCCGGCGAGGATGTTGATCAGCGTCGACTTGCCCGCGCCGTTCGGGCCGAGCAGCCCGAAGATGCTGCCGCGCGGGACGTCGAAGCTTACGCCGTCCAGCGCGCGCTTAGGCGCGCCGCCCTTCACCCCGGCGTAGGTCTTGCACAGGTCGCGGATCGAGATCGCTGCTTCGGTCATGGCGCGGCGATAGGCGCACGGGACGCGGAAGCCAATAACGTGAGGATTGTTTCGCCGCCCCCGCCTTGCTAATCGCCTGCCCATGCGCCCGCCGTCCGAACTCGTCCGCACCTCCTCCGCCCGCGTCGCCTGCGATGGCGCGACCGACATTCCGGGCGGCGCGGCGCTCGGCCACCCGCGCGTGTGGTTGCAGATCGACGAGCATGGCTATGTCGATTGCGGCTATTGCGATCGCCGCTTCGTGTTGATCGGCGGCCCGGCGGACGGCGTCGATCACAGCAAGCTGCCGGACATTTCCGAAGGCGCCAGCCCGCAATAAGGGCGCCTTCCGCCGCGCCGCCGCGGGTGGACTCGTACCCGATCAGCGGCTTGGGTTGTGCGCGTCATGCTGCCTCGCTGCCGCCCCAGGAGGAATGTGACGGCAGCGCTACTCTGGTTTTCCGATGCGCTACGGGCGCGGATCACGCCGCGGCGGCCTTCCCGCCGCTGGCAGGTCGGCAGGCATGGTGCCCCGGCTCGACTCCCTTGCGGGTCAGATCCGATCAGCCTCCGGAACGCTCGCGATCAAGCGCCGCAGACCGGCGTCGCGAGCTTCGAAAATCGCCAGCAGGCCAAGTGTCCGGAGCGCCGGCACGGCCTCGATGATCACTGGTCTCAGGGCGGCGCGATCGTCTGGCGTTGTTGCGGGATCGGTCCAGCGCACGGCATTCCGCAGAAAGGCGGCGACCGTGCCCTTGCGCATCGTCACCCCGTCCATCTCGATGCGATCGAGATGATCGGGCAGCACGTCTTCTGGCCGAGTTGCAGTTGGGCTCGACATATATCCCCGCCCCCTTTTCTGGAGAAGGATATGGTGCACCGGCAAGCGATTGAAGCGTCCAATGACCCGCTTTGACGTCGCGGTCACTTCAGGCGTCGGACGAGCCGTGCGTCGGAACCGCGCCATTCAGCATCCGCGCTTCCTCGATCAGCAGCACCGGCACGCCGTCACGCACCGGATAGGCCACGCCCGCCGCCTCCGACACCAGCTCCTGCCACGCCGCATCGTACCGCAGCGGCGTGCGGGTGGCGGGGCACACCAGCCGCTCGAGCAACCACGCGTCGATCGTCATTGCAACGTCACCCGGTCCTCGCCGTCGTGGCGGCCGAAGAACTGCATCAGCTGCACCAGCATCTCGGCGCGGGTGCCCAGATCGGGCGCTTCCAAAAGCGCCTGCTTGGCCGCGACGTCGAACGGCGCGATCTGCGCCACGCCGTTGACGAGGCTGACGTCGTCGAGCCGGCCGACCGATTTCCAGTCGACGCTATAGCCATGCGCCTCGGCGAACCGTCGCGATTCCATCTCCAGCGAGGCACGCGCGCCCAGCGACAGCGTCTCGTCGGGGTCGACCGGCAACAGCTCGGCCTCGACCTGCCGGAACGGCGTCGTCACCACCAGCTCGCGCCGCACGCGGAACAGCGACAGCCCTTGCAGGATCAGATTGTAGCGCCCGTCGTCGAGCGCCTCGACCTCGGCGATACGCCCGACGCAGCCGATCTCGAACAGGTCGGGCGTCTCGACATCCTCGCTGTCGGGACGCGGCTGGATCATCGCGATCCGCCGGTCGCGCGCCATCGCGTCCGACACCATCGCCCGATAGCGCGGCTCGAAGATGTGCAGCGGCAGGTGCATGCCCGGGAACAGCAAGGCCCCGGGCAGCGGAAAGATCGACAGGCGGGTCGCTTGCGTCATCCGAACAGGATCGCGGACAGGCGGCGCCGCTGCGTGGACACCCAGGGGTCCATCAGGCCGACGACTTCGAACAGCTTGAGCAGCTGC
>CAJYLV010000046.1 GCA_913776255.1 uncultured Sphingomonas sp. | reverse complement strand
CGGGGACTGGTGCGGGCGAAGGGAATCGAACCCCCACATCTTGCGATACCAGAACCTAAATCTGGCGCGTCTACCAGTTCCGCCACGCCCGCTAGTCGGACACCGCCGGTCGGCGGCATCTATACCGACGCGCGCGATGGGGCAAGCGGGCAACCCGCGCTTCGACCACGCGTTGGGGGCGCGAAGGAGAAAAATGCCATGGCGACCAATCCCGGAGACCTGCCCGCGGACGTGCCGCAGCCCACGCAGCCGGGCACGCCCGACACCCCGCCGCCCGAAATTACCCCGCCCGGCCCGGACATCGACGTCCCCGCCCCCGGCACGCCGGCCGGGACCCCGCCGACCAATCCGAGCATTTGAGGAAGCCGAGTCCATGACCGAGAAAACGATCGACCCGATCCCGAACCGCGACGACGAGCGGCCCGACATCCAGCAGGCGGTCGAGGCGCGCAGCGATGCGGTGGCGCGTGGCGAAGGCGGCAAGGAACCGGCGCGCTTCACCGACACCGGCGAGTTCGACGGCAACAGCGGCACCGGCGGTGAGGTGAAGAACCAGGATCTGACGCAGCAGTAAGGCGGCGCGTCGGTGGCGTCGCATTCCCAATCGACAATGCTTTCTTTCGTCGCCCCGGACCCTTCGGCAAGCTCAGGAGAGCCTTGATCCGGGGCCCCGCTTTTCCCCTTTCGCCGTGAAAGCGGGATCCCGGATCGGGTCCGAGATGACGGAAGGGAATGGGTAATCGGTGAATATTAATCGACCCGACTGAGAGCGTTCAGTCTTCGTGCGAGATGCCCGCGCCCTCGATCCTGAGCCACGGTTGCTTATACTGCTCGAACACCGATGCCGAGAGGGCTGGCAGTCCCGCGCCGGTGGCCTCGTCCGCGAACGCGCCGATCGGGATCGCGATCAGCCCGTCCATGCCCTCGTTCGTATAGGCGATCGTCCCGCCGCAATCGCCGCACCAGCGATACAAGGCGCTGCGGCCGCTTTCCGCCACTCGTTCCCAGACGCGAAACTCGCCCGCGATCATGACCCGATCGGTCGGGAAGCGCGCCTGTGCCGAGAACGGACCGCCGGTACGCCGCTGGCACGCCCGGCAATGGCACGCCGAGACGCGAACCGGCGCGCCGATGCAGGTCGCGGTCAGCTGACCGCACCGGCATCGCGCGCGCCGCGCGATCGTCATCCCAGCGCCTTCTTCAACAGGTCGTTGACCACCGCGGGGTTGGCCTTGCCGCCCATCGCCTTCATCGTCTGGCCGACGAAGAAGCCGAACAGCGCGACCTTGCCGCCGCGATATTGCTCCAGCTGACCGGGGTTCTTGGCGAGCACCTCGGCGATCACCGCCTCGATCGCACCGGTGTCGCTGGTCTGCTTGAGCCCGCGCTCCTCGACGATCTTGCCCGGTGCGTCGCCGGTTTCGAGCATTGCCTCGAACACCTGCTTGGCGAGGCTGCCCGACAGCGTGCCGTCGGCGACCAGCGCGAGCAGCTCGGCGGCCTGCCCCGGCGCGACCGGACTGTCGGCGATCGAGCGCCCCAGCCGGTTGAGCGCGCCGAACAGCTCGCTCGTCACCCAATTGGCGGCGGCGACCGGCTTGGCGCCCGCGTCGAGCAATGCGTCGAACCAGCGCGCGCTCTCGACCTCGGCGGTCAGCACCTGCGCATTGTAGGGCGTGATCCCCAGCCCCTCGTAGCGCGCGCGCTTGGCGTCGGGCAGCTCGGGCAGGCTGGCGCGGCATTCGTCGAGGAACGCCTCGTCCAGTTCGAGCGGAAGCAGATCGGGATCGGGGAAGTAGCGGTAATCGTGCGCGTCTTCCTTCGAACGCATCGAGCGCGTCGTGCCGCTGTCCGGGTTGAACAGCCGCGTTTCCTGCACGATCGTCCCGCCGGCCTCCAGCACGTCGACCTGCCGCGCCGCCTCATGCTCGATCGCCTGCATCACGAAGCGGATCGAGTTGACGTTCTTGGTCTCGGTCCGGGTGCCGAATTCGTCGCCGGGCTTGCGCACCGAGACGTTGACGTCGGCACGCATCGAGCCCTGGTCCATATTGCCGTCGCACGACCCGACATAGCGCAGGATCGAGCGCAGCTTGGTCAGATAGGCGCCAGCCTCAGCGGGCGAGCGCATGTCGGGGCGGCTGACGATCTCCATCAGCGCGACGCCCGAGCGGTTGAGGTCGACATAGGAGCGCGTCGGATGCTGGTCGTGCATTAGCTTGCCGGCGTCTTGCTCGACATGGATGCGCTCGACGCCGATCGTCTTGACGTCGTCGCCGACCGCGATCTCGATCGCGCCCTCGCCGACCAGCGGATGATAAAGCTGGCTGATCTGATAGCCCTGCGGCAGATCGGCGTAGAAATAGTTCTTGCGATCGAACCGCGACCATTTGTTGATCTGCGCGTCGATCGCCATTCCGGTACGCACCGCCTGGCGGATGCACTCGCGGTTGGGGACCGGCAGCATCCCCGGCATCGCGGCGTCGACCAGCGACACCTGCGTGTTCGGCTCGGCGCCGAACGCGGTGGCGGCGCCCGAGAACAATTTGGCGTTCGACGTCACCTGCGCATGGACTTCGAGGCCGATCACGACCTCCCAATCGCCGGTGGCGCCCTTGATGCGGAACGGGGTGGATGCGTCAGCCATATTTCGTCTTTCTTACCACCACTTCGCCGGTCGCGCCGTGAAGCCGGCGCGTTCCTCGATCGCCAGTGCGGCATTGAGGACGCCCTGTTCGTCGAGCGGCTTGCCGATCACCTGCAGCCCCAGCGGCAGCCCCGCCGCGTCCAGACCGCCCGGCACGCTCATCGCGGGCAGCCCGGCGAGGCTGGAGGGGACGGTGAAGACGTCGTTGAGGTACATGGCCAAGGGATCGGCCGACTTCTCGCCGAGCGCGAACGCCGCCGACGGCGCGGTCGGCGTCAGGAGCACGTCGCAGACGTCCCAGGCGCGCGCGAAATCGCGCGCGATCAGCGTGCGGATCTTCTGCGCCTGCGTGTAATATGCGTCGTAGAAGCCCGCGGAGAGCACGTAGGTGCCGATCAGGATGCGGCGTTTGACCTCGTTTCCGAAGCCTTCGGCACGGGTCCGTGCGTACATTTCCTGCAAATTGGCGCCGTCCGGAAGGTCGCGGAGCCCGTAACGCACGCCATCGTACCGCGCGAGGTTCGACGACGCCTCGGCCGGGGCGATGATGTAATAGGCCGGCAGCGCATATTTGGTGTGCGGCAGCGAGACGTCGACGATCTCGGCGCCGGCATCCTTCAGCCACGCGATTCCCTGCTGCCAGAGCGCCTCGATCTCGGCGGGCATGCCGTCGACGCGATACTCCCTGGGGATGCCGACGCGCTTGCCGGCGAGCGACGCGTTGAGCTGCCCCTCCCAGTTCGGCACCGGCAGGTCGAGCGAGGTGGCGTCCTTCGCGTCGAACCCGGCCATCGCCTCGAGCATGATCGCGCAGTCGCGGACGTCGCGCGCCATCGGCCCGGCCTGATCGAGCGACGAAGCGAAGGCGATCGTCCCCCAGCGCGAGCAGCGGCCGTAGGTCGGCTTGATCCCCGAGATGCCGACGAACGCCGCCGGCTGGCGGATCGAGCCGCCGGTGTCGGTGCCCGTCGCGCCGGGCGCGATGCGCGCCGCGACCGCCGACGACGAGCCCCCGGACGAGCCGCCGGGCGCGAGCGGGGCGTTGCCGCCGTCGGTGCGCCGCCACGGGCTGATGACATTGCCGAAATAGCTGGTCTCGTTCGACGAGCCCATCGCGAATTGGTCGAGGTTCAGCTTGCCGAGCATCCCCGCGCCGGCGTCCCACAGGTTCTGCGAAACGGTCGACTCATATTCGGGTGTGAAGCCTTCGAGGATGTGGCTGGCGGCGGTGGTCGGCACGCCCTTCGTGCAGAACAGGTCCTTCATGCCGATCGGCACGCCGGCCATCGGCTTCAGCGTCTCGCCCGCGGCGCGCGCCTTGTCGGCGGCGTCGGCGGCGGCGAGCGCATGCTCGGGGGTTTCGACGAGGAAGGCGTTAAGCGGCTTCGCGGCCACGACGGCGGCGTTGAACGCCTCGGCCACCTCGCGCGCGGAAAAGTCGCCGTCGCGGACGCCGTTGCGGATCGCGGCGATGCCCAGATCGGTGAATGCGGTCATTATTCGATCACCTTGGGCACAGTGAAGAAGCCATGTTCGGCCTGCGGGGCGTTGGCGAGCACCTTGTCGCGGACGCCGCCGTCGGTGACGACATCGTCGCGCAGCCGCAGATGGTTGGGGATCACGGCGGTCATCGGCTCGACCCCGGCGGTATCGACCTCGCCGAGTTGCTCGATCCAGTCGAGGATGTTGCCGAGTTCGGGCGCGAGCCGGGCGGCTTCGTCGTCGGTGATGGCGATGCGGGCGAGGCCGGCGATGCGCCTGACGGTTGCGGTGTCAACGGACATGCCGCCGCCGCTACCACCCGGCGCCCCGATCTTGCAACACGCCTCGAACGCGGTTGCGCACGCCGCAATCCTGCGGCACCAGCTTTGCGGTTGCGGACCCGGCGATTTTGCTGCACCGCACAATGGTGACGAAGATTTGGTCCGCAAATTCCTCTATGTCGTCGTCGCGCTGATCGTGCTGGCGACCGCGGCTGCCTTTGCCTACCGCCTGTGGGGCGTCGGGATGATGCGGATGGCGATGGTGCCGGGCGAGTCGTTCCGCGACCAGAATCGCCTGTCAGCGAAGGATTATGCCCCGGATTCGATGTGGCTGGCGCGACCGGCGCTGGCGCGCAACCCCGCCTTGTGGACGCCGCCCGGCTATGCGCCGCGCAACGCCCCCGGCGGTGCGGCGGTGTTCTTCATCCACCCGACCTCCTATCTCAACCGCGCGCACTGGAACGCGCCGCTGACCGACGAGGAGGCCAACAACCGCGCCGCCTTGTTCCTGCGCGGGCAGGCCAGCGCGTTCAACGCGGCCGGCGAGATCTGGGCGCCGCGTTACCGCCAGGCGACGTTCGGCGCGTTCCTGACCGACCAGCGCGCCGCCGAACAGGCGCTGGCGCTGGCCTATGGCGACATCCTCGCGGCGTTCGATGCCTTTCTGACCGAGGCCGGGCCGACGCGCCCGATCATCCTCGCCGGGCACAGCCAGGGCGCGCTGCACCTGACGCATCTGCTCAAGGACCGCGTCGCGGGCACGCCGCTCGCGAAGCGGATCGTCGCGGCCTATGTGGTCGGCTGGCCGGTGTCGACGAGCAATGACCTGCCCGCGCTCGGGCTGCCGGCGTGTGCGCGCGCCGACCAGCGCGGGTGCGTGCTGTCGTGGCAGACGTTCGCCGAGCCCGCCGATCCGTCACTGATCCTCGACAATTACGACCGCTCGACCGGGTTCGACGGCCAGCCGCGCCGCGGCACGCAGATGCTGTGCACCAACCCGCTGACCGGCACGCCGGACGCCGCCGCCCCGCCGACCGCCAATCTGGGGACGCTGTTCCCCAATGCGGCGATGAGCGAAGCGCGGATCGAGCCGGGGCGGATCGGCGCGCATTGCGGCGGGCGCGGGCTGCTGCTGATCGGCTCGCCGCCGGATGTCGGGCCGTACACGCTGCCGGGCAACAATTACCACGTCTACGATTACAGCCTGTTCTGGGCGAACGTCCGCGCGGATGCGGCGCGGCGGCTGGCGGCGGCGGCATGATCGTCACCGACGCGGCGGCGTTCCGCGCATTGCTGCCGGAGGGCGGGCGATTGCTGGGGCTGGACGTCGGAACCAAGACGGTCGGCACGGCGCTGTGCGATGCCGGCTGGAGCTTCGCTAGCCCGGCGCAGTTGGTGAAGCGGACGAAGTTCACCGTCGACAAAGCGGCGCTGGTTGCGTTGTCGCAGGCGCAGCAGGTGCGCGGCTGGGTGATCGGGCTGCCGCTCAATCTCGACGGGACCGAGAGCCCGCGCAGTCAGTCGACGCGGGCGTTCGCGCGCAACTGCCGCGATACCGGGCTGCCGATCCTGCTGTGGGACGAACGCTGGTCGACGGTGGCGGCGGAGCGTGCGCTGATCGAGCAGGACTTCAGCCGCGCCAAGCGCGCCGAGCGGATCGACAACCATGCCGCGGCGCATATCCTGCAGGCGGCGATCGACGCGCTGGTGGCGGTTTGATCCGAGGCACTGTCCGCTGACGCAATAGTATCAGAAGAGCGCGGACGGACATGTCGGTTATTGCCCAGATTTAGACATTTAGCACTAAAAAGGCGGTCTGCGGACAGCGATCGATCTCAGACCAGCCTTTTCCTTGAGGCTTGGGCATAAACTGGCCGCGTCCAGGCGTCCAACGATTGAAGCGAAAGCACCGTCAGCTTCACGACTGACGGCGCCATCTTCCGCAGAGAAGCCCTTTATGCGTAGCGGACGTTGGAAACGACCATCCGGAGACGGCGCATCGCGCCGCCTATGGCACCGAAGCCTAGAATCATCAGCGCCCAGGTTGCTGGTTCAGGCACCGCAGCGCTCACGGCGCTAACGTTGATGTTGTCGATGTTGGCGGAGCTGCTCGTGGTGCTCATCGCAAATCGTACGCGATCGAACGTCTGCTGTCCGCTGCTTGTAGCGAGCGTCGAGAAGGTCTGGCTATTTGTCGTAATTGATTGACTGAAGGTCAAGATGTTGTTCAGATAGCCAGTGATAGCATAAGTGACATTGCCGAACCTGCTTGCAATCGCTCCGTCGAATGAACTGAGCGAAAACAATCCTCCACTGATGTCGAATGTAGCCGTATCATTGAAGAATAAGGCTGGGGTCGGATTGCCAAAGGCTTTCGCCGTCCTCAAATTCCCAGAGACATAGCTAACGGTGAAGCCTGCCTCGGAATAAGGGGAGGTGAAGGATGATCCGTTTGAGCCAGAAAGGTCGGAAAATGTTATGGTAGCCGCCGAGGCGCTACCGGCTGCAAGGCTAGCCGATACAGCCAACGTGGTAAGAATGCCGCGCATGTTTCCCCCTAGCATTAGCCACCCCACCGAACACCTTCCCCCGTGGATGATGCGCACCGAGCAGCGGGCCATGACATACATCAAGCTTGGAAAGCGGCTTTGAGGAATTTCTTACAGTTTCAGCGATTTGCGGTTAGGGGAATTGGCAGGGCGCTGGTGTCGCGCGTCGATGCCCCTGCCCCCGATCAGGCTATTCAGACCCGCTTACTGGTCGCAGCTTTCGGCGCTCTCCACCACAATTGGACATCGCAAGTCGTGCGTTTCGGACCTGTGGACGCCCATGAGTCGGCCAGCAGGCACCAGTAAGCTCTTGGGGTCGCGCAGAGCACACGGAGGACGCGAAGCGGCGCAGCTTTCGTCGGGAGATCGTTGCAGTTTCGCCCATCTCTCCCGTTCGGCTGCCGCGCCCTCATCTCCCCGGCCTTCGCGCGTTCCGCGTGAATCACACCCCGCTTGCCCCCTTCCCGCTCCGCGACTAGGCAGCGGCTTCGATGACCCAGTCGGACCACCGCCCCGCCACGCTGATCCCCGGAGGCGCGGTGTTTCCGCACCGCCATCTGACCGGGATCGAGGGCCTAGAGCCCCATGAGATCACCTTCCTGCTCGACGAGGCCGAGACCTGGGTCGAGGCGAACCGCACCCGCGCCGCGCCCGACCAGCGGCTGGCCGGCTTCACGCAGATCAACGCCTTTTTCGAGAACAGCACGCGCACGCTGCTGAGCTTCGAAATCGCCGGCAAGCGGCTGGGCGCGGACGTCGTCAACATGCATGCCGCGCAGTCGAGCGTGAAGAAGGGCGAGACGCTGATCGACACCGCGATGACGCTCAACGCGATGCGCGCCGACGTGATCGTGATCCGGCATATGTCCTCGGGCGCGGTGCGGCTGATCGCGGACAAGGTCGATTGCCCGGTGCTCAACGCCGGTGACGGGCGGCACGAGCATCCGACGCAGGCGTTGCTCGACGCGCTGACGATCCGGCGGCGGCTGGGCGGGATCGCCAACAAGCGCGTCGTGATCTGCGGCGACCTGCTGCACAGCCGGGTTGCGCGGTCGAACATCCTCGCGCTGACCGCGCTCGCCGCGGAGGTGCGGGTCTGCGCGCCCTCGACCTTGATGCCGCCGGCGATCGAGCGGTTCGGCGTCACCGCCTTCACCGACTTCGACAAGGCGATCGAGGGCGCGGACGTGGTGATGATGCTGCGGCTCCAGACCGAGCGGATGGCGGGCGGCTATGTGCCGTCCACGCGCGAATATCATCTGCGCTACGGGCTGACGCTGGAGCGGCTGAACGCGCGCGCGCCGGGGGCGCTGGTGATGCATCCCGGGCCGATGAACCGCGGGGTGGAGATCGATTCGGCGGTCGCCGACCATGTCGAGCAATCGGCGATCACGGAGCAGGTGCAGATGGGCGTGGCGGTGCGGATGGCCTGTCTGGACGTGCTGACAAGGCGGGCGCGCAAGGTGGAGGGCTGGGCATGACGCAGGCGCTGCACCTGACCAATGCGCGGCTGGTCTGCCCGGCGGGCGGCGAGCGCGACGGCGAGCTGCTGATCGTCGACGGCACGATCGCGTCGGGCGAGGCGCCAAGCCATGCCGAGCGCGTCGATTGTCGCGGCAAATTGCTCGCGCCGGGGATCATCGACGTCGGTGTGGCGCGGATCGACCGCGCGGCGGCCCGCGCCGGCGGCGTGGTGCGGGTCGCGCCGATGCCGGATCAGGTGCCGGTGCTCGACGAGCCGGGCGCGGTGCAGCGCCTCGCGCTGATCGGGCGGCCCGATTTGTGGATTCATCCGATCGCCGCGGCGACGCGCGGGCTGGCGGGCAAGGACCTCGCCGAAATGGCGATCTGCCTGTCGGCGGGGGCGCGTGCGGTCGGGACCGGGCGCGGCTGGATCGCCGACTCGGGGGTAATGCACCGCGTGCTGATGTATGCGCGCGATCTCGACGTGGTGGTCGTCACGCATGCCGAGGACGGCGGGCTGGCGGCGGGCGCGGTGGCGACCGAGGGCGAGACCGCGACGCGGCTGGGGCTGCCGTCCGCGCCGGCGCTCGCCGAGCCGCTGGCGATCGCGCGCGACCTGATGCTGGCCGAGGAAACCGGCGCGCGGCTGCACCTGCGCTGCGTCACCACCGCGGCGGGATTCGCGCTGGTGCGCGCGGCCAAGGCGCGCGGGGTGCGGGTGACGTGCGGGATTACGCCAGCGTATCTGCTGCTCAGCGACAATGCGATGAGCGATTTCCGAACGTTCGCGCATCTCTCGCCGCCGCTGCGCAGCGAGGACGACCGCAAGGCGGCGCTGGCGGCGCTGGCCGACGGGACGATCGACCTGCTGTGTTCGGGGCACGATCCGCGCGGGCCGGAGGAAAAGCGGCTGCCGTTCGCGGATGCCAGCGCGGGCGCGGCGGATGCGGCGACGCTGCTGCCGCTCACGCTCGGGCTGGCGCGCGACGGGCGGGTGACGCTGCCGCGGCTGTTCGCCTTGCTCGCGACCGGGCCGGCGGCGTTGCTGGGGCTGAAGACGGGGACGCTGGCGGCGGGGATGCCCGGCGACGTGATCCTGATCGACGAACATGCGCCGTGGCAGATCGACGCCGACCGGCTGCCGGGCAAGGCGGGCAACACGCCGTTCGACGGCCTGCCGGTGCAGGGGCGCGTCACCGCGATGTGGAAGGGCGGCCGCGCGATCGCGGGGTGAGTTTCCCGTCGCTCCGAACTCGATCCGGGGTCGCGCTGCTCCACGCGTCGGAACAAGGAAGCGGCGTTCCGGATCAGGTCCGGGACGACGACGATATCATGGCGCCGCGACAGCCACCGTCGCGGGAGCGGCGCGGTGGAGCGCGAGCGCCTCGGGCTGGCCCGGGTCGACAGCGGGGGTGATCTTGAGCAGCGCGGCGACCTGATCCGCGGCGCCGTGCGGGCGGGCGAAGCGCATCCAGCCGAGGATCCGCTCGCGCGCCTGCGCCGGCGGGAGATCGAGCCCGACGAGGAAGAAGGCGTCGGGCCATTCGCCCGCCAATGCCAGCGCGAGCGCGAGGTTCTGGCGGGTGCGCGCATCGGCGCCGGGGACGCGCATCGCGGCCATCAGCACCTCAACGCCCTGCCCCGGCGCGCCGGCCAGCGCCAGCGCCAGCCCGCGATCGGCGGCGGGGATCAGCGCGGCATAGCGCGACAGCGTCGCCTGCGCGGCATCGTGCCGGCCGCTGGCGACCTGCGCGAGCACGAGGTGCAGCGCGGTCGTGCCGTCGGCCTGCCGCAGCGCGAGCGCGTCGTCGAACGCCTGCGCCGCCGAGCCGAAGCGGCCGGCGCGCAGATAGGCGGTGCCGAGCAGCGCGCGGCGCGCGCCGTCGCTGCCGTCGCGCGCGACCGCCTGCTCGGCGCGGGCGACCGCCTCCGGCCAGCGGTGGCGCGCGAGCGCACGCTCGGCGGCCGCCACATCGGCCGCGCCGGCGTCGGCGACGGCGTGCGTGCGGCCGAAATCGAAATGCCAGACGCTGCAGCCGGCCAGCGACAGCGCGGCGGCGGCGATCGTCGCGAGGCGGAACAGGCCGGGTTTCATCAGGTCAGCACCCTCCGGCCGAAGCTGTTCGCGGTGGCCCGGACCACGCCATGTCCACCGCCCAGCGTGCCGGTGGTGAAGACGGTGCGACGGAAGTTCTTTTCGAGCCGGTCGGAGACGCAGTCCCACAGCGCCTCGATCTCCTGCGCGGCGGCGCTGTCCGGGACGATCTCCATGACGGTGCGTCCGTCGGCCATCGACTCGGCATATTCGGCGCGTTGATGCACCGTTACCGACGCCACCGTACCATGCCGCGACAGCGCGACGGCGGCATCCGCGGTCATCGCGGCGCGGGGTGTCGCAGCATTGACGACGAACAGCATCGGCTTGCCCGAGCGTTCGCACAGCTCGACGGTGCCGCCGACCGCATGAAGGTCGTGCGGGCTGGGACGCGTCGGCACGACGATCAGCTCGGCGAGATGGATCGCGGCCTGGATTGCAACGGTCAGCGCCGGCGGCGTGTCGATCACCACCAACCCGACGCCTTTCTCACGCAGCGTCTCTACATCAGCCACGAGGCGAGTGACGCCGCACGCGGCGAACGACGGAGACGATGCGGCACGTGCGCCCGCCCAGGGCGCGAGCGTACCTTGTGGATCGAGATCGAGCAGCGCGACCGGTCCGAAGCCGGCGCGCTCCGCCTGCACCGCCAGATGCCCGGCGAGCGTCGTCTTGCCCGACCCGCCCTTCTGCGATGCCACCGCGAGTACGCGCATGTCGGCTGCCGATGTCCCCGTTGATCCGTGCGGCTGCTTGCCACGCGGATGGTGGAGGAAGCGTTAATGGCGTTCGATCAGATACTTGCCCATTCGACGCGCGGCACGCCCTGCGCCCAGAGCAACGCAGTCAGGTCGCCGTGCCCGATGCGCGCCGCCGCCGCCGCGGCGACGATCGGCTTGGCGTGATAGGCGACGCCCAGCCCGGCGACCTCGATCATCGCCAGATCGTTGGCCCCGTCGCCCACGGCGAGCGTCGCAGTCTCGGCGAGACCGAGCGCGGCGCGTGTTTCCAGCAGCGTCTCGCGCTTGGTCGCGGCGCCGACGATCGGACGCGCGACCGTTCCCGACAGCGTCGCGCCGTCGATCTCGAGCACGTTGGCGATCGCGCGCTCGAAGCCGATCTCGGCGGCGACCGGCTCGGCGAAGCGCGTGAAGCCGCCCGATACCAGCACCGCGCCCGCCCCCCAGCCGCGCATCGTGCGGACCAGCTCCCGCGCGCCGGGCATCAACTGCACGCGCTCGGCGCGGCAGGTGTCGATGACCGCGGCATCAAGCCCCTTGAGCAAGGCGACGCGCGCGTCGAGCGCGGCCTCGAAATCGAGTTCGCCGCGCATCGCCGCTTCGGTGATCGCGGCGATCTTCGGCTTGAGCCCGGCATAATCGGCGAGTTCGTCGATGCACTCGACGGTGATCATCGTCGAATCCATGTCGGCGACGAGCAGCATCTTGCGGCGACCGTCGCGCGGCTGGACGACGACGTCGACGCGCTCGAACGCGCCCTCCAGCGCGGCGCGCGCGTCGGCGGGAGCCAGCTCGAACTGCCAGTCGGCGGCGTCGCCCTCGTCGATCCACGCCAGCGTCGTCGGCGCGCAGCCCGCGGCGGCGAGCCGCTCCTGCGCCTCGGCCATGATGTTGGGCGTCAGCCGCCCTGCTGCTATCAGCGTCGCCGTGAACATGCCTAACCCCGCAAAGCCAAGGCTGGCGCTCATCGCAGGGCCGACCGCCAGCGGCAAGAGCGCGCTGGCGATCGAACTGGCGGAAGCGGTCGGTGGGACGGTCATC
Organism: uncultured Sphingomonas sp.; assembly: GCA_913776255.1. Classification (GTDB taxonomy): domain Bacteria; phylum Pseudomonadota; class Alphaproteobacteria; order Sphingomonadales; family Sphingomonadaceae; genus Sphingomonas. Next base: position 10,131 of record CAJYLV010000046.1, on the reverse strand, counting down.
AACGCCGATGCGAGCCAGGTGTATCGCGACCTGCGCATCTTGTCCGCCCGCCCTCCCCGCGAAGACGAAGCGCGCGTGCCGCACCGGCTGTTCGGCTATGTCGACGGCGCGGAAACCTGTTCGGCAGCGCGCTGGGCGGCGGATGCGGCAGCGGAGGTCCGGCGTACCCACGTGGCTGGCGGCGTACCCGTGCTGGTCGGCGGGACGGGGCTGTACCTGCGCACCCTGCTCGACGGGATCGCGCCGGTGCCGGAGATCGACGCCGCGGTCCGCGCGGCAGTGCGCGCGCTGCCGGTCGCCGAGGCGCACGCGGCGCTGTCGCGGGAAGACCCGGAAGCGGCGAAGCGGCTCAATGCGCGCGATACGACGCGCGTCGCGCGCGCGCTGGAGGTGGTGCGGTCGACCGGGCGGACGCTGGCGGCGTGGCAGGCCGACCGGAGCGGCGGGATCGGGGACGCGGTCGACGTGCGCGGACTGGTGCTGCTGCCCGACCGTGCAACGCTGTTCGCCCGCTGCGACGCGCGGCTGGCGCAGATGTTCGAGCAGGGCGGCGTCGAAGAGGTGGCGGCGCTGCTGGCGCGCAGCGATGTGCCCGACGACGCGCCGGTGCGCCGGGCGATCGGCGTCCCGGAAATCGCCGCGCTGCTTTCCGGCGCGCTGTCGCATGCCGACGCGTTGGCGGCAGCGCAGCTCGCGACGCGCCGCTATGCCAAGCGCCAATATACGTGGTTTCGCAATCAGTTACCCCGCGAGTGGCAATGCTGCACCGCGCCAAATTTGCAATTATATTTCTCATAAAGCGGTTGACGCGTAACTTTCTATGCCGTAGCGCGCCCCTGCCCGGCGGGGTAAGACACCCGCCCTTTCCTTTTCAGAGGAGACGTGACGTGACCGAGAAGAGCGGAGCAGACATCCTGGTCGAGGCGCTGTGCGATCTCGGCGTGGAGGTCGTGTTCGGCTATCCGGGCGGTGCCGTCCTGCCGATCTACGACGCCTTGTTCCGCTCGAAGCGCATTCGCCACATTCTCGTGCGTCACGAACAGGCCGCCACCCATGCCGCGGAGGGCTATGCGCGCTCGACCGGCAAGCCGGGCGTCGTGCTGGTCACCTCCGGCCCCGGCGCGACCAATGCGGTCACCGGGATCACCGACGCGCTGCTCGATTCGATCCCGATGGTGGTCATCACCGGGCAGGTGCCGACCGCGCTGATCGGCTCGGACGCGTTCCAGGAGGCCGACACGGTCGGCATCACGCGTCACTGCTCGAAGCACAATTATCTCGTGAAGGATCCGGCGCGGCTCGGCGCGGTCATCCACGAGGCGTTCCACATCGCCACCTCGGGCCGCCCCGGCCCGGTCGTGGTCGACATCCCGAAGGACGTGCAGGTCGCGACCGCCGGCTATGCCAAGCCCGGCCCGATCCAGCACAAGACCTATCGCCCGCAGCTGAAGGCCGATCGCACCGCGATCGAGCAGGTCGTCGACATGCTGGCCGCCGCCGAACGCCCGGTGCTCTATACCGGCGGCGGGGTCATCAACTCGGGGCCGGCGGCATCGCAGCTGCTGCAGGAGCTGGCGAAGATCACCGGCGCGCCGGTGACCTCGACGCTGATGGGCTTGGGCGCCTATCCCGCCAGCGGGCCGCAATGGCTCGGGATGCTGGGGATGCACGGCACCTACGAAGCGAACATGGCGATGAACCAGGCCGATCTGGTCGTCGCGATCGGCTCGCGCTTCGACGACCGGGTCACCGGGCGGCTCGACGCCTTCTCGCCCAACAGCCGCAAGGTGCATATCGACATCGACCGGTCGAGCATCAACAAGACGGTGCGGATCGACCTCGCGATCGTCGCCGATGCCGGCCATGCGATGCAGGACATGATCCACGTCTGGAAGGCGCGCCAGCATCCGAAGCCCGACACGACCGAGTGGCAGCGCCGCATCGAGGGCTGGCGCGCGGTCAAGTGCCTCGACTTCCCCGAGAACGGCCCCAATTCGATGAACGGGGAGATCATGCCGCAGCGCGCGATCCGCGCGCTGTACGACGCCACGCATCATCGCCAGCCGATCATCACCACCGAGGTCGGCCAGCACCAGATGTGGGCCGCGCAGCATTTCGGCTTCGATCTGCCCAACAAATGGCTGACGAGCGGCGGGCTGGGCACGATGGGCTATGGCCTGCCCGCCGCGATCGGGGCGCAGCTCGGCAACCCCAATGCGCTGGTCATCGACATCGCGGGCGAGGCGTCGATCCAGATGAACATCCAGGAGCTGGCGACGGCGACGCAATATCGCCTGCCGGTCAAGGTGTTCATCCTCAACAACGAATATATGGGGATGGTCCGCCAGTGGCAGGAGCTGACCTATGAGAGCCGCTATGCGGAAAGCTATTCGGACTCGTTGCCCGATTTCGTGAAGCTGGCCGAGGCCTATGGCTGGAAGGGCATCCGCATCGAGCGCCCCGACCAGCTGGAGGGCGGGATCGCCGCGATGCTGGCGCATGACGGCCCGGTGATGGTGGATTGCATGGTGGCGAAGCTCGCCAATTGCTTCCCGATGATCCCGAGCGGTGCGGCGCACACCGACATGATCCTGCAGGCCAACGAGGTCAGCGGCACCATGGACGACGAGGCGAAAGCGCTGGTTTGACCGAGGCTCCCCTCCCTTTCAAGGGAGGGGCTGGGGGTGGGTGGCGTGCTCGTGACACGGCCGCGACATACCCCGGATTGCCCGTACCACCCGGACGCCACCCACCCCCGACCCCTCCCTTGAAAGGGAGGGGAGTGAGAGCTGAAATGCACATCCGTGAAGAGAAAGCCGAACGCCACACGCTGGCGGTGATCGTCGACAACGAGCCGGGCATCCTCGCCCGCATCGCCGGGCTGTTCACCGCGCGCGGCTATAATATCGAGAGCCTGACGGTCAGCGAGATCACCGCCGACAAGGCGGTCAGCCGGATCACGATCGTCACCAGCGCCAGCCCGGCGACGCTGGAGCAGATCGTCGCGCAGCTCGACCGGCTGGTGCCCGTCCACCGCGTCCACGATTTGACCGCCGAGGGCGATCACGTCGAGCGCGAGCTGGCGTTGGTCAAGGTGCGCGGCACCGGCGACCATCGCATCGAGGCGCTGCGGCTCGCCGAGGTCTATCGCGCGCGGGTGGTCGACGCGACGACCAGCAGCTTCGTCTTCGAGGTGACCGGCGGGATCGAGAAGATCGACAAGTTCGTCGAGCTGATGGGAGAGGTCGGCCTGATCGAGGTCGCGCGCACCGGCGTGGTCGCGATCGCGCGCGGCAAGGACGCGGCGTAAAACTTCGCTATTGAATCAACATAACCCGTCGCCCCGGACGTGATCCGGGGTCCCGCTTCTTCTGCCACGGCAGCGACGAAGCGGGACCCCGGCGCAGGGCCGGGGTGACGAAAGAGGAGCAAGAACATGAAGGTCTATTACGATCGCGACGCCGATCTGAATCTCATCACCGGCAAGAAGATCGCCATCGTCGGCTATGGCTCGCAGGGCCACGCCCATGCGCAGAACCTGCGCGATTCGGGGATCGCAGAGGTCGCGATCGCGCTGCGCGAGGGCTCGGCGACCGCGAAGAAGGCCGAGGGCGCCGGGTTCAAGGTGATGAGCACCAAGGACGCCGCGGCGTGGGCCGACATCCTGATGATCCTCGCCCCCGACGAGCATCAGGCCGCGATCTACGAGGAGGACATCAAGGGGCGGATGAAGCCGGGCAGCGCGCTCGCCTTCGCGCACGGGCTGAACGTCCACTTCGGGCTGATCGAGCCGCCGGCGGACATCGACGTCATCATGATCGCGCCCAAGGGTCCGGGCCACACCGTGCGCAGCGAATATGTCCGCGGCGGCGGCGTGCCGTGCCTGATCGCGATCCACCAGGACGCCAGCGGCAACGCGCATGACGTCGCGCTGGCCTATGCCAGCGGCGTCGGTGGCGGGCGCTCGGGGATCATCGAGACCAACTTCAAGGAAGAGTGCGAGACCGACCTGTTCGGCGAGCAGGCGGTGCTGTGTGGCGGCGTGACCCACCTGATCCAGGCCGGGTTCGAGACGCTGGTCGAGGCCGGCTATGCGCCCGAGATGGCCTATTTCGAGTGCCTGCACGAGACGAAGCTGATCGTCGATCTGCTGTACGAGGGCGGGATCGCGAACATGCGCTATTCGATCTCGAACACCGCCGAATATGGCGACATCGTCACCGGTCCGCGGATCATCACCGACGAAACGAAGAAGGAGATGAAGCGCGTGCTGGCCGACATCCAGTCGGGCCGCTTCGTCAAGAACTTCGTGCTCGACAACCGCGCCGGCCAGCCGGAGCTGAAGGCGGCGCGCAAGGCCGCGGCGGCGCACCAGATCGAGAAGACCGGGGCGGAGCTGCGCGCGATGATGCCGTGGATCGGCGCGAACAAGCTGGTGGACAAGGAGAAGAACTGATTGCAGCGCAGCGTGCGGCAGCCCTGCTGCCGTCCGACTGCGCCAGATCGGCCGGCACGGCAGAGCCGGCCCTTCGGGCCCGGCTTTGCCGGGTCCGAAGGGCCGTCGGGTGGCCATCGCTCCCCTCCCTTTCAAGGGAGGGGCTGGGGTGGGTCGCGTGCTCATGATACGGTCACCCCCGGCGTTTGCGGTTGCCGTATTCACCCGGACGCCACCCACCCCAACCCCTCCCTTGAAAGGGAGGGGCTCTGCCAGCCCCCCACCTAACCGCTTTGTAACCGCGAAGCCGATTGCCGCCCGCGGCTGCCTCCTGTAATCGCCCGCCAATGCGGACGGCGACGTACCGAGCTTCGTCGTACCGGACCCGTCAGGACACGGGCAGCCGCGTCGTGTCGGTGCTGCTGGCGGTCGGCATCGCGATCGCGATCATCCTCGCGCTGCTGACCATGGGCGGGGTGGTGCACGGCGATTTCGGCGACGGTCGCCGGCTGGTCAGCTTCGACGTCCGCAACGAGGGCGCCAAGCAGCAGAAGTCGGAAACGCAAAAGGCCGAGCGCCAGCAGGCCGCGCCGACCCGCAGCGAGATCACGCCGCCGCGCGTCGTCACCCCGCGCCCGGTGCCGGCGCCCCCGCTCCCCGAGCAGCCGCTGCACCTGCCCGGCGTGATGATCCTCAACCATGTCGATTACGCCGCCTCGGACATCGGCACGATCAAGGGCACCGCCGGCCCGCCCGCGAACGGCCGCGGCGACAGCGGGCGCGGCGACGATACGCAGACGGTCGGGCTGGGGCCGGGCGGCGAGCCGCTCTACGCCGCCGAATGGTATCGCCGCCCGCGCCCGGCCGAGACGCAGCCGTACATGCCACGCGGCAAGACCGGCTGGGGGATGGTCGCGTGTCGCACCGCGCCGCGCTTCCATGTCGAGGATTGCCGCGAGCTGGGCGAGACGCCGGGTTCCGGGATCGGGCGCGGGCTGCGGCAGGCGGCGTGGCAGTTCCTCGTGCGCCCGCCGCGCAAGGGCGGGACCGAGCTGATCGGCGCGTGGGTACGGATCCGCTTCGATATTATCCCCACCGGCGGTGCGGACCCGGATCAGGAGCCCGCGGGCGAATAGCGGCCTCGGCGCGAAATGATCCGTTTCGCGCGCGGCGTCTTCGCAACGACGCGAAACTGTGGTGCAACCGCCCGCACAACAGGAGGATCAACAACATGCGTCCGATCATCGCCGCCGTTCTCGCCACAACGCTCGCGGTTCCCGCCGTCGCGCAGCTCGCGACTAGCCCGCAGCAGCCCGGCCAGCCGCAGGCGGCGCGCGTCGCCGCCGGCACCTATCAGGTCGACCCGGCGCACACGCAGGTGACGTGGGAGGTCAACCACATGGGCTTCTCGATGCTGCAGGGCCAGTTCGGCGCGCAGGGCGGCTCGATCACGATCGACCCGAAGAAGCCCGCCGCGACCAAGGTCGAGGTGACCTTCGCGATCGACAATCTGTCGGTCACGACGCCGCAATTCGCCCATCACCTGAAGTCGGGCGACTTCTTCGACGCCGCCGCCAACCCGACCGCGCGCTTCGTCTCGACCTCGGTGACGCCGCGCGGGCCGAACAAGGCGACGCTGAACGGCGATCTGACGATCAAGGGCGTCACCAAGCCGGTCGCGCTGGACGTCACCTTCGTCGGCGCGGGCACCAACCCGATGAGCAAGAAGGTCAATTTCGGCTTCACCGGCACCGGCACGATCAAGCGCAGCGACTTCGGGCTCGGCTATGCCGCGCCGGTGGTGTCCGACAACGTCAAGTTGACCGTGCAGGCGGCGTTCACCGCCTGACCGGTGCCCCGGCCCCGCCGCGCGCGGGGCCGGGCATCATTGCCCCAGCGAGTAAGCGGCGCCGAACTTGCCGTCCTTGCGGTGGCCGATGCTCCAGATCGCGGTCTTGCCGCCCGCGAACTTGACCGCATAGGTCTCGACGCGCGTATCGCCGTCGCCCTCGGCCTTGATGAACGACAGATCGCTGATAGCACCGAGCGCGGTCAGGCCGGGCTGCATCTGCGGCAATTGCGCGCGGCACGCCGATAGCAGCGGCTCGGCCATCAGATCCTCCGGACAGCGCCCGCCCGCCGCATCGGTCAGCATCCGGCGCAGCGCCGGTCCGTAATCGCCGGCTTCCGCCGCCGAAGCCGCGCGGGCCGCCGTCGTCGCGAGTATCGCGGCCATGATGATCGCCCGCATCCCGTCACCCTCCCCTTGATTATGCAGGCAGGTTATCGCCGCGACGTGTGCGCCGGGCAAGCGGTGATCTCAGGCGGCGCGCGGCAGCTGGACGAAGCCGTCGAAGGTCGCGCGCACGGCCGGCGCGGCGCCCGCCACCAACGCGCGAACGCGGTCGACGAACGCGTCCCCGCCCTCACCCGCGACGCGCTCGGCCATCGCCCAATCGCCGAACTCGCGCACGCTCACGTCGCGGCACGACAGCACCACCATCGCGCGGTGGCGTGTATCGGCGGTGATCCGCACGAGCGTCCGCTCCACGTCGACCGTCTCGCCCTCCAGCACCTGCAGGAAGCGCTTCCCGTTGGCGTAGAGCAGCCCGGTCACGCGATCACGGGCATTGTTGCGGCGCGAGACGGCGAGAATCGCCGCGGTGTCGACCGGACCGGTGGCGGTGCTGATATAAGTGATCTGTAACATGCAAACTCCCGTGACCTTGGCAGATGGCGGACAAACCTTGCTTTTTCCTCAAGCTACGCGACGCACTGGACAGCGGGGCGCGGCGCGGGCTAGGCACGGCCGCGATGACGCGCCGCCCGGCCCTCCTTCTGCGACTTACGCGCCCTTAGGCGCGGACCTTCCGACGCGTGCATCGCACGCGCGACGCGCCTAAGGGCTGTTCCGACCTTCCCTGACGCTCCTGCACAAGAGAGCCCGTGATGTTGCGCGATCCTAGCCAGAAATATCGTCCCTTCCCGACCGTCGACCTGCCTGACCGGCGCTGGCCGTCGACCACGATCACGCATGCGCCGCGCTGGCTGTCGACCGATCTGCGCGACGGCAATCAGGCGCTGATCGATCCGATGGACGCCGAGAAGAAGACGCGCTTCTTCGACCTGCTGGTGAAGGTGGGGCTCAAGGAGATCGAGGTCGGCTTCCCGAGCGCGGGCGCGACCGAGTTCGACTTCATCAGCGGCCTGATCCGCGACGGCCGCATCCCCGACGACGTGACCATCCAGGTGCTGACGCAGTCGCGCCGCGACCTGATCGCGCGCAGCTTCGAGAGCCTGGAGGGCGCGAAGACGGCGATCGTCCATCTCTACAATGCGGTCAGCCCGGCGTGGCGCAAGATCGTGTTCGGCATGACCCGCGACGAGGTGAAGGCGATCGCGGTCGAGGGCGCCAAGGTGCTGCGCGACGAGGCCGCCAAGCGCCCGGACACGCGCTGGCAGTTCGAATATTCGCCCGAGACCTTCTCGACCGCCGAGCTGGATTTCTCGGTCGAGGTCTGCGCGGCGGTGATGGAGGTGCTGCGCCCGACCGCCGCGGCGCCGATCATCCTCAACCTGCCCGCGACGGTCGAGTGCGCGACGCCGAACGTCTATGCCGACCAGATCGAATGGTTCGGGCGCAACATCCCCAACCGCGAGGCGGTGGTGATCTCGCTCCACACGCACAACGACCGCGGCACCGGGGTCGCCGCCGCCGAACTGGGGCTGATGGCGGGCGCGGACCGCGTCGAGGGCTGCCTGCTCGGCAACGGCGAGCGGACCGGCAATTGCGATCTCGTGACCGTCGCGCTCAACATGTACACGCAAGGCACCGACCCGCAGCTCGACCTGTCGAACATCGACGAGATCGTGAAGACGGTCGAATATGCCACAAATATTCCGGTGCATCCGCGCACGCCCTATGCCGGCGATCTGGTGTTCACCGCTTTCTCGGGCAGCCATCAGGACGCGATCAAGAAGGGCTTCGCGGCGCAGGCGGCGCGCAACGACACGTTGTGGGAAGTGCCGTATCTGCCGATCGACCCCGCCGACCTCGGGCGCAGCTACGAGGCGGTGATCCGCGTCAATTCGCAGAGCGGCAAGGGCGGGGTCGCCTGGGTGCTGGAGCAGGACAAGGGGCTCAAGCTGCCCAAGAGGATGCAGGCCGATTTCAGCCGCCACGTCCAGGCGCTCGCCGACGAGAGCAGCCGCGAGCTGAACGCCGCCGACATCTGGGGCGCGTTCGAGCAGGCGTATCTGCCCGGCGCGGCGGATCGCTTCGTGCTGCGCGATTACGAGGAGACCGGCGCGACCGGCGAGCGCGTGTTCGTCGGGCGGGTGGCGATCGACGGCGAGGAACGCTCGCTGTCGGGGCGCGGCAACGGCCTGATCTCGGGCGTGATCGCGGCGCTCGCCGACAGCACCGGGCCCGATCTGGACGTCGTCGACTATAGCGAGCATGCGATCGGGCATGGCGCGGGGGCGCAGGCGGTCGCCTATCTCGAATGCCGGACCGGCGACGGGCGGACAGTGTGGGGCGTTGGGATCGACAGCGACATCGCCACCGCCAGCGTCCGTGCGGTGCTCTCCGCGGCGAACCGCGCATGACGGGCCGCTACGCCGCCTTCCTGTTCGACATGGACGGGACGCTCATCAACAGCATCCCCTCGGCGATCCGCGCGTGGACGGCGTGGGCCGAGAAGCACGCGATCGACGTCGAGAAACTGATGGCGGTGATGCACGGCGTCCGCGCGATCGAGACGATCCGCCGCTTCGCGCCCCCGGGGGTCGATCCGCAGGCGGAGTTCGAGGCGCTGTTGCAGGCCGAGATCGACGATGTCGCCGACGTTGTCGAGATCGCGGGCGCCGCCGCGTTCACGCGTGCGCTGCCGGCGGATCGCTGGGCGATCGTCACCTCCGCGCCGCGATCGCTGGCGGAGGTGCGGCTGCGCGCCGCCGGGGTGACGCCACCGGCGGTGATGGTGACCGCCGACGACGTCGCGCGCGGCAAGCCCGCGCCCGACTGCTTCCTGCTCGCCGCCGAGCGGCTGGGGGTGGCGGCCGGCGATTGTCTGGTGTGGGAAGATGCCCCCGCCGGGATCGCGGCGGGCGAAGCGGCGGGCGCGGACGTGATGGTGATCACCGCGACGCATCACGCACGGCTGGAGACGGCGCATGGCAGCGTGGTGGATTACGGCGCACTGTCGGTCGAGGTGGCGGAGGACGGTGCGCTGGTGCTGCACGAGCGGGTCGTGGCGGGCTGATCCGACGCGGCATCATTCCAGCAATCCAGACGTGCAGGTTTTCGCAACCGCTGCATCGTCGGAGGTTGTGGATTCCCGGCTGCGCGAGACCTCTTCTTGTACCCCGGCGGAAGCCGGGGCCCAGAGCCGATCGACCTTCACCGCAGTTCCCCCTCCTTCGTCATCCCGGACTAGATCCGGGATCCCGCTTTGCTGCGGCTGTCGAAGAAGCGGGGCCCCGGATCAAGTCCGGGGCGACGAAAGAAGGAGGCTGAAGATCCATCAATGGACCGGTCAGTCATGAGAATACCGAATGTCGATTGGCTCTAGGTCGCGTCTGCATTTAACGTAGCCAGATCATGGCGCAGGCGAGATGGACGAAGCCCATGAAGGCGGTGACGGTTTTCTCGCATCGCAGGGCAATGCGCCGGAAGCGCTTGAGCTTGTTGAAGA
>CAJYLV010000045.1 GCA_913776255.1 uncultured Sphingomonas sp. | reverse complement strand
AATACGCGCCGTCCGCCCCCGGCTTGAGCCCGGCAGCGGCGAATTGCTGCGCGACATAAGCAGCGGCGGTGTCGAACCCCGCGCTGCCCGCCTCGCGCCCGGCGAGCGCGTCGGAGGCGAGATAAGCGACGTGCGCGCGGATCGCGGCTTCCTCCGCGGCACGCGGTGCGGGCGCATGCTCGGGTGCCGGGGCAGCACCCAGCAGCAGGACCAGTGACGCAACCGCCGGCAAACGCTTCACGATTTTCACTCTCCTTGTTCTCACGATCGGGCCTAGCAGCCCGCCACGGGCGTGCAACCCCGCTGCCGGAGGGCCAAGGAGATCGCGGCATCCATGGCTTGGCTATGGAACCTTGGCGTCCGCCGATGATAGGAACTGTCATGCTCGACGCCACGCACGCCGCCCTGACCCCCGCACCCGCCGCCCCGGCGGTGATCCGGCGCGAGGATTACACCGCCCCCGCCTGGACGGTGCCGACGACCACGCTCGACTTCGCGCTCGATCCCGCGGTGACGCGCGTGCGTGCGCGGCTGTTGGTCGAGCGATCGGGTGCGCACGACCTGCCGCTGCGGCTCGACGGTGCGGGACAGCGGATCGTGTCGGTGGCGGTCGACGGCGTGTCGGTCAACGACTGGCGTATCGAGGGCGAGCAGCTCGTCCTTCCCCTGCCCGGCGACGCCCACGTGATCGAGACCGAGGTCGAGATCGCGCCCGAGCGCAACACGCAGCTGATGGGATTATACGCGAGCGGCGGCAACCTGTGCACGCAGTGCGAGGCGGAAGGATTTCGGCGCATCACCTATTTTCCCGACCGCCCCGACGTTCTGTCGACCTATTCGGTGCGGATGACCGCGGACAAGGCGCGCTTTCCCGTGCTGCTCGCCAACGGCGATCCGGTGGCGCAGGGCGATAACGACGACGGCACCCATTGGGCCGAGTGGCACGATCCATTTCCCAAGCCATCCTACCTATTTGCGCTCGTCGCGGGCGATCTGGCGGTCAACCGCGGTACGTTCACCACGCGCTCGGGCCGCACGGTCGAGCTCGGCATCTGGGTGCGCGAGGCGGACCTGGCGAAGACCGATCACGCGCTCCACGCGCTCAAACTGTCGATGGCGTGGGACGAGCGCGTCTACGGCCGCGAATACGACCTCGACGTGTTCAACATTGTCGCGGTTGACGATTTCAACTTCGGCGCTATGGAGAACAAGGGGCTGAACATCTTCAACAGCCGCTACATCCTCGCCGATCCCGACACCGCCACCGATTACGATTATGACGCGATCGCCGCGGTGGTCGCGCACGAATATTTTCACAATTGGTCGGGCAACCGCATCACCTGCCGCGACTGGTTCCAGCTCAGCCTCAAGGAAGGCTTCACCGTCTACCGCGATCAGGGCTTCTCCGCCGATCAGGGCTCGGCCGCGGTCAAGCGTATCGAGGATGTCCGCGGGCTGCGTGCCGCGCAGTTCCCGGAGGATGCCGGCCCGCTCGCGCACCCGGTCCGCCCGGAAAGCTATATCGAGATCAGCAACTTCTACACCGCGACCATCTACAACAAGGGGGCGGAGCTGATCCGCATGATGGCGACGATGCTGGGGCCGCAACGCTTCCGCGCCGCCTGCGACCTGTATTTCGAGCGATTCGACGGCACCGCCGCGACCTGCGAGGATTTTGTCGCCTGCATGGAAGAGGCCGGCGAGATCGACCTCACGCAATTCCGCCTCTGGTACAGCCAGGCCGGCACCCCGCGCGTCTCCGCCTCTTTGGTCCACGAACCCGGCAGCGGCCGCGCGACGCTCAACCTCGCACAGAAGGTGCCCGAAACGCCCGGCCAGCCGGTCAAGCAGCCGCAGGTGCTCCCGTTGCGCATCCGCCTGTTCGGCGGCGACACCGGCCAGCCGCTCGGCGACGAGCAACTGGTGATCCTCTCCGACGCCAGCGCCAGCGTGACCTTCGAGACCGTCACCGAACGCCCGGTCGTCTCGCTCAACCGCGGCTTTTCGGCGCCGGTGATCGTCGAGAGCGACCGCAGCGCCGCCGACCTCGCCTTCCTCGCGCGCCACGATGACGACGCCTTCGCGCGCTACGAGGCGATGCAGCAATTGATGCTCGACACGCTGATCGCCGCCGCGGTCGAGGGCAAGGCCGATCCGCGCGCGGTGGTCGCGGCGGTCGCCGACACGCTCGACGACCCGACGCTCGACCGCGCCTTCGTGGCGGAGGCGGTGCTGCTCCCGTCGGAAAACTTCATCGGCGACCAGCTGAGCGTCGTCGATCCCGAGGCGATCTTCCGCGCGCGCGAGGGTCTGCGCGCCACGCTCGGCCGCGAGCTGGAGGCGCGGTGGCGCACCGCCTGCGACCCCGCGCTGCGCCGTCCCTATGCCTATACGCCCGAGGACAAGGGCATCCGCCGCCTGCGCAGCGTCGCGCTGAGTTATCTGGCCGCTTCGGGCGCGAGCGATGCGCCGGCGCTGGCCTGGGCGCAGTTCGAGGCCGCCGACAACATGACCGACCGGCAGGGCGCGCTGTCGGTGCTGGTGAACGGCCACTCGCCGGAGCGCGAGCGCGCGCTCGACCAATTCTACACCCGCTATGCCGACAATCCGCTGGTGCTCGACAAATGGTTCCAGACGCAGGCGCTGTCGTCGCGCGACGACACCCCGACGCTGGTCGCCGAGCTGGCGCAGCACCCCGATTTCACGCTCGCCAACCCCAATCGCGCGCGCGCGCTGGTCGGGGCGTTCGCGGTCAACCAGCGCGCCTTCCATGCCGAAGGCGGCGCGGGCTATCGCTGGCTGACCGGGCAGTTGCTGGCGCTCGACAAGCTCAACCCGCAGACCTCGGCGCGGTTACTGCCCCCGCTCGGCCGCTGGCGCCGCTTCGATCCGGACCGCTCGGCGGCGATGCGCGCCGAGCTGGAGCGGATCGTCGCGACACCGGGAATCAGCAAGGACCTGTTCGAACAGGCCTCGAAGAGTCTGGAAGGCTGACGTCGCCCCGGACTTGATCCGGGGCCCCGCTTCTTTCCTCGGCGGGCCGGCTTGGCCGACAGGAAGGTGTAGTTCACGCGGAGGTGCGGAGCGCGCAGAGGTGTTGCGGCCGCCGCGAACGATGCGCCTCGACAAGCAGCGGCACCCAGTGTGCCGCCGCAAATCTCCGCGTGCTCCGCGTCTCCGCGTGCACCATCCTCCGTCGAGCCGCGGCGACTCACCCGACCTGAAAAATGCGTCCATCATGGCGAGCGTCGCGAAGCAATGACGAAGTCAGTCGATGCCGCGCCTCGCCTCAAACGACCGCGACCAGCTCCACCTTCGCCTCGCGTTCGACCCGGCGCTGCTCGGTGCGCCGCGATTGCGCCGCCATCTTCATCCAGGCCTCCTCTGAGCGCTGGCAGCGTTCGCGGACGTTATCCAGCGTGGTTTCCTGCGCATCGCGGCGGTGTTGCGCGGCGATCGCTTCGAAGCGTTCATATTCCTTGATGACCGGCCCCCTTTGGTTGCACGGGCGGCACGCGCACGACCTGCGCCGCCAGTTCGTCATACAGGTCGCAGACCTCCATCAACGCCGCACTGCCCAGCTGTATCCGTTCGCCCAGCGTAAACCGCCGCAGCGTGCCGCCCGGCCCCGACCAGCCGACCGTCATATGGCTGCCGCCGCGCACGTCGGCGCGCCGCGCCGCCCCCTGCGTGTAGCGGAAGGTCGCGCGCGCCCGCGCCATGCCGTCGAGCCGCTCGACGCCCCACGACGCCTCGGCGCAGAAGGTCACCAGCTTGCTGCCGGTGTTGCGCTGGCGTGCGCGCACCGGCCGCCCGGCATGATCGGCCGCGGCGTCGAGCAAGACATGCAGCAGCCGGTCCAGCTCGCCGATCCAGTTGCCGATCACGCGCGAGCGCACCAGCCGGTCGTCGTCGCTCCAGCATTGGTCGAGCCACGGCTGGCCGATCTGCGTGCGCAGGAACGCGGTCGCGCGCGCCAGCGTCACCGCGGCCTGATCGCGCGCCGCGGCGCTCACCGCCATGCGCGGCGCGCCCGGCGACGCCGCGCCCAGTCGCGCAGCCAGCGACGCCAGCGCGGCATCACGCCACCTCCGCGTCGTTGCCCAACGCCAGGATCAGCGCCTCGACCCGCGCGCACGCCTCGACGCTGTCGCCGGCAAGGTGCAGCGGCGTCGCGCCGAGTCCGGCGTGATCGGCGTTGAGGAACGGCAGCGCCGCCGACGCCCCCAGCCGCTCGATCGCCAGCCGCGTCACCTTGCTCTGCCGCTCGGCGCGCTCGGGATCGTAACGGACGCGCGCGGCGCGGAAGGTGCGCGTCGCGCGCGGTTGCTCGTCGCTCATGCGGCGACAGGCGACCGGGCGGCGCCCAAGCGGGCCTGCGCCGTCGCGATCTGCGTCGCGTAGCGGTTGGCGAGCTGCGCGTGCGCCAGCCGGGCCTCGGCGCTACGCGCCGCCGCCGACATCATCATCGACACCTGCTGCCGATGGAAAAGATAGTTGAGGTCCATGCGCGGGCTCCCGTGTGACAAGCGGGAGCGCAGCGTCTCTCAGCCGTCGGCGCTTGTGGGCAATCTACCGACGATGGAGGAGCTTAACACGGATCGACATCTTAACCTAATCGGCGATCAGGCCGGCCCCTTGTCTAGCCCGTCGACCAGCCGCCGCGGCGCCCGCGCCAGCGATCCGTGCCGCGCGCCCTTCGGCATCGACAGTTCGGCGGTCACCTCGCGCCACGTTGCGAAGTCGCGCGTCGCCGCCGCGCCCCAGCGGCCTTCAAGATAGACGTCCCAGTAACACAGCGTCTGCCCACGCACCGTCGCGGTCATCGGCCCTTCGACCCATGACGTGGTGAACGGCGTGGAGAGCGGACCGAACGGCCCGGTCGGCGAGGCTGCCGCGGCGCTGCGCAGATGCTTGCGCGGCGGATGCAGCGTCTCGTCCTTGACGACTAGGTGCAGCGCGCCGTCCGACGCTTGCGCGAACGTCCCGTCGATCACGCTGAAGCCCGGATCGTACAGCACCTGCGGCGTGCTGAACGTTGCGAAGTCGCGCGTCGTCACATACCACAGCCGGTGGTTGTAGCCGGTTTCCGACGTGCCTTCGGTTTCCGAGAAGCGCCCCTTCACCGTGCTCGACCAGAATACGACATAATGCCGTGCCTTGGCGTCCCAGATCGCCTCGGGCGCCCAGCAATTGCGCGTCCCCGCCACCGACGCCATCACCGGCAGCGCGCGCTGCGGCGACCAGTGGCGCAGGTCGCGGCTGCTGGCGTGGCCGATCGTCACCCCCTCCCACGCGGTCGTCCACACCAGATGCCACAGCCCGTCCTGCGTCGCATCGCGGAACAGGAACGGATCGCGCATCAGCTTCGCCTCGCCGACCTCGGGCCGCAGATAGCTCGCACCGCCGCCGAGGTTTCTGAATGTCAGCCCGTCGTCGCTCGTCGCGAAGCGCAGCCCGGTCGCCTCGTCGCTGCCGGTCCCGAAATAGGCGAACAGCAACGGATCGTCGGCGTTCGCCGCCAGTGCAGGCGCAGTGAGCGGCGCGCTCGCCAAGGCTCCGATCATCGCACGCCGGTTCAGCAGCATCGACACCCCTCACTCAACCAATAGTCAGATTATATACTGCCTCCTGATCGAAGGTATCGCAATCGCGGCCGCAGCCTCGTCATTGCGAGCGTAGCGAAGCAATCCAGGGTTGGACCAAGACGCCGTAGATTGCTTCGCTTCGCTCGCAATGACGAACGATGCCGCAGCCTATCGGGGGCCGCGCATCGCCGCCATCGCCAGACCGGCGCCCAGCACCGCGCCGCCCCCCGCGCGCTGCGTCAACATCCGCGCCCGCGGATGCCGCAGCCACCCCGACGCGCGCGAACCGGCCAGCGCGTACAGGCTGTCACTCACCCCGGCGATCAGCGTGAAGGTCGCGATCAGCATCGCCGCCTGCGGCACGAACGGCGCGTCGGCGCGGATGAACGGCGCGGCGAAGGCGACGAAGAACAGGATCGTCTTGGGGTGGAAGGTGCCGACCGCGACATTGGTCGCGAACGCCGCGCGCGGGCTCACCGCCCTCCGCGGCACGTCGTCAGTGCCAACCGCCGCCCCGCTGCGCACGATCGCCAGCACGCCGATCGCGATCAGGTACGCCGCGCCGATCCATTTGAGCACCGTGAACGCCAGCGCCGAGGACGCCAGCACCGCCCCCGCGCCCGCCAGCGAAACGGTCATTGCGATCACATTGCCAACCGCCATCCCGGCGACCGAGGCGAGGGCGGTGCGCCGCCCGGAGCTGAACGCGAAGCCGAGGATGCTCGCGACGCCCGGCCCGGGGATGATCGCCATCACCACCGACGCACCCGCGAACACCCACCACGCGTGCCAGTCCATGCCTTACCCCGAATTGCGCAGCGCGGTCGCGATCGCGTTGATCGACAGCAGGATACCCTGCCGCACGCGCTCGTCTTGCTCGCCGGCGCGGTGCCGCTTCATCAGCTCGATCTGCAACAGGTTGAGCGGCTCGATATACGGCAGCCGCAGCCGGATCGACGCGTCGAGCGCCGGATGCTTCTCGAGCAGATGCGCCTGCCCGGTCACGTCGAGCAACCCGTCATGCGTCTGCTGCCAGCCGTCGCGGATCCGCCCGAACACATGGTCGCGCAGCCCCTTGTCCTCGACCAGCCCGGCATAGCGCTCGGCCAGCCCCATGTCGGACTTGGCGAGCACCATCTCCATGTTCGCCAGCGTCGCGGCGAACAGCGGCCAGCCCTGCGCCATGTCGCGCAGCAACGCGCGATCCTCGAACGCGGCGATCGCCTGCCCGACACCATACCAGCCCGGCAGCATCACCCGCGCCTGCGCCCAGCTGAACACCCACGGGATCGCGCGCAGATCCTCGATCGCGTCGGATTGCTTGCGGCTCGCCGGACGGCTGCCGATCTTGAGCCCGGCGATCTCGGCGATCGGCGTCATCTGGCGGAAGAAGCTGCGGAAGCCCTCGGTTTCGTAGACCAGCCCGCGATAGGCGCGGAACGCCTCGCCCGACAGCCGGTCCATCGCGCCCGCGAACGTTTCGTTGTCGCCGTTCGACAGCGCCTCGGGCTCCAAGCTGGCGATCAGCGTCGCCGAGGCCATCGCCTCCAGATTGGTCGCCGCACTCTCGCGCGTGCCGTATTTGCCCGCGATCACCTCGCCCTGTTCGGTGATGCGGATCCGGCCCTGCACCGTCCCCGGCGGCTGCGCGCGGATCGCCGCGAAGCTGCTCCCGCCGCCGCGCCCGACGGCGCCGCCGCGCCCGTGGAACAGCTGCATCCCCACGCCGACCGCATCGAACACCGGCTTCAACGCGGTCGACGCCTTCGACAATTGCCAGGTCGAGGTCAGATAGCCGCCGTCCTTGTTGCTGTCCGAATAGCCGATCATCACTTCCTGGTGCCCGCGCGCCGTGGCGATCGCGCGCACCTCGGGGATCGCGAACCATTCGCCCATGATCGCCGGCGCGGCCTCCAGATCCTCGATCGTCTCGAACAGCGGCACCGCCATGATCGCCGCGCTGGCCGGCGGCCCCGGCCGATACAGCCCGACCTCCTTGAGCAGCAGATGCACTTCGAGCAGGTCGGACACCGACTTGGTCATCGACACGATATATTGCCGGATCGCCGCCGCGCCGTAGGTGGCGTGCGCATCGGCGGCGGCCTGCACGATCGCCAGCTCGCCGGCCGTCTCCTCCGAATAATCCGCGAAGCGCGTCGTCAGCGGGCGCGGCGTCGCCAGCTCCTGCCGCAACAGCATGACCCGCGCATCCTCGTCGAGCGCGGCATAATCCTCGCACACCCCCGCGACCTTGAGCATCTCCGCGACCACCCGCTCATGCACCGCGCTGTTCTGGCGCAGGTCGAGCGTCGCGAGATGGAAGCCGAACACGTCGACCGCACGGATCAGCCGCCCGATCGCCCCGCCGCTGCCCAGCAGCCCGTCGCCCCCCGCCGACAGCGGCTTGGCGATCGCGATCAAATCCGCGCGCAATGCCTTAGGATCGGTATAAGGCTCGCCCGTCAGCTTCCCCGGCCGCGGCGCAGACTGTCCGGTCAGCTTGGCATAGGTGGCGGCGGTGCGCGCATAGATGCCCGACAGCGCGCGCCGGTACGGCTCGTCGCTGCGCGTCTCCGACGTATCGCCGCTCGCATCGGCCAGCGCCTGCACCCCGGCATCGACCGCCGCATGATGCGCCGAGATCGACAGTTCCGCGCCCATCGCGTGCAGCTGTTCGAGATAGAAGCCCAGCACCGCCTGCGCCGCCTTGGCGAGCGCGGTGCGCAGCGAATCGGCGGTGACGAACGGATTGCCGTCGCGGTCGCCGCCGATCCAGCTGCCGGGGCGCAGGAACGACGGGACCCGCCCGCCCAGCGCGCGGTCCCAGCGCTGGTAGAGCGCCGGCAGCACCGGCAGGAACACGTCGCGCAGATAGCTGAGCGCGGTCTCGACCTCGTCGACCACATACAGCCGCTCGCGCCGCAGCACGCGCGTCTGCCACAGCAGCGCGACCTGCCGCACGATCGCCTCGTCGACCAGATCGCCGTCCGGCGTCGTCTCCAGCCCGCGGTCGCGCAGCGCCATCAGTTGCGCGATGCGGTTGCGGTGATCGATCATGCTCTTGCGCCGCACCTCGGTCGGGTGCGCGGTCAGCACCGGCGCGACCAGCGCCTGGTCGAGCAGAGCGCGGACGCGGTCGACACCGACGCCGGCATCCTTCAGCCGCGCCAGCGCCGCCGCGACGTCGGCGCCCTCCTCCGCCGCGATCCCCTGCCGATCCTCGGCAAGATTGGCGAGCATCGAGAACAGCATGAACCCGCGCACGAAATCGAGCGTCTCGTCCAGATTGAGCGCGCCAAGCTCCGCATCCGCCGATGCCTGATGGTTGCCGCGATGCCGCTCGACCGAGGCGGAGCGGATCGCCTCGGTCCGCTCGTACAGTTTCTCCCCGCCATAGGCGCGGATCACATCGCCCAGCACGCGGCCGAGATAGCGGACATCGGGATTGTTCGTGATCGGGGGCAGCGTGCTCATGCGGCCTTGCTGCGCTGCCGCAAGGGCCGGGTCAACGATTGTTTGCTGCCCGGACACCTTCGTAGACGATATTTAGTTGCGCGGCGCGGCCGCATTCGCGGGTTCCTCGGCCGGGGTCGGCAGGTCGAGTTCCTTCATCTCGCGCGCGCGTTCGCGCTCGTCGCTGGTCACGGTGCCGTCGTGATTGATGTCCTGCGCGTCGAAACGCGCCATCATCCACGCGCTCCATTCCTCGTTCGAGATCGCGCCGTCCTTGTTGCGGTCGATCTCGTCGAAGCGCGGCAGCAGCCGCTTCGACACTTCGTTGCGGGTCAGCTTGTCGTCGTTGTTGACGTCGAGCCGGCGGAACCGGCGCTCCACCACCCCGCCGAAGTCGAGCCGCGACATCACGAACGGCGGCACATAGTTGGAAAGCGCCGCCTGTTCCTCGGGCGAGGGCTCCTTGGCTTGCGAACATGCGGCAAGCGCCAGCGCGCCTGCAACCACCACCATCACCCGCATGTCCGTCGAAACTCCCTCAAGCGTCCAGCTCTACGTCCCAGTATAGCCAGTCGTGCCACGTCTCATGCAGATAATTCGGCGGAAAGCGACGGCCATGTTCCTGCAGCTGCCAGCTGGTCGGGCGGATCGGCTCCATCGGCAACGGCATCGCCGCCTGTTTCGGGGTCCGCCCGCCCTTCTTGAGGTTGCACGGCGCGCAGGCGGTGACGACATTCTCCCATGTCGTCCGCCCGCCCTGCGCGCGCGGCACGACATGATCGAACGTCAGATCGCGGACGTGGCTGCCGCAATATTGGCAGGCGAAGGTGTCGCGCAGGAACAGGTTGAAGCGCGTGAAGGCCGGGAATTGCGACGGCTTCACGAATTGCCGCAACGCGATCACCGAGGGCAGCCGCATCGTCAGATTGGGGCTGTGCACCTCGCGCTCGTAATGCGCGACGATGTCGACGCGCTCGAGGAACACCGCCTTGATCGCGGTCTGCCACGGCCAGATGCTGAGCGGATAATAGGACAGCGGCGTGTAATCGGCATTGAGCACCAGCGTCGGACAGGAGTCCGGGTGCCGCATCAGGTCGGGATGGAACACGTCAGAACGTCCCCCTTACCTCAGCTTCGTCGTGCCGCGTGCTTTCGCCCCGCGGCGTGACGCCATGATGACAGCACCGATCGGTCGCTTCAAGAGTCAGCGGGAACGTGGCGTCTCAAGGCGCCACGCTCACCCACCCGTCGCCCCGGCCTTGATCCAGAGCCCCGCTTCTCACGCCGGCCGAGAAGAAGCGGACTCCCGGATCAAGTCCAAGACCACGAGATTGGGTCCCTTGCCTCTGCGAAGGCGCGGCTCATCGGGCAGGGCGACTACAACCGATACCTCGTCGGCAATGCAGATTATTATGTCAGATACTGGATAAGCGACCGACATACCATCGTCCGGCCCGGACTAAAGAGGACTATCATCAGGTTCGGCCCGATCATAATAGGAAATGAAAGTGAACTGACCTTTATCATTCAGACCGAAAGTTGATCCAGCGGGACGATAGCCATTCGCCAGCATGGATTGCATCAGGCTGACGGACTGGACGGCCCTCATCGCCTCGCCCTGCGAAGACCCTGATTGGTCCTGAAGTATTCCATTCACCTGACAAATAGTCGCCCCGCATTCTACGTCCACAATTCGGTTCGCCCCACCAATTTCCGGAAGCTCGGCGAAGCGCTTACGTATGATCGATTCCGCTTGCGAGGCCCATGCCTCATCTCGCCTCTCTGTCAAAAGGCGCTCATATTGCGACCGGAGGAACGACGGACCATTGGTGATCAGGGGCAGTAGCGGCTTGGATTTTCGCGAAAGCTCCGCAAATCTCTCTGAGACGTCATCCTCTTTTTCTAGAGATGCCACAGGCAGGTTCTGTGCGGGCAGTGGCTGGCGGATAGATGGGGGCCCGGACGAAGAGCCGTCGACAACAGACACCCCTCCTTCACTCTTCCCAGGAGTTGCCGACAGAACATACAGGCCCGATATAGAAACGACTAGCAGCATCAGGCTCAGCCCGATCGACCGCCTCACGCCCCGATCACCCTCGAAACTATCCCATGTCGCGCATAAGCCAGCGCATAGGCCGTGCGCATACCTTCGGGGCAGGAGGCTTTCGAGGACGCCGCGTAATAAATCGTCTTACCTACTTGACTCGACATTGGAGAGCAGGCCTTCCCTACGTTACAGTCATTGTAATAGTGTCCATCCAAATCTTTCCTCAGAGGGGTCGTAGTGCAGTTTTGCCCATCCTGACTTTCGCCGGCCCCCGGCGTACCCTGCTTGTCGCATTGATAGCTCAGACCTAACGTCGGCTGTTGCGAACAGTGTGCGCACGGAAAGTCCGGACCGGTTGCCGAAGCCAAAACCGGAGAGCTGAATGCTACGAGATACAATGATATATATTTGATTGCCTTCATGACGCATCTCCAAGAAATTTTATTCTATATTTGTACTTCTGTTGATCAAATATACGAGCATAGCAACACCATCTTCTTGTTGCTCACTACCCGACATGACGACGTACCACGTGCAATATTCCGCCCGGCACAGCCTGTTATTGTTAGCCTGCAATTTTCCGATCACCGACTTGCCCGTTTCGAATGGTACCGAGCGCCTAAGAATGACGACGTACTCACACAGGCCCGCCCGACATGTAACTCTTCTGTGAGAATAAAGGCTGGCGGGTGCGCTCACTGCGTCGATGTCTGACAAAATGCGCTGCTCCTGCCGGCGGCTAGAAGGCGTTTCGGCAGTCGTCAGGATTCTGTGATGCCAAGATCTAACATTCCTGCCAAATAGTTCCGACTCGTCGGCAGCCCGCCTCTCTGGAGAGTAGTCTGATTGCCAGTAGTTACTGAAGACCGCCTCGTGAAGGGAATGTGCTGGCGCCGCCGCAATCTGTGACATGGGCGCGATCGCAAGAACAAATAAGCAAGAGAAAAGCCGCATCGCCCCTCCAGCCGTTAAAAACCAACACAGGTTTATTTTAGATTTTGATCTATATAAGATCAACATTATATATGAATTCGTTTTCCGTAACTTAATTCAGACGACGCCGAACCTTGCGATCAAAGCAGGCCACAAGACTCGTTCGAATCGCCGTCGGATGCAGGTCAGGCGATGCGCCAACGACGTGGTGATGATGCTCTCACGCCGTTCGAAGCACCTTATGCCTACGCCCTTTTACGCTGAGCCTGCTTCCTTCGTCCCGATCCGCTATGGCGGCAACCCCAATGCTATGCCACCTGTCCCCGCATGACGACGCACACCGACCGCCTCGCCGCGCTGCGCGCGCAGCTTTCCGCCGACCGCCTCGACGGCGTCATCGTCCCGCTGACCGACGAGCATATGAGCGAATATGTCGGCAGCTATGCGCAGCGGCTCGCGTGGCTGACCGGCTTCGCCGGCTCGGCGGGCAGCGCGGTGGTGCTGGCGGACCGCGCCGCGATCTTCACCGACGGACGCTATACGATCCAGGTCCGCGAACAGGTCGACCCCGCCGCCTGGGACTATGTCGACGTGCCCGAGGACAGCATCGCCGGCTGGCTCGCCGATCACGCCCCCGCCGGCGCGCGGATCGGCTACGACCCGTGGCTCCATCCGCGCGGCGCGCTCGACGAGTGGCGCGCTGCCCTCGCGGCCAAAAGCGCCACGCTGGTCGCGGTCGACGCCAATCCGGTCGATGCGATCTGGCGCGACCGCCCCGCCCCCTCGCCCGCGCCGCTGATCGTCCAGCCCGAGGCGCTGGCCGGCGTCGCCTCCGCGGCCAAGCGCGCCGCGGTCGCCGACTGGCTGGGTGAGGAGCATGCCGACGCGTTCGTCGTCGCCGCGCTCGACTCGATCGCCTGGCTGTTCAACGTCCGCGGCAGCGACGTCGAGCATACGCCGGTCGCGCTCTCCTATGCGATCGTCCATGCCGACGGGACCGCCGATCTGTTCGTCGCCCCCGAAAAGGTCGGCGCCGACGTGCGCGAGCATCTCGGCAATGCGGTGCGGCTCCACGATCGCACCGAGTTCGCCGCAGCGCTCCGGCGCTTCGCCGGCAAGACGGTCGCGATCGACCCGGCGCTGACCGTCGCGGCGATCTTCGACGCGGTCGAGGCGGGCGGCGGCACGACGCTGGCGCGACGCGACCCGACCGTCGTGCCGCGCGCGTGCAAGAACCCGGTCGAGATCGCCGGCCACCGCGCCGCCTCGCTGCGCGACGGTGCGGCGGTGACGCGCTTCCTGCGCTGGATCGCCGACGCCGCGCCGCGCGGCGGGCAGACCGAGCTATCCGCGGCGGCGCAGCTGCTGCGCTTCCGCGAGGAAACCGGCGTATTGCGCGACCTGTCGTTCGACACGATCAGCGCCGCCGGTCCGAACAGTGCGCTCCCGCACTATCGCGTCACCGAGGAATCGAACCGCGCGCTCGAGCCCGGCCAGCTCTATCTGATCGACTCCGGCGGCCAATATGACGACGGCACCACCGACCTGACCCGCGTCGTGCCGATCGGCACGCCGACGCCGGAGATGCGCGACCGCTACACGCGCGTCCTCAAGGGGCATATCGCGCTCGCCACCGCGGTCTTCCCGCACGGCACCACCGGCGCGCAGCTCGACGCGCTCGCGCGCGGATCGCTGTGGCAGGCCGGGCTCGACTATGCGCACGGCACCGGCCACGGCGTCGGCAGCTTCCTGTCGGTCCACGAAGGCCCGGCGCGGATCGCCAAGCCGGGTTACCCCGGCGCCGGCCCGTCCGAGCCGCTGCGCCCCGGCATGATCCTCTCCAACGAGCCCGGCTATTACAAGGCCGGCGCGTACGGCATCCGCGTCGAGAACCTGCTGCTGGTGGTGCCGCGCAACGTCGCGGGCGGCGAGGCGGAGATGCTGGCGTTCGAGACGCTGACTCTGGCACCGCTCGACGCCGACCTGATCGACACGCGGTTGTTATCGGCGTCGGAGCGGCACTGGGTCGACGATTACCATGCTATTGTCGCGCACGAACTGGCCCCGTTGCTCGACGAAGCGGACCGGAAGTGGCTCGAATCGCGCTGTTCCCCGCTCCCGGCGTGACCGGACGCGTTCAGGAACGCTCCTTTGGCGCATGATCTGCGTCCGGGAGCGGCGCGATCTGCCCCCGCGCCTGCTCCTTGCGCCGCCGCAGATTGGCCCTGAGTTGCGCGGCCAGCCGCGCGGCGCGTTCGTGCTGATCGCTCATCGGAAATATCGCTACCGTGACCGAACGCGCTTGACAACGGAGCCCGTCTCGGCTCTTAGGCCCGCTCCCGCGGACGACGTGGGAAGTGCTGCCGTAGCTCAGTGGTAGAGCGCATCCTTGGTAAGGCTGAGGTCGTGAGTTCAATCCTCACCGGCAGCACCATTTTTCAGTGACTTAGCTCCCCTTTGGGGACCGTCTCATATCCGGG
>CAJYLV010000044.1 GCA_913776255.1 uncultured Sphingomonas sp. | reverse complement strand
GGTCGAGCGCGCCGATGATCGGCGTCAGCAGATTGTTGAAGTCGTGCGCCACGCCGCCGGTCAGGCTGCCCATCGCCTCGACCTTCTGGCTCTGGCGCAGCGCCTCCTGCGCGATCGCCAGCTCGGTCTCGGCGGCGCGCCGGTCGGTGATGTCGATGGCCTGGTGAAAGGCGCCGATCACCACCCCGTGCGCATCGTGCAGCGGGGTGAAGCTGATCTCCCAGACGGACTCGCCCGGCTCGGGCCGCCCGAACCGGCCGGTGACCGTGAAGCTCTCGCTGCGTGCTGCCCGTGTCACGGTGACAGCGTGCGCCGCTGTCGCTGCCTCGTTCCCCGGTCGTCGCCCCGGACGTGATCCGGGATCCCGCTTCTTCTTCCCGGCCTGCGGAGAAGAAAAAGCGGGATCCCGGGTCGAGCCCGGGATGACGGTGGGAGGGCGGGGGGCGATCGGGCCGTCGCGCGGTCAGTTCGTCGCGATGCGCAGCGTGGCCATCAGGCGGCGCCCCGGCATCACCACCTCGTCCTTGTTGAGCGCGGTGGCGAGCCGTTGCGTGTCGTTGGTCAGGTTCTGCCCGACCACCGCCAGCTCGACGTTCGGGTGGCGCGAGAACGGCCGCACCGCCAGCTCACCGTCGAGCGCGACATAGGAGGGGGTGGCGGTGTCGAACGCGCCGAACTTGTCCTGTCGCCCGGCGTAGATCAGGTTGAATCCGGCATCGAGCGTCTCGCCGGTCCAGTTCAGCCCGCCGCCGACGCGGTACGGCGGGATGCGCGGCACGTTGCTGCCGTCGTCGAGCGTGGCGCGCGTATAATCGGCGAGCAGGTTGAAGCGGTAGACGCCGTGCGCGGTATGGACGAGGTCGTAGCTGGCCTCGCCCTCGATGCCGCGGAAATGCGCGCCCTGCTGGCGATAGTTCAATTCGCGCAGGTCGCCGTCGCCGCCCGGCGCGCAGATGCCGTCGTCATCGCATCGCCGCCCGGTCAGGTCGCCGTAGATATAGTTGCGGAACCAGCTGCTGTAGACGCTGCCGTCGAAGCGGAACGGGCCCGAGCGGACGCGCAGCGTTCCCTCCAGCGAATTGGCGCGTTCGATCCGCAGGTTAGGATCGCCGGTCTCGAAGGTGTTCGGCCCGTCGTGCCCGCCGCGCGCGAACAGCTCGGTCAGCGCCGGCGCACGTCCGGTGGTCGAGAAGGTCGCGCCCAGCTTGATCGCGGGCGACAGGGTATAGAGCGCGCCGATCGCGCCGCTGAGCGGAGTGAACTCGCGGACGGTCGCATCGCCGAAGCGCGGGGTGCCGTGCAGCCGTACTCGCTCGACGCGCCCGCTCGCTTCCAGATGCAGTCGTTCGGCAAGCTGCATATCGGTGAACAGATAGCCGGCGACGCTCTCCATCGTCGCGGGGAAGAGATAGGAGCTGTCCTCGCCGACCGCCGAGAAGGCGCGGTGCTGATATTCGACGCCCAGCGCCGAATTGGTGACCGGGCCGAGCGCGCCGAGCAGCATTTCGCCGCGCGCATTATATTCCTTGTTGCGGAACGTCGTGTCGATCGTGCCGTCCGGCTCCTTCTCGTCATGCGCGTAATCGGCGTAGCTGCCGTCGAGATTGAAGCGCTGGAGCAATCCACTGCCCAGCGCGATCGACGAGCGCGTCATCACCTTGGTCTGGCGCATGTCGATATAGGTGGTGTCGCTGGGGATGCCGTATTGTGCGTCATATTGCGTGACCGCCGCGCCGACATGGCTGTCATGGTTGCTGCCGAAGAAATACGACCCGCCCAGCGACCCGCCATAACCGCGGAAGAAGGAATTCGGCTGCACCCCGGTCGGCGTGTCGTAATCGCCGGCGTGGCGGCCGAACGCATCGGCGTGGAGCGCGACGTCGCCGACCGCTGCGTCGACCAGCCCCGCGCCCTGGTAGAGGTCGGACACCGTGCCATAGGTGCCGTTCAGCTCGGCGGAGAGCGGCTTGTCGGGGAAGCTGGTCGGCACACGATTGTTGAGCACGTTGACGACCCCGCCGATCGCCTGGCTGCCGTAGCGCAGCGTACCCGCGCCGCGCACCACCTCGATGCTGCGCGCCGCCAGCGGGTCGATCGGGATGCCGTGATCGGGACCGATGTCGGACACGTCGGAGCCGCTCGTCCCGTCTTCCAGCACGCGCACGCGGGTCGCGTCCATGCCGCGGATGATCGGGCGGCTGGCGCCGGTCGCGAAGCCGGTCGCGGCGATCCCGGGCACCTTCGACAGCGCGTCGGCGACGCTGGCGCCGCCGCGGCGCAGGATCTCCTCGGCATCAACCTTGGCGACGATCGCCGGCGTGTCGTCGTGGTCGTGGCCGATCGGTGAGGCGGTCACGATGATGTCGCGGCGCGGGTCGGGCGCGGACGGGTCGGGGGTGGTTTGGGCGAGGGCAGGCAAGGGGGCGGACGCGGCAACGGCCGCGCCCACGAACAGCAGGTATCGCATGTCGGTATCTCCGGGATCGGTCGCGCAGTCACGCCCCGCGCGGCGGGGCGGGATCAATCGGGCGGGGACGATCCGGGCGGGGCGCGGCTGTGCCAGTCGTGCGCGCGTCGCCGCGGCGCGCGGAAGAACCGCGCGGCCGGCGCGATGACGAACGCTACCGCGACCGGCGGCTGCCACGACGGCGCTTCCGGCCGCAGCAGCACGTCCAGCGTCGCGGTCGCGGCACAGAGCGCGCACGGGTCGTCGAGCGACGCACCGGCGGTCTGGAGTTGCGAGGTGACGCGCGTCGGCGTGGCATGCCGGTGCGCGTGGATGACGATGGTGTCGAAGAGCAACGACGATAGCGCGAGCAACGCCAGCAGTGTCAGGCACAAGCGGTGGACACGCAGCAAAAGCGAGGCATTCGGCACGCGCCCGATCGACGCGTCGGCACCTTTCGCGGAGCTGAACGTGTGACAACATAACATTACAAATTGGTCATCATGGCGGCGGATCGGTCGCCTCGACATGGTCCGGCCATGCAAGAAGGGCCCCCGATCGGCGGATCGGGAGCCCGTCTTCTCGCCCGCGAAGCGACGGCAGGGTCAGAGCGTCAGGCGGACCCCCGCGCGGAAGGTCCGGCCGAGCACGTCGTACAGGAACGGGTTGAACCCGTAGGTGACGCCATTCTGCGGCGACGGCTCCGGTGCCTTGTTGAAGAGATTGTCGACCTTGAAATAGGCCGAGATGCTGCGGGTGAAATTGTAC
Source organism: uncultured Sphingomonas sp. (assembly GCA_913776255.1). Lineage (GTDB taxonomy): Bacteria > Pseudomonadota > Alphaproteobacteria > Sphingomonadales > Sphingomonadaceae > Sphingomonas. Next base: position 28,419 of record CAJYLV010000044.1, on the reverse strand, counting down.
GAACCACCCAGGTCGATATAGAGCGCGCCCGGCATGCGGTTGTTGTCGATCGTGGTGATGTTGCCGGTCGGATCCGGGGTCGGGCAGCTGCCCGGCGTGCACTGCAGATATTCGTTCGAATAGACGCCGTCCGAGAACCAGCGCTCGGCGACCGACAGCGACAGCGTGTCCGTGTCCCAGCTCTGGATCGCGAAGACCTTCCAGTCGGGCACGTTGCCGCGGTTGTTGCCCGCCTGCTCGGTCGGGATCGTGCCCGGCAGCCCCGAGGTTTCGGTATAGTGCAGCGTGCGGGTGGCGAGCCCGCGGATCGTGAACGAGCCGGGCAGGCCGATCCCGCTGAGCGGGCGGCGATAGCTCGCCTCGATATCGAAGCCGTTGGTGCGGACCTGCGCGAAGTTGAACAATTGCTCGTTGACGAACAGCGGACCGGCCGCGGCATCGAGATTGAACGAGCCGCAGAATTGCGACAGGTTCTGCAGGAAGCATTGGTTGATCGCCGACTGCCCGCTGAACGGCGTGATGATCCCCTTCACCTTGATGTGGTAATAATCGAACGAGACGTTGAAGCCGGGCAGGAACCCCGCGGTGCGCCCGTCGAAGACGAAGCCGGCGGTGGTGTTGCGCGACGTCTCCGGCTTCAGGTCGGTGTTGCCGATCGTGTTCGACGGCGATTGCACGAACTGCCCGGCGGTCGGCGAGGCGCCGGGGCTGCGCGGGTCGAGGAAGGTGGCGTTCGCGAAGGTCGGCGTGCGGAACAGCTCCGACAGGTTGGGCGCGCGGACGTCGCGCGACGTGACGCCGCGCAGCCGGAGCCCGGTGAGCGGCGTGTCCCAGGTGGCGCCGACCTTCCAGCTCGTGATCCATCCCGAGGTGCTGTAATGCGTCTCGCGCACGCCCGCGTTCAGATTGGCGCGTCCGAGCTGGTCCTCGTTCGAGACCGGGATGTCCAGTTCGAGGAAGCCCTCGTGGACGTTGTAGCTGCCGGTGCCGTTCTTGTAATTGCCGGCATACCAATTGCCGCCGGTGCGCGTGTTCTGCGTCGGATCGGCGGGATAGTCGGTGGTGTTCGGATTGTCCGCGCTCACCCCGTTGCCATAGGGATCGGCCTTGGTGCGATACCATTCGCGGCGGTATTCGTACCCGAACGCCACCGACAGCGGCCCCGCCCAGGTCGAGAGCGGCTGGCCGTTCAGGCTGATCGCCCCGGCGTTCTGCGACGACCAGGTGTGCTGATAGGGGCCGATCGCCGGCTTGACGTAGTTGAGCGCCGCCTCGGTCACGCCGCCGTCGCCGATGATGTTGAGCGGCACGCACCCCGCGGCGCGCGCGGCGGCATTGGCGCAGCCGATCGTCCCGTCGGGCAGGCGGATCGCCTGATAGGCGGTGCGGAAGCGCGAGATGTTGAGCATGTTGTCGACGTGCAGGTCGGTGTAGTTGCGCCCGTATTCGTAATAGGCGTCGTAGCTCCATTCCGTGCCCAGCCCGCGGAACTTGCCGGTGGCGCCGACGACGTAGCGCAGGTTGGTGCGGACCGGCTTCACCTCGATGAAATCGCCGAGCTGCGCCAGCGCCGAGCCGTACTGGAACTGCGTGATGCCGGCGTTGGTGCAGGCCTGCTGGATCGACTGCGGCACGAACGGATTGGCATTCGCGTTGTTCACGCCGCACTGGATCGTGAGGTTGGCCTGCTGCGCATAGCCCGGGTTGGGCGAATTTTCCGAGCTGACGCGCGACCCGTTGAAGGTGAAATAGATCTCGTTGTTCGGCGCGAAGTCGAACCCGACCCGCGAGTAGTAATTGATCCGCTCCAGCTGCGAGGCGAGGCTGGTGCCGGCGCCGACCACGCCGCTGGTGTCGCCGCCCGAACAGAAGGACGGGGTGCATCCGGTCACCGCGCCGGTGCCGGTCGGCACGCCGTTCGAGCCGTACTGGAATTTGTAGGGCTGGCCGTTGGCGCCGAACGCGGTGCCCTGCAACGGGCCGGACGTGATCAGGCCGAACTTCGAATATTGATATTGCTGCGCGTTCTGGATGTAGAAGATCCGCGGCTGGCCGGCGGGCGTGTTGGTGACGCCGGTCTGGACGAACGCCGGCGAATTGTACCAGTCACGACCGTTCGCCCCGACGATTCCGAAGCCGGGATTGGGGACACCGCCCTGTCGGCCATATTCGGCGCTGACCGCGACGTGCAGCCGGTCCTCGTAATAGGCCTTGCCCCACGCCGCCTGCGCAGTGAGCCCGGCATCGTCGCCATAGGTGGTGACGCTGCCCTGAAGGTTGGCCTTGAACCCGGTGAAGCGCTTGTCGGTGATGAAGTTGACGACGCCGCCGACCGCGTCGGAGCCGTAGGACGCCGAGGCGCCGCCGTTGACGACGTCGACGCGCTGGATCAGCAATTGCGGGAACTGGCTGACGTCGGGGACGCCGGAATAATTGGCCCCGACGAAACGCTGCCCGTCGAGCAATGTCAGCGTGCGGATCGCGCCCAGCCCGCGCAGCGAGAACGAGCTGAGCCCCTGGATCCCGCTCGACGTGCTGCCGACCGAGGTGGCGCGACCCGTCGAGCCCTGCAGCGACGGCAATTGCGTCACGGCGTTGAAGATGTTGGGCTGCGCCAGCCGTTGCAGATCGGCCGATCCGATCACCTGCGTCGGCGTCGGTGCGTTGAAGCCGCTGGAGGTGATGCGCGATCCGGTCACGACCACGTCGCCGTCGGTGGTCGCCGGTTCCTGTGCTGCTTCGACCGGAAGCGCCGCGGCGGGCGTCTGCTCCGCCGTCTGCGCCTGTGCGCCGCTGCCGACCAGCAGCGCGATCGTCACGGCGATCCCGCTCGCCATCTGCCGATATGCCTGCCGTCGCGACCGGCGCCGAACGTCCCTCATCATGCAAACCCCCTCCTCATGCACGTCGACCGGGAGGAAGGCGGGGACTGCGGACATCCGGATCGCGCGCGGCGCGGTGGAGGAACGTCACGACAGGACCGCCGACAGTCATTGCCCGTCGACCCGCGACCGATGTCACTGACCTCCATCAATTTGTCGACTGTCTTTCAGTCGGTTGCGACCAAGGTCGCGGGGGACTTGACCAAGAGGCGAACGGGAGGATTCGCGCAGTAGAGGAAACGCCGGATACTTGTTTCGGCGCGGCGCTGCTCTTGCCAAGTCTCTGAAGCGCGGCGAGTATCTTGGAAGGCCGCGGTGCGGAGACCGCGCCGTCGCCGTTTCGGAGTGGATCGCAGCAGTGACGCAAAAGGAACGGGTCGCCGCCGTGCTCCTCGCGATCGGCTTCGCCGGTGCGGTACAGGTCGCCAACATCCGGGGCACACCGCCGGCGACGCCGGGCGCGGACGCCGCATCAGCCGGGCGCGACTGGCCTTATTATCACGGCAACCCGGCGGCGACGCATTATTCGACGCTCGACCAGATCGACACGGCGAACGTCGGTCGGCTGGTGCCGGTCTGGACGTACGAGACCGGCGATGCGTTCGGCAGCGGCGCGTCGCAATCGGATATGCAGGGCAATCCGCTGGTCGTGGCGGGGCAGATGTTCATCGTCTCGCCCAAGGGGCGGTTGATCGCGCTCGACGCGGCGACCGGGCGCGCGCGCTGGGCCTATGATCCGGCGACGGCACCGGTCGCGACGCGGCAACGGCTACGCGGTGTCTCCTACTGGAGCGGCGGCGACGCGCGACGGATCCTGTTCACCTTCGGCCACGATCTGATCTCGGTCGATGCCGACACCGGGCGGCCGGATCGCGCGTTCGGCACCGACGGGCGGGTCGACCTGCGCGCGGGGCTCGGGCGCCCGCCGGGGAGCCTGACCGTCAACAACGTGACGCCGGGCGCGATCTATGACGATCTGATCATCATGGGCTCGACCGGCAACACCCCCGGCGACGTGCGCGCCTTCGACGTGCGCAGCGGCGCGATCCGCTGGACCTTCCACACCATCCCCCATCCCGGCGAGCCGGGATATGAGACATGGCCGCGCGACGCGTGGAAGACCGAGCTGGGCGCCAATGTCTGGGCCGGGATGACCGTCGATGTCGAGCGCGGCCTCGTCTTCCTGCCCACCGCCTCGGGAGGCATGGCGCAGCGCGACTATCACGGCCCGACGCGGTGGGGCGCCAATCTGTTCGCCAACAGTCTGGTGGCGCTCGATGCGCGCACCGGCAAACGCCGGTGGCACTTCCAGTCGGTGCATCACGATCTGTGGGACCGCGACTTTCCGGCGCAGCCGACGCTGATCACCGTCAGGGGCGTGCCGGCGATCGCGCAGACGACCAAGTCGGGGCTGGTCTTCATCTTCGATCGCCGCACCGGCACGCCACTCTACCCGATCGCGGAGCAGGCGGTGCCGCAGACCGACGTTCCCGGCGAGCAGACCTGGCCGACGCAGCCGATGCCGACTGCGATCGCGCCGTTCGCGCGGCAGCGCTTCACGCCCGAGATGATCACCCGCCGCTCCCCGGCCGCACAGGCCGCGGTGCGCGCGACGCTGGCGGGGATGCGCAATCGCGGACCGTTCGATCCGCCCAGCCTGCAGGGGACGGTGCTGCTGCCGGGGATGGACGGCGGCGCCGAATGGGGCGGATCGGCCTATGATCCCGATACCGGCCTTCTGTACGTCAACGCGAACGAAATGGCGTGGCACCTCCGTCTGAAGCCGCGAGCGGCAACGGCGGCGGGGTCGGGGGCCAGGGCGCTCTATCTGAATGCCTGCGCCGCGTGCCACGGCGGCGATCGCGAGGGCAATGCGCCGCAGATCCCGGCGCTGCGCGATGTCGGCGAGCGGCTTGGCCGCGCGCAGATCGAAGCGCAGATCCGGCAGGGCGGCGGCCGGATGCCCGGCTTCGGCGGCACGCTCTCGGACGCGCGGATCGCGGCGCTGACCACGTTTCTGATGACCGGGACGGACGCGCAGGTCGGCGGCGACGCCAAGGAATCGGGCGGCGGCGCGGTCGACTTCGGCGAGCGATACGTGTTCGACGGCTACAAACGGCTGCTCGACCCCGACGGCTATCCGGCGCTGATGCCGCCGTGGGGCACGCTCGCGGCGCTCGACGTCAACACCGGGAAATGGGTGTGGCGACGGCCGCTCGGACGCTATCCCGAACTGGGGCCGGCCGAGACCGGCAGCGAGAACTACGGCGGCGCGGTCGTGACCAAGGGCGGGCTGCTGTTCATCGCCGCGACGGTCTATGATCGGCGGTTCCGCGCCTTCGACAAGCGCAGCGGGCGCTTGCTGTGGTCGACGCGGCTTCCCGCGGCGGGGCTGGCGACACCGGCCACCTACGCCGTCGAAGGTCGCCAGTTCGTGGTGATCGCCGCGGGCGGCGGCAAGGATGCGAAGCACGCGCCGGGCGGCAAGATCATCGCCTTCGCGCTGCCGGCGCGGCGTGGTCGCTAGCGGTTGATCCACTTACGCGGAAGCGGCACCGGCGCGGACGACCTTCCTAAGCGTGCGGGATCGGCAGGCGGACGGTCGCCCGCAACCCGCTGGCCCGTTCGGCGAAACCCAGATCGAGCGTGCCGCCGTACAGTCCCGCGATGTCGCGCGAAACCGCCAGCCCGAGCCCCGTCCCGGGCTTCGTCTCGTCGAGGCGCACGCCGACGCCGAGGACGCGGTCGCGCGCTTCGCCGGGAATGCCGGGGCCATCGTCGGCGATGACGATCTCGATCCACGCCGCCTCCGTCCGTGCGGTGATCCGCACCGTCTCGCGCGCCCATTTGCAGGCGTTGTCGAGCAGGTTCGACAGGATCTCGGACAGATCGCCCGGATCGCACGGCACCGTGATCCGCGCCGGCACCTCGTTGCGGATCGTCACGTCGCGCTCTGCATGCAGCCGCCGCATCGCGTCGGCGATCCCGGCGGTGAACGCGGCGAGATCGGCGACGATGCCGGTGCCGCGCCCGCCGGCCGCCGCGGCGCGCTTCATCTGGTAATCGATCTGGCGCTGCATCCGCTCGCACTGGTCGAGGATGAACTGCGCCGCGTCGGTCTGACCGGCCTGCGCAAGCTGTTCGGCCTCGCCCGTCACCAGCGCGAGCGGGGTGCGCAGATTGTGGCCGAGGTTGCCCGCCTCGACGCGCGCGCGCGCGACCAGCACCGCCTGTGCCTCGATCAGTTCGTTGAGGCGGCCGACGATGCCCGCGAACTCGCTCGGCACCGCGTCGGGAAGGCGGTTGCGGTCGCCGCGGCGCAGCTCGTCGATCCAGCCGGCGAGGCGCTGCGTCGGGCGCAGGCCAAAGCGGACCTGCAGCGCCGCGCCGACCAGCATCAGCGCGGCGAACGCGCCGAGCGAGAGCGCGAGGTCGCTGGCGAAGGCGCGCAGCTCGGCGTCGAGCACGCGGCCCGAGGCGGTGATCGAGAAGAGCAGTCCGTCCGGGCCGGGGCGGTCGATGCGCAGCAGCCGTTCGTGATGGTCGCGCGTCCATGTCGGCACGTCGGCGGCCTGGTTGCGCGCGGCCTTCAGGTGGTGACCGGCCAGCGAGGCGGAGGCGAGCATCGGCTTCCCGCCGCGTTCCACCTGCCAGTAGAAGCCGGAGCGGGATTGCTGGAAGCGCGGGTCCGAGAGCGGGCGGTCCAGCACCGGGCGGCCGTCCGGGCCGGCCTCGGTCAGGGTCGCCAGTTCGTCGAGATGGTTGGTCAGGTCGCTGACGAACGTATGGGTGACGTGCCGGCCATAGAGCCCGCTGATGACGAAGCCCGCCACCAGCGTCCCCAGCCCGACCCACAGCAACGAGGCGATCGCGAAGCGGAAGCGCAGGCTGGGCGCGCGCGGGGTCACGGGAGCAGCCGGTAGCCGAAGCCGCGCAGCGTCGCGATCCGGTCGCGGCCGATCTTGCGGCGCAGCCGGCCGACCAGCACCTCCACCGTATTGGGATCGCGCTCCGCCTCCAGCGCATACAGCCGGTCGAGGATCGCGTCGCGCGACAGCGTGCGGCCGGGTTCGAGCAGGAAGGCGCGGAGCAGCCGGAATTCGTTGCGCGTCAGCTCGATCGGCACGCCGTCGCGCCACGCCTCGCGCGTGCCGGTGTCGAGCGCCAGCGCGCCCTCCGCCAGCCGCGCGACATGATGCCCCGCCGCGCGCCGGGCAAGCGCGTGGAGGCGCGCGATCAGCTCCTCGGCCCGCACCGGCTTGACGAGAAAATCGTCCGCCCCCGCGTTGAGCCCCTCGACCTTCTCCTGCCAGCTGCCGCGCGCGGTGAGGATCAGGATCGGCACCGTGACGCCGCGCCGCCGCAGCAGCCGCACGAGATCGAGCCCGCCGATGCCAGGCAGGCCGAGATCGACGATCAGCGCGTTGAAGCCGTCGTCGACGAAGCCCGCGGCGTCCTCGGCGCTTGCCAGCCATTCGCCGGTGATGCCGGCGCGCGTCAGGCTGGCGAGCGTGCGCCGCGCCAGTTCCGCCTCGTCCTCGACCATCAGGATGCGCATCGCTGTCCCCTGACAGCATTTTGGCAGCTTCGCCAGATAGAGCAGCCGATGTGACCAGGACGCACCTTCCGCTGTCGCTGCTGACCGCAGCGCTGATCGCCGGCTGTTCGGGCGGCGAGGCCCCGGCGCCGGCGCCCACGCCGACATCGACGGCAGCGCCCGGCACGATCGGGCTGGGCGCCGCGCAGATCGCGCGGCTGGGCATCGAATTCGCCAGGGCCGAAGCGGCCAGCGCGGTGCCGGTGGCCGAGGTGCCGGCGACGATCGCCCCGCCGCCCAATGCGCGCGTTGCGGTCGCCGCGATGATCCCCGGTGTGGTGACGCGTACGATGGTCGTCGAGGGCCAGCAGGTCCGTGCCGGGCAGCCGCTCGCGGTGGTCGTCAGCCGCGACGTGCTGACCATGCAGGCAGGGATGGAGCAGGCGTCGGCGCGCGCCAGCGTGTCGCAGCGCAACGCGCGCCGGCTCGACCAGCTCGCGCGCGAGGGCGTGATCGCCGGCAGCCGCGCGGACGAGGCCGCGGCGGCGCGGCGCGCGGCCGAGGCGGAGCTGGGCGAGCAGCGCCGCACGCTGGCGCTCATCAACGCCGGGCGCAGCGGCGGCAGCTATACGCTGACCGCGCCGATCGCGGGCACGGTCACCAGGGCGAGCGTGCAGACCGGGATGCCGGTCGACGGTACGAGCGCGCCCTATGTGATCGACGCCGCGGGCCGCTACGAACTCACCGCGCAGCTGCCCGAGCGGCTGATCGGCACGATCCGGCCGGGGATGACGGTGCTGCTGGACGGCGTGGCCGGCACCGTCACCAGCGTCGGCGCGACCGTCGAGGCCGAGACGCGCTCCGCGCTGCTGCGCGCGCGGATCCCGGCCGCACCGGGGCTCGTCGCCGGGCGCGCCACCACCGCGACGCTGCTGAAGCCCGCCGACGGCACGGCGGTCGCGGTGCCGAGCGCGGCGGTCGTCGTCATCGACGGCCGTCCGGTCGTGTTCGTGCGCACTCCCACGGGCGTCGTGCGCCGCGCCGTCACCAGCGCGGGCGCGGCGGGCGGGCGCACCGTGCTCACCGCGGGCGTCAAGGCCGGGGAACAGGTCGCCGTCGCCGGGACGAGCGAGCTCAAGGCGCTCGCGGCGAACTGAGGGCGGACGACATGCTTCGTGCCCTGGCCGCCTGGTCGCTCTCCTACCGCCTGCTCGTGCTGGCGCTGTCGATCGTGACGGCGGCGCTCGGGGCATGGGCGTTCTCCACCCTGCCGGTCGACGCCTATCCCGACATTGCGCAGACGCAGGTCAAGATCATCCTCAAGGCGCCCGGCATGACCCCCGAGGAGGTCGAGACGCGGATCATCGCGCCGATCGAGCTGGAGATGCTCGGCCTGCCGCGGCAGTCGGTGCTCCGCTCGACCGCCAAATATGCGATCGCCGACGTCACGATCGACTTCGACGAGGGCACCGACATCTACTGGGCGCGCCAGCAGGTGAGCGAGCGGCTGGCGGGGGTGATGAAGGACATGCCGGACAGCGTGTCGGGTGGGCTCGCGCCGATCTCGACCCCGCTCTCCGAAGTGTTCATGTTCACCATCGAGGGGCCGCTGACGCTCGCCGAGAAGCGCGAGTTGCTCGACTGGACGATCCGCCCGGCGCTGCGCACCGTGCCCGGCGTCGCCGACGTCAACGTGCTCGGCGGGCATGTCCGCACCTATGAGGTGCGCCCCGATCCGGTGCGGATGGCCGCGGCGGGGCTGACGATCGAGGCGGTCGCCGCGGCGGTCGGGCGCGGCAACCGCAACGACGGCGCGGGCCGGCTCTCGCGCGGCGACGAGGCGCTGATCGTTCGCGCGGTCGGCGCGATCCGCGACGCCGACGATCTGCGGCAGATGGTGGTGGTGGCGCGCAACGACCGGATCGTGCGGCTGGGCGACATCGCCACGATCGGCGCGGGCAGCCAGACGCGCTACGGCGGGCTGACGCGCAATGGCCGGGAATCGGTCGAGGGGCTGGTCCTCGCGCTGCGCGGCGCGGACGCGCGCAAGGTCGTCGACGGGGTCGAGGCGCGGCTGGCGGAGCTGACGCCGGGGCTGCCCAAGGGCGCGACGATCGACGTTTTCTACAACCGTTCGGACCTGATCGAACATGCGGTCGGCACCGTGCAGGAGGCGCTGATCGAGGCGATCGTGCTGGTGGTGATCTTGCTCGTCATCTTCCTCGGCGACTGGCGCGCCGCGGCGATCGTCGCGACCACGCTGCCGATGGCGGCGCTCATCACCTTCCTCGCGATGCGCTACATGGGGATGTCGGCGAACCTCATGAGCCTCGGCGGGCTGGCGATCGCGATCGGCATGCTGGTCGACGGCGCGGTGGTGGTGGTCGAGAATGTCGTCGACCGGCTCGCGCATGCGAAGGACGCGGGCGTGCCGCGCCTCAACGTGGTGTTCCGCGCCACCGCCGAGGTGGTGGTGCCGGTGTCGGCCGGGCTGCTGATCATCGCGCTGGTCTTCGTGCCGCTGCTGTCATTGCAGGGGCTGGAGGGCAAGCTGTTCGCGCCGGTCGCGCTGACGATCATGTTCTCGCTCGCCGCGGCGCTGCTGCTCGCGCTGACGCTCGTCCCGGTGCTTGCCTCCTACGGGCTGAAGGCCGGGCAGCATCGCGAGCCGTGGATCATGCGGATGCTCGCGCCGCGCTATCACCGGCTGCTCGCCGGCGCCTTCGCGCGCAAGCCGCTGGTCTATGGCGTGGCGGGGGCGGGGCTGGTGCTGGCGGTGCTGGCGTATGGCGCGGTCGGCAAGACGTTCATGCCGACGATGGACGAGGGCGCGGTGGTGATGCAGACCACCAAGCTGCCTTCGATCGGCCTGACCCGCACGCTCGCGCTGGACGGCAAGGTCGAGCAGGCGATCCTCGCCGCGGTGCCCGAGGTGGAGCGGATCGTCGCGCGCAACGGCGTCGACGAGATCGGGCTCGACGCGATGGGGCTCAACGAGAGCGACATGTTCATGGCGCTCAAACCGCGCGCCGCGTGGCGCGGCACCAAGCAGGACATCGTCGACGCCATCCGCAATGTGATGGACGGGATGCCGGGGATCGAGCCGGTGTTCACCCAGCCGATCGAGATGCGCGTCTCCGAGATGCTGACCGGCTCGCGCGGCGATCTGGCGATCAAGATCTTCGGCCCCGATCTGGCGACGCTCTCGGCGCTGGCGGGGCAGATCGAGGGCACGCTGCGCGGCGTGCGCGGCGCGTCCGAGGTGGTGACGGCCGCGAATGCCTCCGTCGATTATCTCCAGCTCGACGTCGACCGCGCCGCTGCGGGGCGGTTCGGGATGCCGGTCGACAGTTTCGAGGACATGCTGCGCGCACAGGTCGAGGGCCTGCCCGCCGGCACGGTGATCGAGGCGCAGAAGCGCATTCCGGTGCTCATCAAGGGCGACGATGCGGTGCGCGCGGACCCGGCGCGCTTCCGCGACCTCCAGCTGGTGACCCCCGGCGGCACCGTGGCGCGCGTCAGCGATCTCGCGCACGTCACCGAGACGCAGGGGCCGGTGATGCTGAGCCACGAGAGCGGCGGGCGTTACGCGCTGGTGCAGGCGTTCGTGTCGGGGCGCGATCTCGTCGGTTTCGTCGAGGAGGCGCGGGCGAAGGTCGCGGCGCAGGTGAAGCTGCCGGACGGCTATCGCATCGTCTGGGGCGGGCAGTTCGAGAACCAGCAACGCGCCGCGGCGCGGCTGATGCTGGTAATCCCGATCGCGCTGCTGATGATCTTCTTCGTGCTGTTCGCGACGCTCAAGTCGCTGCGCGGCGCGCTGCTGATCCTCGCCAACATCCCGTTCGCGGCGGTCGGCGGGATCGTGTCGCTGTGGATCGCGGGCGATTTCCTCTCGGTGCCGGCGTCGGTCGGGTTCATCGCCTTGCTCGGCATCGCGGTGCTCAACGGGCTGGTGCTGGTGAGCTATTTCCGCCAGCTGCGCGCGGAGGGCGTGGCGCTCGCCGATGCGGTACGGCTGGGCGCGGAGCGGCGCCTGCGCCCGGTGCTGATGACCGCATCGATCACCGCCTTCGGGCTGGTGCCGCTGCTGTTCGCGACCGGGCCGGGATCGGAGATCCAGAAGCCGCTGGCGATCGTGGTGATCGGCGGGCTGGTCACCTCGACGCTGCTGACGCTGGTGCTGCTGCCGTTGCTCTACGAGCGGTTCGGCGAGAGCAGGGCGGAGCGCATGGCATGAGCAATGTGCTGTTGCGGTTTGCCGGCGCGGCGGGCGATGCCGAACCGATCGTCGCGGCGCTGCGCCCGCTGTCGACCGTGCCGATCCACGTTCGCGACGAGATCGTCCGCGGACTGGATTTCGCCGACGCCGGGACCGCCGAGCGCGTGACCGGCGCGCTGCGCCGCGTCGCGATCGAGCTGGTCGTGGCGGAAGCGGACGTAGCGGCGCTGGTCGCCGCGGTCGCGGCGTCGCGCCGGCGGCTGCCGGTGCGCTGGATGACGCTGCCGGTCCACGACATGGGACGACTGGCATGAGGCGCGCATTGCTGTTGCTGGCGCTGGCGACGCCGCTGCCGGTGCTCGCGCAGGATCTGCCGCCCGCGGCCGAGGTGCGCGCCGCGCTGGAGGCCTATCCCGCGGTGATCGCCGCCGATGCGCGCGTCGAGGCCGCGCGCGGGGCCGGTGATGCGCTGCGCGCCGGACCGCATGAGGTGACCCTGCAGGGCACGCTCTCCAACCGCCGGGTCGACCTCGAAGGCCGCGACTATCGCGAATATGACGCGACGCTCAGCCGTGCGGTGCGCCTGCCCGGCAAGGCGGCGCTCGATCGCAAGGCTGGCGCGCTCGGGGTCGAGGTGGCGATCAATCACGCCGAGGATGCGCGGCATCAGGCGGCGCTCGCGCTGGCGGAGCTATGGTATCGCTGGTTGGGTGCGAGCGCACGGCATCGCACCGCGCTGGCGACGCAGGCGAACCTCGAGCAGGCCGCGCGCGCGGTCGAGCGCCGGGTGGCGCTGCGCGACGCGGCGGTGCTCGACGCGGATCAGGCCGCCGCGGCGGTCGCTTCGGCTGCGCTGCGGGTCGGCGACGCCGCCGCGACGCGCGACCGCGCGCGCGCCGAACTGGCGGCGACCTTCCCCGAGCTCGCGCTGCCGGCCGAAGCACCCGAGATTGTCGTTGGTGAGGGCTACGAAGCGGCGCTGGCGGCGCTCGCCGCGGATGCGGTGACCAAGAGCCACGACATCACCGCCGCCGACCGCACCTCGGACCGGCAGGCCGCGCTGGCCCGCCGCGCCACGCTCGACCGCCGGGCCGATCCGACGCTCGGGCTGCGCAGCTTCCAGGAACGCGGCGGGCAGGAGAAGGGCATCGGCGTGTTCCTGTCGCTGCCGTTCGGCGGCGGGTATCGCCGCGGGCTGGCGGAGGAGGCGGCGGGCACCGCGCGCGCCGCGACGTTCGAGGCGGCCAACGTGCGCCGCGCGGTCGCGGCGCATGCTGCCGGCGACCTCGCCGAGACCCGCGCCCGGCTCGCCGCGTGGCGCGCCGCGCGTGCGGCGGTGACCCGTTCGGACGCCGCGGCGGCGAAGACCGCGCGCGGGCAGGACGTCGGCGTCATCGACCTCGCCGACCGCCTCTACGCCGACCGCCTCGCCTATGAAGCGCGCGCGGCGGAGATCGATGCCCGCACTGCCGCGGCGCTGGCGGTGACGAGGATGCGCATCGACGCCCATGCGCTGTGGATCGAGTAGCCCGCCGGTTTCCTGGGGCCGATCGACATTCCGGGCATTTATGACCGACCCGCCAATTCGTTGATCACCAGACGTCTTCGTTCGTCGCCCCGGACCTGGTCCGGGGTGACGAAGAAGGGGGAGGGCGGTGAATGTCGATCAGCCCTAGGGTTCGGAAACCGGTGACGTTTCTGGCGCGGGTGCGGGTGCGGGTGCGGGTGCTTCCGGGGTGGCGGGCGCCGCGACCATTGGTGGCGGCACCACCACGACCGGAATGGCGGCAGCTTGCGCGACGGGCGGGGTGACGGGTGTCGGAGCCGGGTGGTAATAGGCCTGCCACGCGGCGAACGCCCGGTAGAAATCGACGAACGGCCGATCGAGCCGGAGCAACGCCGCGCGGGCGAAGGTCGGCAGCTCGTCGTCCGTGACCTGCCCGACCTGCGCGGCCTCGGCCCGCGCGGCCGCGCAAAATCCCGCCCGCATCGCCGGCTGCGCGTAGAAATTGTAGATGCGCGTCTGATCGTCGTCATAGACACGCTGCCAGTCGCTCCAGCCGGGCTCCTGCCATTCGCGGATGTAGGCCTGATAATAGCGGTCGATCGCGGCGCCGTGCGTCTTGAGCCAGGCGTTATAGGCCTCGACGACCCCGCCGCCTTCCAGATCGCAGCCGAGCGCCGCCACGTTCAGGGCGTTGCGCAGATGCCAGACCGCGGCCGAATCCGTGTTGTTGAGGTTGGGGGTGAAATAGTTGCCATCTTCCAGCTTCGCCGGGATCTTCATCCCGACAAAGCCACCTGCCGGCATCGCCGGGGGCGGCGGCGTCACCGCCACGACGGGGGGTGGTGGCTGGACGGCGACCGGCGGCTTGGCGCAGCCCGACATGGCGACCGCCAGTCCGCTCAACAGCCCCCAGCCCAGTTTCATGCGCATGGTCATCGTTCGCTCAGGTACCTCGTCGCTACGTCGATCGTCCGTAGCAGATGCTGATCAAAAAGAATGGCGGGCGTTGCCGTTCCGCGCGGCGTGCGGAACCGCAGCGGGGCGGGGGGGGGGGCGACAGCAAGCAGACGTGTCGCCGGATGGTACAATCCGGCTCAATAAGGCGGCGCGGCCCGCGCGCGCTGCGCGCGCGCCGCGGCGGTCCACCACGCGAGGTCGTCGGCGAAGCGCGGAAAGCTGCGGGTCAGCGATGCGCCGCCATCGCCGCTCGGTTCGCCGTCGGCGTCGAGCGTATGACCGATGCTGCCGACGGTCAGCGTGCTCGACACCACGACCATGCCCATCTCGGTCAGCGTGCCGTGCCACGCGACGCTGGCGTGCGCGCCCGCGAGCCGCCCGGCCGAATAGCTGGCGATCGCCGCCGGCCGCCAGAACCATTCTTCGAGGAAGTGATCGGTGAGGTTCTTGAGCCCGGGCTGCTGGCCCCAATTATATTCGCCGGTGACGAAGACGAACGCGTCGGCGGTACGGATCTTCTCCGCCAGCGCCTCCAGCGCGGGTGGCGCCTCGCCGGCCGGATATTCCTTGTACATGCGGTCGAGCATCGGCAGCCCGATCGCCTTGGCGTCGATCAGCTCGGGCGCCGCGCCGCGCGCGGCGAAGGCGCGCACCAGATAATCGGCGAGCCTTATGCCCTGGCGGTCCGAACGATAGGAGCCGTAGAGGATCAGAATACGGTCGGCCATCGCGCCACTCCCCTGAAGAAACGGGCGGACCATCGGCCCGCCCGCGGTTTCGCTCAACCCCGGATGAAGGCGAGCAGGTCGGCGTTGATCCGGTCGGCGTGCGTGCTCGGCATGCCGTGCGGATAGCGCGATAGGATTTCAGCACCGCGCCCGCGACGATCTCGGCCGACAGCTTGCCGGTGGTCGCGAACGGCACGACCGGAACGTCCTCGCCGTGCATCACCAGCGTCCGGACCGCGATCGCCTTCAGATCGTCGGTAAAGTCCGTCTCCGAAAACGCCTTGATGCGGAGCGTGTGCGCGAGCATGCTGCCCTGCATCTCCTGCCGCCACCAGTTGCGGCGGACGCCCTCCTTCACCTCGGCGCCGTCGCGATTGTAGCCGAAGAAGGGCAGGGTGAAGTCCCAGAAGAATTGCGCGCGGTCGGTAGCGGTCTGCCGGCGAACGTCGTCGAATACGTCGATCGGCACGCCGTCGGGGTTGCGGTCGGTGCGGACCATGATCGGCGCGACCGCGCTGACCAGCACCGCCTTGGCGACGCGCCCGGGCGCGGCCCGCGCGACATAACGGGCGATCTCACCCCGCCGGTCGAATGGCCGACGTGGATCGCGTCACTGCTCTCGAGCTGGCGACGCCGCCTGGCCGCAAGCACGGTAGTGACGATGTCCGACAGCTCGGAGATCGCCGCCATCAATTGCAGCATCCGCGCGCGGTACCTCGATCACCTGCGTGTCGCGCACCGCGCGCATCGGCATCGATCAGTTGCCGCCCGAAAGCTGCGAGATCTCTCCCATGAATTGCCTTGGCCCTAGCGTGGAGGGAACCAGCCGTTCTCCGGAGAAGGGATTGACTCCGGCTCCGGCGCCTCAGCAGCAAGTTCGTCAGCATCCGGAACCTGAGATTCAACTCGGCTATGGCATGGACACGTAGCCACTGCCACCGACCCACTATCGCAGTTACACATAATCCCTATTATCAGTTCGCATTTCGTAGGCGGGTGCATTGCAGATTGAAGTGCGAAAACCAGGCTTCGGTGCGGATTCCACCCGGCTGAGGGTTGCGCATGGGCAGCTACCCGCATCCGGATCAGCTGGGTGAGACGGCGGTCCGGATGAATGAACGCTTCCTTCGCTTGGACGGCCGTGGCGACAGCTCCCGCCGGTTGCGCCGCGCGGCAGGCGATACGAGGGCGACGTGCACATCTTCATTGGCCCCCAAACCAGCTCCGCCACGTTCCAACTCGCAGACTTCGTCCGTCGCAGTGGGATCGCAACGCTAGTGGGCGAGCCGACTGGCGGCAACCGGCGCGGCATCAATGGCGGCTGCTTCTACTTCCTGCGCCTGCCCGGCACCGGTCTCGAGATAGATTTGCCACTGGTTGGCCGCTTCCAACCACCCCTTAGCCCGACGAAGGCGTGCGCACCGACGTAACCGCGCCCGTCACGCGGGCGAGCGTAGTCTCGGGGCCGGATGATCAACTCGGGCGTGCGATCACTGGATGAGAGGGTCAATCGAAGGTTGCGTGGCTGGCCCGACCCACAAGCGGACGCTCCGTCGCTTCGCCGAGCTCCCCCACATCCCACGTTCATTCATCTTCATTACGACAAGCAGGCACTGCGGCGACACCATTCCCGTTCGCATCCTGCGCGCGCAGGTCGCGCTCGGTCACAAGCTCCACACAGTCATCGCTGTACGTGACCAGCGTGAGCGGCTGCGGACTGAGGCACGCATGCGCACCCTGGCATTCAGCGATTCGCTGACCGGTGTGGCAAACCGCGGGCGCTTTTTTGATCTGCTCTCGATACACACGGCTTCGCGACGGGAGCGTGATCAATCCTTCGTGGTGCTCATGCTTGATCGCCACGCGCCGCCTGACGGTCGATCATTGCCAACGGCGGCCTTCAGAGGCGGGCGACGACGCCGACGCGAAGGCGGCGGTCGGCGGGAATGGGCGAGGAATAGACGCCTCGCGCCGCAGTCAGGTTCTCACCGGCCACATAAATCTCCGTCCGCGTCCCGACCGCACGGGTCAGCTTCGCATCGACGCTGACTGATGTTGGCACCTCAATTGCGATGAGGTTGGTATCCGGCAGGAAGCTACTCTGTCGGCTGGACGTCGCCAGATGGGTCACCACAGCAGCCGACCATCTACCGTCCGCATAGTCCGCGGTCACGTTAGCGCGGTGGCGCGGCGTCGCTGCCTTCGGGAAAAGTGCGTAATAAGCCGCATCACGGTTTGCGGGGATGTTCTCGTCAATCCGCGAAAGGCTGTAGTTGGCCGACCAGTTGATCCTGGACTGAATGCGCCCGCTCGCTGCCAGCTCGATACCGTGGTTGGTGTAGGCGCCGACGTTCGCGAAACGGGCGACGGCCACGGGCTCGGGCGTGAACGCCAGCGTCACGTCGACCGCGCCTCCGGGCGAAGCGATCAACCGATCCACCCGGGTGTAGAACAAGGTGACATCCATCCGCAGCCCCGAGGCGAAACCCTGCGAGTAGCCCGCTTCCAGACTGTCGACCTTGACGGGTAACAAGCGAGGATCGCCGACGAGGAAAACCGGTATCGGAACGTCGGGCGCAGGGATAGCGACGTGAAGGCCGAGGTCGATCAGCGACGGGAGCTGCAACCCGCGTCCGCCATTGACGCGCAAGCGACCGGTTTCGCCGATCTGCACCGAACCCGCGACGTTGAAGCTCACCGGCGTGATAGTGCGGTCAAAGGCCGCGACCGGGTCGATCTGCGGGGTAAGGATCGCCCCGCCCTGCTCCAGCCATAGCCGGTCTACCCGCGCCGCGCCGGTCAGCGCGATGCGGTCGGTCGGATGCAGATCCAGCATTCCGCTGAGCGCTGCGACCCTGTAGCCAATCCGTCTCGAATACAGCCGCTCGGACGATAGCTGGTTGTCGCGATATTCCACGCCGACGCGGGCGCTGCCGATCGCGCCCAGCCGCAGCAGCGCGGAGCCGGCGCTGACCGAGATGCGGTTCCTCGCACGCAGGTCCGCAACGGAGCTGTACGGATCGGTAATCGGAGTGGTTATGCCATAGTCGGCCTGCAGCCAGTTCGTGTAGCTGCGCGCGCTCAGGCTGCCCCACGGGGTGTCGTGATTGACGAGCACGCCCAACGTCTGGTTGCGGAACCGCTGCTCGGTGAGGATCTGGCTGGGAAGAAACTCGAGCTGACGGTTACCGCTAAGGCCGCCGTTCAGCTCGATGGACGTCCGCGCTCCGGCCTGAACGAACAACGTACCGCTGAGCTGGTCTGCCCCGATGCCGCGGGTAGAAGGCGGCTGGTAGAGGCGAGCCGGAATGCGGCGTTCGTCTTCCTCCTGATGCCCGGCCGACAAGCGTAACCCGATGTCGGCGGTCAGCGGCAGTGCGGCCGTTGCGCTCAGCCGCCCGTAGCCGTGCGTTCCACCCTCGGCGCGCGCGGCAAAGCGCGTGTCGGTGCCCGAACGTTTCGTGACGATATTGACGACGCCGCTCGCTGCGTTGAACCCGAACAGGGCGCTTGCCGGCCCACGCACCAGTTCGATCTGCTGGATCTCGTCGAGCTGGACACCCAGCAGGTTCCAGTTCGTCATGCCGTAATGATCGAGATATACCTGCCTGCCATCAACGAGCACCAGCAGCCGCGCATTATAGGTCTGCACACCACCGCGGATCGCTACGTCACTTTGACCGGCGGTCCAGCGGTTGACGTCGATGCCCACCTGCGCCTTCAGCAGATCGGGGACGTTCCTCGCTGGCGATCGGGCGATCTCGTCGCTGGTGATGATGGTGACCGAGGCAGGCGCTTCCGAAGCGCGCTGCGGCTTGCCCGTCACGCTGGTGGTGATGGGCTCGCCGAAAGCTTCGTTCAAGGCAGCATAGTCTACAATCTGCGCATCGACCGCGGCGGCAGGCGCGACCATCGCCAGTGTGGAGGTCAGCAGAATACGGAGTGGGCGCACGGATCAGATTTCCTTGACGAGCATGAGAAACGCCGAGCCAAAGCGGATCCTGCTGCGCCGCGCGGCCTCCTTGCTCACGACGATCTGTGTCTTGGCGCCTTCGGAAATGCCCACCACGCAGCGACCCGCCACCACGCAGCCAGTGTCCGACGTTATGGTCAGGATCGCCTGAGCGCTGGCCGCCTCGGCAAGATCACTCTGGTAATTGTGCAGTCCGGAGGTGACGAAGGCGGCGCGAGATCCCGACAGTTGCGCCAGGTTCGACACCGGCACCCGCCGCGTGCGGATCGACGCATGTCCGCTGACGGAACTGCGCGCCAGCGCGCGCTCCATCCCGGACGCTTCGAATTCGGAGTCGGCATTTCCCGCCTGATAGACGATGGCGACCGGGATGATCCCCGACGGCGCTGGCTGTACGAACGACAGCACGCGCGCCGCGACCGGCACGTTTAGCGTCGCGGACGCGGCCGGCGCGAGCAGCGACAGCGCACAAACGGCGATGATTGACAGACCTTGCTTCACGGACATTCCCATCAGTTCCAAGCCCGTGGCGCCGTGCTCGTCTGCAAACTCGATTAATCCACACTCATAAACAAAACCCTGTAATGGCTGATCTTTTGTGCCGGGTTGTGGTGACTGGGCCGGCTTGGGCGCTTGGAACCGAAATCTTCCCATGTTGAGAGCGGGCCGGCAGCTCGGCCCTTCACCTGCCGACCCGGTCCTTCGCGATTCCCGCGCTTGCGATCGCCGTGGACCAACATTTTTTCCTTGTTAACCAAATAGTGAGGGGCCCTCCGTAGGCCGTGAGCGCAACGACGGGAATTTACAGGTGCGCGCCTCATTCATCACCATCGCCAGTATCGGGATCGTGAGCCTCGCCGCCCCGACCTCAGCGGAGCTCAACGTGCCCGTCGCGACGCGGGTCATTTCGTTCCTCCAGCTGCCACCCTCGGGACCGATCCAGGCTGCGATCATCTTCGCGCCCGGCAACGAGGATTCGGTGGCAGAAGCGGCCGCGATCGAGCGGGCGATTGGCGCCAGCAAGGGACGGCTTCGTACCAGACGCATCTCGGCGAACGCGCTCGCCGGACTGTCCGGCGCGCAGGTCGCCTTCGTGACCGTCGGTTTGCGCGCGGAGCAGGATGACATCGCGCAGGCGGCGACGCGCGCGCATACCGTGACGATCACCTCCGACCAGTCCTGCGTGACCTCTGGCCGGTGCGTCGTCGCGATCGCGACCAGCCCGCGGGTGCAGATCACCGTCAACCGCGCCGCCGCGCGCGCCGTCGATGCCAAGTTCGGATCGGCATTCCTGATGCTGGTCAAGGAGATTTGATGATGCGCCCATTGCGCATGGTACTCGGCTTGGCCGTGCTCACTCCGGCCGCTCCTCCCGCAGCTGCCCAGACCGTCGATTATTCGGCCCTGGCGGGCGTGATGGGCGAGCCGGTGACCACCAGCGTCACCGGCCGGCCGCAACGTGCCTCCGACGTGCCGGCCTCCACGGTCATCATCACCGCGGAGCAGATCGCTCGCTCGCCGGCGCATGACGTGCCAGGATTGCTCAAAGGCTATGCCGGCATCGATGTAAACCGCTGGACTGCGGGGCAAAGCGACGTCGCGGTTCGCGGCGGCGTGCAGAGCTACAATGCGCGATTGCTGGTGCTGGTCGACGGGCGACAGGTGTATCTCGACCATTACGGCATGACGGACTGGAACCTGCTGGGCGTACCGATCGAGGACATCCAGCAGATCGAGCTGGTGCGCGGGCCCGCCAGCGCGCTCTTCGGGTTCAACGCCGCGAGCGGCGTGGTCAACATCATCACCAAGAAGCCGCACGACACGCTGGCGGCGACGGCGGTGGCCGCGATCGGCGATCACGACCGGTCGCGACTGGCCGGATCGCTGATGGTACCGATCGCGGCCGGCGTCGGCATCAAGCTGACCGGACAGCACATGCGCGAGGACGAGCGGCGCGTTCCCGACACGCTGCTGACCCCCGGGCGCGTCCGGGACGTGGCCGCTTCGCACGTCGCCAGCGAACTCTACGCGCGGGTCGGCCCGCTGGCGGCAGCGATCGGCGGCGGTTATGCCACGAACGAACAGATGGAATATCTGCCCAGCCAGATCCTCTCCAACCAGAACTATCGCAGCGGCAACCTGCATGCGACCGTGTCGCGCGATACCGGCTGGGGCGGTCTGACGTTCAACGGCTTCGTCAACTGGCTCGATGCCACTTACGGGGTCGACGCGATCAAGGACCAGCCGAAAGCCACGCTCGACATCGGCAACCGCATCGTCTCGCTCAAGGCAGCCGGACTTTACCGCTTCGGCGAGAACAACGTCTTCCGGCTGGGGAGCGAATATCGCAACAACCGGATCACCGGCGAGGCGCAGTTCGCCGACAAGATCAGTTATGACGTGGCGTCGATCGACGGCATGCTTGACCTGCACTTCGGCGACCGGGTCGCGCTCAGCACCGCAGCGCGGTTCGACCGGCTGTGGCTGAAGGCGAGCGGCGCGGTGGCGGAGCCGGCCTTCAACGATCCGCGCGACTTCGACCGTGCGTTCAGCCGCGTCAGCCTCAACGCCGCGCTGCTCGTGCAGGTGGGCACGAGCGGGCGGCTGCGCGTCAATGGCGGGCGCGGCTATCAACTGCCGTCGCTGACCACGTTCGGGGTGCGCATCCCGCTGGTGACCGCCACGCCGCTGCCCTTTCCGGTCTTCGTGGCGGGGACGCCCGCGCTCGATCCGGTCCGCACCTGGAGCGGCGAGATCGGCTACGAGCACGCGCTGGGCAGCACGCGCCTCGAGATGACCGGCTTCTACACGCATACCGACAAGGCGATCGCATCGCCGGGCGACGGATTGCAGGACCTGCTCGAGTTCCACTTCGTGCCGGCTCCGGTGGCGGTCGCCCGCTTCCAGGTGGCCGGTGACTACGACACCTATGGCGTCGAGCTATCCGCCTCCGGCACGCGCGATGCCGTAACGTGGCGCAGCAATTATACGTGGACCCACACCGACGAACAGGTCGGCAGCCTGGCGGCACCGATCGCGCTGGCCTTCTCGCCGCGATCCACGACGCCGCAACACAAGGCCAATGTCGAGCTCGGCTATGATGCCGGGGCGCGCTGGTACACAAGCGTGCTGGCCCGCTATACCTCCCCGACCCGCCAGTTCGCCTTCACGGCCGGGCAGCAGCTCGCGCTGTTCCGCGTCAGCGATGCGCTGGGGATCGATGCGCGGCTGGGCTATCGCTTCTCTCCGCACGTTGCCGCCTATGTCGCAGCCGAAAACCTCACGCTCGCGGGCGGGGTCGCCGGCTCGCCGATCCCGGCGGATCGCCGCATTCGCGCCGGCCTGCGGCTGAGCATCTGACATGATCGCAACGCTGGCAGACTGGATCGAACGCCGCACCCGGCTCGCTGATCGCTCGCTGGCCACCAAGGTGGCGGCGACGCCGCTGCTGATGCTGGGGCTGTTCGTCGCAGTCGCGGCACTCAGTGCGGCCGCGTTGCTGGTCGCTGATCGCAGCGTCAGCGGAATCGTCCGCGGCGACATGCACGACGTCGGGCAGCTGAACGCGATCGAGCGCCGCTTCGGCGCGAACGACTCCCGCGTCTACCGTCTGCTCGTCGCGAAGGCCGCCAACCCGACCTACGACGTCTCCCGCGATACCACGGCGATCCAGGACGGCCTGGCGCAGGTGCGCGCCGATCTGCTCAGCTATCGCGCCGGGCACCCGACCGATCGCGACACGATCGCGCGCGCCGTCGCCGTGCTGGACCGCTACCGTGAGACCGTCGGGGTCATCACGTCGATGCTCGAGCTCGATTTCGGGAGCACCGCCGCGATGATCGCGCCCTTTCGCGCTCATGCTGCGCTGGTCGAGCGACGGATCAGGCAGGTGTCCGCGGCGGGCGTAGCCCATGCCGACGCCAGCGCCGCCGAAGCGGTGTTGACCACGCGCATCACGATCCTGCTGATCCTGATCATGTCGGCTGTGGCGATCCTGCTCGGATTGAGCTTCGCCTATGTCATCAGCCGCTCGACGGTGCGGTCGATCACCGAGATCGCCGGTGCGACCCGCGCGGTCATGAACGGTGAGGACCATCTGGACCTGTCCTCCTATCACCGACGCGACGAGTTCGGTCTGATGGTCACGGCGTTGCAGACCTTCCAGACGCAGCGCGACACGGCGCGGCAGCTCGAGCGGCAGGCGGCGGCGTTGCGCGACGAGGCACGGGAGCGGGAGCAGCGCAACGTGGCGGCGATCCGCCGCACCGAGGAACAGGCCGAGCAGCAACGCCGCGCGATCATGGCGCAGCTCGCCAGTTCCTTCGAGGACCGGGTGGCAGGCGCGATCCGCGAGGCGCAGCGCGCGATGGTGCATCTCGATCATCATGCCGAGAGCCTGTTGTCGTCCGCCGGCGCGGAGCAACAGCTCGCGCACGACCTCGATGTGATCGCGCACCAGCTGACCGACGAGATGCGGGAGGCGAACGAAGCGACGCAGCGGATGGCATGCGCGTTCACCGGCATCGACACGGAAGTGGCGGGAACGAGCCGTGCGGCCCGCTCGATCAACGAACATGCGGCAAACGCGCGAAGTGCGGTCGCGCGGACCCAGGCGCAGGCGGAATCGATCGAGCAGATCGTCGACGTGATCGACGCGATCGCGCAGCAGACGAACCTGCTCGCGCTCAACGCCACGATCGAGGCGGCACGCGCCGGCCCGGCCGGCGCGGGCTTCGCGGTGGTCGCGACCGAGATCAAGTCGCTTTCCAGCCGTACGAGCATGTCCACCAATGACGCACGTGCCAAGATCGACGCGGTTCAGGAGCAGATCGTGGCGGTGGTTGATGGCACCGACAGCCTCAACAGCCTGATCGCAGGCCTCGATACGGTCGCGCAGAACGTCGTCGGGATGACGCGCGGTCAAACCTCCTCGGTCCGTCACCTGGACGCGTTGCTGGAAAGCGTGCGCGAGCGCAGCCGCCGGCTGGCAGAGGCGAGCAAGCAGATCTCGTCCGCGGCGGAGGAAAACGTCGCCTCCGTCCATCGCTTCCGGGAGAACAGCCAGTTGCTCGGCAGCGCGCTGAGCCTGCTTGGCAAGGATGCACAATCGTTCACGCGAGAATTACGAGGTGGCTGACTTACGAGCGCTCGTACGAGGATGACCCAAAATCAGCCGCTCAGATCCGTCGAGTAGCTTCTCCAAAGCGGACCTACGTTCATCATAGCCAATATTGGGTTTGCGTCGGTGCCGCGATTGTGTGAGACGATCAGAAGAGACAAATCACGTGAAGATTCAGTGTTGCGCGGTAAGTATGGAAAGGGGCGGAAGGCAGCGGCGATCTTAAAGTCTGGCGGAGCCTAGGCCACCAGGGCCCATGCGCTCACCGGCATCATTTGCCAATCCGATGCCCTGGCATCGTCAGCAAGCCGCATAAACGGCTCGCGGGCCAAATCCATATCATCGCTGAGAGGCGCGACCGCGGCTCAGCGATAGGCGGCAAGGGTCAGGCCGCCTATTGCCCGCAGCATGCCAGCCTGCGCGACCAGGACGTCGGCCCGCGCGCGCGCCACATCAAGCTGCGCACTGCGATAGCTCTGATCCGCAATCAAAATATCCACCGTCGAGCGCAACCCGAAGCCATATTCTGCGCGCACGCCACGAAGCGCGAGGTCAGCGGCCTTCAGCCCTGCGACCCCCGCCTCCAGCCGCGTTCGGGCAGCGATCAGCGCTGCCCAAGCGGCATCCGTCCCGCGCTCCGCCTCGCGCGTGGCGGCATCGACGGCGAAGCGGTCCGCACGCCAATTCGCCCGCGCCTCCCTCACGCGCGACCCGACAAAGCCGCCGGTCAGCAGCGGGATGCGCAGCGTCAACCCGACATTGCTCGCGAGCGGGAACCCGCCTTTCGCATCGCCGATCCGCGTCCCGCGCCCGTATCCGCCAGAGGCGTCCAGTGCCGGCGTCCCCTCCGCTCGCGCGGCATCGATCCGCGCGACACTGGCACCGAGCGTGCGACGCTGTGCCAGCAGCAAGGGATTGTTCTCCGCCGCCGCGCCGCGCGCGTCGCTGAGCGTGCGCGGAAGGTCTGGTCCGGTTTCGTCGGCAGGCGCCGCCAGCGTGCCCGCCGCGCGCCCGACGATCGCGCGATAGCCGGCCCGGGTGGTCGCCAGTGCGCCTTCGGCATCGGCGAGGTTCGCGGTGACGCTCGCGCGCTGCGCCTCCAGCTGCGCCACGTCCGTCAGCGTCGACTGCCCCAGCCCGAACCGCGCGCGCGCCTCCTCGACCTGCTGGTCGAGCCGCTCGATCCCGACACGCGCGACCTCCACCGACTGCTGGTTGAAAAGCAGGGCGGCATAGACCGCCACCACCTGTTCCAGCACCGCCTGTTCCGTATCCCGCAGCCGCTCCCGCCCGGCCGCGACGTCACCGCTGGCGGCGCGCACCGCCGAGGGGACGCGTCCGCCGGTCCAGATCGGCAGCGTCGCCGCCACGGCGCCCGTTGCGGCTCGGCCATAACCGAGGTCGTCATATTCCGCACCTCCCGTCGCCGCGGCGGTGAGGCGACCGGCGGCACGCGCCTGTTCGGGGGCTTCCGCCAGCGCCTCCTGTCGGGCGCGGGCTGCGGCGAGCGCGGGATTGCTCACCCACGCCTCCGCCAGCGTCTCGCGCAGCGTTTCGCCCGAGGACGGCGCGGCAAGGGTCAGCGCGGCGGTCAGTAGCAGCACGCGCTTAGTCATGGCGCAACGCCCAGGCCGGCGCCGCGCGACTGGCGCGCAGCGATTGGCCGAGCACGGTCAGCACCGCGATGACGATCGCCAGCGCGCTCGCCCCGAGGAAGTAGACCAGCGAGAGTGTCACGGCATCACTGAACCCCGCCAGCCACGTCCGCATCGCGAAATAGGCGAGCGGCCAGGCGACGAGGTTGGCGATCAGCACCGGACGCAGGAACTGCCCGACCAGCAGCTTGACGATGTCCCCCGACGACGCGCCCAGCGTCTTGCGGATACCGATCTCCTTCGTTCGGCGCGCGGTGTTGAAGGAGGCGAGTCCCCACAAGCCGACGCACCCGATCAGCACCGCCAGCCCCGCACCGATCGCGAACAGGTGCGTGGCGCGATCGTCGGCTTCGTAGAAATCGGCGAGGCGTTGGTCGGCGGTTTTGAGTGCCAGCGGCAAGCTTACCGTCGAGCGGACCCAGAACCGGTCATTCGCCGCCTCTCTTCAGCTTACCGACTTTTGCCGTTTATTCATGTTGCAGCGGAGCAGGTGCTCGGCCTCGGCTTGCCCGGCCGGACCACAGGGATGTTCCGGAATGATGCCCTGTCTTTCTTCTTGGCACGTCGGTGATCTTCTTCGGGCCACACCACGCTCAGCAGCCCGCGATCTGGGGGGCGGGCATAATTGCAGCACTATGCGAACGCTATGTAATTAGCTGGAATCGATCTCGAAATGCTATGTCGAGGGCGATAACTGGATTGCCACATCAAGGGTTGTGGCATGGTAGCGTGGCATCGGTCGCGGCGCGCCGACATCGTTCTGCGCGCCATGGGACTTGTTCTTTGCTGGGTGAGTTACACCGCGATTCTGCGGCTCGTCGCCATGCATGTCCCGCCACAGAAAGCTGGCGTCCTTGCCTACGGAAACGCCGCGATCGGCTTCATGGCCGCGAGTGCCGGCAGTGCGCTTACCTTCCTGGGTCATCATCTTTTTGATGAAATCGAGGTGAGCGCCCGCTGGCGGGGGCGCCCCGACCAAGGCTTCTCCCCTCCGTCAAAAGGTATCATCGCGATGGACATCCCGGAACCGGCCATGCTGGTCGTAGGCCGCGACATTGATGGTGACTGGACCGTCCGTGAGAGCGCTGGCACGCTTCTGGGACGCTTCTCTTCGGCACAGGCAGCGCAGCGTTTTGCCGAAGCGGAGCGGCGTGGACGAACATCGATCGCGGTTGCGACGTCGGCGGGGGTCCCGCACCGGATCGAGGGTCGGCTGAGCCTCGTCAGCGATCGGACGCTGAAAAGCGGTGTGGCCCGTGGGTAAGCTCCCGCCACAATTGCTTGGTGTCGTGCTGCTTGGGTGTTCCGGCGGATCGACGTTGGTCCATCGCAGCGTGTACGAGGCGGCGCGTCATGGTCCTGCGCAAACCGCCGAGTTCGGCCTTGCCCTGCTGACGTTCATCCTCGCCAGCACCGGCATGCTGCTTCTGGTCCACGGCGCCAAGCTGTTCAAGCCGGCGCCATCTCGCCTCCGCAGTGCGGAGCAGCGTGCCCAAAGCGCGTTTCGATTGCGCCTGGAGGCGCCCATCACACCACAGGGGCGGGCGTTCGATACGCGGCATGGCGTCTCATTGATGCAGGCGCGGCACCGGATGGGTCTGTCGCAGCGTGCTCGATTGATCACCAACTCTAATGCCGGGAAGTCCGAACGGACCCTGATCGACTGGACATCGGCTCCTCGGCGCTGATCAGGACACCCATGTCTGTCATCGCCGCCTATCTGTACCGCCATGGTCGTCGTGTTCGCGAGATCGCGATCGACGAGCGGGTCGATTGCCCCTCCGACCGTTCGGAGTTCGTCTGGATCGGGCTGACCGATCCGTGTGCCGACGAGATCGACACGCTGCAGCGCCTCTACAACCTCCACCCGCTGGCGGTCGAGGACGCGCTGAAGGACGGGCAGCTGCCGAAGGTCGACGTCTACGGCGATCAGCTGTTCGTGATCGGCCGGACCGCCCATCTGTGTGACGGGCATATCGTCTACGGGCAGACGGCAGCCTTCCTCGGGCACAGCCATATCATCACCGTGCGGCAGGGCTCGACGAGGTCCTACACGCCGCTGCGCGAGCATCTGGAGGCCGCACCCGACCTGCTGGGCAAGGGCGGCGACTATGTCCTCCATGCCATCCTCGACTTCATCGTCGACGGCTATCTGCCGCTGATGACCGCGCTCGAGGAGGAAGTCGCGAGCATGGAGCAGCGGATGCTCGACACCTTCCTCGATCGCGCCGAGATCGCCCGCATCTTTTCGCTGCGGCGTGAGCTGATGCGCTTCGATCGCATTCTGGTGCCGATGGAGGAGGTTGCCCGCAAGCTGTCCAAGAACGAGCTGCCGTGCGTCGATGCCGAGGCGCGGCTGTATTTCCGCGACGTGCTGGATCACGTCCGCAGGGTCGAGACAATGGCGAGCGGCTTGCGCGATCTGCTGTCATCGGTGTTCGAGTTCAGCAATCTCATCGAGCAGCAGCGCACCGGCGCGATCACGCGCCAGCTTGCGGCCTGGGCAGCGATCCTCGCCGTGCCGACTGCCATCGCCGGCATTTACGGGATGAATTTCGAGCATATGCCCGAGCTGCGGAGCCGCTACGGTTACCCCATCACCATCGGCGTGATCCTGACGATCTGTTCGGCGCTGTACTGGCGCTTCCGCAAGGCGCGCTGGTTGTAGATCACTCGCCCGCCGCCCCGAATGCGACGAGCCGTTGTCAGGCTTACGCGCGCACTATGCACTTTCCCGGAATCGATCTCGAAACACTATGCGGGGCCTCGTACCTCCGATCTGCGGGCGCTGGACGCTCGATTATCGAAGGTTTGAAAGGCGATATGTCGTCCGAACCCAATC
>CAJYLV010000043.1 GCA_913776255.1 uncultured Sphingomonas sp. | reverse complement strand
TGTCGGGCGGCGGGGGCGGCGGCTCCTCCGGCGGCGGGGGCGGTGGCTCCTCGACGTCGAACGTGTTCAGCTTCTCGACCTGCTTCTTGACGAAATTCGTCGCGAGGCCGGTTATGAAGGCATAGCCAAGGGCAACGTGGATCAGCGCGACGATTACCAGCGCGCCAACCTTGCCCCCGCTCATCTTCTGGTCAGAATAGGCCATTCAGCAACGAAACTCCCTCATCCTGCGGCCCGTGGCGTGACCGGATCGAGATCCGGCCGGGTTGTTAACCTTTCCGTAGCGCCCAATAGGGTACCACAGACACACAAGTCCTATCGCGCCCCTTTTGGGAGCGCAAACGCTTTGTCGGACGCAACAAACGTACAGCCGGACTGCGACGTTTTTATTTCTGTATCGTTTGTGCGCCCGCGTCTATCCCATGCGTTATGACCAAGCGCATTTTTTTCCTGTTCTCCGCCGCCGCGCTGCTGACACCGGCGATCGTGGCCGGCCCGGCCCGTGCCCAGCAGGCGCCGGTCGCGGCGCCCTCCGCCCCGGCGCTCGGCTATGCCGACCTCGCCGATCTGGTCATCGCCAGCCCGCTGGTGGTCGATGCAACGATCCGCTCCGCCTCGCGAATCAAGGGCGCGGAAGCCGCCGGGCTCACGCCGGGCAAGACGCGCTTCTACGTCGAGGCGGACGTGTCGACGCTGGTGCGCGGCGCCACCGCGATCCCGGCGCGGGTCGGCTGGCTGGTCGATGTCGCGCCCGACTGGCGCGGTCGCGTCCCGTCGCTCAAGAAGCGCCGCGTGCTCGCTTTTGCACGTCCCGTTGCGGGACAGCCGGGTCAACTTCAGCTTGTCGAACCCGGTGCGCAGCACGATTGGAGCGCCGCGCTGGAGCAACGTGTCCGCGCGATCGCCTCCGAACTCGCCGCCCCCGATGCGCCGCCGGTGATCACCGAGGTCGGGAACGCCTTCCACGTCCCGGGCGCGCTGCCCGGCGAGGGCGAGACCCAGATCTTCCTGCGCACCCGCGACAATCGCCCCGCCGCCTTGTCGATCCTGCGCCGTCCCGGCGAGCAGCCGCGCTGGTCGATCGCGCTGAGCGAGATCATCGACGATTCGGCCCCCACGCCGCAGCGCGACACCCTCTTGTGGTACCGGCTCGCCTGCGCGTTGCCCGCGTCGCTGCCGGACCGGAGCACCGCGTCGCTCTCCCCCGAGGACGCGACTCAGGCGCAGACCGATTATGGCTTCGTTATGGAGCAGCTCGGCCCGTGCCGCGCCGCGCCGTCGGGCGATCCGGCGATCAGCGCCGGTGCCGCACCAATGTGATGCCGATCGCCTCGCCGGCCTCGGCGATGGCGAGCTTGACGATCTTGACCTTCACGCGCCGGACGCGCTGGTCCTGCAGGAACAGCGTGTCGGCGATGTGATCCGCCACCGCCTCGATCAGCGTGAAATGGCCGGCGGTCGACAGCGCGTCGGTCGCGGCATGCTTGAGGTCGAGATAGTTCTTCGACGCCGACAACGGCGTGTCCGGCGCATACCGCGCCGGCGCGTCGAGCAGCACCGTCAGCGAAATGCGCAGCGGCTGCGGCAGATGCGTCTCTTCGGAATAGATGCCGGTCAGCACCTGCACTTCGAGATCGTGGACCTCGAGTTCGAGCGTATCGGGGACATAGGTCATGCGGTGGCACTCGGGCGCGCGCCGACCGCATCGTGCCAGCGGCGCAGGTTGGACAGGCCGCCAGGCAGCTTCAGCTTTGCCGCCTCGGCAAAGTCGACGGTGACCAGCGCGGTGATGTCGGCATAGCTGTAGCGGTCACCCGCGATCCATTCACTGCCGGCCAGGTGCGCGTCGAGCATGATCGCGAAGGATTCCCACATCAGCGTGCCGCGCGCTGCGAGCGCCGGGATCTGCGGCAGCGCCGGCCAGTCGCCGGGCTCGGCACGGTCGGCGAATCGCCTGGCGACGTTGCGCAGCGCATAGACGCAGGCGGCATAACCCTCCGCCTCGACGCGGCGCGTCCAGGCGGTGACCCGCGCGATCTCGACCGGACGCGCGCCGAACAGCGGCGGATCGGGATGCAGCGCCTCGAAGAATCGGCAGATCGCCGTCGAGTCGCCGATCACCTCGCCATCGTCGAGCTGCAAGGCGGGCACGGTACCGCGCGGATTGATCGCAAGGTAATCGGGCTGCAGATGCGCGCCGGCCTTGAGGTCGATCGGCACGCGCTCGACGGAGATCGCCTTTTCCGCCAGATAGATCCGCACGCGCCGCGGGCTGGGCGCGCGCTCGGCGTCGTAGAGCTTCATTGGGTCGTTCCGGTTGCCATGCACTGCCGCCGTCACGTGTCCGTTGCCGAGCGGCGGGGCTCGCCCTAAAGCGCGCGCGCCCGGGCGTCCACCTCGATCGCGGGCAGGAGGAAGCGCGCGCGTGATCCAGATGGTGCCGATCGACACGGTCGCCGACGACGCCGTCGAGCAGTTGCTCGACCGCGCCTTCGGCCGCGACCGTCACGCACGCACCGCTTATCGCCTGCGCTCCGGCACCCGGCCGCTCGCCGGACTGAGCTTCGCGCTGGTCGAGGGCGAAACGCTGATCGGCTCGATCCAGTGCTGGCCGGTCCAGCTCGAGGGCGACGACGGAATGGTCTGGCCGCTGGTGCTGGTCGGCCCGGTCGCGATCGTCCCCGAGCGCCAGCACGAGGGACTCGGGCGGCGCTTGATGGCGGCGGCGCTCGCCGCGGCGGAGGGTGGCCCGCCGCTGACGTTGATCGGCGATCCGGAATATTACGGCCGCTTCTTCGGCTTCGACGCCACCGCGACCGCATTGTGGCGGCTGCCCGGCCCCGTCGAGCGCCATCGGCTGCTCGCGCGCGGCACGGACGTCCCGGCGCAGGCGGGGGTGCTCGGGCCGCGCCGCCACGCCAGCGCGGCGGCCTGACCTTTACCCCACACCGCCCGCATCCTAGGTGAGCGCGATGCCGATGGCGCCGCTCCCCGACTTCGACACGCTGACCGTCGCCGACATCGCGCGACTCGCCGACAGCGACCGGCTGCCCCCGGTCGAGCGCTGGCAGCCGGCGCATTGCGGTGACAGCGAGATGCGAATCGCGCGCGACGGCACGTGGTTTCATCAGGGCGCGCCGATTACGCGCCCGGCGATGGTGCGCGCGTTCAGCCGCATCCTGCGCCGCGAACCCGATGGCGGCTATGTGCTGGTGACACCGGTCGAGAAGCTCGACATCGCGGTCGAGGATGCGCCGTTCGTCGCGCTGGAGATGAAGGCCGAGGGCGAGGGCCGCGACGCGACTCTCGTGTTCCGGCTCAACACCGGCGAGCTGGTGACCGCCTCCGCCGCGCACCCGCTTCGCTTCGCAGAGCGCGCCGACGGGCCGCACCCCTATGTGCACGTCCGCGGCGGGCTGGAGGCGCTGATCGCACGCCCGGTCTATTATGAGCTCGCCGAGCGCGCGCTGGCGGGCGACGACGCGACGCCCGGGGTGTGGAGCGCCGGCACGTTCTTCCCGATGCAACCGTGACGCTGGCCGAGCGGCTCGCGGCCGCGCTGACCACCGGCGCCGCCCCTGCGCTGGCGGGGGACGATCACGACCACGCTGCCGATGCCGTGCTGGCCCCCGCCGCGGTGCTGGTCGCGATCACCGACCGCCCTGCCCCCGGCGTGCTGCTCACCCAGCGTACCGAGACGCTGCGTCGCCACGCCGGGCAGGTCGCCTTTCCCGGCGGCCGCGTCGATGCGGGTGAGGACGTGGTCACCGCCGCGCTGCGCGAGGCCGAGGAAGAGATCGCGCTGCCGCGAAGCGCGGTCGACGTGATCGGCACCTCCGATCGCTATCGCACCGGCACCGGCTTCGCGATCACCCCGGTCGTCGGGGTGGTGCCGCCCGACCTGCCGCTGGTGGCGAGCGAGGCGGAGGTCGCGGCGGTGTTCGAGGTGCCGCTCGCCTTCCTGCTCGACGCCGCCAACCAGCGCGCGGCGACCGCGATCTATCAGGGGCGTGAGCGCCGCTATGTGGAGATGATGTGGAACGAACGGCGGATCTGGGGCGCGACCGCAGGCATGATCGTCAACCTGTCGCGGCGGCTGCAATGGCCGGCATGACGCTGCCCGCCGCCGACTGGCGCGGGCGTCCGGCGCTCGACCGGCTCATCGACGCGCTGGACGGCGCGGCCGGCATGGCGCGCTGGGTCGGTGGCGCGGTGCGCGATTCGCTGCTCGGCTTGCCGGTCGCCGACATCGATCTCGCGACGCGCTTCGCCCCCGACGAGGTGGTGCGCCGGCTCGAGGCCGCCGGGATCAAGGCGGTGCCGACCGGGATCGCGCACGGCACCGTCACCGCGGTCAGCGACGGCACCGTGGTCGAGGTCACCACGCTGCGCCGCGATGTCGCCACCGACGGGCGCCATGCCGTGGTCGCCTTCTCCGACGATTGGCGCGAGGACGCCGCACGCCGCGACTTCACGATGAACGCGCTCTACGCCGATCCGCTGACCGGCGCGATCTTCGACTGGTTCGGCGGGCTCGACGATCTGGCGGCGCGGCGGGTGCGCTTCATCGGCGATCCGTATCGCCGCATCGCCGAGGACCATCTGCGCATCCTGCGCTTCTTCCGCTTCCACGCCCGCTTCGGCGACGCGATCGACGCGGACGGGCTGGCGGCATGCGTCGCGCGCGCCAACGACCTGATGGCGCTCAGCCGCGAGCGGATCGCCGCCGAGCTTCTCAAACTGCTCGTCGCGCCCGGCGCGGTGCCGGTGGTGACGTTGATGGAGGCGCAGGGCATCTTCCGCCCGGTCCTGCCCGAGATCGACGCAGCCGGCGTCGCGCGGCTCGCCGCGCTGGCGGATCGCGAGTCGGTCGCTGGCATCGCGCCCGATGCGATCCGGCGACTCGCTGCGCTGGTCGCACCCGCCGCCGCCGAGGGCGTGGGCGCGCGGCTCAAGCTGTCGAACAACGACCGGAAGCGGCTCGTGCAGGCCAGCGCCGGCCCCGGCACGGAGGGCGTGCGCGCGCTCGGCTACCGTGTCGGCATCGAAAGCGCGGTCGATCGGCTGTTGCTCGCGGGCGAGGACCCGCAGGAGCTCGTCGGCTGGGATCGCCCCGCGCTGCCGATCGGCGGCGGAGCGCTGGTCGCGCGCGGGCTGGCGAAGGGGCCGGACGTCGCGCGGACGTTACGCGCGGTCGAGGCTCGCTGGATCGCGGAGGGCTTTCCGCCCGCGGATCGGGTGGCGGCGATCGCCGACGAGGAAGTGGCTCAGGCGTTGCGCTCGCGCAGGAACGCATAAGCGGCATCGGGCTCCAGCGGCCGCGCATAGGCATAGCCCTGCCCGAAGGTGCAGCCGAGCGCGGCCAGCGTCTGCCCGACGTCGATCGCCTCGATCCCCTCGGCGACGGTATCCATCCCCAGCGCCTGCGACAGGCCGAGGATCGCGCGAACGATCGCCACCTTGTCGCGGTCGGTCAGCAGGCCGGTGACGAAGCTGCGGTCGATCTTGAGCACGTCGATCGGCAGCTTCTGCAACGAGGCGAGGTTCGAGAAGCCGGTCCCGAAATCGTCCATCGCGATCGAGACGCCGGTTTCCTTCAGCCCGGTCAGCACGCGCGCGATCCGGTCGGGATCGTTGATCAGCGCGCTTTCGGTGATCTCCAGCTTCAGTCGCGCCCCGGCCAGCCCGCTGTCGTTGAGCGCGCGGCGCACGACCCCCGCAATCGAGTCGCGCTGCAACTGGATCGGCGAGAGGTTGACCGCCACGGTCGCCCCGCAATCGCCCCCTGCCTGGCGATCCCACGCCGCCAGCGTGCGCAGCGCGCGGTCGAGCGCCCAGCGCCCGAGCGGCACGATCAGCCCCGATTCCTCGGCGACCGGGATGAACTGCCCGGGTTCGTGGCGGACGCCCTGTTCGTCGGTCCAGCGCGCCAGCGCCTCGAACCCGCTGACCCGCCCGGTGCCCAGTTCGCATATCGGCTGGTAGACGAGGTTGAGCTGTTCGCTCTCGATCGCGCGGCGCAGCGCGGTTTCCATCGCGAATTCGGCGCGGGCCGAATCGAGCGCGCGGGTCTGATAGGCTTCGGCGTTCTTGGTCGATTTCGACTTCTTCATCGCCACTTGTGCGTGGCGGATCACGTCCTCAGCATCGGCGACTCCGGCATCGCCGAACGCGATGCCGATCGCACAGGAGATGCGCAGTTCATATTCGCTCAGCCGGAACGGCGTCGCGAGCGCGTCGCGGATGCGCCGCGCGACCTGTTCCGCTTCCTCGCGCCCGGCGTCGATCGTCAGCAGCACGCCGAACTCGTCGCCGCCGGTGCGCGCCAGCGTGTCGCGGTGCCGCAGCGCGCCCTTGATACGGCGCGCGACGGTGATGAGCAGCTCGTCCCCGGTCAGCGATCCGAGACACGCGTTGAAGCGGCTGAACCGGTCGAGGTCGATCATCAGCACCGCCCAGCAGGCGACGCCCTGCGCGATGCTCGCCTCCAGCGCGTCGGTGAAGCCGCCGCGATTGGGCAGGCCGGTCAGGCTGTCGGTCGCCATCTCACGACGCAGCGTCTCTTCGGTGCGGACCTCCGCGGTCTGGTCGACGAAGGACGCGATACAGGCGTCGTCGGTGCGCTGCGGCAGTCGGGACAGTGTCAGGCGATAGTGGCGTCGTTCGACCGCGGCGCCGGTCTGCCAGTCGCGCTCCTCGCTCTGCGCATCGGAAGCGAGGAACGCCTCGACGATTGGCGTCAGATGCGGTTCGTCGAGCAGCCGGGCGCGGGTGAAGGCACGGTTATGAACCTCGAACTGTGCGCGTCCACCCTTGAGCGACACCAGCGCGAGCGGGATCGGTACCAGCTCGAGCGACCCCTGATGCGCGGTCAGCCCGGGCGACTCGGACGCCACGGACGACTCGAGCGGAGTCGCCGTTTGCCGGGTCAGCCATGTCGCACGCGTTGCCATCACCGCCCTGACTAGCGGCGAAGGGTTAAGGCCCGCTTTAAAGTCCGCAAATTCACCTGCCCCTGTCGATACGCTGCCGGCACGACCTTAGGCGGGGGTGGTGATCGGATGGTTAACGCGCCGGCAGGATCAGAAACGATTGTCGCGCGGGAAGCCGTTGGGCGGCATCCGCCCCGCCGCGCCGCGCGCGGTGCGCCACTGCGACAGGTCCGCTTCGGTGCGCGTCCGCCCGCTGCCCCCGCCCATCGCCCAGCTGAGCCCGTCGGCGAACACCAGGGTACGGGCATCGGCCAGCCCGCCATCGCGATAGCGTTGCAATTGCACCCCCTGCCCGCGCGTCATCTCGGGCAGGTCGGCGATCGGGAACAGCGCCAGTTTGCGATTGTCGCCGATCACCGCGACGAAATCGTCGGCGGGTGCGACCGGATGCACCACCGCCAGCGTCGCGCTGGGGCGCGGCGTCACCACGGTCTTGCCCTTGCGCGTCTCCGCGATCACCTCGGCGACCGGCACGATGAAGCCGCGCCCGTCGCTCGCCGCGACCAGCAGCCGCGCCGCGCGCGCCGCGCTCAGGAAGGCGACGATCGGCACGCTGCCGTCGAGGTCGATCGACGCGCGCACCGGCTCGCCGAACCCGCGGCCGCCCGGCAATTTGTCCGCCGCCAGCGTGAAGAACCGCCCGTTGCCTGCCGCCAGCAGCAGCTTGTCGGTGGTATATGCGTGGAACGCGAAGGCCGGGCCGTCGCCCTCCTTGAACTTCAGCGTCTCGGGCGCGGACAGATCGACATGCCCCTTCATCGCGCGGATCCAGCCGCGCGCCGACAGGATTACGCTGATCGGCTCGCGCTCGATCATCGCCTCCAGCGGGATGTCGCGCGCCACCGCCTGTTCGCGCAGCTCGGTCCGCCGCTTGCCGAGCGCGGTCTCCGGCCCGTAACGATCGCGCACCTTTCGGAAATCGGCCTTCAGCCGCGTCCGCTGCTTCGCCTCGGAGCCGAGCAAGGCGGTCAACGTCGCCTGCTCCTTCTCCAGCGCCGCCTGCTCGCGCTTCAGCTCCATTTCCTCCAGCCGCCGCAAGGACCGCAGCCGCATGTTGAGGATCGCCTCGGCCTGACGGTCGGTCAGCGCGAACTCGGCGATCATCACCGCCTTGGGCTCGTCCTCGGTGCGGATGATCTCGATCACGCGGTCGAGATTGAGGAAGGCGACGATATAGCCGCCGACCAGCTCCAGCCGGTCGGCGATCTTGCCCAGCCGATGCTCGGTGCGGCGTTGCAGCACCACAAACTGATGCTCGACCCACGCCGCCAGCGCGGCGCGCAGCGACATCACGCGCGGCGTGCGCTCCTTGTCGAGCACGTTGAGGTTGAGCGGGACGCGCGTTTCCAGATCGGACAGCCGGAACAGCCCGTCCATCAGCACCTGCGCATCGACCGTCCGGCTGCGCGGCTCGAGCACGATCCGCACCTGCTCGTCCGATTCGTCGCGCACGTCGGCAAGGATCGGCAGCTTCTTGTCCTCGATCAGCGCCGCGAGCTGCTCGATCAATTTACCCTTGGCGACGCCGTACGGGATTTCCGACACCACCAGATGCCAGCCGCCGCCCTTTTCGGCAATCTTCTCGATCCGCGCGCGCACCCGGAACGCGCCGCGTCCGGTCGCATAGGCCTCGGCGATGATCGCGGGCGCATCGACCAGC
This sequence comes from uncultured Sphingomonas sp., assembly GCA_913776255.1. GTDB lineage: Bacteria > Pseudomonadota > Alphaproteobacteria > Sphingomonadales > Sphingomonadaceae > Sphingomonas. The sequence goes on along the minus strand of CAJYLV010000043.1, from coordinate 54,355 downwards.
AACCCGCCGGTCGGGAAGTCGGGGCCCTTCACATGCTCCAGGATCGCGGCATCGTCGGCGTCGGGCCGGTCGACCAGCAGGATCGCGGCGTCCATCAGCTCGGCGGCATTGTGCGGCGGGACGCTGGTCGCCATCCCGACCGCGATCCCGCTCGCGCCGTTGGCGAGCAGATTGGGGAAGGCGCCGGGGAACAGCTCCGGCTCCTGCTCCTCGCCGTTATAGGTCGGGCGGAACTCGGTCGCATCCTCGTCCAGCCCGTCCATCAGGTCGATCGCGACCTGCGTCAGCCTCGCCTCGGTATAGCGATAGGCGGCGGCGTTATCGCCGTCGATGTTGCCGAAATTGCCCTGCCCGTCGACCAGCGGATAGCGGAGCGCGAAATCCTGCGCGAGCCGCACCATCGCGTCATAAACCGACTGGTCGCCGTGCGGATGGTATTTGCCGATCACGTCGCCGACGACCCGCGCGCATTTCTTGTAGCCCGACGCGGGATCGAGCTTGAGCAACCGCATCGCCCAGAGCAGCCGCCGGTGCACCGGCTTCAGCCCGTCGCGCACGTCGGGCAGCGACCGCGCGGTGATCGTCGACAGCGCGTAGACGAGATACCGCTCGCTCAGCGCACTGTCGAACGGGGCGTCGAGGATGCCGATCGGGGGATTGTCGGAGATGTCGGTGGCCATGTCGGCGCGGGTGGTAGCAGCGTGCGACGACGTTCCACAACCGTTCCGCGCGTCAGCCCGGTGAATCGCCGAGCGTGGCGACCAGCCATTCGCGGAACCGTTTGATCTTGACCACTCTCGCCCGCGCCTCGGGATAGACTAGCCAATAGGCGTCGCCGTCGCTCCCGACATGCGCGAACGGCTGCACGAGCCGTCCGGCGGCGAGATCGTTCTGCCAGAACAACGGCGTGAGCATCGCCACCCCCTGTCCCGCGATCGCGGCGCGCCCCTCATGCGCCTGCGAATCGAGCCGGATGCCGGTGTGCCGCGCCGCGATCACGTCGAGCCCGGCATCGCGCAGCCAGGTCGCCCACCACGGATCGTGCCCGCTGATGAGCGGCAGCCGCAGCAGGTCGGCGGGGTCGAGCCGCCCGCCATGATCGTGCAGAAAGCCGGGCGAGCACATCGGGGTGAAGTCGAGCGCCATCAGCCGGTGCGCGGCGAGCCCCGGCCATTCGCCCTTCCCGGAACGGATCGCGACATCGACCTCATCGGCGGCGAAGTCGATCAGCCGGTTGTCGGTCTGCATCCGCACCGCCGTATCGGGATGCGCGAGCTGGAAGCCGCCGAGTCGCCACGCCAGCCACAGATTGGCGAAGGTGTTGGTGGTGGAAACGGTCAGCACCGCCTCGTCCTCGGCACGGACGCTGGCGAAGGCGGCGTCGATCGAGTCGAAAGCGGCGGAGAGTTGCGACGCGGCGCGCCGCCCCGCATCGGTGAGCACCACGCGCCGGCGCTCACGACGGAACAGCGGCACGCCAAGCCGTTCTTCGAGCAGGCGAATCTGATAACTGACCGCCGCCTGCGTCATCCCCAGCTCGGCCGCGGCGGTGGTGAAATTCTCGTGTCGCGCGGCCGCCTCGAACACACGGACGGCGGCGAGCGGCGGCAGGTGGCGCATGTCCGGACGATAAGGGGCGCTTATCACCGCCGTCCATCGCTTTGTTGGCGCCGATCGCTGCTGCGGCGCATCATCTACATGGTCTAGCGAAGGAGCATGGACATGAACGCCGAGTTCGAAAGCCAGGTCTACGTCGCCCATCACCGGCAGCTCTCCCGCAGCATCCACCGCTTCGTCCAGCGCACGTTGGCGGGCATGGCGCGGCTCCAGCACCGCCAATTCGCCGCGCCGTGGCAGAGCCCGCCGCGGGCCTGCCACGATTAGCCCAGATCAGCCCTCTTACACGTCGCCCCGGACTTGATCCGAGGACCCGCTTGTTCTTCGCCGTCCTGCACGAAAAGCGGGATCCCGGATCAAGTCCGGGATGACGGAGGTGAACCGGGACACAGCGGCGCGAAAAAGCGGCAAGGCGTGCGCGATGGGTTCGCGGCGGCGGCGCGGGACGCTATCACCGCCATGCTGCACTGCACCGCAGCCCCGCCCGCCCGTCACCTGCAACAGCCATGGAGCCCGCCGCTTGCCACGTTACGGATTGATCGACGGGCTGCGCGGTTTCTTCCTCGTCTTCATGCTCATCAACCACCTCGTCTTCACGGGCGGGTATTGGATGCAGAACGTCAACCACAACAAGCTGGCGTTCGTCGAGGATGCGCAGGGCTTCGTGTTCCTGTCCGGGCTGATGATCGGGCTGGTCTATGGCCGCAAGATGCTCAAGCTGGGGTATGGCGAGGGCCGCGCGCTGGTGTGGCGGCGCGCGTTCCAGCTGTATCGCTATGCGATGGGGATCGTGATCGCGGTGCTGATCGCGCGCGCGCTGCTGCCCGGCGCACCGCAGGCGTGGGGCAACTGGCTCGGCCACACCAGCCTGACCGGCGATCCGCTGCGGCTCGCGGCGATCGCGGCCTTCCTGTTCCAGCCGACCGTCATGGACATCCTGCCGCAATATGTTCTCTACATGCTGGTCGCGCCGCCGCTGGTGCGCTGGTGCCTCGACGGGCATGTCGTGCCGGTCGCGACCGCGTCGGCCATCCTCTGGATCGCTGGACAGCTCGCGATGCAGCGCTTCGTCACCGATCCGCTCGGGCAGCTGGTCACCGCCAGCGACGGACAGGGGCTGCGCGCCAGCTTCAACCTGCTCGGCTGGCAGCTGGTGTTCTTCTCGGGGATGATCGCGGGCGCGCTGACCGCCGCCGGGCGCATCGAGTGGCAGCGCGTGTTCCGCGCCGATCATCCCGCCCCCGCGAAGGTCGCACTCGCGGTCTGCCTGTTCTTCGCGCCGCTGCGGCTGCTCAGCGCCTATGGGATGCTGCCGCAATGGCTGATCGAGAAGATCGACCTGCTCGGCATCCGCAGCGACTTCGGGCCGATCTACCTCATCAACTTCGTCGCGGCGACCGTCGGGCTGACGTGGCTGCTGATCGCCGGGACCGACCACCCCCGCCCCGCTGTCCGGCGGATCGCGGCGGTGGCGCGCGGGCTGTTCTCGCTGGCGTTTCTGCGGCTGCTCGGGCGACATTCGCTCCACGTCTATGTCTGGCACGTCGCGATCGTCTATGCGGTCTATTATGTCGACCAGACCCACGGACCGTTCGCGACATGGCTGAAGACCGCCATCGCCCTCGCGGGGATCGTTTTGCTGGCGTTGCCCGCCATGTGGCGCGAGCGCCGCGGCTGATCGCGCTTGCCGCGGCGTCGCTCGCCACCGCATGTACGACCGCGATGCCGCCGACGCCGCTCACCTGGACCGATCTGGCCGCCCGCCCGCGCGCCACGCCCGATGCAACGATCAGCTATGGCGAGGACGCGATGCAGAAAGTCGACGTCTGGCTCCCCGCCGGACCGGGGCCGCATCGCACCGTGCTGATGGTCCACGGCGGCTGCTGGCAGACCGAAATCGCCGACCGGCGACTGATGGACTGGGTCGCCGACGACCTGCGCCGCAGCGGCTATGCGGTGTGGAACATCGACTATCGCGGCGTCGACCGTAGCGGCGGCGGTTATCCCGGCACCTTCGTCGATGCCGCGGCGGCGGCCGACGCGCTGCGCACTTATGCCGCGCGCTTCGGGCTCGACACGTCGAAGGTCGTTGCGGTCGGCCATTCGGCAGGCGGGCATCTCGCGCTGTGGCTGGCGGCGCGCCCGCGTCTCCCCGAGACCAGCCCGCTAGCCAGCCCCGCCCCGCTGCGGATCGCCCACGTCATCAGCCTCGGCGGCCTCCCCGATCTCGAAGCCACCGCCACCAGCCCCGACAACGGCTGCGGCACCGAAGTGGTCGCGAAGCTGGTCGGCACCGGGCGCACCGATCCTTATGCCGACACGTCGGTCCCGCGGCTCTTCCCGCTCGGCGTGCCGCAGGATCTCGTCAACGGCCGCGCCGACCAGATCATCCCGTTCCGCATGGCGACCGACTATGTCGCGCGCGCCCGCGCCGCCGGCGACTCCGCGACGCTCCACGATGTGCCGGACACCGGCCATGTCGAGCTTGTCACGCCCGATACGGCGGCGTGGGCGGAAACGAAACGGTTGATCGCGAAGGCGTTCGCGCAAGGAGAGCCGCAAAGATGAAGCGCTGGATCATGGCGTTCGCGCTCCTCCTCGCAGGATGCGGAAGCGCCCCCAAAAACGACAATCTTGCAACGTTCGACGTCGAGGAGCCCGCCACCGCGCCCAAGAACGAGGGCGCCCCGCAAATCGCCTACAGCTACGATCTCGCCTATCGCCTCGACCCCGGCACGCTCGACACCGTCCACCACGCGCACCTCGCCTTGTGCCGCAACCTGACCCGCGAGCGCTGCCTCGTCATGGAGGACGCAGTGACGCACAATCCGCGCGGCGACGACGCGGGCAACCTGCGGTTGCTGGTCGACGCACGGGTGGCCGCCACCTTCGGCCAGCAACTCGACGCGCGGGTCACCGCGGCCGGTGGAGCCCTGCAGACCCGCCGCGTCACCGCCGAGGACGTGACCAAGCAGGTCGTCGACGTCGAGGCGCGGCTCCGCGCCAAACAGGCACTCGCCGATCGCCTCATCAACCTGATCCAGAACCGCAACGGCAGCGTCGGCGATCTTGTCGCCGCCGAGAAAGCCTATGCCGAAGTGCAGCAGGATCTCGACGCCGCCCGCTCGCTGCGCGCCGAGTTGCAGCGGCGCGTCGCGATGTCGGATGTGACGATCGCCTACGCGGTCACCCCGGCCGGCGGGGTGTGGGCACCGGTGCGCACCGCCTTCGGCCAGGGCGGCGACTCGTTCGCGGTCAGCGCCGCGGCGGCGATCACCTTCGTCATCGCCGCGACACCGTGGCTGGTGATCGTCGGACCCGCCGTCTGGTTGCTGATCCTCGGCTGGCGGCGCTTCCGTCGCAGGCGCGCGAGCCGGGTGCGCGCCTGATTTGCAGCCACCGTCCCCATCGCCTATAGCCGCGCCTGATTCCCCGCCCCGGCCGTTCGCAAACCCGCGCCGCCGGGGCGCTTCTTTTCGAGGGCAAGCATGGCACGCAGGCGGCAGATCTACGAAGGCAAGGCGAAGATCCTCTACGAGGGTCCCGAGCCCGGCACGCTGATCCAGTATTTCAAGGACGACGCCACCGCCTTCAACGCCCAGAAAAAGGGCACGATCAACGGCAAGGGCGTGCTCAACAACCGCATTTCCGAGCATATCTTCACCCTGCTCGATCATATCGGCGTGCCGACGCACTTCATCCGCCGCCTCAACATGCGCGAGCAACTGATCCGGCAGGTCGAGATCGTGCCGATCGAAGTCGTCGTCCGCAACGTCGCCGCCGGCTCGATCAGCAAGCGGCTCGGGATCGAGGAAGGCGTCAAGCTGCCGCGCACGATCCTCGAATATTATTACAAGGACGACGCGCTCGGCGATCCGATGATCTCCGACGAGCATATCGCGGCGTTCGGCTGGGCCAGCCAGGAAGAGATGCACGACATCGCCGATCTGGCGATTCGCGTGAACGACTTCCTGTCGGGGCTGTTCGCGGGCGTCGGGATCCGGCTGGTCGACTTCAAGCTCGAATTCGGCCGCATCTGGGACAATGACTACGGCCGCATCATCCTCGCCGACGAGATCAGCCCGGACGGCTGCCGCCTGTGGGACATGGCGTCGAACGAGAAGCTCGATAAGGACCGCTTCCGCCGCGACATGGGCGGCGAGGTCGAGGCCTATCAGGAGGTCGCGCGCCGGCTCGGCCTGCTGCCCGAAGGCGGCGACACCGCGGTGCTCGACCTCGAAGAGCATCGCAAGAGCCGCGGCAAGTAACCGCCACGCTTGCCCCGGCGCGCGCGCCGGGGCATAGCGCGCGGCCATGAAACTTCGCATCTACGTGACGCTCAAGCCCGGCGTGCTCGACCCGCAGGGCAAGGCGATCGAACACGCCCTTTCGGGGCTCGGCTTCTCGGGCGTCGACAGCGCGCGGGTCGGCAAGCTGATCGAGCTGGAGGTCGCCGACGACACCGCCGATACGGACGTCGACGCGATGTGCCGGCAGCTGCTCGCCAACACCGTCATCGAAAACTACCGGATCGAGCGCGCGTGAAGACCGCGGTCATCGTCTTCCCCGGCTCCAACTGCGACCGCGACATCGCGGTGGCGCTGGAGCAGGCGACCGGCACCGCGCCGCACATGGTGTGGCACCGCGACACCGAACTGCCCGCCGGGATCGGCGTGGTGGCGGTGCCCGGCGGCTTCTCCTACGGCGACTATCTGCGCTCCGGCGCGCTGGCCGCACGCTCGCCGATCATGACCGCGGTGCGCGAGCAGGCGGCGCGCGGGCTGAAGGTGCTGGGCGTCTGCAACGGCTTCCAGGTGCTGACCGAGGCCGGGCTGCTGCCCGGCGCGCTGATGCGCAACGCCGGGCTCAACTTCGTCTGCCGCGACGTGGCGCTGACCGTCGAGAATGCCGGCACCGTCTTCACGCGCGGCTATCGGGTCGGGGAGCAGGTCCGCTTCCCGGTCGCGCACCATGACGGCAATTACGTCGCCGATCCCGAGACGCTCGACCGTCTGGAGGGCGAAGGCCAGGTCGCGTTCCGCTACGCCGAGCCGGTCAACGGCAGCGCGCGCAACATCGCCGGGATCGTCAGCGCCGACGGCAACGTGCTCGGCATGATGCCGCACCCCGAACGCCGCATCGAACCGGCGCACGGCGGCGACGACGGCAAGCGGATGTTCGCCGGGCTGCTGGAGGCCGTGGGGGTTTAGTCGCGAAGAAGGATTTTTGCCGCGACAGCGGCTTGATGATCGCGGAAACTATTCTCGGAAAGGCGCTTCAAGCCTGAACGAAGCCACGGGCTTGCTCGCAAGAACCACCCCTCGCGTTCAAACTTGCCTTCCAACGCCTGCTCGTCGCCTTTTTTAATTTTGCCGACAACAAGGCCAAGCTGAGCAGGGTCGCCTGCTGGGCAAAGGCCTGCAGCGATCATTTGCTGTCGCAGCGCCCTCAATATCACTCGGCGCAGGTCGTGCTCCCTGAACAGCTTGTAAATATCGTTCGGAGTTCCAGCCGGCGCTTCGAACTCTGAAATTGTCACACCCGTCGAGTCGAAAAAGCTCTTCGTGACGATCGCAAGCAGCTCGTTCGTCACCCCTCGATACGCAACAATCCCAATCGGCCAGCTCGGCGCACTGGGTCGGCCAATTTCGACTTTCTCCTCCTTGGTTAGGTTAACCCGGATACCTGTTTGAACCCAGTAACCATCCAGCCAAAGCAATTCGGCAACAAGCTTCTCAAACGCATTCATTCATCACACTCCAGCCCGGAACGGTGTGAAGTCCGTTCCCCGGTCATACACATCCAGCCCCTCAGCGCGCTTCAACGCCCCGACCACCCAATAGGTCAGCGGCGTCAGCAGCACCTCCCAGCCGACCTTCAGCGCCCATTGCGTGAACAGCACGACCACCACCAGATGCGGCGTCCACCCCTCCGCACCCCAGAAGGCGAGCGGATAGAAGATCAGGCTATCGACCGCCTGCCCCGCCACCGTCGACCCGATCGTCCGCATCCACAGATGCCGCCCCGCGGTCAGCACCTTCATCCGCGCCAGCACGTAGGAATTGACGAACTCGCCCGCCCAGAAGGCGCACATGCTGGCGAAGACGATCCGCGGCACCTGCCCGAACACCGTCTCGTAGGCGGCCTGGTTGCGCCAGTCGGGCGCGGGCGGCAGCGCCACCACCACCCACGCCATCCCCGCCATGAACAAGGTCGCGGCGAAGCCGACCCAGATCACGCGCCGCGCGCGGGCGTAGCCATAGACTTCGGTCAGCACGTCACCGATGATATAGCTGATTGGAAAGAACAGGATGCCCGCGCCGAACGGCCAGTCGCCGATGCCCGGCAGCCGCACCTGCGCGACCTTCCCGGCGCCCAGCACATTGGAAAGCAACAGGATCGCGACGAACGCCGCCATGACGACGTCGTAATAACGCAGCCGCCCGGACTCGACCTGATCGGCTGCAATCGGGGAAATAGACGCTTCTTCGGTCATGCGCGGATCATGCCCCCCATTCCTTCAGCCGACAATCCGCGCTAGGCGCATCGGCGAGCGCCCGTAGCTCAGTTGGATAGAGCAAGGAGCTTCTACCTCCTTGGTCGGGGGTTCGAATCCCTCCGGGCGCGCCAACCACTTGATCGTGCACAGATGCGCCGCGCCGCGCTTGCCCTTGTCGCGCATTCCGGCAAAGTGAAGGAACGTCCGCGATGTTTCGCTGGAGCGGCGATCCAGCCGGAGGGGAGTGATGCGCCACATGAGATTGTCCCCGCCGTGACCGGCGACAGGGAGACGCGCGCCGCGACCCTTATTGCGTCCTCGCCCGCAGGCATCGCCGCGCAGGCGCGCCAGTCGTGAGCGGTTCGATTCTGGCCGGGGCGCCGACAGCCGCCTCCGCCGCGGCGACGGCGACCGACGCGATCGCGCCGGGGAAGCCCCATTACGTCGTGCTAGACGGGCTGCGCGGCGTCGCGGCGCTGATGGTGGTGATGTTCCACACGTTCGAGGCCTATGCCGGTGGCGATCCGACGCGGCAGATCATCAACCACGGCTATCTCGCGGTCGACTTCTTCTTCCTGCTGTCGGGCTTCGTGATCGCCTACGCCTATGACGATCGCTGGCCCCGCATGGGGCAGCGCGAATTCTACCTGCGCCGGTTGATCCGCCTCCAGCCGATGGTGGTGCTGGGCAGCGTGATCGGCGCGGCGCTCTTCTATTTTCAGGCCGGCGGGCTGTTCCCGACGATCGCGACGACGCCGGTGTGGCAGGTGCTGCTGGTGATGCTGCTCGGCTGCACGCTGTTGCCCTTGCCCAAGACGTTCGACATCCGCGGCTGGGACGAGATTCATCCGCTCAACGGCCCGGCCTGGTCGCTGTTCTACGAATATGTCGCGAACGTCGCTTATGCGCTGGTGCTGCGGCGGCTGTCGGCGCGCGCGCTGACGATCCTCGCCGCACTCGCCGCGATGCTGCTGCTCGAGGTCGCGTTAAGGGGCGAGCGGCGCGACCTGATCGGCGGCTGGTCGCTCGACGCCGCCGGCCTCCATATCGGCCTCGCGCGGCTCTGTTATCCGTTCCTCGCCGGGATGCTGCTGATGCGCTCGGGCTGGCGGCTGCCCGGCCGGCACGCCTTCGCGATCAGCGCATCGCTGCTGGTGGTCGCGTTGGCGCTGCCGCGGCTGGGCGACACGCCGCACCATTGGAGCAACGGCCTGTACGACGCCGCGTGCGTGCTGCTGCTGTTCCCGCTGATCGTCGCGATCGGTGCCGGCGACAAGCGCGCGACCGGCGCGGGCGTCCGGGTCGCGCGCTTCTTCGGCGACCTGTCCTTCCCGCTCTACATCACCCATTATCCGCTGATCTACGTGTACACGGCGTGGGTGGTCGATCGGCAGGTGCCGGCGCGGATCGGAGCGCCGGTCGGCGCGGCGCTCGTGGTCGCGGCGGTGGCGATCGCCTATGCCAGCCTCAAGCTCTACGACGAGCCAGCACGGCGCTGGCTGAGCCGCCGCCTGCTGGGTCACCGCGACCGGTAAACGCCCGCCCGACCGTCCGTCGCGTCAGAACGCGAAGCTCATCGTGCCGATCGCGCGGCGCGGGTCGCCGATCGCGACGCCATAGGGGTTTACCGCCGAGGTATAATAAGTCCGGTCGAAGACGTTCTTGAGATTGAACTGAAGCGACACCCGCCGCCCGCCGAGCGCGGTGTCATAGGTGACGAAGGCATCGGCCACGACATAGGCGTTCAGCCAGAAGCTGTTGGCGTTGTCGCCGGGTCGCCGCGCGACATAACGCCCGCCCGCACCGAGGCGCAGCCGGTCGTCGCCGGCGATCGCGCCGACATCATAGGCGGCCGACAGCGCGGCGGTGTGCGGCGCGACGTTCGCCAGCTGCCTGCCCGCGAACACCGGATCCTCGGTGGTGCGCGCGTGCGTATAGGCATAGCTGCCGATCAGGCTCAGCGCGCGCGTCAGCCGCCCCGAGACGTCCAGCTCCACCCCACGCGAGATCGCGCGGCCCGCCGTGCGATAGTCGGTGAGCGCGGTCGAGGGATTGAACTGCGACACCAGCACGTTGCGCTTGTCGATGTCGTAAAGCGCCAACGTCGCCGAGATCCGGTCGGGCACGTCGAGCTTCGCGCCGACCTCGAACGATCGCCCGCGCTCGGGCGCGAAACCGGACGTGATCGTCACCCCGCTCGCCAGCGGTGCGATCGTCGACGTCGGTTTGAGCGACCGCGTGTAGCTCGCGTAGAGCGAGAAGACGTCCGCCGCGCGCCAGACGAGCCCCGCCTGCGGCACGAATTCCCAGCCGTCGAGATCGGTGTTGGCGGTGAAAGGCCGCCCGCGGCCGGCGCGCTGGTCGAAGCCGACCAGTCGTCCGCCCGCGACGACGATCCAGCGGTCGCCGAGATGGATCGCGTCCTGCCCGAAGAGCGAATAATTGTAGAGCCGGTCGGTCTGGTCGCTGTCGCTCGCCGAGACCATCGTCGGAAACGGTTCGCGCCCGTATACGGGCGTACGATAGCTGAAGGTGCTGCGCACCGCCTGACGGATCAGGTCGCGGCGATAGTAGCGACGATATTCGCCCTCGACGCCGACGATGATCTGGTGCCGCGCGCCGAGCAGGTCGAAACCGCCGTCGATATAGGCTTGCGCATAGGCGTCGGTGCTGAGCGATCCGACCGTCGCGTCGTTGCTCCGGGTCAGCGTGCCGCGGGTGGTGTTGACGCCGGTGACGCGCAGCTGGCCGGCATCATAGCGTTCGCTGTTGAAGCTCGTCGCCAGATGCGCCGCCCAGCCGCCGCCGAGCCGGTGATCGACCGCGAGCTGCACGAGGTGGCTCGATCCGAACATCCGGTTGGTGCGGTCGTCGAGCCGCTGCCGCCGCGGCACCGCCAGCGGCCGGAGCGTGCGCGGATCGAGCGCGGTGCCGCGATCGAACGGATAGTCGAACTGCCGGTATTCGTACCACAGCACCGCCTGGGTCGACCCGCCGTACCAACCGAGTGCGGGCGCGATCAGCGTGTCGCGACGCACGCCGAAATTGCGCCAGTAATCCTCGTCCTGATGATCGACCACGAGCCGCCCGGCGAGCGCACCCGCGATCGGCCCGGTGAGGTCCACCATCGCCTCCAGCCCCGCGCGCGCATTGGCGTAGCTCGATCCGGTGAGCGCGACGTTCAGCTGCGGGTCGAGCAGCGGCTTCTTGCCGACGATGTTGATGACGCCGCCGGGATCCATGATCCCGTACAGCAGCGAGGCCGGTCCCTTGAGCACCTCCACGCTTTGCGCGGCGGCGTTGAACGCCCGCCCCTGCACCACCGGCATGCCGTTGTGCATCACCGAGCCGTCGCGATTGCCGCCGAACCCGCGCTTCAGGACCGTGTCCTGCGTCGCCGCCAGCGTATTGCCCTGCGTGATGCCGCTCACGTTGGTCAGCACGTCGTCGAGGAAGCGCGGGCGCTGATCGCGAATGACCTGCGCGGGGACGATGTTGATCGTCTGCGGCGTCTCGAGCGGGCTCGCCGACGAGCGCAGCGTCGAGGCGTCCGGCGTCGGCTTGTAGCTGTCGTCCGCTCCTAGCGGCGCGGGCGAGGCGCGGCCGGTCACGACGATGTCCTGCCCGCCCTCCGCCGCGGCGGCGTTGCGGTCGTCGGCGGACTCGGCCCGTGCTGCCGGCGCCAGCGCCAGACCCGCGGCCAGCAGGCCGCTGGTGATCGTCTTCATCTCGTCCCTTCCCCCGGTGACGGTGCCGCACACGCGCCGACGACATCGTCGATGCCAAAGGCACCCACGCTGGCGTCCGCGTCGCTTCTGAACCCCCCGGCCCATGTCAATCGATTGCTCTGCTCGCTATTGCGAGCGGTTATCAGAGTCAAGGGCGGGTGTGTGCGATGCCCGCAGGGTGCGCGATCGGCTGGAGGTGAATCTCTTGGTCAGGCACCCTATCTGCCCTGCGTACCGACCGGCGACACGAGGATCCGCAGCATGACCGACTATACCAAGACCGACGAGGCGCTGGCGAAGCTGACGCCGGAGCAATTCTACGTGACCCAGCAGAGCGGCACCGAACGACCCGGCACCGGAGAGTATCTCGGCAACAAGCGCGCCGGCATCTATGTCGACATCGTCTCGGGCGAGCCGCTGTTCGCCTCGACCGACAAATATGAGTCGCGTTGCGGCTGGCCGAGCTTCACGCGCCCGATCGACGCCGCGCGCGTCACCGAGCTGCACGACGCCACGCACGGCATGATCCGCACCGAGGTGCGCTCGGCCGGCGCCGACAGCCACCTCGGCCATGTCTTCGAGGACGGACCGCGCGACCGCGGCGGCCTGCGCTACTGCATCAACTCCGCCGCGCTACGCTTCGTCCCGCGCGAGGAGATGGAAGCGGAAGGTTACGGCGCCTATCTCGACCAGGTCGAGGACGTGCGCTGACTTGACCTGATCGACGCGCGGCGCTTTGACGCCGCGCTTTCGATGAGGGCCCTCGATGAACGACTGGGAAGAGCGCGCGGCACGCCGCGCCGAAGAGCGCGAGCGGCGCGCGCAGGAGCGCGTCGCCAGCGCGCTTGCCCGCACCGAACAGCGTGCGGTCGACCGCGAGGCGGCGTCGCGGCTGCGCGAGGAGGCACGCACCGCCCGCCGCGTCGAGGAAGAACAGCGCCGCGCCACGCTCGCCGAGGAACGCGGCGCGCGCCCGCGCCGCCGCCAGAGCACCGGCGCGCTCGCCCGCACCGGCGAGCAGCGCGTCGAGCGTGACACCCGCCACTATGCTACCGACAAGGACCCGTCGCGCATCCGCACGCTCGCGGCGCGCGGCGCGACCCCCGAAGCGTTGGCGGCGGTGTTCGGCGTGACGGTCGACGAGATCGCGGCGGTGCTGGCCGCGGACTGATCTTGCCGCTACGCCGCTGCGCATGACCGACGATCGCGACGCCCGCCACAACGAGAAGATGCGCCGCGTGCAGGCCGCGCGCCGCGTGATGATGGAAGGCAAGACCGTCGAGAAGGGCCTGCTGATCGTCCACACCGGCGCGGGCAAGGGCAAGTCGACCGCCGCGTTCGGCATGGCGGTGCGCGCGATGGGCCACGGGATGAAGGTCGGCGTCGTCCAGTTCGTGAAGGGCGCGATGACCACCGGCGAGAAGGCGATCTTCGACGCCTTCCCCGAGCTGATCGACTTTCGCGCGATGGGCGATGGCTTCACCTGGGACACGCAGGACCGCGCTGCCGACGTGGCGAGTGCCCGTGCGGCGTGGGACGAGGTGCAGCGGATGCTCGCCGACCCCGAGATCGCGATGGTGATCGCGGACGAGCTGAACATCGTGCTGCGTTACGATTACCTGCCGGTCGACGAGGTGGTGGCGGTGGCGACCGCGCGCGCGCCGATGAAGCATCTCGTCATCACCGGCCGCAATGCGCCCGATGCGCTGATCGCGGCCGCCGATCTGGTCACCGAGATGACGCAGGTCAAACACCCGTTCCGCGCCGGCGTGAAGGCGCAGGCGGGCGTGGAGTTCTGACGCTCCGCGATTCGTCAATCCAGCCCCTTCCGTCATCCCGCCCCCTCCGTCATTCCCGCGCAGGTGGGACCTCTGCAAAAGTCCCCTTCTTGTACCCCGGCGAAAGCCGGGGCCCAGTTGGGGGAGGTTTGTAACTAGCTGAAACACCTTGCCAACTGGATCCCGGCCTTCGCCGGGGTACGGCCTGGCAACGGCATGGTCCCGCACTTCCGCAGAGGTCTCGCGAAGGCGGGAATCCAGAACCTCTGATCTCGCGCCTCCATCGCAGGAGCTGCGCGTCGGGATTCCCGCCGTCGCGGGAATGACGGAGCCCGCCCCGATTGACCCCCGCCCCACACAAGGCTAGGGCGCGCGCCGCGACAGGTTCCCCCTGACCGGGGATCAAAAGGGAACGGGAAAACCCCGGCTGCCCCTGCAACTGTAAGCGGCGAGCCCGCGCGCCTCACGCCATTGGCCCTGCACCGGGCTGAGAAGGCGGCGCGCATCGGCGATGACCCGTGAGCCAGGAGACCTGCCTGATCGTGATCGTCCTTCGCTCGGCCAGGGTGCGCCGAACGGACGGGAAGGCCGCACGGGGCAAACCCGGCGGACGAACCCAGCGCGACGATACCAACCGCCGCGGGCGGTCGACGCCGCGGGTTCGCCCGCGCGCGGCGGCACGCCCCCGGCTTCACGTCGTCACAAGGGGTTACCAATCGTGTTCCATCGTCTCGCCGCCCTTCCGCTGCTGCTCTGCTCCACTGCCGCGCTCGCGCAGGAAGCGCCACGCCCCGACGCCGCCGCGCCCGACACCGGCGCCGACATCGTCGTCGCCGCCAACCGCGCCCCGGTCGAGGCCGATCGCGTCACCGCCTCGGTCACCGTACTCGACAAGGTCGCGATCGATCGCGCGCAGGACCTGTCGGTCGCCGACCTGCTGCTGCGCACCCCCGGCGTCTCGCTGTCGCGCAACGGCGGCTATGGCACCAGCACCTCGCTGCGCATCCGCGGCGCGGAGAGTGACCAGACCGTCGTCGTCATCGACGGGGTCAAGATCAACGACCCGTCCTCGCCCGGCGGCGGCTACAATTTCGCCAACCTGCTGATCGGCGACGCTTCGCGGATCGAGGTGCTGCGCGGGCCGCAGTCGATCCTGTGGGGCAGCCAAGCGATCGGCGGCGTCGTCAACATCGTCACCCCGCTGCCGACCGCCGCGCTCGAGGGCAGCATCGACCTAGAGGGCGGCTCGCGCGAGACGGTCAGCGCGCGCGCCGCGCTCGGCGGCACCACCGGCCCGCTCGCGTGGCGGGTCGGCGCGCAGACCTTCACCACCGACGGCATCTCCGCGCTGGCCGCGGGCAAGGAGCGCGACGGCTACACCAACCAGAACGTGCAGGCACGCGCCGTCCTGACGATCGCGCCGGGCATCAGCGCCGACCTGCGCGGTTCCTATGCCAACGGCCGCAACGACTTCGACGGCTTCAGCGGCGACACCCCCGAATATGGCCTGACCCGCGAGTTCGTCGGCTATGCCGGCCTCAACATCGACCTGTTCGACGCGCGGCTCCGCAACCGCTTCGGCTATGGCTATACCGACACCGATCGCGACAATTACAATCCCGATCAGGTCCAGCAGACGCAGACCTTCGCAGCGCTCGGCCGCAACCATCGCCTCGAATATCAGGGCACGCTCGCGGTCACCAAGGGGGTCGATGCGGTGTTCGGCGTCGAGAACGAGGTCAGCAGCTTCAGCACCGCCTCGTCGGACTTCGTGCCGCCATATGCGCTCGGCACGCCCGCGCGTGGCCGCGCCGAGCTGACCAGCGTCTACGGCCAGCTCAACCTCTCGCCGCTCGACGGGCTGACGCTCAACGGCGGCGTGCGCCACGACGATCACAGCCGCTTCGGCACGCAGACGCTGTTCGCGGGCGGTGCGAACTGGCTGCTGCCGACCGGCACCGTGCTGCGCGCCAGCTACAGCGAGGGCTTCAAGGCGCCGACCTTGTACCAGCTCTTCTCGGAATACGGCAATCAGGCGCTCAACCCCGAGCGCGCCAAGGGCTGGGAAGCCGGCGCCGAGCAGCGCTTCATGGACGGGCGTTTCGCACTCGGCGGCACCTATTTCGAGCGCCGCAGCCGCGACCAGATCGTCTATACCGGCTGCAATCCCGGCACCACCGACCCGCTGTGCTTCGTTCCGGGTTCGACCACCGAGCAACGCTTCGGCTATTACCAGAATGTCGCGCGCGCCTTCGCGCGCGGCGTCGAGGCGGTCGCGCGGGCGCAGGTCGGTGACCACCTCAGCCTCGACGGCAACTACAGCTGGGTGCTGTCGGAGGATCGCTCGCCGGGCCGCACCTTCGGCAACTGGCTGCCGCGCCGCCCGCGCGACACCGCCAACATCTCGGCGACCTACACGTTCGCCGAGGCCGGTTCACTCGGCATCGCGGCGCGCTTCGCGGGCAAGTCGTTCGACAATGCCAGCAACGCGACGCGGCTGGACGGCTATACCTTGGTCGATCTGCGCGGCGAGCTGCCGGTGTCGCGCAATGTCCGGCTGTTCGCGCGCGTCGAGAATCTGTTCGACGAACGCTATGAGACGATCGCGCGCTACGGCACGCTCGGCCGCAGCGTCTACGCCGGCCTGCGCGGGCGCTTCTGATCGCCCGTGGCCGACAGCGGCGTCCTCCCCTTCCGCCGTCGCCCCGGACTTGATCCGGGGCCCCGCTTCTTCTTTGCCGTGGCAGTAGAAAGCGGGATCCCGGACCACGTCCGGGATGACGGGGTGAGTAGCTGTTCGTCATTGCGAGCGGAGCGAAGCAATCCAGGGCGCCCTGGTCCGTCACTGGATTGCTTCGCTCTGCTCGCAATGACGACTCCCCATCGGAGCCACCCCACCCGAAGGCCACTGCCATGACCCTCACCCCCGTCGCGGACGGCCCCGCCGTCGTCGCCTGCAACAGCTGCCGCCATTCCGCGGCCGCGCGCGACGGGGCCGACGGCCGACGGGGCGGCGCGGCGCTCGCCGCCGCGCTGCGCGTGGTGCAGGCGCGCGACCCGCTGTTCGCCGACATCGCCGTCCAGGACATGCCGTGCCTGTTCGCCTGCGACCGGCATTGCACGATCCATCTGCGCGCGCCGGGCAAGATCGGCTATGTGCTCGGCGGTTTCACCCCCGACGAGAGCGCAGCGGACGCGATCATGACCTTCATGCGCCCTTATGTCGAAAGCGCCACCGGGCAAGTGCCCTATGCGCTGTGGCCGGAGGGCGTGAAGGGACATTTCATCGTCCGTGTGCCGCCCGCCGGACAGGTGGTGGCATAATGCGCCTCGATTCCGTCGCCGCCTTCGACGCCGCGCTCGCCGAGCTGCCCGCCCCCGACGCCGCGGTCCGCACCGCCGCGGCGGCGCGGCAGGCGCAGCTGACCAAGCCCGCCGGCTCGCTCGGCCGGCTCGAGGAAATCGCGCTGTTCATGGCGGCGTGGCAGCGCGATACGCGCCCGCGGCTCGACGATGCGCGCGTGGTGATCTTCGCCGGCAATCACGGCGTCGCCGCGCGCGGGGTCAGCGCCTTCCCGCCCGCGGTAACCGCGCAGATGGTGGCCAATTTCACCGCCGGGGGCGCGGCGATCAACGCGCTCGCCGCCGCCGCTGGCCTGTCGCTGACCGTCGTGCCGCTCGCGCTCGACCAGCCGACCGGCGACATCACCCATGCGCCGGCGATGACCGAGGTCGAATGTCTCGACGCGCTCGACGCCGGGGCGGCGGCGGTACGGCCGGGCATGAACCTCCTGATCCCCGGCGACATGGGGATCGGCAACACCACCCCTGCCGCCGCTTTGTGCGCCGCCAGCTTCGGCGGCACCGCGACGGACTGGGTCGGCCCCGGCACCGGCGTTCACGGCGCGGCGCTCGCCGCCAAGATCGCCGCGGTCGACGCCGCGCTCGCCTGCCACGCCGACGCGGTCACTCCATTCGAGCGCCTCCGCCGGCTGGGCGGGCGCGAGATCGCCGCGATCGCGGGCGCGATCCTCGCCGCCCGCCATGCGCGGGTTCCGGTGCTGCTCGACGGCTTCATCGTCGGCGCCGCGCTCGCGCCGCTCGCCGCGGCGCGCCCGCGCGTCGTCGACCATTGCCTCGCCGGCCATGTCTCCGCCGAGCCGGGTCATGCGCGGCTGCTCGACCGGCTCGGCCTCGCCCCCTTGCTCGCGCTTGACATGCGGCTCGGCGAGGCGAGCGGCGCGGCGGTCGCCGCCAGCCTCGTCCGCGCCGCGCTCGCCGCGCACGACCAGATGGCGACCTTCGATCAGGCGGGGGTCGCGGAGGCGTGAGCGCCGCGCGCACCGTCCACCTGCTGCGCCACGGCGCGACGCTGCGGCCGGGGCGCTTGCTCGGACATCGCGACGTCGCCGTGACCCCGCAGGGGATCGCCGATTGCGTCCGCGTCGCCGCGGGGACAGCGTACACGCAGGTGGTCAGCTCCGACCTGTCGCGCGCCGCCGACTGCGCCGCCGCGCTGGGTGCGCCGGTGCATCACGATCCGCGCTGGCGCGAACTCGATTTCGGCGCGTGGGACGGCGACGATCCCGCCACGCTCCCCGCCGACGCGCTGGCGGCCTTCTGGCGCGATCCCGATGCCAACCCGCCGCCGCAGGGTGAGCGATGGTCGGCACTGGTCACGCGCGTGACCGCCGCGCTCGCCGATCTCCCCGAAGGGGTGCTGGTGGTCACCCACGGTGGCGCGATCCGCGCCGCGCTGGCCAGCGCCTGCGGGTTCGATGCGCAACAGGTGTGGGCGTTCGACCTGCCCTGCGCTGCGCTGCTGACGCTGCGCCTCTGGCGGGACACGGCGCAGGTCGTCGGATTGCGGACGTGAGCGGTTGCTTCAGCCGGTTTGCCTGCCGATCCGGTTGAAAGTGGCGTAGCGACCGGCCGACTGCCTTCCCTCGCTGCCCGAAGGTGATGGTGAAGCGGGAAAGCCTCTCCAGGCCGGTTACCGGATTGGCGGCTGCATAAGCTCGATCGTGATATGATCTGGGCCTGAAACGTAGGCCACCAAAGTCCCCGTCCGTGGACCACCCGCGATTGGCAGCGGACTACCCTTGGCCTTCCACCCTGCTGCTTCGACGCGGCTAATGGCGGCATGAATGTCTGTCACGGTCAAAGCTAGGTGAGCCGCACCGATCGCCCCCGCGCTGGATGACACCGCCCCATTCTGGCGCCCTTTCGAATATTGCAATAATTCGATCGCGTCACCGCTTGGTGCCCTGACGATTGCCGTTTTCACACTAGGATCGTCGACACCTGTCACCTGATGCAGGAAGTCGCCACCCATTTCCGATTGACGCTCAAGTGTGAAGCCGAGCGCTTCCGTCCAAAACCGAACGGCTTCATCCAGCGACGATACGGCGAAGCCCGTGTGGTCCACGGAAATAACGTTTGCGGCATCGTTCATTGCTGCACTCTCACTGGGACGCGCTTGCGCTGTCTGAGCCGGTGCCCCGGCTGCACCCGACGCCAACGACATGGCGAACATGATCCTCATGACGAGATGTAGGGCACGATGCTTTTTCGAAAAGGAACCGGCGATGAGAGAATGGGCCATCCCCGCTTGCGGCAGCATCACCCATCGAGGCGAGCTTTCCCGAAAATCGTTCCCGGCTGCATTTTCCCGCAACGGTCGATCAAAGCTGGGGTATCGGGAGGGCGTAACCTCCGATCAAGGCTGATCACCGACATGAAGCGGGCCGCAGTGGCTGCAATCCGAACCACGCGCGCCGCCCCGGTGCGTCACGCTCCGCGTCACCTGAGCTAAACCCATGACCCGCCTGTGGCTCGCCTTCGCCTTTCTCACCCGCCTGCCCGTGCCGCGCACCACCGGCACGCCGGAGGATTTCGCCGCCGCGATCCGCTGCTACCCGCTGGTCGGGCTGGTGATCGGCGTGCTGGTCGCGGGGGCGGCGTGGCTCGGCGCGCGGCACGATCCGTGGACCGGCGCGCTCGCCGGGCTGGTCGTGTGGATCGCGGTGACCGGCGCGCTCCACCTCGACGGGCTCGGCGATGTCGCGGACGGCGTCGGTGCGGCGCATGGTGACCGGACGCGGCTGCTCGCGGTGATGCGCGACCCGCATGTCGGCAGCTTCGCCGTCGTCGCGATCACGCTCCAGCTCATCGCCAAGCTCGTCCTGCTCCACGCGCTGGCGGGCGACTGGCGGGTGGCGCTGCTCCCGTTCGCCGCGCGCGTCGCGCCGCTCGCCTGGGCGCGCTGGCTCCCGCCACTCGGCACCGGCCTGGGCGCGCAGGTGGCGAACGCAGTCCGTACGCGCGACCTGACCGGCTGGCTCGCGCTGCTCGCGCTGGCGGCGGTCGCCGCCCCGCCGCTGCTCGCCGCGCCACTGGTCGTCGCGCTATATGGCTGGTGGTGCCGCCACCGGCTCGGCGGCGTCAACGGCGACGCGCATGGCGCGGGGATCGAGATGGTCGAAAGCGCGCTGCTCGCCGCCTTACTCTGCGGCTGATCCGCGCGCGACCGCCAGCAAGGCGTCGAGATCGAGATGCCGCTCCAGCGCCGCGGCGATCGCGTCAAGCGCGGCATCGACCGACGCGGCATGATCCGGCCCCTCACCCGCCGCCGCCAGCCACGCGCGCCGCTGCGCCGCCAGCCCGAACAGTCCGTGGACATAGGTGCCCGCGACCAGCCCGTCGGCGCTCGTCGCGCCGTCGTGCCCCCCGTCGTCAAACCGTGCCACCGGCCGCGCCATATCCGCGCCGGTCGTGGTCCCGAGGTGCATCTCATACCCCTCGAACGCCGCCCCGCGCGCCACGCCGCGCACCTGTCGCAGCATCTTGTCGCCCCCCAGCACGGTATCGACCTCAAGCAACCCGAGCCCCGCCACGCTTCCCGCCGGCCCCTCCAGCCCCAGCGGATCGGCGACCGTCCGCCCGAGCATCTGATACCCGCCGCACAGCCCCAGCACCGCCCCGCCGCGCCGCCGGTGCGCGATCAGGTCGATGTCCCAGCCCTGTTCGCGCATGAAGGCAAGGTCGGCGATCGTCGCCTTCGATCCGGGCAGCACCACCAGCGCCGCCTCGGCCGGTAACGGAGATCCCGGCGGGATCATCGCTACCTCGATCGCGGGATCGAGCCTGAGCGGATCGAGATCGTCGAAATTGGCGACGTGCCGCGTCACCGGGCATGCTACCAGCACCCGCCCGCCCGGCCGTGCGCGCGCGCGTTCCAGCACCACCGCATCCTCGCTCGGCAACCGCGCCGCCTCCGCCAGCCACGGCACCACCCCGAAGCCGCGCCACCCGCTGCGCTGCTCGATCGCGCGATAACCGTCGTCGAACAGCGCCGGATCACCCCGGAAGCGATTGATGATAAACCCTTTCACCATCGCCGCATCGTCCGCGTCGAGCACCGCGCGCGTCCCGACCAGCGACGCGATCACCCCGCCGCGATCGATGTCGCCGACCAGCACCACCGGCACGTCGGCGGCGCGCGCGAACCCCATGTTCGCGATGTCCCCGGCGCGCAGATTGATCTCGGCCGGAGACCCCGCGCCCTCGACCAGCACCAGATCGGCCTGTCTCTGCAGCGCGGCGAAGCTCTCCAGCACCTCGGCGAGCAAGCCTTCCCGCCCCTCGCGCCAGCGTGCCGCCGCCAGCGTCCCGCGCATCCGCCCGCGCACGATCAGCTGCGAGGTGCGGTCGCCCTGCGGCTTGAGCAGCACCGGGTTCATGTCGACATGCGGCGCGACCCGCGCGGCGATCGCCTGCGTCGCCTGCGCGCGCCCGATCTCGCCGCCCTCCGCGGTAACCGCCGCATTCGTCGACATATTCTGCGGCTTGAACGGGCGCACCGTCAGCCCGCGATTGGCATAGGCCCGGCACAGCCCCGCGACCAGCACCGACTTGCCGACATCGGAGCCGGTCCCTTGCAGCATCAGCTTGCCCATGCCGCTACCCCCGCGATGACCCACAGCAACCCGCACGCCCCGCCATAGACCCTCAGCGCGTGGCGGATGTCCAACGGACCCGCGGCCGGCTGCCCCTCCCCGATCCACGGCTTGTCGGCGATCACGCCGTCATAGGCGACTGGCCCGGCGAGCCTGACCCCCAGCACCCCCGCCATCGCCGCCTCGGTCCAGCCGCCGTTGGGCGAGGCGTGGCGGCGCGCGTCGCGCCAAAGCACCCGCCAGCCGCCGCCGCCCGCCACGCAGATCAGCACCGCCCCGATCCGCGCCGGGATCCAGTTGGCGACGTCGTCCAGCCGCGCCGCCGCCCAGCCGAAGTCGCGCCAGCGTTCCTCGCGATGCCCGATCAGGCTGTCGGCGGTGTTGATCGCCTTATACGCCCACAGTCCCGGCAAACCCCCGACCAGCAACCAGAACAGCGGCGCGGCAATGCCGTCGCAGAAGCTCTCCGCCAGACTCTCGATCGCCGCGCGTGCCACCCCCGCCTCATCCAGCGTCGCCGTGTCGCGCCCGACGATCATCGCCACCGCGCGCCGCGCCGCCGGCAGGTCGCCGCGCCCCAGCGCCGTCGCGACCGGCCGGACATGCTCGTACAGGCTCCGCTGCGCCAGCCCGGGCCACGCGAGCACCGCCACCCCGACCCAGCCGAGCCCCGCCGCGTGCACGCCGCGCCCGGCAAGCACCGCAACGAGCGCGGTCGACGCCACCACGATCGCGATGGTCACCACCCCGAGCAGCCGGCGCGGCACCCCCGGCCGGTTCCAGCGTCCCTCCAGCACGCCGATCACCCGCGCGATCGCGCCGACCGGATGCCCAACCCGCGCGTAGAGCCACGCCGGCCATCCGACCGCAACGTCGATCGCCAGCGCTGCCAGCGCGACCGGCTCAGCCATCGCCGGCCAAGACGGCTTGCAACCGGTCGAAGCCCGCGCCCGGCAGCCCGAACCGCAGCCGGTCCGCCCGCTCCTCGAACGGCCGCGTCAGGATGCCGGCGCGCGCGAGTCGCTCGAACATCGCCCCCGCGCCGTCGCCCTCGACCAGCCGGAACAGCGGACACGCCCCGCGCGCGATCAGTCCCTGTCCGGCGAGCAAGGCGTCGAGATTCACCGCCTCCGCTACCAGCCGCAACCGCATCCGCTCCGCCCATGCCACGTCGCGATAGGCCGCCGTGCCATAGGCCAGCGCGGTCGCCGACACCGGCCAGTCGCCCAGCAGCGCCGCGATCCGCGCCACCACCGATCGCGCGCCGCCCACGAACCCGAGGCGCACCCCGGCCAGACCGTAGAACTTCCCGAACGACCGCAGCACCACCACCGGATCGTCCGCGCCCAGCAACGGCAACACGCTCGCCCCCGCCAGCGCATCCGCGAACGCCTCGTCGACGATCAGCATCCCGCCGCGCGCGCCGAGCGCCCGCGCGACCATCAACAACGCGTCCGGCGCGACGAGTCGGCCGTCGGGGTTATTGGGGTTCGCGAGCAGCAAGGTCCCGCCGGCCGCCGCCACCGCGCCGATCCGCTCCGCCGCAATCGCCTTCGCCCCCGGCAGGGCGTCGCGATGCGTACGATAGCAGGGCGTCACCACGTGCCACGGTCGCGGCAGATCAAGCGTCGCCAGCAACCGCAGCGCCAGATCGCTCCCCGGCACCGCGGCCAGCGCCCCCGCCAAGCCGAACGCCGCCCCCGCCGCCGCCAGCAACCCCGCCAGCGTTTCCCCGGACGGCAGCCGGTGCTGATCGACCGCCAGCCCCGCCGGCGGTTTCCATGCATAAGGATTGATCCCCGTCGACAGGTCCAGCCACGGGCGCGGCGCGTCGGGATACAGCCGGGCCGCGGTCTCGATACGGCCGCCGTGAAAGGTCAGATCGCGCGACATAGGCCCCGAATTGCGGCAAGGCCGCCTCCATCGGCAATGGCGTATCGACAGGCAAGGACCAAGATGACCGACGATCCCTGGCGTATCCGGCTCGTGCTGGGCGGCGCGCGCTCGGGCAAGAGCCGCCATGCGCAGGCGCTGGCCGAGGCGTGCGCCGCGCCGTGGCGGTTCGTCGCCACCGCGCAGGCATTCGATGCGGAGATGGCGGAGCGGATCGCGCACCACCGCGCCGACCGCAGCGCCGCCTGGACGACGATCGAGGCACCGCTCGCGCTGCCCGAGACGATCGCCGCGATCGAGGACGGGGTGCTGCTGGTCGATTGCCTGACGCTCTGGACCTCGAACCTGCTGCTCGCCGACGCCGATATCGATGCCGCGACCGAGGCGCTGGTCGCTGCGCTGACGCGATCGTCGGCGCGGATCGTGCTGGTGTCGAACGAGGTCGGCTGGGGGATCGTCCCCGACAATGCGCTCGCGCGGCGCTTCCGCGACGTGGCGGGCCGGGTCAACCAGCGCGTCGCCGCCGCCGCCGATCGCGTCGACCTGCTGGTGGCGGGCTTACCTATGTCATTGAAATAGACCGCGTTGACATTGCGGCCGGCGATCCTCAGCCTGCCCGGTGAACAAACAGGGAGGTGAGGATGGAGATCGGACGCCGCACGCTGATCGCGGCCGCGCCGTTGCTGGTGGCGGGCAGCGCCTGCGCGCAACCGTCGCAGCGCAAGCTCGGCTATGCGATCGTCGGGCTCGGCGGCTATGGCCTCGGCCGGATCATCCCCGAGTTCAAGAACTGCGCGCACAGCCGGCTGGCGGCGGTGGTCAGCGGCGATCCCGCCAAGGCGAAGAAGGTCGCCGCCGAATATGGCCTGTCGGACAAGGCGATCTATTCCTACGCCAATTTCGACAGCATCCGCGACAATCCGGACGTCGACATCGTCTATGTCTGCCTGCCCAATTCGATGCACGCCGAATATACGATCCGCGCCGCCAAGGCCGGCAAGCATGTGATGTGCGAAAAGCCGATGGCGGTGTCGGTCGCCGAGTGCGAGGCGATGATCGCGGCGTGCAAGGCCGCCGACCGCAAGCTGATGATCGGCTATCGCTGCCATTTCGAGGCGACGAACATCGCCGCGATGCGGCTCGCCAAACAGCCCGACACCGGCAAGATCCGCTACGTCCGCTCCGAACACGGCTTCAACGCCGGCGATCCCAAGGCGTGGCGACTGCGCAAGGCGCTGTCGGGCGGCGGGTCGCTGATGGACATGGGCGTCTACAGCCTGCAGGCGGCGCGCTACATGACCGGCGAGGAGCCGGTCGCGGTCACCGCGCGCGAGTCGACCGACCGCAGCGACCCGCGCTTCCACGAGGTCGAGGACATGATCGAGTGGACGCTCGAATTCCCGTCCGGCGCGCTGGCGGGCTGCCAGTCGATGTATTCGGCCAACCAGAACCGCATCCTGCTGATGGGCAGCAAGGGCCGCGTCGAGCTGGAACCTGCCACCCGCTATGACGGCAACCGGCTGTGGACCGGTCGCGACGGGCGCGAGCAGGAGATCACGCCGCCGCCCGGCCCCGGCAAGACGCAGTTCGCCGGGCAGCTCGACCATCTGTCGCAATGCGTGATCGACGGGCGCGAGCCGATCGTCTCGGGCGAGGAGGGCCTGCGCGACATCCGGATCGTCGAGGCGATCTATCGCTCCGCGCGCGAGGGCAAGACGATCCGGCTTGTCTGAACCCGACCGACCTAAACCCGGCACCTCTCCTCTTCCGTCATCCCGGACTTGATCCGGGATCCCGCTTCTTCCTTCTGACGGCAAGAAGAAGCGGGGCCCCGGATCAAGTCCGGGGCGACGAGAGCGCTGCGTGCCGGGCCGGCATTTGCCCGCCCGCCCCCACGCTGCTAACCGCGCGCCGACTCCCTTTTTCCCTGAAGGACCGCGCGCATGATCCCCCGCTACTCCCGCCCCGACATGGCCGCGATCTGGGAGCCGGAGGCGCGCTATCGCATCTGGTTCGAGATCGAGGCGCACGCCACCGACGCGCTGGCCGAGCTGGGCGTGGTCCCGAAGAGCGCCGCCGAGGCGCTCTGGAAATGGTGGGCGACCAACCCGCGGATCGACGTCGCCGCGATCGATGCGATCGAGGCGGTCACCAAGCATGACGTTATCGCCTTCCTGACGTGGGTCGCGGAGCAGGTCGGCGACGAGGCGCGCTTCATGCACCAGGGCATGACCTCGTCCGACGTGCTCGACACCACCCTGTCGGTGCAGCTCGCCCGCGCCTCCGACATCCTGCTCGCCGACATCGACCGGCTGCTCGAGGTGCTGGAGCGCCGCGCCAGGGAACACAAGCTGACTCCGACGATCGGGCGCAGCCACGGCATCCATGCCGAGCCGGTCACCTTCGGGCTCAAGCTGGCGCAGGCGCATGCCGAATTCCGCCGCAACCGCGCGCGGCTCGCGATGGCGCGCGAGGACATCGCGACTGCCGCGATCTCGGGCGCCGTCGGCACCTTCGCCAACGTCGATCCGCGCGTCGAGGCGCATGTCGCCGCCAAGCTCGGCCTCGCGATCGAGCCCGTCTCGACGCAGGTCATCCCGCGCGACCGCCACGCGATGTATTTCGCGACGCTGGGCGTGATCGCCAGCTCGATCGAGCGCCTCGCCACCGAAGTCCGCCATCTTCAGCGCACCGAGGTGCTCGAAGCCGAGGAATATTTCTCCCCGGGGCAGAAGGGTTCGTCGGCGATGCCGCACAAGCGCAACCCGGTGCTGACCGAAAACCTCACCGGATTGGCCCGGATGGTGCGCGGTTACGTCACGCCGGCGCTCGAGAACGTCGCCTTGTGGCACGAACGCGACATTTCGCACTCCTCGGTCGAGCGCTACATCGGCCCGGACGCGACGATCACGCTCGATTTCGCGCTCGCGCGGCTCACCGGCGTGGTCGACAAATTGCTCGTCTATCCCGAGCGGATGCAGAAGAACCTCGACCGGATGGGCGGGCTGGTCCACTCGCAGCGCGTGCTGCTCGCGCTGACGCAGGCCGGGGTCAGCCGCGAGGACGCCTATCGCCTCGTCCAGCGTAACGCGATGAAAGTATGGGAATCGGACGGCCGACTGTCGTTGCAGGAGCTGCTCAAGGCCGATCCCGAAGTCACGGCCGCGCTGTCGACCGCCGAGATCGACGAAAAGTTCGACCTCGGCTACCATTACCGCCACGTCGACACGATTTTCGACCGCGTCTTCGGCGGCTGACACCCTTCTCCGGGGTGATGAGGGGAGATTGGGGCAAAGCGGCCGATGAAAACGATCGTTAAACTTCACTCACTTCGGCCGATGCAATTTGTGCAAGTGCGAATGCGTTGTTCAATTATTGCGCAGTCGAGCAATAAACGCCATTTGCCCGTTCGCCGGCATGATCCGGCAAACGGAGACCAACCCCATGCGTATGTTCGAAACCGCGGCCAGCACCGTGCTGGTTCTGGCGGCTCAGGCGCTGGTGGTCGGCGTCGTGTTCACCACGCTCTGACCCATCGGCATACCGCCCCTCTGACGGGGGGCGGATCGCCGCTTTTCTCCGCTTCATGAGACTGCTGGGTGCCGTCCTCGCCGGTGGCCGCGCGACCCGCTTCGGCAGCGACAAGGCGCTGGCCGCGCTGGGTGGACGCGCACTGATCGATCATGCGATCGCCAGCCTGACGCCCTTTTGCGAGACGATCGTCGTCGTCGGCCGCGCTACGGCCCCGGTGCCATGCATCCCCGACCTGCCGCGCCCCGACCTCGGCCCGCTCGGCGGCATCGCGGGCGCGCTCGCTTATGCCGCCGATCACGGCTTCGACGCGGTGCTGACCACCGCCTGCGACACGCCGTTCCTGCCTGATGAGGTGATCGCCGCGCTACGTGCCGCGGCACCGGCCTATGCCGCGGAAGCACCGACCGTCGGGCTGTGGCCGACGCCCCTCGGCGAACCGCTGCTCGCGCACCTGCGCGCCGACCAGCCCCGCGCGATTCGCCGCTGGGCGGATTCTGTGGGCGCTACGGCGGTGCTGCCCGGCGTGGTACTCTCCAACATCAACACCCCGGCCGATCTAACCGATCTATCGTCATCCCGGCCTTGAAGCGGGGTCCCGGATCACGTCCGGGATGACAAACATACCCTACTGATACCCGCCCTCTTCCTCGCGTTCCTCGGCGGCTTCCTCCTGCGCCTCTTCCATGGCCTGCGCCTGATCGTCGTCGTCGCGCTGTTCGGGATCGGTCATCATGGTCGCATCTCCTTGTCCGCCACCAACCGCCCGCGCGCCCAAGCGATCCCCGCTACTTGAGCGCGCGCCGCACCGCCGGCACGATCCGCCGGACGATGATCGCCACGCCGCGCGGATCGGGGTGCAATCCGTCCGCCTGGAACAGCGCCCGCCGCCCCGCCACCCCGTCGAGGAAGAACGGGTACAGCGCGACGCGATGCTTCTTCGCCAGCGCCGGATACATGCCCTCGAACGCGCGCGCATAATCGCCGCCCATGTTCGGCGCGGCGCGCATTCCGGCGAGCAGCACCGGGATGTCGCGCGCGCGCAATTCGGTCAGGATGCGATCGAGGTTCGCCTGCGCCTGCGCGACCGGCAGCCCGCGCAGCATGTCGTTCGCGCCCAGCTCGACGATCACCAGATCGGGCCGCGCCTTCAGTCCGCGCAGCCCCCAGCGCAGCCGCGCGCGCCCCTGCGCGGCGGTGTCGCCCGCCACGCCGCCGTTGCGCACCGTCGCCATCACGCCCTGCCGGCGCAGCTCCGCCTCAAGCTGCGCGGGAAAGCCCTGCGCCGGCGGCAACCCGTAACCCGCCGTCAAACTGTCGCCGAACGCCCATATCAACGGCGCGCGCGGATCGGCCGACGCCGGTGCGGCGAGCAACAGCAGCAGGACCGGATGGACAAGCCACCACCACCCTCCGTATCGACGTGTTCGTGACCGGCCTTCCATCCGCTTCAGATAGCGTGCCGATCCGGGCGCGCAACGTCCGCCTCGCGCTCGGCAAGCCGCCCGCGCGCGTCGACATCCTCCACGGCATCGACCTGACGGTCGAAACCGGCGAGACCGTCGCGCTGCTCGGCGCGTCGGGGTCGGGCAAGTCATCGCTAATGGCGGTGCTCGCCGGACTCGAGCGACCTAGCGCGGGCGAGGTCCAGGTCGCGGGACTCGATTTCACCGCACTCGACGAGGATGCGTTGGCGGTCGCACGGCGCGGGCGGATCGGGATCGTCCTGCAGGCCTTCCACTTGCTCCCGACGATGACCGCACTCGAAAATGTTGCGGTGCCGCTGGAGCTTGCCGGCGAACCCGACGCCTTCGACCGCGCGCGTGCCGAGCTGGCGGCGGTCGGACTCGCGGCGCGCACCGATCATTATCCCGCGCAGCTCTCCGGCGGCGAGCAACAGCGCGTCGCGATCGCGCGCGCGCTGGTCGGGCGCCCCGCGCTCC
Source organism: uncultured Sphingomonas sp. (assembly GCA_913776255.1). Taxonomy (GTDB): domain Bacteria; phylum Pseudomonadota; class Alphaproteobacteria; order Sphingomonadales; family Sphingomonadaceae; genus Sphingomonas. The sequence continues at coordinate 25,408 of CAJYLV010000043.1, read as the reverse complement.
TCTTCGCCGACGAGCCGACCGGCAATCTCGACACCGCGACCGGCGCGGCGATCATGGACCTGCTGTTCGCGCGCGCCGCGAGCGCGGGGACGACGATGCTGGTCATCACCCACGATCCCGCGCTCGCGGCCCGCTGCGCGCGGGTCGTCGAGCTGACCGACGGCCGCATCGTCGCCGACGCTTCCCGCGCGTGAGCATCGCTGCGACACTGGCGTTTCGCGACCTGCGCCGCGGCGGGCGCGGGTTGCTGTTGCTGGCGATGTGCCTGTTCCTCGGCACCGCGGCGCTCGCCGGGATCGGCAGCCTGTCCGCCGCGATGCTCGCCGCGCTCGATGCGCAGGGGCGCGCGATGCTGGGCGGCGACGTCGAGCTGGTCGTCTCGCAACGCCGCGCCACCCCCGAGGAGCTGGCCGCCTTCACCGCCGCTGGCCCGGTCGCGGAGGTCGTGTCGCTGCGCGCGATGGCGCACAAGGGCGATCAGGATACCCTGGTCGATCTGCGCGGCGTCGACGATCGCTGGCCGCTGGTCGGGCGCTTCCGCCTCGCCCCCGGCGCGCTGGCGGCCCGCCCGCACGGCGCGCAGGTGGCGATCGCCCCCGCGCTCGCCGACCGGCTCGGCGCGCGCGTCGGCGACACGATCCGGCTCGGCACGCAGCCGTTCCGCGTCATCGGGCTGATCGCGGAGGAACCCGACCGGCTGGGAGCCGGCTTCGCGCTCGGCAGCCCGGCGCTGGTCGACATGGCCGGGCTCGACGCCAGCGCCCTGCTCCAGCCCGGCAGCCTGTACCGCAGCGGCTACCGCATCGCGCTCCCCGATCCCGCGCGCGCCGGGGCGGTCGGCAAGCGGCTCGCCGCGCGCTTCCCCGACGCCGGCTGGACCCCGCGCACCACCGAGAATGCCGGACGCGGCGTGCGCGGCGGGATCGCGACGCTCGGGCAGTTCCTGCTGCTCGTCGGGCTCGCCGCGCTCGCGATCGCCGGGGTCGGCGTCGGCAGCGGCGTCACCGCCTATCTCGCCGCGCGCACGAAGATGGTCGCGACGCTCAAGGTGCTCGGCGCGCGCTCGACACTGATCGCGCGGCTGTTCCTGATCGAGCTGGCATCGGTCGGCGCGGCCGGCATGCTGCCGGGGCTGGCGCTGGGCGCGGCGGTGCCGTGGATCGTCGCACGCGTGGCGGGCGACGCGCTGCCGATCACGCCACGGCTGGCGCTCTACCCGCTCCCGCTCGCCACCGCGGCGGTGCTCGGCACATTGGTGGCGCTGCTGTTCGCGCTCCCGGCGCTCGCACAGGCACGTCGCGTCCCCGCCGCGACCTTGTTGCGCGACGCGCTTGCCGACACCGGTCGCCCGTCGTGGCGCGTGCTCGCGCCGATGGCTGCGCTGCTCGGTGCCCTGATCGCGCTCGCGGTCTGGTCGGCGACCGATCATGTGCTCGCCGCCGGCTTCGTCGCCGCGACCGCCGGGCTGGTGCTGCTGCTGTGGCTGGTCGGCGTCGCGTTGCGCCGCCTGCTCGCACGACTACCGCGCCCGCGCGCGCCGCTACCACGGCTCGCGCTCGCCAACCTCCATCGCCCCGGCGCCGCGACCGACCGGCTGGTCGTCGCGCTCGGGCTCGGCTTCTCGCTGTTCGTCGCGCTGACGGTGATCGACGCCAGCCTGTCCGCCGAACTCGCCGGCAGCGCCCCCGCCCGCGCGCCCCGCTTCTTCGCCGCCGACGTGCCCGCCGAGGACGCCGCGACCTTCCGCGCCGCCGTCCTGACCGCCGCACCCAACGCGCGGATCGAGGCGGTGCCGTCGCTGCGCGGCGCGATCGTCGCGATCAAGGGCGTGCCGACGACGCGGCTCAGGACGCTCCCCGCCGACGCCTGGGTGCTGCGTGGCGACCGCACGCTCACCTGGTCGGCGACCGTCCCGCCGCGCAATCAGGTCGTGGCGGGTCGCTGGTGGCCCGCCGATTACGACGGCCCGCCGCTCGTCTCGATCGAGGATCGTGCCGCGCAGGCGCTCGGGCTCCGGGTCGGCGATACGATCACCGTTTCGGTACTCGGCGTCGACGTACCGGCGCGGATCGCCGCGCTGCGCAGGATCGACTGGAAGGGGCTGGGCCTCAACTTCGCGATCGTCTTCTCCCCCGGCTATATCGAGGAAGCGCCGCACAGCCTGCTCGCGAGCGTCTACGCGCCGCCCGCGCGCGACGGCGCGATCGCGCGCAGCGTCGCGCGCGCGATGCCCGCGGTGACGCTGATCCGCACCGGCGACGTGATCGGGCAGGTGTCGGCGCTGCTCGGCCAGATCGCGACCGCGGTGCGCGTCGCCGCCGCGGCGACGGTGCTCGCCGGGCTGGCGGTGCTGGTCGGCGCGGTGGCCGCCTCGGGGCGCGCGCGCCGCTATGACGCGGTCGTGCTCAAGCTGCTCGGCGGCAGCACGCGGCAGGTGCTGGCGGCGCAGGCGATCGAATATGCCTTGCTCGCCGCGTTGCTGTCGGCGGTGGCGCTGGTCGCGGGTGGCGCGGCGGGCTGGTATGTCGTGACGCGCGTGTTCGACATGGCGTTCGCGCCCGACGCGCTGCGCGTCGCGGCGACGCTGGGGCTGGCGAGCGCGGTGACGGTCGGGATCGGCGTCGCGGGCAGCATCCCGGCGCTCCGCGCGCGTCCGGCACAGATGCTGCGGACGTTGTGACCCGCCTGTCGTCAAGGCAGCGCCATGAATCCTTATCCGCCCGTGGCCGGCTCGATCAGCGTCAGGACGTTGACGATCAACCCGCGCATCGCCGCGTGCGCGCCATCGGCGTCGCCCGCGAGAATCGCATCCCGGACGGCGGTATGCTCGGCGATATTGGCGGTGCGCCCCGCGATCTGGTTGGTGAAGCGGATCGAGGTGCGCAGCGCGGTGCTCACCATCTCACGGAACTGAAGGAAGAACGGATTATTCGACGCGCGGAGGACCGCGACATGGAAAGCGATGTCGGCATCGAGCGGGTCGTCCTCGCCACGCTCCGCGGCCACCATCCGCGCGAGCCCCGCGGAGATACCCGCCTGCTGCTCCTCGCTCGCCCCGCGCGCCGCCAGCGCCGCCGCCTCCGGCTCGACGCCGACGCGCAATTCATTGAAATGGCGCAAGAGGTCGATCGACGCCTCACGCTCGAGCAGCCAGCGCAGCACGTCGGGGTCGAGCAGGTTCCACGCTTCCTCGGGGAGGACGAACGTTCCCTGCTTCGGTCGCGCGCCAAGCAGGCCCTTGGCGGCCAGCATCTTCACCGCCTCGCGCGTGACCGAGCGGCTCACGCCATGCTCGCGCACGATATCCGCCTCGTTGGGGAACGGCTTGTCGGCATAATCGCCGACGACGATCGCGCGGCCCAGCGTCTCGTGAAGGCCGTAGGTCAGGTTCCGACCGAAAGCATGCTGCACCGACGACATTCTCCCCTGTACGGCATCATCGCGCCGCCGGGCGGCAACGTAACCCGCCCGATCGGTCGCGCCCAGCATAATCGGCAATAATCTCATCAATGTGTGTGCATTGCAGCATTGTCACTTGCGGCCCGCCCCTAAGCGGACATATTGTCCGCTTAGGAATAGCGGACGGCGCAGCGGCGTCGATCGGCATCAAGCGGAATTGAACACATGGCAGAAGCGGCCGAGCCCTCGAACGAACCCGCGACCGACGCCGAGGCAGCGTCGGCCGACCAGCCGGCGCGCCGCAAGCTCAGCGGCCGCGCCAAGACGATCCTGATCGTCGTCGCGCTCGCGGTGGTGGCGGCGGGGACGATCTGGTATCTGCGCTATCAGGCGACCGGGCAATACATGCAGGACACCAACGACGCGCAGGTCCGCGCCGACATGGTGGTCGTCGCCCCGCGCGTCGCCGGCTATGTCGCCGAGGTGTTCGTCACCGACAATCAGGACGTGCGCGCCGGCCAGCCGCTGGTGCGCATCGATCCGCGCAACTCGCAGGCACAGGCCGCGCAGGCCGAGGCGCAGATTGCCGTTGCCGATGCGCAGGCCGACAGCGCCCGCGCGCAGGTCCGCGAACAATATGCCGCGATCGAGCAGGCGCGCGCGCAGCTCGCCTCGGCACGCGAGAAGGCCGCGCATGACGCCGCCGAGGTCGCGCGCTATCGCCCGCTCGCCGCCTCGGGCGCGGAGACCCGCCAGCAGCTCGCGCAATTGCAGCTCACCGCGCAGCAGTCCGCGCAGGCGGTGCGCGCGCAGGAAGCGGCGGTCGCGATGCAGCAGCGCCGCGTCGCCACCTTCGAGACGCAGATCAAGCAGGGCCTCGCGCAGGCACAGGCCGCGCGTGCGCAACAGAGCGCGGCGAGCGTCGACCTCAACGCCACGCTGATCCGCGCCGCGATCGACGGGCGCGTCGGCGACAAGACCGTCAACATCGGCCAATATGCCGGCACCGGCACGCGGCTGATGTCGCTGGTGCCGCTCGACAAGCTCTACATCACCGCCAATTTCAAGGAGACGCAGCTCGCGCTGATGCGGCCCGGCCAGCCCGCCGAGATCAAGGTCGACGCGCTCGACGGGATCACGCTGAAGGGCCGCGTCGCCAGCTTCTCGCCGGGCACCGGCGCGCAATTCTCGCTGCTGCCGCCGCAGAACGCGACCGGCAACTTCACGAAGATCACACAGCGCGTGCCGGTGCGGATCGCGCTGGAGGCCACACCGCAGACCCGCCGCCTGCTCGTCCCCGGCCTGTCGGTCGAGGTGACGGTCGACACCCGTTCGGCCAAGGACGAGATTGAGCGGCTGCGCGACGAACAACGCAAGGCCAACCGGCAGGAGCGCTGACGATGGCCAGCGCGGTCCCCGACGCTTCGGCCGCGAAGCGCAGCGACTTGCCCGCGGGCGGGGCGGAGCGCGCCGATCTCGGCGCGTGGCTCGCGGTCGCGGCGGGCACGCTCGGCGCGTTCATGGCGACGCTCGACATCTCGATCGTCAACTCGGCGCTACCGACCATTCAAGGGGAAATCGGCGCGAGCGGCACCGAAGGGACGTGGATCGCTACCGCCTATCTGGTCGCCGAGATCGTCATCATCCCGATGGCGGCGTGGCTGGAACGGCTGCTGGGGCTGCGCACCTTCCTGCTGGTCGCGGCGGTGCTGTTCACGATCTTCTCGGTGATCTGCGGCGCGGCCGACACGCTGCCGCAGATGATCGTCGGGCGTGTCGGTCAGGGCTTCACCGGCGGCGCGATGATTCCCACCGCGCAGACGATCATCGCGCAGCGCCTGCCCCGGTCGCAACAGCCGATCGGCATCGCCGCCTTCGGCATGACCGCGATCATGGGGCCGGTGCTGGGGCCGCTGATCGGCGGCTGGCTGACCGAGAACATCAGCTGGCATTACGCCTTCTTCCTCAACGTGCCGATCTGCGGCATCCTCGTGCTGCTGCTCCTGATCGGGCTTCGCCACGAACCGTCGCGGCTGCACCTGATCCGCGAGGCCGACTGGCTGGGGATCGCCGGGCTCGCGCTTGGGCTCGGCGGGCTGACCGTCTTCCTTGAGGAAGGACAGCGCGAGCAATGGTTCTCGTCCGAGCTGATCCGCTGGATGTTCGCGGTGACCTTGCTGGGTTTCGGGCTGTTGCTCGCCGGGCAGGTCGTCGCGCGACGCCCGGTCATCAAGCTGCGGCTGCTGCTCGATCGGCAATTCGGCTCGGTGGCGATCATGGGATTGGTGCTCGGCGTCGTGCTCTACGGCACTTCCTATGCGATTCCGCAATTCCTCGCCGCGATCGCCAATTACAATGCGCTGCAATCGGGCAAGGTCGTGCTGCTTGCCGGCATCCCCAGCCTGTTCATGATGGCGATCGTCCCGATCCTGCTGGTGCGCGTCGACATCCGGCTGGCGGTTGGCGCCGGGTTGCTCATCATGGGCGCATCGGCGCTGCTCGACGCCAGTCTAACGATCGATTCGGTCGGCAGCGATTTCACCGAGTCGCAGTTGCTGCGCGGCGTCGGACAGATCCTCGCGATGCTGTTCCTCAGCCAGGCCGCGATCCGCTCGGTCCCGCCCGCCGAGGCCGGCGACGCCTCCGGGCTGTTCAGCGCGATGCGCAATCTCGGCGGCAGCTTCGCGCTGGCCGGGATCGCGATCCTCCAGGACCAGCGCTCGTGGTTCCACGCGCGGCGGATCGAGGAATCGCTCAACGCCAATTCGGTGCGCGTGCAGGACTATATGGCGGCGACCGCCAGTTCGCTCGGCGGGCCGCAGACCGCGATCCGCGCGCTCGGTCAGCAGATCCAGGGACAGGCGCTGGTCATGACCTACAACGACATCTTCTGGATCATGGGCATGGGGACGCTGGTCGTTCTCCCGCTCGTCTTCTTCCTCCGTCCGCTTCCCAAGGGCGCCGCGCCGGCGGCGATGCACTGATGCGCCACGTTTCCCCGCTCCTCACGCTCGCGCTGCTCGGCGCCTGCACCGTCGGCCCCGATTACAAGGGACCGCCCGCGGTCGCCTCTGACGCGGTGACGCGCGGCACGTTCGTCCGCGCCGCCGATCCGGCGCTGACCCCCGCGCCGGGGCTCGCGCGCTGGTGGGAGACGCTGAACGACCCGACGCTCGACGCGCTGGTCGACGATGCGCTCGCGCACAGCCCGACGATCGATGCCGCGCAGGCCAATCTCCGCGTCGCGCAGGAGCAATATCGCCAGCAACGCGCCGCGCGCCTGCCGTCGGTCAGCGCCAGCGCGGTGTACCTCAACGCGCGCCTCCCGGGCACCAATCTCGGCGGCGGACAGCAGGGCGGCGGCAACAGCGACACCACGCTCGACTTCTACAATCTCGGCGTAATGGCGTCATGGGAGCCCGATCTGTTCGGCGGCGGTCGCCGCACGCTCGAACAGCAGCGCGCCACCGAGGGGCAACGCTTCGCGCAGCTCGCCGACGCGCAGGTCACGCTGTCCGCGCAGGTCGCACAGGCCTATGTCGCGCTCCGCGACGCGCAGGCGCGTGCGCGCCTCAACGCGCAGTCGAGCGCGCTGCAACGCCGCCAGCTGGCGCTCGTCGAGCAACGCTACGCCGCCGGCACCGCCTCGCAGCTGCAGGTCGAGCGGCTGCGCAACCAGCTCAACAGCACCGACGCGCAGACCATCCCTCTCGCCGCGCAGATCGACGAATACAAGGGCCAGCTCGCGATCCTCACCGGCCGCGCGCCCGGTGCGCTCGACGCGACACTCGCCACGCCGGTCGCGGTGCCGCTGCCGCCCGCACAGGTGCCGATCGGCGATCCCGCCGCGCTGATCCAGCACCGCCCCGACATCCGCGCCGCCGAACGCGCACTGGCGGCGGGCAACGCGCAGATCGGCGTCGCCACCGCGCGCCAATTCCCGTCGCTCAACCTGCTCGGCATCATCGGGCTCGGCGGCACCGGGGTCAGCGACGTGCTCGATCCGTCGAAGCTCGCAACGGTCGCCGCGCCGATGCTCAACTGGTCGTTCCTCGACTTCGGCCGCAACCGCGCCGCGGTCCGCCAGGCCGAGGCGCAGCGCGACGCCGCCGACGCGCAATATCGCCAGACCGTGCTGGAGGCGTTGCAGGATGCCGAGACCAGCCTGTCGCGGTTCGGCAATGCGCGCCAGCAACTCGCGCAATTGCTGCTGGCCGAGCAATCCGCCACCCGCGCCGCGACGCTCAACGCGCAGCGCGTCGACGCTGGCACCAGCACCTTGGTCGATCAGCTCGACATCGAGCGGCAGCGGCTTTCCGCGACGATCGGCGCCGAACAGGGCCGCGCGCAGCTCACCAACAATTACATCGCCGTGCAGAAAAGCCTCGGGCTCGGCTGGACCGATCCGGCGCCGTCAGCGCGGCCGTAGCCCCGCCATCACCAGCGCCAGCGCCTCCTCCAGCAACGTCTGACGACGCTCGACCGGCGCGGGATTGACCAGCGCGCCAAGCATCCGCATCGCGATCGCGAGTTCGTGCGCGCCCATCGTCGGCGATAAGGTTCCGTCGCGATGCCCGCGCGCGGCAAGCGGGATCAGCAACCGCTCCAACCGCGCTTTCAGGTCGTCGAACGCCTGACGATTCTCGCCGTCGAGCGGCATGTCGATCGCGAGACGGGCGAACAGCGCCGTCGTCTCGCGCCCCTCGGTGACCAATTTGGCCAGTGCGCGATCGAGCGGCAGCGTCGGATCGATCAACGGCGCCATGCGGTCGATCTCGCGCTCGAACACCGCCAGCGCCAGCGCCATCCGGTCCCTGAAATTGCGATAGAAGGTGCCGCGCCCGACCCCGGCGGCATCGGCCACCTCCTCGAGCGGGACGAAATAGCCGGAGCGCGCGAAACAGCCGCGCGCCGCCTCGATCAGCGCCCCGCGCCGCGCCAGTGCATCGCGGCGCATCGTGCGGGTGCCGGTCGTCGCGTCGTCGATCATCGATCCAAAAGCCGGTCAGCGTCGCATCGGCCCCGTCACTTCGCGGTGACACGCACCGGCACATGCCCGATCTTGCGCGCCAGCCCGGCGGGGTCGGTCAGCTTCACATGCCCGACGCGCCATTGCAGGTCGCCCTCGCGCCGCGCCTGCTGCAACATGCGGTTGACGTGGACCGAGGTGAGCCCCAGCGCGTCGGCCAGCGTCTCCTGCGTCAGCGGCAGGTCGAAGCCGTTGCCGCTCGCGCTGCCGTTGAGCGTCAGCCGCTCGTGCAGCTCCAGCAACAGGTCGCTGATCCGCTCCTGCGCGTTCAGCCGCCCGAGCCGCGTGATCTGCGCCAGCAGATGCCCTTCGTCCATCGCGCGGCTGATCGCATAGGCGGTGTGGAGCGGCGACCCCGCCGCCGCCTGCGGCAACGGACAGACCAAAGCGTCGGACATCGCCACCACGGTCGAAACCGCCAGCGCGTGCGGATGGTCGCACGCGCCGATCAGGTCACCGGGCAGCAGGAAGCTCAGGAACTGCCGGCGCCCGTCGGGCAGCAGCCGTACCCGCGCCGCCCAGCCGGACAGCAGCAGCTGCGCCTGCACGATCTCGCGCCCCTCGGTGATGATATCGCGGCGGACGCGCACCGTATGCGCTTCCTCCATCGCCTGCTCCAGCGCCGCGAGCCCGGCCGCGTCGAGCGGAGCCAGCGCGGTCAGCCGGGTCACCGCCATGCCGGGCGCGTCGCTGCGCAACTGTGCTCGGATCATGCTACTTTCTCCAGTCCACACAAGGCGCGTATCGCGGCGATCACCGCGGCGCTGTCAAAGGGTTTGATGAGCAGCGGCGCGTCGCGCAGCCACTCGGGAAGCGTCCAGCCGTCATAGCCGGTCAAAAACAGGAACGGCACGCCGCGCGCCTTCAGCTGCTCCGCGATCGGATAGCACATCGCGGTCCCCAGATTGACGTCGAGCGTCGCGACATCGATCGCCTCGCGCCCGATCAGCGTCAGCGCATCGGCCACGCGCCCGACCGGTCCGACCACGACCATGCCATGCGCCTCGAGCGCACGTTTCAGATCGGAGGCAATGAAATATTCGTCCTCGACGATCAGCAGGCGTCGTCCGGCCAAGGAGGTGGGTTCGCTCAGAATGGTCGTCCTTCCTCTTGCAACGGCAAGGCAATCACGCAACGCACCCCGCCACCCATGAACGTCAGCTGCGTCTCCGCGCCATATTGATAGGGCAACGCCTCGCAGATCAATTCCGTCCCAAAGCCTTGACGGCAAGGGGAAATCGACAATGCCGGCACGCCCTTCTCCGTCCAGGTCAGCCGAACGCCCCGATTACCACTTTTGTCGTCATAGGTCGACCATGCCACGTGCAGGATCGCACCGGATCGCTTCAGCGCACCATATTTGACCGAATTGATCGCCAGCTCGTGGACGGCAAGCCCGACCGCTTCGGCGGCGCGCGGCGGCAGTGCGACGTCTGGGCCCTCGATCGTCACCGCCTCGCCGTCCGCGACGCCGACGCTCAGCAGTTCGTCGCGGATCAGGTTTTGCAGATCGACGGCGCCGCTGGCGGTCTGGGTCACGATCGCCTGCGTCCGCGCCAGCGCATCGAGCCGCCCGCGGAAATGGTCCGCGACGTCGTCCAGCGCGCCGCCTGCCTCGACGGTGCGGGCGAAGACCGACCGGACGACGGTCAGGATGTTGCGCACGCGATGCTGCAGCTCGGCGACCAGCCGGCGCTGCCGCTCTTCCAGCAGGTGCATGTCATGGACATCGGTCGCAGCGCCGAACCAGTGCGTCACCGCCGACGCCGTGTCGCGGCGCGGTACCTGCCGCATCAGGAACCAGCGATACGCGCCGGCGCGGTCGCGCAGCCTGACCTGCTGTTCGAGCGATTCGTCGTGCGTGAACGACCGCCGGAACGCCGCCTCGGTCACCGCGCGATCCTCGGGGTGGACCGCGTCGAGCCAGCCCCAATCGGCGGCTTCGCGTTCATCCTGCCCGGTCAGGTCCGCCCATTGGCTTTCGGTCATCTTGTTGTTGCCGCTCTGGTCGGTGCGCCACAGCATTGCGGGAACGAGTTCCATGCTCACGCGGCGCATCTCCTCGCTCTCGCGCAGCGCCAGCTCGGCGCGCTTGCCGCTCAATGCCTGGACGATCGCGGGCGCCAGTTCCTCGGCCGCCTCGCGATCGATCGCCCGGAACCCGCCGGCGCGATTGCCCAGCCCCATCACCCCGATCAGACGGCCCTGCCGGCGCAGCGGCACGCCGAGGAACGACTGGAGCGGCGGATGGCCGTGCGGGGTGCCGATCGCGTCGGGATGCGCGGCCGGGTCGTTGGCGATCAGGCTGGCGTCGTCGAGGATGACGCGCCCGTAGAGACCGTGCAGGTCGAGATGCGTCGGCACATGCTGCTCGGCACCCTCCGGCCAGGCGCGCCGGAACACCGTCCACGCGCGGTCGCTGATCGCCAGATCGTGGAGCCGGTCGCGCGCCGGGGTCAGCTCCGCCATGAAGCTGAACGACGCGCCGGTCAGCTCCTCGGCGACGGCGAGGCACAGGCGCCCCAGCGCCTCGTCACTGGTCGCGCCCAGCGCTTCGTGGAAGATCCGGTTGATCGCCTGCAGGACCGCATTCTTGCGCGCCAGCGTTTCGAGGAGGTCGGTCTCGTCATGTATCTCGGCCTTCACCGCCGCCTCCCTGCCGGTTGCCGTGGGCGCCGCCGGTTCTGGACCAAAGCGCGGCGCTTAGCGACCCGGAATCAGCGCGCGTCGCCGGCCAGATAGCGCGCGAGCGGGTCGATCAGCTCCTCGGGGATGCGCCGCGCGATGACGGGCATGACGTTTTGCGGCAGGCGCGCGTCGATCTCCTTGCCGTCGCCTTTCCAGTAGCGCAGCCGGGCGGCGATATAGTCGGCGCGCTGCCCGACCAGCAGCGGCTGCGGCTTGCCCGCGCCGTGGCAGCTCGCGCAGGCGGGAAGCTGGCGTTCGGGCAGCCCGCGCTCGACGATGTCGCGCGCGCGCGGGTCGCCGCGCGGCACGGCGTCGGCACGCAGGCCCGGCAGCGCCGCGAAATGCCTCGCCAGTTCGCGCCGCTCGTCGGCGGTCAGGACCGCGGCGGCGTTCGCCATCACCGCGCTCGCGCGTCGCCCGTCGGCATAGGCTGCCAGCGCCGCTTCCAGATAACGCGGCTGCTGCCCGCCGAGCACCGGTATGTCCGGCTGCCCCCGCCCGCGCCCGTCCGTCCCGTGGCAGGCGACGCACCCGGCGAGCACGTTGCTGCCGAGCGCCCGGACGTCGGCGGCGCCCGCGCCCTGCGCCTGCCCACTCAGCGCGCGATATTGCGCAGGCGTCATCTGCGGCAGGCGGCGCACGAACGCCACCATCCGCCGGATCTCGTCGTCGCGCTTCGCCGCACCCCACGCCGGCATCCCGGAATATTTCACGCCGTGGCGCAGGATGTAGAACAGCTGCCCGTCGGTCCATTGCCGCGCGTTGACCGCCAGATCGGGCGCGGGCGGCGTCGCCTTCTGCATCACCGGCGACGGCCGCTGCCCCGGCGCGCCGTGGCAGCTGGCGCAGGCGGCGGCGAAATGCCCCGCGGCGCTGACCAGCCCGCCGTCGGTCGCGATCGGATCCTCGGGCGAGTCGAAGAAGCTGTGCGTCTTGACCGAATTGCGCATCGTCCAGTGCAGGAACCATTCGGTCACCGCCCAATGGCCGGACGAGGCGGCGATGTTGAACACCCCTGACCAGGCGAACAGCAATCCCGCCAGCACGATCCCGAGCAGCGCGGCGACCACGCGCTTCCAAGTCAGCCGGATCGTCATGCCGCCGCGCGCTCCCTCAACATCGTGCCGAGCAGCGCCAGCCCGCCCAGACAATAAGCCGCGCCACCGACCACCAGCATCACGACGCCGCCGAGTTGCTGGTCGGCGAGCGGCGACAGGCCCGGCGCAGGATGCATCGCCATCATCGCGTAGAGCGGGCGCGGCGCGAGCCCGAGCAGCGCGCCGAGCAGCGTCATGTGCATCGACGTCAGCAACAGCGCCGCGACCCCGCCCGCCGGATGCGCGAACGCCGCGCGCCACAGACCGATGCCGACGGCGAGGAACATCGCCTGCTCGATGACCGCGACCGCCGGATGCATGTCCGCCAGCCCACGCAACGCCGGGGCATGCCACGCCCAGACGACGACGAACTCGATGGTCGCCCACGCCAGCGGCCCACCCGCCCGACCGTCATCCCCGCGCAGGCGGCAATCCGGCACCCCGGACCCCCGCGGGAATGACAGCACCGGCGCCGCCACCGCCACCGCGCCCATATGCGCCGCCATATGCCCGGTCATCCCGAGCCCGGCGAACCCCAGCACCGTCGCCGCCAGCGCCATCAGGAGCCCCGCCGCGATCACCGGCAGTCCGTCAGCATCAGCGCCGGCACCGCGGTGAAGATCACCGCCACGAAGCTCAGCCCGGCCAGCAGCAACGTCGACACCGCGAGGAAGCGCAACCGGTCGATGTCCGTCCCCTGATCGTGCGGCGCGGGATCGCCGGGGGTGTGCGTCTGCACCCATGCGATCCACCCGGAGGCGAGGATGATCGCCTCCGCCACCAATGTCCCGATCACGAACGCCGTGGTGAAGCGCGAGAACGCCCCCAGCTTGGCGCAGCTCACCGCCACCCACAGGTAGCAGAACAGGAAATGCACCGCCCACACGCTCGGCGGGACGATCAGCGTCCACAAGGTGACGCGCAGCTCGCGCAGCCGGTGCCGCAACCCGCGCCGCTCGGGACCGCGAGGCGCCTCGTTCTTCATGCCGCCCCCGGGAACAGGCCGATCGTGGCATAGGTCACCACCGCCGTCAGCGCCATGAAATGCTGGTAGACGGTGATGTTGCGGACATCGGCGTCGTATTTGGGCGTCATCTTCCCCGCCACACTGCGCGCCAGCGTGTAGAGCTGCATGATCGACCCCACCCCGGCGTGCGCGGTGGTCCAGATCACCAGCGTCCAGACGATCGCCGGATAGACGTGCAGCTTCGGCGCGAGCCCCGACAACCACGGCCCGGCCAACCCCGCGCCGATCGCCGCCAGCGACGCGACCGCGCCCAGCGCCAGCAACGCGCGCGCGGCACCGACCATGCCGCGCCGGTTCGTCTCGCGCGCGCCGATCGTCATCAGCCACCCCGCCAGCGACACCGCCAGCGCGACCATCGGCCAGAACGCGCCCGGCCCGTCGAGCCCGACGCCGCTCGGCGGGAAGTCCTCATGCCGCGTCCAGAAGAAATAATAACCGAACACCAACCCCGAGAAAGCGGTCGCATCCGCCATCATCGTGATGAACATCGCCCACCACCCGCTCGCCGACGCGCCCGAGATATACAGCGGCAGCTCGATCCCGTGCCCGATCGGCTTGCAGTCCTTCTCCGGGATCTCCGCCGTGCCGGTCCACAGCCACCACAGCACCATCGCCAGCGTCGCCACCGCGCCCACCAACGCGGCCCAATAAAGGTGATAGGTGGTCAGGATGAACACGCTGCCCAAGGCGATCGCGGTCAGCATCGGCTTGATGCTCGGCCCGCCCAGCCGCACCACCTGCACCGGGCGCGCGTCGAGCACGCTGGTGACGATCGTCTCGCGGCGGCCTTCCTCGGCATCGGGCAGGAAGAAGCGGCCCTCGTCGACCTTCTTCACGAAATCCTGCTGGTCCCAGATCGGATAGCGGCTCTCGATTAGCGGCACCGAGCGGATGCCCCAATCCTCGTCATCGGGATGTGCGAGCCATTCGAGCGTCCCCGCCTGCCACGGATTACGCGGACTTTTCTGCCGCCTCGGGCTGAGCGCCAGATCGACGCACACGATCGCCACCCCGGCGGCGAACACCCACGATCCGATCGTGGAAGCCATGTTGAGCCCGCCAATCCCCAGCTCCGCGGGATAGGTGAATACCCGCCGCGGCATGCCCAGCAACCCGGAGAAATGCATCGGGAAGAACGTCAGGTTCGCGCCCGCGAACAGGAACCAGAAGGCGGTGCGCCCCAGTCGGTCGGACAGTTTCTTGCCGGTGATCAGCGGCCAGTAATAGTAGAGCCCGCCGAACAACGGGATCAGCGTCCCGCCGATCAGCACGTAATGCAGATGCGCGACGATGAAATAGGTGTCGTGCGCCTGCCAGTCGAACGGCGCGATCGCCACCATCACCCCGGTCAGCCCGCCGATCACGAAGATCGCCAGCGATCCCGTCACGTACAGCAGCGGCGTCGACCATACAACGCGCCCCGCCCATAATGTCGCGATGAACGCGAAGATCTGGATGCCGGTCGGGATCGCCACCGCCTCCGACGCGGCGGAGAAGAAGGCGAGGCTGATCTTGGGCAGCCCGGTCGTGAACATATGGTGGACCCACAGCCCGAACGACAGGAACGCCGTCCCGACCGCCGCCAGCACGATCCACGGATAGCCGAGCAGATGCCGCCGCGCGAAGGTCGGCACGATCATCGCGAACAGCGCGATCGACGGCAGGAAGACGATATAGACCTCCGGGTGGCCGAAGATCCAGAACAGGTGCTGCCACAGGATCGGATCGCCGCCCTTGGCCTGATCGAAGAACGGCCAGCCGAGCAGCCGCTCCATCTCGAACAGCACGTCGCCCGCGATCAGCGGCGGGAAGGCGAACAGGATCATCACCGCCACGACCAGGATGTACCAGGCGTAGAGCGGCATCAGATTGAGCCGCATCCCCGGCGGTCGGCATTTCAGCACGCCGACGATCAGCTCGACCGCGGCTGCCACCGACGACACCTCGATGAAGCTGAGCCCCAGCATCCAGATGTCCGCGCCCAGCCCCGACAGATCGGTGCGGGTGGTGAACGGCGGATACATGAACCAGCCGCCATCGGGCGCGACGTTGAAGAAGATCGAGCCGGAGACGAACACCCCGCCGATCAGGAAGCTCCAGTACCCGAACGCCGACAGCCGCGGAAACGGCAGGTCGCGCGCGCCCAGCAATTGCGGCAGCAGGATGATCGAGACCGCCTCGAACATCGGCACCGCGAACAGGAACATCATCATCGACCCGTGCAGCGTGAACAGCTGGTTGAAGGTCGCAGGGCTGACGAGGTCGTTTTCGGGAACGGCGAGCTGCGCGCGCATGATCATCGCCAGCACGCCCGCGAACAGCATGAAGCCGAACGCGGTCAGCGTGTACCACACGCCGACCTGGTTGTTGTTGGTATCGGTCCAGCGAAAGAACCAGCCCTGCGGCGGCTTCCACACCGCGCGCAGCCGTTCTTCCTGCGCGGCGCGGAGTGCGGGATCGTCCTGCGCGTGGAGGCTCATTGCGATTGCTCCAGCCAGCGCGCGATCGTCGCCGCATCCTCGTTCGTCAGCTGCGGATAGGCGGGCATCCGCGCGCCGGGCTTCACCAGCGGCGCCTCCTTGATGAAGCGCACCAGATTGGCGTGCGTCCGCTTCTGCATCCCCGCGCCCAGCGACGCGCGGCTGCCGATGTGCGTCAGGTCCGGCCCGATCGTCGCATCCGACAGACCCGCCACCATATGGCAGCCACCGCAGCCATTGGCCGCGAACAGCCGTGCGCCCTCACCGCCGACCGGCGCGGGCGTGCGCCGCGCCGCCAGCCATGCGTCAAACGCCGCCGGCTCCATCGCCACCACGTCGAACGCCATCAGCGCGTGGCTCAGCCCGCAGAACTCGGCGCATTGCCCGCGGAACCGCCCGGCGCGCGTCGCATGGACCACCAGCTTGTTCGTCCGCCCCGGCACCATGTCGAGCTTGCCCGCCAGCCCCGGCACCCAGAAGCTGTGCAGCACGTCGCCCGCCTCCAGCAGCAGCTCGACGTCGCGCCCGACCGGCACGCGTAGTTCGTTCGCATCGTCGATCGCCGCCTGCCCGGCGGGCTGGTAGCGGACCCGCCACCAGAATTGCTCGCCGGTGACGGTGATGCGCAGGTCGTCGGGTTTGACCGCAATCGGCCGCATCGCCGGCAGCGTGGCGATGAGCAGCGCCAGCAACACGACGGTCGGGACGACGCCGCCCGCCCACAACACCAGCCGCATGCCCTGTTGATGGGTGATCGCCCCTTCGCGGCTGCGCTGCGCGACGACCATCAGCGCACCGACTGCCGCGGCGATGATGACCGCGCCCAGCACCATCCAGCCCGTCAGCCCGGCGAGCCACGCCGCCTCGCTGCCGAATGTCGTAAATGCGGATTGTCGCCCCGAACCGAAAATTGCCGCCCCCTGCCCTATCCTACGTTAAGGGCCGGGCAGGCGGTTTGTTCCTGTATCGACGGTGACGTTATGTTGCTGCCTCCCCCGCCCACCCGTCATTCCCGCGAAGGCGGGAATCCAGACGCGCAGGTCTTCGTAATGACCGCAACGTCCGAGGTTCTGGATTCCCGCCTCCGCGGGAATGACGAAGGGGGCGGAACGACGCCCCGCCAGCGGGATCGCATCCCCCGCCCCGCCGTTACCGCCCGTGATGACCGAGCGAAACGATCACCCATGGTGGGAACGCGGCACCGTCTACCAGATCTACCCGCGTTCCTTTCAGGACAGCGACGGCGACGGCGTCGGCGATCTCGCCGGGATCGAGCGGCGGCTCGACCATGTCGCCGCGCTCGGCGTCGACGCGATCTGGCTGTCGCCGGTCTTCCCGTCGCCGATGGCCGACTTCGGTTACGACGTCGCCGACTATTGCGGCATCGAGCCGCTGTTCGGCGATCTCGCCGCCTTCGACCGGCTGCTCGCCGCGATCCACGCGCGCGGGCTGAAGCTGCTGCTCGATTTCGTCCCCAATCACAGTTCCGACCAGCACCCGTGGTTCGTCGAGAGCCGCTCCGGGCGCGACAGCCCGAAGCGCGACTGGTACATCTGGCGCGATCCGGCACCCGGCGGCGGTCCGCCGAACAATTGGATCAGCGATTTCGGCGGCTCGGCATGGGAATATGACGCCCCAAGCGGGCAATATTACCTCCACGCCTTCCTCAAACAGCAACCCGACCTCAACTGGCGCAACCCCGAACTCAAGGCGGCGATGCTGGATGCGATGCGCTTCTGGTTCGATCGCGGCGTCGACGGGTTCCGCATCGACGTGTTGTGGCACATCGTGAAGGCCGAGGGCTTCCCCGACAATCCGGTGAACCCCTATTGGCGCCCGGGCATCACCGAACGCGACCGGCTGATCCAGCAACATTCGACCGACCAGCCCGAGGCGCATGCGATCGCCGCCGAGATGCGCGCGCTTGCCGACAGCTATGGAGATCGCGTGCTGATCGGCGAGATCTTCCTCCCCAACGATCGCCACGCGCGCTGGTACGGCACCCCAGACAAGCCACAGGTCCATCTGCCCTTCAACTTCCAGCTGATCGAGAATGCGTGGAATGCCGAGACGCTGCGCGACATGATTGCCGCCTATGAGGCCAGCCTGCCCCCGCACGGCTGGCCCAATTGGGTGATCGGCAGCCACGACGCGCCACGGATCGCCGCGCGGATCGGCGAGGCGCAGGCGCGGGTCGCGGCGATGCTGCTGCTCACCTTGCGCGGCACGCCGACGCTGTTTCAGGGCGACGAGCTCGGCATCGGTCAGGTCGACATTCCGGCCGATCGGGTCCGCGATCCGCAGGAGCTTCGCCAGCCCGGCATCGGCATCGGCCGCGACCGCTCGCGCACGCCGATGCCGTGGGACGCCTCGCCCTTCGCGGGCTTCTCGACTGTCGCGCCGTGGCTGCCGCTCAACCCCGACTGGCCGACGCGCAACGTCGCCGCGCAGGAGCAGGACGCCGGGTCGATGCTGACGCTGTACCGGCGGCTGCTGGCGCTGCGGCGCGCGCATCCGGCGCTGGCGGTCGGTGACTTCCGGCTGCTGGAGGCCGCGGACGGCGTGCTGGCCTATGAGCGCCGGCATGGCGTCGAGGTGCTGCGCGTGGCGCTCAACCTCACGCAGGAGCCGCGCCCGCTGCCGTTCGGGGGCGCGGTGCTGCTGTCGACATTGAACGAACCGCCCGCCGATCAGCTGCGCGGCGACGAAGGCGTGATCTTCCGCTAATCGTCCCCCGGCCCGCGCCGCCGGGACACGCTCTCACGCCGACAGGCACGCCATGACCAAGGACCATCGCCGATGAAGATCGCCATGCTCGCCCCGATCGCGTGGCGCACCCCGCCGCGTCATTATGGCCCGTGGGAGCTGGTGACGCATCTGCTGACTGAGGCGCTGGTCGCGCGCGGCGTCGACGTCACCCTGTTCGCGACGCTCGACAGCATCACCGCCGCCACGCTCGACGGCGTCGTCCCCGCGCCTTATTCGGAAGATCCCGCGATCGACGCGAAGGTGTGGGAATACCGCCATCTCAGCCACCTGTTCGCGCAGGCCAGCCGGTTCGACCTGATCCACAACCAGGCCGATTTTCCGGCGCATGCCTTCGCGCCGCTGGTCGACACGCCGCTGGTGACGACGATCCACGGCTTTTCCTCGGACCGCATCCTGCCGATGTACGCGCCGTTTCAGGATCGCGTGCATTATGTCGCGATCAGCGATGCCGACCGGCACCCCGACCTGCGCTATGCCGCGACGATCCACCACGGCATCCCGCTCGACGATTTCCGCTTCGATCCCGTCGGCAGCGACGATTTGCTGTTCTTCGGCCGGCTGCATCCCGACAAGGGGGCGGCGGAGGCGATCGCGACGGCGCGCGCGGCGGGGCGTGCGCTGAACCTCTACGGGATCGTGCAGGATCAGGGCTATCATGACCGCGCGGTCGCGCCCGCGCTCGACGAGCGCATCCGCTATCACGGCGCGGTCGGCGGCGAGGCACGCGTGGCGGCGCTCGGCAGCGCGCGCGCGTTGCTCCACCTCATCAACTTCGACGAGCCGTTCGGGCTGTCGGTGATCGAGGCGATGGCGTGCGGGACGCCGGTGATCGCCGCCCGCCGCGGCGCGATGCCCGAGCTGATCGAGCACGGCGTCACCGGCTTTCTGGTCGATACGCCCGAAGAGGCGGTCGCGGCGATCGACCGCGCGGGCGAGATCGACCGCGCCGCCTGCCGCCGCGCGGTGGCCGAGCGGTTCAGCGTCGCGCGGATGGCCGACGACTATATCGCGCTCTACCGGCGCATTCTCGGGGGATGACCCGCCGCGTCATTGCGAGCGCAGCGACGCAATCCGGGGCGGCGTGTGGGACGCTGGATTGCTTCGCCGCGCTCGCAATGACGGCAGGTGCGCCTATCTTCGTCGCATGACCAAGACGACCGAGAAGCGCGCCACGCTGTACCGGATGGTGATGCCGACGCACACCTGCCCTTATGGCGTGAAGGCGAAGGACCTGTTGCAGCGGCGCGGCTTTACGGTCGACGACCAGTGGCTGCGCACCCGCGAGGAAACCGACGCCTTCAAGGCCGAGCATGGCGTCAAGACCACGCCGCAGACGTTCATCGACGGCGAGCGGATCGGCGGCTATGACGATCTGCGCCGCTCCTTCGGCCTCCACGTGCCCGCGCCCGGCGAAACGAGCTATCGCCCGGTGCTGGCGGTGTTCGCGATGACCGCGCTGATGGCGCTGGCGGCAAGCACCGCGGCGTTCGGGACGCCGCTGACGCTGCGCGCCGCCGAATGGTTCATCGCGTTCAGCATGTGCGTGCTCGCGCTGCTCAAGCTGCAGGATGTCGAGACCTTCTCGACGATGTTCCTCAATTACGACCTGCTGGCGAAGCGCTGGGTGCGCTACGGCTATGTCTATCCGTTCGCCGAGGGGCTGGCGGGGGTGCTGATGACCGCACATGTCGCGGACTGGCTGTCGGTGCCGCTCGCGCTGTTCATCGGGTCGGTCGGCGCGGTGTCGGTGTTCAAGGCGGTCTATATCGACAAGCGCGAACTGAAATGCGCCTGCGTCGGCGGCGCGACGCGCGTGCCGCTGGGGTTCGTGTCGCTGACCGAGAACTTCATGATGATCGCGATGGCGCTATGGATGGCCTTCGCATAACCGTCGCCCCTGCGCAGGCAGGGGCCCATGTCTGTCGAATGTCGCGAACAATCTGACCCGCGGGGATCGCGCGTGTGTCAGCCTCGCGCAGCACGACACAGCCATAGGCCCCCGCCTCCGCAGGGGGCGACGGCGCGTCACAGATGCCGCTTGCCGAGCTTCCGCGCCAGCGTGCGGCGGTGCATCCCCAGCCGCCGCGCCGCCTCCGAGACGTTGAACCCGCAATCCGCCAGCGTCTGGTGGATATGCTCCCATTCCAGCGTGCGCAGCGACGTCGGCGGCGCGACCAGCTCGACGCTGGCGTCCCCCTCGCCGCTCGCCTGGAACGCCGCCTCGATGTCGTCCGAATTGGCCGGCTTCGACAGGTAATTGGTCGCGCCCAGCTTCACCGCCTCGACCGCGGTGGCGATGCTGGCGAAGCCGGTCAGCACCACGATCCGCATCTGCGCGTCACGCGCATGCAGCCGCGCGACGCACGCCAATCCGGACGCATTGCCAAGCCGCAGGTCGACCACCGCATGATCGGGTTTCAGCGCCGCGACCGCCGCGTCGAGATCGTCGGGATCGGTGATCGCGCGCACCTGATAGCCGCGCCGCTCGAACGAGCGCGCCAGCGTGCGCGCGAACACCTCGTCATCCTCGACGATCAGCAGCCGCCGCTCGCTCATGCGCCCTCCTCCGGGATCGAGATCGCCGCGATCGGCAGCGTCAGCGTCACCTCGCCCCCGCCGCCCTCGCGATTGCGCGCCGACACGGTGCCGCCCAGCGTCCGCAAGACGTTGACCGCGAGGAACAGCCCCAGCCCCGCGCCGCGCCGCGCCTTGGTGCTCATATAAGGCTTGCCGAGCCCGTCGAGGATCGCCGGCGCGAAGCCGCGCCCGTCGTCGCGCACCGACAGCACCAGCCGGTCGCCGTCCCACCACGCACACAAAGCGATCGTGCGCCCGCCCGCCTCCAGCGCATTGTCGAGCAGGTTGGTGATCGTCTGCGCCAGCGCCTTGTCGGCGACGATCCGCGGGTCGCCGGTCATCAGATGTTCGTAGGCGGCGGCGACCTGCGTCTTGCCGCGCCAGTCGCCGACGATCCCCGACAGGAAGGTCTTGAGCGTGGTGCGCACCGGCCCTATCCCGCGCACCTCGCCCGAGGCGAGCAGCACCTGGCTGAGGATGTCCTTGCAGCGCGTCACCTCGGTGCGCATGTCGTCGAGATCGGCGAGCAGCGCGGGCGAACCGGCGATCGCGGGCTCGCGCCGCCAGTCGCCGAGCATCACCGCGATCGACGACAGCGGCGTGCCCAATTCGTGCGCCGCGCCGCTGGCGAGCAACCCCATGCGGACGATATGTTCCTCCTCGGCGGCGCGCTGGCGGAGCGCGGCGAGCCGTGCATCATGCTCCGAGACGTTGCGGACGATCCGCGTGACGAACAGCGCGAGCAGCGTCGCAGTGAGCGTGAAATTGAACCAGCTTCCCGCGATATACGGCGTCGACAGCGTCGAGGCCCAGCCGCGCGGCAGCGCGAACGGCGGCGCGGCATGCGCCAGCCACGCGAACACCGCGCTGCTGAGCGCGACCATCGCCCAGCTCGCGTAATCGCGCAGCAGCAGGGCGGCGATCACGACCTGAAGTAGAAAGAGCGTGACGAACGGATTGCCGACCCCGCCGCTGAGATACAGCTGCGTCGTCAGGCACGCGACGTCGACCAGCAACGTCGCGAACAGCGCGCCATAGGTGATCGGCCGCCGCCCGACGATCTGCGCGATCGCCAGGTTGAGCGCGACCAGCACCGCGACCGCGCCGAGCATCGGCACCAGCGGCAGGTGCACGCCGACGACGAAATGGACGAACAGGATCGTCGCGAGCTGCCCGCCGACCGCCAGCCAGCGCAGGATCGACAGCAGCCGCACGTTGCGCCGCCCGGCGTCCTCGCGCAGCCCGGTTCCGGCGATGATGTCAGAGGCGGGCATGTCGGCTCCTTAGGGCGGAACGGGGCGGGAGCGCTATCGCGGAGATCGACCGCGACGCGGCGAAGTTGGCGAAGTTTGCGCATAACCGCCGCGCAGCCGCCGCCGGGCGCGCGGCGGCGCGGCAGGACGCGCGCGAGCCTAGCGGAAAATCCCGCATGTAGGACAGCCGCGCATCGGGCACTGCGCCCCACTTGCCGGCGCAAGACCTCGCTAGCCGCTCGCCTCGCCGCGCCCGCGCGCGATGCGCCATGCGAAATACGCCATCATCGCCGCGAGCCCGAACCATGTCAGCGCGTAGACGAGGTGGTTGTTGCGGAACCGCACCACCGTCAGCCCGCCGCGCGGCCATGGCACGCCCGGCGTGGCCTCGGCGTCGATGAAATAGGGCGCGACCGGGCCGAGCCGGCGCGCGCGGGCGATTGCGGCGGTGTCGCGCGAATACCAGCGGTCGTCGGCGGGGTCGTTGTCGCGCAGGAAACCGCCGTCGGGCTCGGTGACGCGCAGCAGGCCGGTGACGTGCGCCGGGCCGTGCGGCGGCGCGATCGTCTTGCGCGCCTCGGTCGGCACGAAGCCGCGGTTGACGAGGATCGTGCCGTCCTCGGTATCGAGCGGGGAGAGCACCCAATAGCCTGCGCCTAAATCGGTGACCGCCTGCGTGAACACCGGCGGGGCCGCGCGCCACGTGCCGGTGGCGGTGACGCGGGCATAGGCGTCGTCGTCGGTGATCCGCGCCCAGCGCGCGCGCGGCGGGGCGGGTTGCGCCGGGGCAGCGAGCCGCGCCTCGACGCGGTCGATCAGCGCGAGCTTCCACGCGCGCCGCTCGACCTGCCACACGCCGAGCCCCGCCAGCACCGCCGCGAGCAGCAGCGCGACGCCGGCAAGGGCCCAGCGCGCGCGCATCACATGCCGCCGCTCGACATCTCTCCGCCCATGCCCGGCATCATGTTGAGGTTCATGTGGTACATGACCCACAGCGACCCGGCGATCACGATCAGCACGATGATCGCGGTGAAGATCAGCGCCAGCATCGTCCAGCCGTTCTCGGACTTGGTGTTCATGTGCAGAAAGTAGATCATGTGGACCACGATCTGCACCATCGCCAGCGCCATCACGATCCCGGCGGTGACGCGCGGATCGGAGATCACGCCCGTCATTACCAGCCCGAAGGCCGGCGCGGTCAGCAGCACCGAGAGGAGGAAGCCGATCCAGTACTCGCGGCGCGAGCCGTGCGCGGCACCGCCGTGATGGTCGTGCGCGTCGTGGTGGCCGTGATCGTGCCCATGCCCGTGATCGTGGGTCTGGCCGTGGCCGTGCGTATCGGCGCTCATCAGCGGAGCACTCCCAGCAGATAGACGAAGGTGAAGACGCCGATCCAGATGACGTCGAGGAAGTGCCAGAACAGCGACAGGCATTGCAGGCGGCGCAGATTGGCCGGCTCCAGTCCACGGCGCGCGACCTGCACCATCAGCGTCACCAGCCAGATGATGCCGAAGGTGACGTGCAGCCCGTGCGTGCCGACCAAGGTGAAGAACGACGACAGGAACGCCGAGCGCCACGGCCCCGCGCCCTCGTGGATCAGGTTGCTGAACTCATACAGCTCGATCGACAGGAACGCCGCGCCGAACACGCCGGTGATCGCGAGCCAGCGCAGCGTCGCGGCCTTGTTCTGCTCGTCGGCGTTGATCATCGCGAAGCCATAGGTGATCGACGACAGCAGCAGCGCGGTCGTGTTCACCGCGACCAGCGGCAGCTCGAACAGCTCCTTGGGCCCGGGTCCGCCGGCATAGCTGCCGCCGTACACGCCGTATGCCGCGAACAGCATCGCGAAGATGAGGCAGTCGCTCATCAGGTACAGC
Source organism: uncultured Sphingomonas sp. (assembly GCA_913776255.1). GTDB lineage: Bacteria > Pseudomonadota > Alphaproteobacteria > Sphingomonadales > Sphingomonadaceae > Sphingomonas. The sequence goes on along the minus strand of CAJYLV010000043.1, from coordinate 1,212 downwards.
CAGAAGCCCAGCATCGTGCTGGCGCCGGGCGGATGCTCGTGCTCGTCCAGATCGTAATAGGACGGGGCCGCGGTGCCCGGGGCCGTCTGCGTCGTCGTGCTCATCTCGCTCACACCCCCGCCTGCTGGAGCGCACGGGTGCGCGCATCTTCGCTGTTGACGACCTCCTCGGCGGGAATGTGGAAGTCGCGGTCATAGTTGAAGGTGTGCCCGATCGCGGTCGCGATCAGCGCGACGAACGCCACCGCCGCCAGCCACCAGATGTACCAGATCATCGCCACGCCGAAGACCGTCGACAGCCCGGCGAGGATCACCCCGGCGCCGGTGTTCTTCGGCATGTGGATCGCGCGGAAGCCGGTGGTCGGACGCTCGGCCTTCTTCGACTTCATGTCGTGCCAGGCGTCGAGATCGTGGACGACCGGCGAGAAGGCGAAGTTATAGGCCGGCGGCGGCGACGAGGTCGCCCATTCCAGCGTGCGCCCGTTCCACGGATCGCCGGTGACGTCGCGCAGCTTCTCGCGGTCACGGATGCTGACGTAGAATTGCATCAGCATGGCGCCGATGCCGGCGGCGATGATCAGCGCGCCGATGGCGGCGATCACGAACCAGATCTGCAGCGACGGGTCCTCGAACGCGCGCAGGCGGCGGGTGACGCCCATCAGCCCCAGCACGTAGAGCGGGGTGAACGCGACCCAGAAGCCGACGACCCAGCACCAGAAGCTGATCGTGCCCCAGAATTTGTCGAGCTTGAACCCGAACGCCTTCGGCCACCAGTAATTGACGCCCGCGAACATCCCGAACAGCACGCCGCCGATGATGACGTTGTGGAAGTGCGCGATCAGGAACAGCGAATTGTGAAACTGGAAGTCGGCCGGCGGCACCGCCAGCATCACGCCGGTCATCCCGCCGATGACGAAGGTCAGCATGAACGCGACCGCCCACATCATCGGCAGTTCGAAGCGGATCCGCCCGCGGTACATCGTGAACAGCCAGTTGAAGATCTTCGCGCCCGTCGGGATCGAGATGATCATCGTCGTGATGCCGAAGAAGCTGTTGACGCTGGCGCCCGAGCCCATCGTGAAGAAGTGGTGCAGCCACACCAGGTACGACAGGATGCAGATGACGATCAGCGCGTAGACCATCGACGTATAGCCGAACAGCCGCTTGCCCGAGAAGGTCGAGACGACCTCCGAGAACACGCCGAACGCGGGCA
>CAJYLV010000042.1 GCA_913776255.1 uncultured Sphingomonas sp. | reverse complement strand
CGCGCCGCGCCGTTCGTGCCGATCAACATGGCCGCGATCCCGCGTGAGCTGATCGAGGCCGAATTGTTTGGGCACGAACGCGGTGCGTTCACCGGGGCGGCGCAGCGGAACGCCGGACGGTTCGAGCAGGCGGCGGGGGGCACGCTGTTCCTGGACGAGATCGGCGACATGCCGATCGAGGCGCAGACGCGACTGCTGCGCGTGTTGCAATCCGGCGAATTCACTACCGTGGGCGGCGCGCGCACGATCCGTGCCGACGTGCGCATCGTGGCCGCCACGAACCGCGATCTGCAACAGGCGGTTGCCGGCGGGCAGTTTCGAGAGGATCTGTACTACCGGCTGAACGTGGTGCCGATCGCGCTGCCCGCGCTGCGGGAACGTCGCGGCGACGTCGCGGAACTCGCCCGGCACTTCTTGGAACGCGCCGCCGCCGAAGGGCTGCCGCGCAAGACGCTCGACATTGATGCCGTCGCCGTGCTGGAGGCGCATGATTGGCCCGGCAACGTCCGCGAGCTGGAAAACTTGATGCGGCGGCTCGCCGCGCTCTCACGCGACGACCGGATCGGTGCTGCCGAGTTGCGCGCGACCATTGGAGGCGGGGCGGCGCCCGATGCCGCGCCCGATCCGGGGATCGAGGCGGCGGTGCTGGCGATGATCGAACGGCTGGCCCGCCAGGAGCCGCGCGCGTTGGACGACGGGTCGCTTTACGCGCGGATCATCGGCGAGGTAGAGCGTCCGCTGATCGAGGCGATGCTGGCGCGGCACGGCGGGAATCAGCTGCGCGCGGCACGGGCGATCGGGCTGAACCGCAATACGCTGCGCAAGCGTCTGGACATGCTCGGGATCGACGTCTGAGCCGCGGCGTCGTGTCGTCGGGGGCCGGCCATCTACGACGCATCGTTGCCTGATCGGGATCACTTGCACGCGATTATGTGTTTTCCATGCAACACCGATGTTGTAGCAAAGGTGCGATGTTCGCAGGAGTGACGTCTTCCTCCTCTTCCCCGCCGATCGGCGGACGCCGCGTCGGTGTGACCCCGGCGATCGAGCTGACGGTGCTGGCCACCGCAGTGGCGGTCGCCACGGGAAGCTATTTCGCGCTGCGTGGGGAGGGCGATCCGGGGCGGTTGCTGGGCGCCGAGCTCGTCGCTTCGCTGCTGGTCGCCAACCTCGTCGCCGGCATCGCGTTGATGATGCTGCTCGGACGACGGATCGCACTCAACCGCGCCGCGCGTTCACCGGTGGGTGCGGGCGGGCGGCTGCACGTGCGGCTGGTGCTGCTGTTCTCGCTGGTCGCGGCGGTGCCGGCGCTGCTGGTGACGATCTTCGCCTCGCTGCTGTTCCAATATGGCGTGCAATTCTGGTATTCGGACCGGGCGCGCGGCATGTTCGAGAATGCCGCGTCGATCGCGCAGGAAAGCTACCGGCAAGAAGTGGAGCGCGTGTCGCGCGCGGCGATCGTCATGGCCGGCGATCTTGCGGGCTACCTGCGCGAGATGCCGAGCGACAGCGACCGTTTTCAGGCGGGGCTCGGTTATCAGGTCTATGTCCGCAACCTCTCCGAGGTGCTGATCGTCCAGCGCGGCTCCGACGGCGAACTGCGGACGTTGGCCTTCGTGAACCCCTACGAAGTGGACCTGCGGCGGTTCATCAAGCCGGAGATGCTGCGCGAGCTTGACGCCGGTGCGAGTGCCGTGGTGGTGCGCGGATCCAATCGCACCGGCGCGGTAACCAAGCTGGATTATCAGCCGAATACCTATCTCTACACGGCGCGCGTGATCGACCAGTCGGTCGAAACCCAGATGGATCGCGGCAATGCCGTGCTGGCCGACTATCGTCAGCTAATCGCGCGCGCGCGGTCGTTGCAGTTGCGTTTCAATGCCGCGTTGCTGATCGTCTCGCTGCTGATCGTCGGCGTGGCGGTATGGATCGCGTTGACGGTTGCCGATCGGCTCGTTCGCCCGGTCGGCGAACTGGTCGATGCCGCGCGGCGGGTGGAGGGGGGCGACCTGTCGGCGCGCGTCACCGAAACGCTGGCGCGCGACGAGATCGGCACATTGTCGAACGCCTTCAACAGCATGACCGCACGGCTGGTGGCGCAGAATACCGCGCTGGTCACCGCAAACGCGCAGCTCGACAGTCGTCGCGCGCTGATCGAGGCGGTGATGTCAGGCGTTTCGGCCGGCGTGATCTCGATCGATGCGAAGGATCGGACGATCCGCTTGATCAACAGCTCGGCCCAGACGTTGATGGGGCTGGCCGAACCGCCGGTTGGGCGCAAGCTGCGCGACGTCGCACCGGAACTGGACGCGTTGCTCGACCAGCCGGGCCGCGAGGCGGCGGTGCAGTTGAACGTCGCGGGCGAGATGCGCACGTTCGCGGCGCGGATCGCGCGCGACGGCAGCGGGCCGATCATCACCTTCGACGACATCACGCAGCAACTGACCGATCAGCGTCGTGCCGCCTGGGCCGACGTGGCGCGGCGGATCGCGCATGAGATCAAGAATCCGTTGACCCCCATCCAGCTCGCCGCCGAACGGCTCCAGCGCCGCTACGGCAGCAAGATCGATGCCGCCGACACCACGTTCGCACGGCTCACCGACACGATCGTGCGGCAGGTGGGCGATCTTCGCCGGATGGTCGATGAATTCTCCTCGTTCGCCCGGATGCCCAAGCCGGTGTTCCGTGAGGAGTCGCTGATCGACATCGCGCGACAGACGATGTTCCTGCATGAGGTGGCGCACCCGGGTATCCGCTTCGTGCTGGACCACGGCGATCCCGCGCCGTCGCTGGTGTGTGACCGCCGCCAACTCGGGCAGGCGCTGACCAACATCGTCAAGAATGCGGTGGAGGCGGTCGAGGAAGCCGATGCCAGCGAGGGCGGGGTGACGATGACGCTGGCGGAGGGTGAGGGACGGGTGACGATCGCGGTGGCCGACACCGGCGTCGGCCTGCCGCTGGAGCGCGCCCGCATCGTCGAGCCGTATATGACCACCCGGGCGCGCGGCACCGGGCTGGGCCTCGCGATCGTCAAGAAGATCGTCGAGGAGCATTTCGGCACGATGACCTTCGCCGATCGCCCCGGCGGGGGCACGATCGTGACACTGTCATTTGACACTGCGCCGTTGGCCGCGCTGGCCAGCGACGACCATCTTCCTTCCCACGACGACGATCGCACGATCGCCGCGTTGACCAGAAATCGGATCTGAGCCTTATGGCGATCGACATTCTCGTCGTCGACGACGAACTCGACATCCGCGAACTCGTGGCCGGGGTGCTGGAGGACGAAGGCTATGACACGCGCATGGCCGGCGACAGCGATGCCGCGCTGGAGGCGATCGCAACTCGGCGGCCAAGCCTGGTGCTGCTCGACGTGTGGTTGCAGGGCTCGCGGCTCGACGGACTGGACCTGCTGGAAGAGATCAAGCGTCGCGATCCCTCGATCCCGGTGCTGGTGATCTCGGGCCACGGCACGCTCGACACCGCCGTGGCGGCGATCCGGAAGGGGGCGGCCGATTTCATCGAGAAGCCGTTCCAGGCCGAGCGCCTGCTGCTGATGGTCGAGCGCGCGACCGAGACCGAGCGGCTGCGAGCCGAAGTCGCCTCGCTGCGCGCCGCGACCGGGCGCGGGACGGACCTGACCGGCAGCTCCACGGCGGTGAATGCGGTGCGCGCGACGCTGAAGCGCGTTGCCGCGACCGGCAGCCGCGTGCTCATCATGGGGCCGGCGGGTGTCGGCAAGGAGGTCGCCGCGCGGCTACTGCACGGGTGGAGCCAGCGGGCGCACGCCAATTTCGTGATCGCCAGCACGGCAGGCATGAACCCGGAGCGGATCGAGGAGGAGTTGTTCGGGGTGGAGGACGGGGGCGATCTGGTCCGCACCGGCCTGCTCGAACAGGCGCATGGCGGGACGCTGTTCCTCGACGAGATCGCGGACATGCCCGCCGCCACGCAGGCGCGGATCCTGCGCGTGCTGACCGATCAGAGCTTCACCCGGGTCGGCGGCACCCGCGTGGTGAAGGTCGACGTGCGCGTCGTATCGGCTACCGCCCGCGACCTGAGCGTCGAAATCGCCGAGGGGCGGTTCCGCGAGGATCTATACTATCGGCTCAACGTCGTCCCCGTGACGATTCCGCCGCTGGCCGAACGACGCGAGGACATCCCGGCACTGGTCGAGCATTTCGCCGCACATTACGCCGCCGAGCGTCGCGTGCCGCCCCCCGAGATCGCCACCGATGCCTTGGTCGCGCTGCAATCCTACGAATGGCCGGGCAATGTCCGCGAACTGCGCAACGTGGTCGAGCGGACGATCATCCTGGCGCCGGGCGACCGGATCGGGCGGATCGACCTGGACCTGCTGCCCGCCGAGGTGCTGGGTACGCAGGATGCCGGCACGGGCGCCAGCGCGATCATGGGCGCGCCGCTGCGCGAAGCGCGCGAGACGTTCGAGCGTGAATATCTGCGGGTCCAGATCCGGCGTTTCTCCGGCAACATCTCGCGAACGGCCAGCTTCATCGGGATGGAGCGCTCCGCACTCCACCGCAAACTGAAGCTGCTGGGAATCACCGAAACGCGCGAAGAATAAAGCGTCGCCGATCCCTCAAGGGCGTGCGCCCGCCCTCCTGCTGTCCTCGCATTCTTCCATCGAACGACGGAGCGCTCGCGCGCATCTGGACGACGGCTCACCGGAACCCTAACTTAGGCCCGTCGCTTTCCGACGCGACGTAACCCGACGCCGGGAACGGCGCACGCGCGGGGAACCTCCCGCCAAGAACAAGGACACGCACTTCATGGCCGACAAGCAGACGTCGCTGCAGGATCTGTTCCTCAATGCGCTCCGCAAGTCCAAGACGCCCGTCACCATGTTCCTCGTCAAGGGGGTCAAGCTCCAGGGCATCGTCACCTGGTTTGACAATTTCTCGGTGCTGCTGCGCCGCGACGGACAGTCGCAGCTGATCTATAAGCACGCCATTTCCACGATCATGCCTGCCGGCCCCGTCGATGTCGCCGGCATCGTCGGGCAGATGGGCGAGAACACCCGCAAGCAGCCGCTGTTGCAGGATATTTTCCTGTCGGCGGTCCGCAAGTCGGAAGACCCGGTCACCATGTTCCTGGTCAACGGTGTGATGCTGCAGGGTGCGATCGCCGGCTTCGACCTGTTCTGCATGCTGCTCCAGCGCGATGGCATGGCGCAGTTGGTCTACAAGCATGCGGTCTCGACGATCCAGCCGTCGCGCCCGCTGAACCTGTCTGCCGATGGTGACGAGGAAGACGACGACGACGGGGAGGAATGAGACGCTGTCTGTGAGCACCGGCTTCGAGCGTGACCGCGACGACGATGTGACGCGCGGCGCGCGCGCCATCGTCGTCTACCCCGATCTCGGTGGATCGAGCCGCGATGCCGAGGCGCGGCTCGAGGAGACCGCCGGACTGGCCGAGGCGATCGGGGTGGTCGTAGTGGACCGGGTCGCGCTACGCGTCCGAACGCCGCGCGCGGCGACGCTGATCGGCTCGGGCCAGATCGAGGAGCTTGCCGCCCGCGCGCGGATGGAGGAGGCGGCGCTGATCGTCGTCGACGGCAATCTGACGCCTATTCAACAGCGCAATCTCGAAACCGCGCTGGAGGCCAAGGTGATCGACCGTACCGGCCTGATCCTCGAAATCTTTGGTGAGCGCGCCGCGACCGCCGAGGGACGGTTACAGGTCGAACTCGCACACCTCGATTATCAATCGGGGCGGCTGGTGCGGAGTTGGACCCACCTCGAACGTCAGCGCGGCGGCTTCGGTTTCCTGGGCGGACCGGGCGAGACGCAGATCGAGGCCGATCGCCGGCTGATCCGCGACCGGATGGCGCGGCTGCGGCGCGAACTGGATCAGGTCACCCGCACCCGCGGTCTGCATCGTGAGCGGCGGCAGCGCGCGCCGTGGCCGGTCGTCGCGCTGGTCGGCTATACCAATGCCGGCAAATCCACGCTGTTCAATCGCCTGACCGGCGCACATGTGATGGCGGAGGATCTGTTGTTCGCCACGCTCGATCCGACCCTCCGGCAGGTGTCGCTGCCGGGGATCGACAAGGCGATCCTGTCCGACACCGTGGGATTCGTTTCCGAATTGCCGACCCAATTGGTTGCCGCGTTCAAGGCGACGCTTGAGGAGGTCGTGTCCGCCGATTTGCTGGTGCATGTCCGCGACGTCGCTCACCCGGACAGCGCGGCACAGAAGGCGGATGTCGAGGCGGTGCTTGCCGAGGTGGGCGTGGCCGAAGGAACGCCGGTGATCGAGGCGTGGAACAAGCTGGACCTGCTGGAGGGCGTTGCGCGCGACGACCTGCTGGCGGAGGCGGCGCGGCGGAACGACGTCATGCCCATTTCCGCGTTGGCCGGCGAGGGGGTCGAGGCGCTGGTCCGGCACGTCGGCGATCTACTGACCCAGGGGCATCAGCGTTATACGCTGGCACTCGATGCGGGAGACGGCGCGGCCGCCGCGTGGCTGCACGCGCATGGTGAGGTTCTGGACAGTCATGTCGAGAACGACCGCATGATCTATGAGGTGCGCATGTCGCCGGCGGACTATGAGCGTTTCGCTACTCGCGAAGGATAAGAGCGCCGCACGATCCGGTCGCCCGGGTGATCGGATCGTGTTTCCCGGCTAGCTCCCGCGCCGTCCGTCGCGTTCGACGCGCGCGACGACGTCCGTGCAGACCGCCTCGCTGACGAATTTGCCGATATGGCCGCCGAAGATGGCGATCTCCTTCACCAAGCGCGACGCGATCGGCTGCAGGCACACGTCGGCCATCAGGAAGACCGTCTCGATCCGGTCGTTCAACTGCTGGTTCATCCCGGCCATCTGATATTCGTATTCGAAATCGGCGACGGCGCGCAGACCACGGATGATCATCGACGCGCCCTCGCGTTCCGCAAAGTCCATCAGCAAGGAGTCGAAGGAGACCACGCGGATATCGCCGCCGATTGCCTCCACCTCGCGCTCGACCATCGTCATGCGTTCGTCGAGCGCGAACATCGGCGATTTGCCGGGATTGGTGGTGACGCCGACGACCAGCCGATCCACCAGCTTCGCCCCACGCCGGATGATGTCCATGTGCCCCAGCGTGATCGGGTCGAAGGTGCCGGGATAGACGCCGATACGCATGGGAAAAGAGCCTCTTCGGGTCAGCCGCGTCGGTCGATGACGAAGCGCGCGATCGAACGGAGCAGGTCGGCCTCGGGGCCATAGCTACGCAGATGATCGATCGCCTGATCGACCAGCATGCGCGACTGCTGCCGCGCACGCTCGACGCCGAGCAACGAGACGAACGTCTCCTTGCCCTGCTCGCCGTCCTTGCGCAGCTTCTTGCCGGCCAGCTCCTCGTCACCCTCGACGTCGAGCAGGTCGTCGACGATCTGGAAGGCGAGCCCGAGGTCGTGCGCATAGCCGCGCAAATGGCGGCGACCCTCCGGCGCGACCCGCCCGAGGATCGCCCCGCCCTCGACCGCCGCACCGATCAGCGCGCCGGTCTTCATCTGCTGGAGCCGGGTGACGGTGTTGAGATCGAAGCGCGTCCCGTCGGCCTTCAGGTCCATCGCCTGCCCGCCCGCCATCCCCGACGGGCCGGAGGCGCGCGCGAGATCGGCGATCAGCTCGGCGCGGACGAACGGATCGGGGTGCGTCGCGGGATCGGCGAGCACCTCGAACGCCAAAGCGTGGAGGCAGTCGCCGGCGAGGATCGCGGTCGCCTCGTCGAACGCCTTGTGGACGGTCGCCTTGCCGTGGCGCAAATCGTCGTCGTCCATCGCGGGCAGATCGTCGTGGATCAGCGAATAGACGTGGATCGCCTCCAGCGCAGTCGCGACCCGCCCCGCCGCCTCGCGCGACACGTCGAACAGCCGCGCGGTGGCGAACACCAGCAGCGGGCGCAGCCGCTTGCCGCCGCCGATCGTGGCGTGGCGCATCGCGCGGTACAGGTCGGCGCGCGGATCGTTCGGGATCGGCAACAGCGCGTCGAAGCGCCGGTCCATCTCCGCCGACACTTCCTTGAGCGCCGCTTTCAGCTGCGGCGAGGCGTTCGCGGCGACGCTCATCCGGCGGCGAACGGCTCGACCGCGGCGGGACGCCCGTCGGCACCGGTGCGGATCGCCTCGATCCGCGCCTGCGCCGCATCCAGCCGGTCGGCGCAGCGTTGCCGCAGCACGCTGCCGCGCTCGTACAGGCGGATCGCCTCCTCCAGCGGGGTATCGCCCGATTCCAGCCGCGCGACGATCTCCTCGAGCTCGCGCAGACCGGCTTCGAAGGACGGCGTCTCGGTCGTATTCTCCATGACCGGGCTATGCGCCGTGCAGGCGCGGCGGGTCAAGGAGATGCCGCAGGTTAGGCCCCCTGTCAGGCCGCGCGGCGCTGCATCCCGCCGAGCACGTCGCGCGCGGCGCGCTGCGCAGTCGCGATCTCGCGCGCGGTCATGTCCTCGGCGATGTCCGAACGCGCCGCGGCGGCGGCGTCATTGCCCCACGCCGCCGACAGGTTGAACCATTTGTGCGCCTCGATCAGGTCGAGCACGGCGCCCATCGTGCCGGTCGAAAAGGCCACGCCCAGATCATAGGCGGCATCGGTATCGCCGCGGGTCGCTTCGTTGGTGCGGCGCGCAAGCAGCGCGGTGTCGAAATCGGTTACCATCGGATCACCCCTCAATCCTTCAATGTGAGGAGAGGTTTGCACCGATTCGGCTCACCAAATGGTTAAAGCCGCGATCATCTAAGTCGCTGACAACGAAAGAAGTTGTCGATCAGAGCGGGTCGACGGCGAGATTGTCGATCAGGCGCGTGTTGCCCAGCCGCGCGGCGGCGAGCAGCTGCCGCCGCCGGCCGGGGGCAGGATCGCTCTCCAGCGTCTCGGCATCGACCAGCGCGACATAATCGACGTCGAACCCGGCCGCGGCCAAGGTCGCCGACGCATCCGCCAGCGCCTTGGCCGGATCGCCGCCACCCAGCACCGCGCGCGCCGCGACCCCGAGCGCACGCGGCAGCGCGACCGCCTTCTGACGCTCCTCGGGCAGCAGATAAACGTTGCGCGACGACAGCGCGAGGCCGTCGTCCTCGCGCTGGGTCGGCACGCCGGTGATCTCGATGTCGAAGTCGAGATCGGCGACCATGCGGCGGATCACCGCCAGCTGCTGGAAATCCTTCTCGCCGAAGAAGGCGCGCGCCGGGCGCACCTGGTTGAACAATTTGGCGACCACGGTCGCGACCCCGTCGAAATGCCCGGGCCGCGCCGCGCCGTCCCAGCCCTCGCTGACGCCCGAGACCGAGACGCCGGTCGCGAAGCCGGCCGGGTACATCTGCTCGACCGGCGGCAGCCACAGCACGTCGCAGCCGGCATCGGTAAGCATCGCGATGTCGCTGACTTCCTTGCGGGGGTAGCGCGACAGATCCTCGTTGGCGCCGAACTGCTTCGGATTGACGAAGATCGAGGCGACGACCAGCGCGCCGGGGCGCCGTGCGGCCTCGACCAGCGCGATGTGCCCGGCATGGAGCGCGCCCATCGTCGGCACCAGCGCCACCTCACGCCCGCCCGCGCGCGCGGCGTCCAGCGCGGCGCGCAAGCCGGCGAGATCACGATACACTTCCACCCGATACCCCTCGAAACTCGCGGTCGGGGGTTCTATGGTCGCGACAGGACGCAATCAATCGAGGATGCGACGAATTGTCCGAAACGGGGACGGAAGCGCCACACGATCAACCGCATGGGCCGCGCACCCATGTGATCGTGTTCGCCAACGAAAAGGGTGGAACGGGCAAGTCGACGACGGCGGTCCACGTCGCGATCGCCTTGGCCGCGAAGGGCGCGCGCGTGGCGTGCATCGATCTCGATCATCGCCAGCGCACGCTGGGACGCTATCTCGACAATCGCACCGCGACCGTGACGCGCGCCGCGATCGATCTGGCGGTGCCGGTCCATGCCACCGGCGACGGTCGCGCCGACGGGGTGTTCCCCTCGCTGTACCGCGACTTCACCGACGGCTATGATTTTCTCGTCATCGACACGCCGGGTCGCGACGACCCGGCGGCGCGGATCGCCGCGGCGCTGGCCGACACGCTGGTGACGCCGATGAACGACAGTTTCGTCGATTTTGACCTGATCGGGCAGGTCGATCCCGAAACCTACAAGGTCGTGCGTCCGAGCTTCTATTCGGAGCTGATCTGGGATGCGCGCAAGGCCCGCGCGCGCGAGGACGGGACGACGATCGACTGGGTCGTGCTGCGCAACCGCCTGCAATATTTGGAGGCGCGCAACATGCGCCGCGTGTCCGAGGCGCTGGACCAGCTCGCCCGGCGCGTCGGCTTCCGGATCATCCCGGGGCTCGGCGAGCGCGTGATCTATCGCGAACTGTTTCCCAAGGGGCTGACGCTGCTCGACGCCAAGGAGTTCGGCGGGATGGGGCTGAGCCACGTCGCCGCGCGGCAGGAGCTGCGCGAGATGATGGCGGCGCTGGCGCTGCCCGAGGTCGGCGCGACGCAGGCCGCCTGACGATGCTGATGAAGTGGATCGTCGCCGCGCTGATCGTGTGGGGCGTATGGGTGCTGCTCCGCAAGCCGGCGAGGAAGCGGGTCTCGCCGCTCGGCGAGGCGCGGCGCGTGCTGGGGGTCGATGCGCGCGCCGATGCCGGCGAGATCCGCGCCGCGCACCGCCGGCTGATGAGCGAGCTCCACCCCGATCGCGGCGGCTCCGAACAGCGCGCGCGGCGCGTCAACGCGGCGCGCGACACCTTGCTGGCGGCGCTGAAGGACGCGCGATGACGCATCGCATCGCGCCCGAGATCCTGCGCGCCTATGACATCCGCGGGCGCGTCGGCGACACGCTGACCGAGGCCGACGCCTGGGCGATCGGGCGCGGCTTCGCGACGCGGATCCGGCGCGCGGGCGGAACGCGCGTCGCGGTCGGCTATGACGGGCGGACGCATTCGCCGATGCTGGAGGCGGCGCTGGTCGCGGGACTGACCGTCTCCGGCGTGGATGTCGTGCGCATCGGAATCGGGCCGTCGCCGATGCTCTATTATGCCGCCGCGACGCTGGAGGTGGATGGCGGCATCCAGGTCACCGGCAGCCATAATCCTCGCGAGGACAATGGCTTCAAGCTGGTGATGCACGGCAACAGCTTTTGCGGGCCGGACGTGCGCGACCTCGCGCGGCTCGCCGAGGCGGGCGACTGGGAAACCGGCGCGGGGACGGTCACCGAGGCCGAGGTGCTCGACGCCTATGTCGGCCGGCTGCTCGCCGGCTATGCGGGCGGCAGCTATCGGATCGGCTGGGACGCCGGCAACGGCGCGGCCGGGCCGGCGATCCGGGCGCTGACCGCGCAGCTGCCGGGCGAGCATCATCTGCTGTTCTGCGACATCGACGGCACCTTCCCCAACCACCATCCCGACCCGACCGTGGAAGCGAATCTCGCGCAGCTCCAGGCACTGGTCGCGGAGAAGCAGCTCGATTTCGGACTGGCGTTCGACGGCGACGGCGACCGGATCGGCGCGGTCGACGCGCACGGCCGCGTGCTGTGGGGCGACGAGATCCTGTCGATCCTCGCCGGGCCGATCCTCGCCGCGCTGCCGGGCAGCACGATCGTCGCCGACGTGAAATCGAGCGACGCGCTGTTCGAGCGGATCGCCGCGCTGGGCGGCACGCCGGTGATGTGGCGGACCGGGCACAGCGAGATCAAGACGAAGATGAAGGCGCTGGGCGCGCCGCTGGCGGGCGAGCTGTCCGGGCACATCTTCTTCGCGCACGATTATTACGGGTTCGACGACGCGCTCTATGCCGCGGTGCGGCTGATCCATGCGGTACATCTATCCGGAACATCGCTGACCGTGCTGCGCGAGGGCACCTCCGCACGGGTCGCGACCCCCGAATGGCGCGTGCCGGTCGCCGAAGCGCGCAAGGTCGCGGTCGTCGAGCAGGTCGGGGCGCGGCTGGCCGAACAGGGCGCGCGGGTGACGGTCACCGACGGCGTGCGCGTCTCCACCGAGGACGGCTGGTGGCTGCTGCGCGCCTCGAACACGCAGGCGGCGCTGACGCTGCGCGCCGAGGGGCGCGACGCTGGGGCGCTGGCGCGGCTGGTCGCCGTGATCGACGCGCAGCTCGCGGCCTGCGGGCTGTCGCGGGACGGCAACTGACAGACTGACCAATCCGATCGTCGCCCCGGGCTTGACCCGGGGCCCCGCTTCTTCTTCGCGGACGAGGCAAGAAAGCGGGATCCCGGATCAGGTCCGGGATGACAGACGGTAGCTACCGATCGTCCTCAGGCCGGCTGCACCTCGGGCAGCCACGACAGGTCCGCGCCATCGCCGCGATCGTTGCGCCCGGCGGCGCGGCGCATCCCGGCCTCGTCGAGGATCGTCACGCGCCCGGCGGTGCGCGCGATCAGCGCCTGATCCTCGAGCTGGCGCAGCATCCGGTTGACGTGGACCGCGGTCAGCCCGATCGCGTCGCCCAGCTCCTCCTGCGTTAGTCCCGGCGCGAAGCTGCTCTCGACCGCGGGATCGCCGCGCCGCATCCGCGCGCGGATCTCCAGCAGCATCCCCGCCACCCGCGCCCGCGCCGGCAGCTTGGCGACCGCCGCCAGCCGGTCGGCCAGCGAGGCGCTCTCGATCTGCTCCAGCGCGGTCAGCGCCAGCGCAAGTCGCGGATGGCGCAGCGTCGCCTCCGCCAAAGCGGCGCGGTCGATCGGCGCGACCACACTGTCCGCCGCAGCGACAAGTGTTTGTTGCGCCTTGCCATAGACCATCACTTGCGTGCCGAAGAGATCGCCGGGAAAGATCAGCCGCAGGATCTGTCGCCCGCCGTCGCCCAGCAACACATAGCCCATCATCATGCCGCTTTTCAGCGCGAAGAGATCGGTGCCACGTTCGTTCTGGCGCACGAGTGTCGCGCCGCGGCGAAGCGGGCGTTCCCGCTCGGCCAGCCCTGCCAACACGCCGCGTTCGACCGCGGAAAGAGATAGGAAATCGCCGACCCGATCGGCGAAACTAAGCGCTGGCACGCAATGTTGATCCTCAATTTCTTCGGATCGTTACGCGGGCGTGGGCATCAGCCGCATTAAAACCGATCAACCGGCAGATGCGTTCGTTCACTTGGCGCGACGCCGCGGCTTCGATAGAGCGTGCCGATGGACCGTATCATCATCCGCGGCGGCCGCCGCCTGACCGGCAAGCTCCCGATTTCCGGCGCCAAGAACGCCGCCTTGACCCTGATGCCGTGCGCGTTGCTCACCGACGAGCCGCTGACGCTGCGCAACCTGCCGCGGCTCGCCGACGTCGACGGCTTCGGGCATCTGCTCAACCAGCTTGGTGCCTCGACGCGGATCGAGGGCAGCAAGCCCGACGAATTCGGCCGCGTGATGACGATCCGCGCCGGGCAGCTGACCTCGACCGAGGCGCCCTATGACATCGTGCGCAAGATGCGCGCCTCGATCCTGGTGCTGGGGCCGATCCTCGCGCGCGCCGGGCAGGCGCGCGTGTCGCTGCCGGGCGGGTGCGCGATCGGCAACCGCCCGATCGACCTGCACCTCAAGGCGCTGGAGGCGATCGGCGCGACGCTGGAGATGAGCGCGGGCTATGTCACCGCCACCGCGCCGGGCGGGCGGCTGTCGGGCGGCAGCTACGCCTTCCCGGTGGTGTCGGTCGGCGCGACCGAGAATGTCGTGATGGCGGCGGTGACCGCCAAGGGATCGAGCCGGATCGAGAATGCCGCGCGCGAGCCCGAGATCGTCGACCTGTGCCGCTGCCTGATCGCGATGGGCGCGCGGATCGAGGGGGTCGGCACCGGCACGCTGGAGATCGAGGGCGTCGACGAGCTGCACGGCGCGACCTATGCGGTGATGCCCGACCGGATCGAGGCGGGCAGCTATGCCTGCGCGGTCGCGGTGACCGGCGGCGCGGTCGAGCTGACCAACGTCAACGCCGCCGAGATGGGCGCGACGCTCGACGCGTTGCGCGAAGCCGGCGTCGGGATCGAGGAGCGCCGCGGGTCGATCATGGTCACCTCCGAGGCGGAACTGAAGCCGCTGTCGCTGTCGACCGCGCCCTATCCGGGCTTCGCGACCGACATGCAGGCGCAGTTCATGGCGATGCTGTGCAAGGCGCCGGGCACCAGCACGCTGACCGAGACGATCTTCG
This sequence comes from uncultured Sphingomonas sp., assembly GCA_913776255.1. GTDB lineage: Bacteria > Pseudomonadota > Alphaproteobacteria > Sphingomonadales > Sphingomonadaceae > Sphingomonas. The sequence goes on along the minus strand of CAJYLV010000042.1, from coordinate 23,399 downwards.
AGAACCGCTACATGCACGTCCCCGAGCTGGCGCGGATGGGCGCGGACATCAGCGTGCGCGGGCGCACCGCCGAGGTGACCGGGGTCGACCGGCTGGTCGGCGCACCGGTGATGGCGACCGACCTGCGCGCGTCGATGAGCCTCATCATCGCCGGGCTGGTCGCGGACGGCGAGACGACCGTCTCGCGCGTCTACCACCTCGATCGCGGCTATGAGCGGCTGGAGGAAAAGCTGCAGGCGGTGGGCGCCGATATCGAGCGTGACGGCGGCGGCTGACCCACTTTGACCGACCGGTGTAACGTTTCGTCAACCATTTTGCCGCAACGTCGGCCTGGGGCGTTGACGAACGGAGCTGGGATAGGTCCTGTCATGGCCCTGCGCCGACACGAGTCGCGCGCATGCCCAGGGGTGGGAAGTGATGGACGTGACGACCGGCAGCGCGCCGCAACTCGAGACTATCCTGTGGACCGCACGCAATGCGGGCACGTCGCTGATCATCTCGCGCGGGCAGGATCCGGCCGCCATCCGCCACATGCTCGATCAGGGACTGGTGCGCGAACGGCTCGGGCATCTGGTGCTGACGTTCAAGGGCATGGAGCTGCGGCGGTCCTGCGCACCGCATTGAGCGACCCGGCCGCCGGTCGCGGCGCTGCCCGCGCCGGCTGACCGCGCGCCGCGCAGAATGGCGATCGCCGGCTGATCGACAGTCACATCAGTAACATTACAATGTCATCGCGTGCCCCGAATAACCTGAGGAACGACATGGCAGCCCCGCTCTTTCGTCCGCAATTCCCGCCCGCGATCCAGACCGTCATCGATCGTCTCTATGCGGAGACGATCGAGCAGGATCCGCGCGCCCGCGATGCCGCGCTGGCGGGCGGCATGGCGAACGAGAGCCATACCGGCTTCTACGCGGCGATGACCGATGCGCGGATGCCGGTCACGCCGGAATTCGGGCATCTGCTCTACGTGCTGGCGCGCACCGGCGGCGCGCGCCGGATCGTCGAGTTCGGCACGTCGTTCGGCGTGTCGACGCTGTTCCTTGCCGCTGCGCTTTGCGACAATGGCGGCGGCAGGATCATCAGCACCGAATTGTTCCCCGCCAAGGCCGCACGCGCCGAAGCCAATCTGCGCGAAGCGGGGCTGGCCGATCTCGTCGAGATCCGGGTCGGCGACGCGCGCGCGACGCTGACGCCCGGCGACGGAGAGCCGGTCGACCTGCTGCTGCTGGACGCGGCCAAGGACCTCTACCTCGACGTGCTGCGGCTGGTCGAACCGGCGCTGCGCAAGGGCGGCGTGGTGGTCAGCGATCGCGCCGACCTCGATGGTGGCGACGGCGATCGCGCCGCCGCCTATATCGGCTATCTGGCCGATGCCGCGAACGGCTATCGCATGGCGAGCATCGCGACGCAGGCGCTCGGCCAGACCTTCTTCCACGATGTGGCGATCCGCGCCTGACGATCGGGCGGCCGCCGAGCGGGGCGGCCGCGCTAGAGCCTGTCGAAGTCGATCGTGCCGTGGCGGTCGAGCCGCTGCTCGGCGGCGGGCAGCGGGTATTTGAGCCCGGTCGCGCAGTTGAACAGCACCACCTCCTCGTCCTCGTCGACCGCGCCATCGCGCAGCGCCTGCCGGTACGCCGCCAGCGTCGCGCCGCCTTCGGGGCACAGCAACAGCCCGTCCGTGCGCGCGCAGTCGTCGACCGCCTTCAGGATTGCGGGATCGCCGACGGCGAGCGCCTTGCCGCCGCTCTCGCGCACCGCGCGCAGGATCAGGAAGTCGCCGACCGCGCGCGGCACGCGAATCCCCGCCGCGACGGTCTGCGCATCCTCCCAGCGCTCGGCATGTTCCTCGCCGGCCTCGAACGCGCGCACGATCGGCGCGCAGCCCGACGCCTGTACCGCAAACATCCGCGGCCGTTCCGGGCCGATCCAGCCGAGCCGCTCCAGCTCGTCGAACGCCTTCCACATCCCAATCAGCCCGGTGCCACCGCCGGTCGGATAGAAGATCGCCTTGGGCAGCCGCCAGCCGAGCTGCGCGGCCAGTTCCAGCCCCATCGTCTTCTTGCCCTCGATCCGGTACGGCTCCTTGAGGGTCGAGAAGTCGAACCACCGCCCCTCTGCGGCACCTTTGCCAACAATCGCGCCGCAATCGTCGATCAACCCGTTGACCCGCCACACGCGCGCGCCCTGCGCGGCGATTTCGCGCACGTTCACCTCGGGCGTGTCGTCGGGGCAGAAGACGATCGTCTCGATCCCGACGCGCGTGGCGTAAGCGGCGAGCGCCGCGCCGGCATTGCCGTTGGTCGGCATCGCGATCCGCGTGACGCCCAGTTCCTTCGCCATCGCCACCGCCATCACCAGCCCGCGCGCCTTGAAGCTGCCGGTCGGCAGGCGGCCCTCGTCCTTGACCCACACGTTGCGGCCGGCGCTGGCGGGGATCGAAATCAGCGGCGTCTCGATCTCGCCGAGGCTGACGATGTGGCGCGTCTCGCGCACCGGCAGCAGCTCGCGCCATCGCCACAGATCGGTCGCGCGCGCGGCCAGCGTCTCGCGCGAAAGCGCGGCCCGCACCGCGTCGAGGTCGTAGCGCACCAGCAGCGGCCGCCCGGCGCGCGAGAGGTTATGGAGCTGGTCCGCCGCGTAGCGCTCGCCGGTCAGCGAGCACTCGAGGTGCGTGACGAAGGTCGGGCGATCGGCGGTGAGATTGTCGTTCATGGGCAGGGGTGTAATGGGCGGCGGGGGGAGCGTCATCCCACCTGCACCACATCATTTCCGCGCAGGCGGGGATTCCAGACGCGCAGCGGCTCGCAGGAGCCGCAACCCAAGAGGTTCTGGATCCCCGCCCCCGCGGGGTGACGGCGAGAGTTACCTCATCCGAGAATGTGCATCCACAGCGGTTCGCCGGTCAGGCTCTGCGATCCGCGCAGCCGCTCCAGCGCGGCGGCGACGCAGCGTTCCGGGCCATCGTGGGTGACGATCGCGACCAGCACGCTGCCGTCGGCGGGCGCGCCGCGCTGGATCAGGCTCTCGATCGACACGCCCGCGTCGCGCATCGCGGCGGCGATCTCGGCGAGCACGCCGACCCGGTCCGCGACCGTGAAACGCAGATAGGCGCGCCCGCGCCGCTCGCCGCTATCCGCCGCCTCGGCGGTCGCGAGCGCGTCGGCGGGCATCGCGAACGGCGGGCCGGATTCGCCGCGCGCGATGTCGATCAGGTCGGCGACCACCGCGCTGGCGGTCGGCCCCTCGCCCGCGCCCGCGCCCTGGAACAGCAGGCGGCCGACGAAATTGCCTTCCGCCACCACCGCATTGGTCGCGCCGGTGACATGCGCGAGCGGGTGATCGTTGGGGACGAGATGCGCATGGACGCGCTGGAACAGCCGGTCGCCGTCCGCCTCCGCGACCCCGACCAGCCGCACGCGATAGCCGAGCGCCGCCGCCTCGGCGATGTCGGCGGCGAGCAGGTGGCGGATGCCGCTGATCGCCACGTCGCCGAACGCCGGCGCGGTGCCGAAGGCGAGGCTGGCGAGGATCGACAATTTGTGCGCGGCGTCGACACCGTCGATGTCGAACGACGGATCGGCCTCCGCAAAGCCGAGCGCCTGCGCCTCGGCCAGCACCTCGGCGAAGTCGCGGCCCTCGGCCTCCATCTTCGAAACGATGAAATTGCAGGTGCCGTTGAGGATGCCATAGACGCGCGCGATCGCGTTCGCCGCCGCCCCTTCGCGCAGCCCCTTGATGACCGGGATGCCGCCCGCGACCGCGGCCTCGAACTTCAGCGGTACGCCCGCGCCCTCGGCGACGCGCGCCAACTCCAGCCCGTGATGCGCGAGCATCGCCTTGTTGGCGGTGACGAACCCCTTGCCCGCCGCCAACGTGCGGCGCGCGAGCGCCAGCGCCGGCCCGTCCGAGCCGCCGATCAGCTCGACCACCACATCCGCTTCCGCCTCGGCGAGTGCGGCGGTGTCGTCGACCCAGGCGAAGCGCGACAAATCGACGCCGCGGTCCTTCGAGCGGTCGCGCGCCGAGATCGCGACCACCTCGATCGGGCGACCGGCGCGGCGGGTAATCAGCGCGCGGTTCTCGTCGAGCACGCGGATCACGCCGCCCCCGACCGTCCCCAGTCCCGCCAATGCCACCCGCAACGCCTGCGCCATGTTCGCCTCCGTATTCCTAGCCCGCGCTGCTAGGCGGTGCGGTCGATAGTGTCGAGCGCCTTGGAACCATGCGGATTGCAATTCCTGCAATCGAGGTGGGAATTATTGCACTTGCGTCCTGACGTGCTGCGGCGCAAAAAAGGTGTGCCTTTCAGGCATCCTCTCCTAAAAACTTTTACAGCCGGGCCCTGCCCGGCTTTTTTTTGGTCCGGACGTCCGCTAGGCAGCGATTCGCCGCACCGAAGAGCGCGGACGAACAGGAAAAACAGGACAGGATGCGCCGGTCGAACCGGCAGCGGAGCGGGGGACGGTCGGCGGGCCGTTCCCCCGGAGGGGGCGCCTTACAGCGATCGGAACATTACCAGTGCGTCGACCGCGCCGAGCGTCGGATGGCGAAACGCGCCGGGCAATCGTCCGACGATCGCAAAGCCGAGCGCTTGCCACAGCGCCACTGCACGCCGGTTGCTCGACACCACGAAATTGAACTGCATCGCGGTGAAGCCGGCGGCGCGCGCGCGATCGAACGAATCGGTCGCCAGCGTGCGCGCGACGCCCCGCCCCCGCGCGGCGGGATCGACCATATAGCCGGCGTTGGCGACGTGATCGCCGCCGCCCGCCTGATTGGCGCGGAGGTAATAACTGCCGATCAGCCGGCCTTCGGCTTCGACGACAAAGGTTTGCCGGTCAGGGCCGCACCAATGCGCAACAGCCGCCGCGGCGCTCATGTCGCGCGGCAAGGCGAAGGCCTCGCCCGCGGCGATTTCGGGAAGGATCAGCGCGGCGATCGCGGCCGCATCATCGGGCGAGGCTGGACGGATCATCATCGACAGCGTCTTTAAGACGACATCGGACCCTCATCAAATCGCAACGCAACTTGCGCGCTGCTGACACGAAGCGCGGGCATGGGCGTCGCAGGCAAGCTGCGGGGTCCGGCCATGAACCGTCGATGGATGCGATCGGCAACTACCGTCGCGCTGCTGCTGCTGTCGAGCCTGTCGGTCGCCGCCGCGCCGCAGACCGCCGAGGACGAGGTGGAGGGTGCGCGCTTCCGCGGCGCCACCGCGCTGGACGGTGAGCTGTTCCACGTCCAGGGGCTGGCACTGCAAGGCGCGCGCGTCTGGATGACCTCGGTCGATCGCTTTTCGCGGCGCGGCTACCTGCACCTGTTCGACCGCGCGACGGGGCGGGCGCTGCGTCGGATCGAGCTGACCGATGGCGCCCGCTATCATCCCGGCGGGATTTCGGTCGACGGGCACTCGCTGTGGGTGCCGGTCGCGGAGTTGCGTGCGAACAGCTCGGCGGTGCTGGTCGAGCTGGATACCGAAACGCTGCGCGTGCGGCGGCGCATCCGGGTCGCCGATCATCTCGGCTGTGTCGCGGCGCAGGGACGCTGGCTGGTGGCGGGCAATTGGAACAGCCGCTTGCTGTACGTGATCGACCGCGATGCGCCGACGCGGATGCGGATCGTCCCCAACCCCTCGCCGACCCGCTATCAGGACATCAAGTTCGCGGGCGGGCGGTTGGTGGGCAGCGGCCCGCGGTCGTGGTGGAGCGGGACGGTCGACTGGCTCGACTGGCCGAAGCTGACGCTGCATCGCTCGATCGGTGCCGGGGCGTTCACGGCCGAGGGGATGGCGATCGAGGGACGCGACCTGTATTTCGCGCCGGAGGATGGCCCGGGGCGGGTGTACCGGTTCCGGCTGGAGGATGAGGCGTCGGCGTAGGGCGGGCTTCGCTCATCCGTTTCCGCCGTCGCTCCGGACTTGATCCGGGATGACGAAGGAGGCCAGTCAGGCGCGCACGCTGCCGCATCTTAACCATCATGAGTGAGCCCGACCTGTCGCGGGCGGCGGACTTGTGCCAGACAGCGGCATGGTTTCCGCTCCGCTTCGCTCTCCCGTCGAACTCACGCTGCGCGGCGTGCTGCTCGGCGGCGTCATCACGTTGCTGTTCACCGCCGCCAACGTCTATCTGGGGCTCAAGATCGGGTTGACCTTCGCGACCTCGATCCCGGCCGCAGTGATCTCGATGGCGGTGCTGCGCGCCTTCCGTGATTCCACGATCCTCGAGAACAATATCGTCCAGACGGTCGCATCGGCGGCGGGGACGCTGGCGGCGATCATCTTCGTTCTGCCGGGCCTCGTCATGATCGGCTGGTGGCAAGGCTTTCCGTTCGTGACCACCGCGACGATCACCGCGACCGGCGGCATCCTCGGCGTGATGTTCTCGGTGCCGCTGCGCCGTGCTTTGGTGGTCGACACCGTGCTGCCTTTCCCCGAAGGCCGTGCCGCCGCGGAGGTGCTCAAGGTCGGCGAGGAAAGCCGTCACGGCGGGGCGGAGAGCGCGAAGGGACTGTCGGCGATCGTCGCGAGCACGCTGGCGGCGGCGGGCTTTTCGATCCTGACGCAGACGCGGCTGATCGCGGGCGAGGCGGCGCAGTTCTTCCGCGTCGGCGCGGGCGCGACCGGGGTGAGCGCCGGACTGTCGTTCGCGCTGCTGGGCGCGGGGCATCTGATCGGGCTGTCGGCGGGACTCGCCATTCTGGCCGGCGTCGTGGTCGGCTGGTGGATCGTGCTGCCGATCCTGACCGCCGCCGCGCCGCAGGTGGGCGACGTCACGGCGTGGGCGAACGGGGTGTTTCGCAGCGACGTGCGCTTCTTCGGCGCGGGCGTGATCGGGGTCGCGGCGATCTGGACGTTGCTGCGGATCGCGCGCCCGGTGATCGGCGGGCTGCGCGCCTCGCTGACCGCCGCGCGCGGCGACAGCGTCGCGATCGAGGAACGCGACCTGCCGATCGGCGTCGTCGCCGCCGTGACCATGGCGACGCTCGTCCCGATCGCGGTGCTGCTCCATTCGGTGGTGAGCGGCGGGCCGCTCGCCGGGCACGAATGGGCGCTGGTCGCGGGCAGCCTGTTGTTCGTGGCGGTGATCGGGCTCGTGATCGCGGCGGTGTGCGGCTATATGGCCGGGCTGATCGGCGCGTCGAACTCGCCGGTGTCGGGGATCGGCATCCTGTCGGTGATCGCGGCGGCGACCTTGCTGGTCGGGCTGTTCGGACGCGGCGGGGAGGTCGCGCAGACGCAGGCGTTGGTCGCCTATGCGCTGATTGTGACCGGGATCGTGTTCGGCGTGGCGACGATCTCGAACGACAATCTGCAGGATCTGAAGACCGGGCAGCTGGTCGGTGCGACCCCGTGGAAGCAGCAGGTCGCGCTGGTGATCGGCGTGTGCTTCGGATCGGTGGTGGTGCCGCCGGTGATGCAATTGCTCTATACGTCGTTCGGCTTTGCCGGAATGCCGGGCGCGGGGCCGAACGCGCTCGCCGCACCGCAGGCGGCGCTGATCTCGGCGCTGGCGCAGGGTGTGCTCGGCGGCAATCTCAACTGGACGATGATCGGCTGGGGCGCGCTGGCCGGCGTGGCGGCGATCGCGCTCGACGAGGCGCTGGGGCGTGCCGGGCGGCTGCGCCTGCCGCCGCTGGGGGTGGGGCTCGGCGTCTACCTGCCGATGAGCGCGACGCTGACCGTCGTGGTCGGCGCGGTGATCGGTCATTTCTACGACAAGCGCGCCGACACGCTCCCCGATAGCGAGGCGGCGAAGCGGCTGGGCGTACTGACCGCGACCGGCATGATCGTCGGCGAGAGCCTGTGGAACGTTGTCTTCGCCGGGATCGTCTATGAAACCGGCACCGAGACGCCGCTCGCGCTGGTCGACGGGTTCGAGGGGCCGGCGCTGATTACGGGGACGTTGCTATTCGCATTGGTCGCGTGGTGGCTGTATCGCCGCACGCGGCGACTCCACGCGGCATGACGCGCGTCCGGCTGCGCTGGACCGGCAATCGCGGCGTCGGCACCGCGGGCTATACCAGCTATGCGCGCGATCACGAGATTGCGGCGGACGGCAAGCCGTTGATCGTGGGATCGTCCGACCCGCGCTTCCGAGGCGACGCGACGCGCTGGAACCCGGAGGAGCTGCTGGTCGGCGCGATCAGCGCATGTCATCATTTATGGTATCTGCATCTGTGTGCCGATGCGGGCATCGTCGTCACCGATTATCGCGACGAAGCGGATGCGGTGCTGACGCTCGACGCGGACGGCAACGGGCAGGTCACCGAAGCGACGCTCCGCCCGCACGTCACGATCGCCGCCGGGGGCGACGCTGCGCTGGCGGAGGCGCTCCACGACGAGGCACAGCGGCGCTGCTTCATCGCGCGCTCGGTCGCCTTCCCGGTGCGCCATGCGGCGGTGATCGCGGTCGCCGCGGTATGTTCTGGTTAACCATCTCCCGATAAGATGCGGGGCATGGCAGTTGTTGTTCGTCATTGCGAGCGTAGCGAAGCAATCCAGGGCGTCCTGATCCGGCGCTGGATTGCTTCGCTACGCTCGCAATGACGGAGTTGCGGGCATGAGCGGCATCCGCACACGACCATCGCTGTTTGCGATCGTGGCCGCGCTGGCGTTGCTGGTGCGGCTGCTGGTGCCGGCGGGGTTCATGCCGCAGGTCGCGCACGGACAGGTCGCGATCGTCGCCTGTCCGGGCATGGCGATGGCGAGCACCGCGCATCATCATGGGCATGACGCGCCGGTGCATGACGGATTCGAGCGACCGTGCGCCTTCGCCGCGGTCGCGACGCCGGCTGCGTTGCTCGCAATCGTGTTGCTGCTGGTGCTGCCGCTGGCGGCAATGGTCCGGCAGCTCGTCCCCCTTGCCGCGCCAGCCGCCCCGCGCAGTGCGCTCCGCTGGCGCCCGCCGCTCCGCGCCCCACCGGCGATCCTCCCGACCCGCTGACCTGCTGTCGCGGCGCGCGTCACGCGCGCCGAACCCGAGGAATCGTCATGACATCTTCCCGTCCGGCCGCAATCGCGGCCGAACTCCAGCGCGCGGTGTGGCGCTGGCACTTCTTCGCCGGCCTGCTGGTGCTGCCGTTCCTGCTGTGGCTGGCGGTGACCGGTGCGGTGTATCTCTACAAGCCCGAGATCGAGCGGCAGGTCTATGCCGACTGGATCCACGTCACGCCGGGACGCGCGACGCTGCCGCTCGACACGCTCGCCGCGCGCGTCGGGGCGTCGATCGGCGGTACGGTGACGCAGGTGCAGAAGCCCGCCCGCCTTGACGAAAGCTGGCGCGTCACGGTGCGGCGCACCGACGGGACGCAGCGGATGGCGTTCGTCGATCCGCATGACGCGCATGTCTTCGGCACCACCAATCCGGGCGGGGTGATGCAGACCGTCAAGCATCTCCACAGCCTCGCGATCACCGGCTGGATCGGCAACTGGCTGATCGAGATCGCCGCCGGCTGGTCGATCATCCTCGTCGTCAGCGGGCTGTATCTGTGGTGGGGACGCGGGCGGACGGTGACGGTGCGCGGCCGCGCGAGCGGGCGGCTGTTCTGGCGCGACCTCCATGCGGTGACCGGGCTGTTCGCCGGCGGGCTGATCCTGTTTCTCGCGCTCAGCGGGATGCCGTGGAGCGCGGTCTGGGGGCACAATGTGCAGGCGGGGGTCGCGGGTGCCGGCTGGGGTCGCCCGGCCGCGCCCGGCGGCGAGGGCCATGCCGGGCACGATCTGCCGTGGTCGCTTCAGCAGCATGCGATGCCGATGGGGCATGACGGCCCGCGCGTCTCTGCCGACCGCGCGCTGGCGGCGGCGCAGGCGCGCGGCATGGCGCCCGACTGGACGCTGACCTGGCCGGAGGGACCGGGCGCACCCTATCTGGTCAGCGCGACGCTGGGGCCGTCGGGGGCGGCGCATGTCGTCTATGTCGACGCCGGCACCGGACGGGTATTGCAGGATGCCGGGTTCGGCGACTTCGGCCGCCCGGGTCAGGTGATCGAGTGGAGCGCGGCGGTCCACCAGGGCAAGGAATATGGCGAGGCGAACCGGCTGATCATGCTGTTCGCCTGCGCCGCGCTTGCGTTGCTAACCGTTACCGCGCCAGTGATGTGGTGGAAGCGCGGCCCGCGCGGCCGGACCACGCTGCCCGATGCGCGCACCGGCACCGGGCTGCTCGCGATCATGGGCGTGGCGGGGCTGCTGTTCCCGCTGACCGGGCTGACGATGCTCGCCGCGCTCGGCTATGGCCGGATCAAGGCCGCGCTGGCCGCGGCTCAGGCGAGCCGCGCGCGGAAGAGCTGGCCCTCCTCGACGACATAGACGATCACGAACGCGGCCACCCCGATCGCGAGATAGCCCAGGGTCAGCGGCAGCGTGGTGCCGGCATAGGATTGGCCGATCGCCGATCCGACCAGCACCGCGCCGACGCTGGTGATGAAGCCCTGCACCGACGAGGCGGTGCCCGCGATCCGCCCGACCGGCTCCATCGCCATCGCGCCGAAGTTCGATCCGCACAGGCCGATGCAGGTCATGCTCAGCGACTGGAAGACCATGTAGCTGGCCAGCGTCTCCCAGCCCATCCACACGACCGACAGGTGCAGCACCGACAGCACGATCAACGCCAGCACCGCGCTCTGCGAGATCAACCGCGTGCCAAGCCGCTCGACGAGCCGGCTGTTCAAGAACGACGCCACGCCCATCGCGCCCGCGCAGATCGCGAACAACAGCGTGAAGCGGTCACCCGCACCGAATTCGTCGACGAACACCTGCTGCGCCGACGAGACGAACGCGATGATCCCGCCGAAGGTCAGCGACGCGGCGAGCGCATAGCCGAGCGAATAGCGGTTGGTGAGCGTCAGCCGGTAGCTGCTGGAGAGATTGGCGAGTGAGATCGCGGTACGGCGCTCCACCGGCAACGTCTCGGGCAGCCGCGTCAGCGTCCAGACCAGCACCAGCCCCGCAAAGCCACCAAGCGCGTAGAAGACGAACCGCCACGGCCCGATCACCAGCAGACCCTGCCCGATCGTCGGCGCGAGAATCGGCACGAGGAAGAAGATCATCTGCGCCACCGACATGGTGCGCGCCATCGCGCGGCCCGAGGCGTTGTCGCGCACCACCGCCACCGCGATCACACGCGTCGAGGCGGACATCAGCCCCTGCAACACGCGCGCGCCGAGCAATGCCGCGAAGGTCGCGGAGGCGGCCGCGAAGACACTCGCCCCGACGAAGCCGATCAGCGTCGCGACCAGCACCGGCTTGCGTCCGTAGCGATCGGCGAGCGGGCCGTAGAGCAGCTGCCCGAGGCCGAAGCCGAGCACATAGGCGGTCACCACCCATTGCCGGTGGTTGGCCTGATCAATCGCCAGATCGCGCCCGATATCGGCGAGCGCCGGGAGCATCAGGTCGACCCCCAGCGCGTTGACCGCCATGACCGCCGCGACGAAGATGACGAATTCGGTCGCGTGCATGCCCGGAGGCGCGGCGTGGGGCTTCATGGAAATTATGTCCGTTTTCAATCGAATGGTCGGTCGATACTCGGTTGTGGCTCGGTAAACCACGCCGCTCCAGCGTCCGTGACGTAGAAATGATCCTCCAGCCGGATCCCGAACCGCTCGGGCACCACGATCATCGGCTCGTTCGAGAAGCACATTCCCGGCGCGAGCGGGGTCTTGTCGCCGCGCACCAGATAGGCGGGCTCGTGGATCGACAGCCCGATCCCGTGCCCGGTGCGGTGCGGCAGCCCGGGCAGGCGATAGTCCGGCCCCAGCCCCTCGCGCACCAGCACCGCGCGCGCCGCGGCGTCGACGTCCTCGCACGGCACGCCCGGCGCGACCGCGGCGAACGCGGCGGCCTGCGCCGCGTGCTCAATGTCCCAGATCGCGCGCACCTCGTCGGCGACCGGGCCGAAGGCATAGGTGCGCGTGATGTCGGAATGATAGCCGTGCACGCGGCAGCCGGTGTCGACCAGCACCAGATCGCCCTCCGCCAGCGCGCGGTCGCCGGGCAGGCCGTGCGGATAGGCGGTCGCCTGCCCGAATTGCACCGCGCAGAAATAGGACGGGCCGCCCCCGATCGCGCGATGCGCGTCGTCGATGAAGCGGATGACCTCGCTCTCGCGGATGCCGGGGCGCAGGATGCGCGCGGCGGCGGCGTGCACCGCCAGCGTCATCTGCATCGCCTGCGTCATCAGCGCGAGCTCGGCGGGCGACTTGATCATCCGGCAACCGTCGATCGCCGGCGAGCCGTCGACGGTGGTCAGCCCCGCCCCCGCCAGCCGCCGCGCCCAGCCGTAGAAGAGCATCGGGTCGAGCGCGAGCGTCGCCCCGGAGGGCAAGGCGTCGGCGACCAGCGCGACCGGATCCTCGTCCTCTTCCCACAGCACCAGATCGGCCGCGACGGCGAGTTCCGCCTCCAGCGAGCCGCGCTCGAACGCCGGGCAGATCAGCCGCGGCGTGCCGGTCACCGGCAGCAGCAGCGCGACCAGCCGCTCGCTAGGGTGCCACGGCACGCCGGTGAAATAGTGGAGCGATGCGCCCGCCTGCACCAGCAAGGCGTCCGCGCCCAGCCCGGCGGTCAGCGCCCGCGCGCGTTCCAGCCGCGCGTTGCGCTCGGCGAGGTCGATCGGGGCCGCCTTGTCCGCCCAGGGGGTGATCGCCGCAAGCTCCGCCGCCGCGCTGGATCCGCCGATCGTCATGCCATGCTCCGTCAAATTGGGTCATGCCGCCGCCAGCGCGGCACATCATAACATAGGTGGTTACCGCTTCTTTACCTCTGCCTCCGTAGACGGGGCGCAGGGCAAAAGAAGTGAGAAGGGGCCATGGCATCCAAACCGCCGATCGACAACCGTCGCGAACCGCGCATCCCCGCCGAGTGCCGCGGGCTGGCGCGACTGGCGATCTCGATCGAAATCCTCGACGCCTCGGCGGCGGGACTGCGCGCGCGCGCGGGGATGCCGCTGGCGGCGGGCACGCTGCTGAAGCTCACACTGCCCGGCGGCGCCGAGCGCCACGCGCGCATCGCCTGGGTCGACGATCACGTCTTCGGCTGCGAGTTCATGAAGCCGTTGAACGCCAAGGAATTGCGCGATCTGATCGACGCGACCGCCAATGCGGCGCCTTACGCGATCTGCGCCTGATCTGACGGCACCAGCGTCACCGAACGCGCGCCACGATCGACGGTGATCGTGGCATCGCGGAGGCGCAGGACGAATCCGGCGGCGTCGTGCCAGTCGTCCGGGCGCATCGGCTGACCGTCAAGACGCCACCATGACGCGTCGTGCGCGATCAGCGGATCGGCGAGGGATGCGCAGGCCGCGCGCCGACGGGCGAGGTCGGCAACGAACGACTCGCGCGCGCGGTCACGCCCCGCCCAGTCGAGCCACAGCAGTTCGTCCTGCGCATAGCCGTTGTTGTTGCCGCGCTGCGTGCGGCCGAACTCGTCGCCCGCGGTCAGCATGATCGTCCCGTGCGTCGCGAACAGCGTCGCGAGCAGCGCGCGAACGTCGGCCTCTCGCGCCGCGCGCACCGCAGGATCGTCGCTGTCGCCCTCGACGCCGTTGTTCCACGCGATCTCGCCGGCATGGCCATCGCGATTGTCTTCGCCATTGGCGTGATTGTGGCGGGTGGCGAAGGCGACGGTGTCGGCGAGCGTGAAGCCGTCGTGTGCGGCGACGAAGCTGACCCCGCGCGTGCGGTCGCCGAAAATGTCGCTCGATCCCATCAGCCGCGTCGCGAGCGCCCCAGCGCCGCCATCGCCGCGCCAGAAGCGGCGGACGTCGTCGCGATAGTGATCGTTCCATTCGAGCCAGTCGGCGGGAAAGTTCCCGAGCTGATAGCCGCCGGGGCCGATGTCCCAGGGCTCGGCGATCAGCACCCGGTCGCGCAGCACCGGGTCGGCGGCGATCTCGGCGAAGATCGGCGCATCGCGGTCGAAGCCGGGGCCGCGCGCCATGACGGTGGCGAGGTCGAAGCGGAAGCCGTCGACCCCGGCCTGCGTGACGAAGTGGCGCAGCGTGTCGCGCGTCAGCGCGCGCACCGCTGGATTGGCGAAGTCGAGCGTGTTGCCGGTGCCGGCGTCGTTGATGAGCGTCGCGTCGGGCGCACGCGCATAGGCCGCGTCATCCAGCCCGCGCAGCGCCAGCGTCGGTCCGAGCAGGTCGCTCTCGCCGGTGTGGTTGAACACGAGGTCGAGGATGGTGCCGATCCCGGCCGCGCGCAACGCCGCGACGGTCGCGCGCAGCTCGGCGATACCGCCGGGGGCGAGCCGCGGGTCGAGCGCCATCGGCACGACCGGATTATAGCCCCAGCCGTTGCCGAGCCCGAGCGGTGGCAGATGCCGCTCGTCGATCCAGGCGACGACCGGCATCAGCTCGACCGCCGCGACGCCGATCCGCTGGAGGTGCGCGATCACCGCCGGATGCGCGAGCGCGGCGATCGTCCCGCGCTGCACCGGTGGCACGTCGGGGTGGCGCATCGTGAAGGCGCGGACGTTGATCTCGTAGATCAGCCCGCCGGCACGGAACACCGGCGGCAGGTCGAGCGGCGGCAGCGGCGCGGTGACGACCGCCTTCGGAACCAGCGCGGCGGTATCGATCCGCGGCTCGCGCAGGTGCGGGTCGTAGCCGAAGCGCCGGTCGAGCGTCACCGCGTGCGGATCGACCAGCAGCTTGGCTGAATCGGCATCGGTGCGGAAGCCGTAGCGCGTCCCCGCGCCCGCTTCCGCGACATACGCGTGCCAGTCGTCACCGACGCGCGCCATCGCGACGCGACGCTCGGTGTCGCCGTCGAACAGGCACAGCCATACCGCCCCCGCGCGCGGCGCGCGGACGGTGAAGTCGACGCCGCCCGCGACGATCGTCGCGGTCACGTCACGACGTCGGGCTGCTCGCGTCCGGTATGCGCACGGATGCCGGCGATCGCCTCGGCCGCGGCGACGATCTCCGCGAGCATCACGCCGGTTTCGGCATCCAGATCGCCGCCGGCCGGCTCGTAGCGTTCGAGATAGACGCGCAGGGTCGCACCGCTCGTCCCGGTCCCCGACAGGCGGAAGACGACGCGGCTGCCACCCTCGAACAGCACGCGCACCCCCTGGTTGCGGCTGACCGAGCCGTCGGTCGGGTCCTCATAGGCGAAGTCGTCCGCCGCGGCGACGGTCAGCGCGCCGAACGCCGTGCCGGGCAGCGTGGCGAGCTTGCCGCGCAATTCCGCCATCAGCGTGTCGGCAGCGGCGCTGTCGACGCCCTCGTAATCGTGACGCGCATAATAATTGCGGCCATATTCCGCCCAGTGGTCGCGCGCGATCCGGTCGACGCTCTTGCCCGTCGCCGCGAGGATGTTGAGCCACAGCAGCACCGCCCACAGCCCGTCCTTTTCGCGGACATGGTCGCTGCCGGTGCCGGCGCTTTCCTCGCCGCAGATCGTCGCCATCCCGGCGTCGAGCAGATTGCCGAAGAACTTCCAGCCGGTCGGCGTCTCGAACGACGGGATGTCGAGCTTCTCGGCGACGCGGTCCGCCGCGGCGCTGGTCGGCATCGAGCGCGCGATCCCCTTCAGCCCGCCGGCATAGCCGGGCGCAAGATGCGCGTTGGCGGCGAGCATCGCGAGGCTGTCCGACGGCGTCACGAACCGCCCGCGCCCGATGATGAGGTTGCGGTCGCCGTCGCCGTCCGAGGCCGCGCCGAAATCGGGCGCGTCGGCGGCCATCATCGTCTCGTAGAGCTCGTGCGCGTGGACGAGATTGGGGTCTGGGTGATGCCCGCCGAAATCCTCCAGCGGGGTGCCGTTGCGCACCGTGCCGGGCGCGAAACCGAGCCGCCGTTCCAGGATCTCCTTCGCATACGGCCCGGTCACCGCGCTCATCGCGTCGAACGCCATCGTCAGCTTCGCGGCGCGGATCGCGTCGAAGTCGAACAGCGTCTCCATCAGTTCGGCATAAGCGGCGACGGGATCGATCACCTCGACCGTCAGCCCCTCGACCTGCGTTTCGCCGAGGGCGTCGAGATCGATGTCGGCGGTGTCGGCAGCGTGCCACTCCGCGATCGACAGCGTGCGTGCGTGGATCGCCTCGGTCACCTTCTCGGGCGCGGGGCCGCCGTTCGACACGTTATACTTGATCCCGAAATCCTCGTCCGGCCCGCCGGGATTGTGGCTCGCCGACAGCACCAGCCCGCCGAGCGCGCCGCGCGTGCGGATCACGTTCGACGCCGCCGGGGTCGACAGGATGCCGCCCTGCCCGACCACGACGCGCGCGAAGCCCGCCGCCGCCGCCATGCGGATCGCGGTCTGGATCACGGCGCGGTTGAGATACCGGCCGTCACCGCCGATCACCAATGTCGCGCCCTGCTTGCCCTCGACCACGTCGAAGACCGACTGGATGAAGTTCTCGGCATAATTGGGCTGCTGGAACACCTTCACCTTCTTGCGCAGCCCGGAGGTGCCGGGCTTCTGGTCGGTGAAGGGCGTGGTCGTGACGGTACGGATCATGCGGACAGCAGCTCCCGGTAGAGATCGGCATAGCGGCGTCCGCTGGTCGCCCAGGAGAAGTCCGCCGCCATGCCCGCGCGCTGGATCGAGGCCCAGCGCTCGGGCGTGGCAAATAGCCGTAACGCAAGCGCAATGGCCTGCGCCAGTGACTCGTGCGTGACGTCGTCGAACTGGATGCCGGTCGCCACCCCGGCGTCGAGCGCGGCGGCATTGGCGTGGATCACGGTATCGGCCAGCCCGCCGGTGCGCGCGACGACCGGCACGCAGCCATAAGCGAGGCCATAGAGCTGGGTCAGCCCGCACGGCTCGAACCGCGACGGGATCAGAATCGCGTCCGCCCCGCCCTGCATCAGGTGCGACAGCGCCTCGTCATAGCCGATCCGCACCCCGATCCGGCCGGGATGCCGCGCCGCCGCTTCCTGAAAGGCGTGTTCGAGCCACGCATCGCCCGAGCCGAGCAACGCCAGCCGCCCGCCGCCCGCGACCAACGCGTCGAGCGTGTCCGCGAGCACGTCCATCCCCTTCTGCCATGTCAGCCGCGACACGACGCAGAACAATGGCCCGTCGCCGGGTTCGAGCGCGAAGGCTTTCTCCAGCGCGCGCTTGTTGATCGTGCGGAGGGAGAGGTCGCCCGCATCATAGCACTCGGGCAGCGCTTCGTCCGCCGCCGGGTTCCACACCGCCGGATCGATGCCGTTGACGATCCCCGACACCCGCTCGCGGCGCGCGCGGATCAGGCCCTCCAGCCCCATGCCGAATTCGGGGCGCAGGATCTCGGCGGCATAGGTCGGGCTGACGGTGGTGATCGCGTCCGCGGCCTCCAGCCCGGCTTTCAGATAGCCGACCCCGCCATAATATTCGACGCCGTCGACCGCGAAGGCGCGGTCGGGCAGCGCCAGCGAGCCGAAGATGCCGCCGTCATAGCGCCCTTGAAAGGCGATGTTGTGGATCGTCATCACCGACCGCGCGCAGCGCCCGCCCGCCGGAGCGAAGCGCAGATAGGCCGGCGCGAGCCCCGACTGCCAGTCGTGCGCATGGAGGACGTCGAAGCGGAAGCCCTTGACGGCGCCCGAGGCGAGATCGGCCGCCGCGCGTCCGAACGCCGCAAAGCGCCGCCAATTGTCGTCCCAGTCGCGCCCGGACGGATCGCCATACGGCCCGCCCTCGCGCGCGAAATAGCCCGGCGCGTCGAGCACCAGCAATTTGTGCCCGGCGATCGTCCCCGACAGCAGCCGCGCGGGTGCGCCGATCAGGTCCGGCCAATCGTGGAGCGCCGCGGACGTCTGCCCGCCGGTCGTCTGGATCGCCGCCATCACGCGCGGATAGCCGGGGATGAGCGTCACCACGTTCACGTCATGCTGCGTCAGCGCCGCGGGCAACGCACCGACGACGTCGCCGAGCCCGCCGGTCTTGACGAGCGGATAGGCCTCGGAGGCGACCGACAGGACTGAGATCGTCATGCCGTCACAGCTCCAGCCGGTCGATCATCGGCTGGGTGATGAGGCACACGCCCTTGTCGGTGCGGCGGAAACGGTGGCCGTCGAGCACCGGGTCCTCGCCGACGACCAGCCCGTCGGGGATGATGACGCCGCGATCGAGCACCACCTTGCTCAGCCGCGCGTTGCGGCCGATCTTGCAATAGGGCAGCACCACCGCCTCATCGAGCGACGAGTAACTGTGGGTGCGCACGCCGGTCGAGATCAGGCTGCGATGCACGTTCGACCCGGAGATGATCGTGTCGCCCGCCACCAGGCTCGACACCGCCTGCCCCCGCCGTCCGTCGATGTCGTGGACGAACTTGGCGGGCGGAGTCAGCTCCGAATAGGTCCACAGCGGCCACTCGCGATCGTACAGGTCGAGCTGCGGGACGACGTCGGTCAGGTCGATGTTCGCCTCCCAATAAGCGTCGACCGTCCCGACGTCGCGCCAATAGGCGGCGGGCTCCTCGGGCGAGCGGACGCAGCTCGCCGAGAAGCGGTGCGCATGCGCATGGCCGTGCTTGACCAGATAGGGGATGATGTCCTTGCCGAAGTCGCGCGACGAGCCTTCGGTCGCGGCGTCGCGGCGCAGTTCCTCGATCAGCAGCTTCGTGTTGAAGACGTAGATGCCGAGGCTGGCGAGCGCGACATCGGGCTGGCCGGGGATCGACGGCGGATCGGCGGGCTTTTCGACGAAATCGACGATCCGGTCGTTGCCGTCGACGTGCATGACGCCGAACGCGACCGCCTCCATCCGCGGGACTTCCATGCACGCGACCGTGACGTCGGCACCGCTATCGCAGTGCTGCCGCAGCATGATCTCATAGTCCATCTTGTAGATATGGTCGCCGGCGAGGATGACCATATACTCCGGCGCGCTCTCGGCGATGATGTCGATGTTCTGGTAGACCGCGTCGGCGGTGCCCTCATACCATTGGAATTCGCTGATCCGCTGCGACGCGGGCAGGATGTCGAAGCTCTCGTTGCGCTCGGGGCGCAAGAAGTTCCAGCCGCGCTGGAGATGGCGGATCAGCGAATGCGCCTTGTACTGCGTCGCGACACCGATGCGGCGAATGCCCGAGTTGATCGCGTTCGACAAGGCGAAGTCGATGATGCGGCTCTTACCGCCGAAGTAAACAGCTGGTTTCGCACGCGTATCGGTTAATTCCTTCAAGCGGCTGCCCCGGCCCCCGGCGAGGACATAGGCCATTGCGTCGCGCGCCAGCGGCTGACCTTTGCGTTCGTCCACGTCAGGCTCTCCTTCCCTGCATCTTTACTTGTCGTTCATCACGCGTTAACCATGTTGTCACGGTCTTGACGCCAAAAGGCGCGGGTAACGTGAGTGTGTGCGTAGTCAGAACAAGACGACTATCGAGAGGATCGCCGATGCACCCCGCCTGCCAACCCCGTTCCGCCGACGGTCTGATCCGTGGCGTCGCCTGCGCGCTCGTCCCATCGCTGCTCGCCTGGGGCGCGATCTTCGCGCTCGTCGGCCGGATCGTCTGACCCGGGGTCACGCCTCCGGTTCCCATTCGAGCATCACCGTCGCGAGCGGCGGCAGCGTCACCTCCGCATGACCGCCGCTCGCGACGACCCCGCCCAGATTGCCCAGCCCCGAGCCCCAGTAATCGTGCGCGTCGGAATTGAGCACCTCGCGCCAGCGGCCGTCGTGCGGCAGCGGCACGCGATACGGCATCCGCGCCACCGGAGTCATGTTGACGATCACCGCGATCGGCGCGGCGCCGGGTGCGGAGCGTAGCCAGACGAACACCGAATTCTCGGCATCGTCCTGCACCAGCCAGCGGAAGCCGTCGCGCTCGCAATCGCGGGCATGGAGCGCGCGCTTCTCGCGATAGAGACGGTTGAGGTCGCGCACCAGCTTCCGGATGCCATCGTGCGCGTGCGAGTGGAGCAGGTCCCAGTCGAGCGACCGCTCCTCGCTCCATTCGGCGCGCTGCGCGAACTCCTGCCCCATGAACAGCAGCTTCTTGCCGGGATAGCCCCACATCATCGCGTAATAGGTGCGGAGATTGGCGAACTTCTGCCAATCGTCGCAGGGCATCTTGGTCAGCATCGAGCCCTTGCCGTGCACGACCTCGTCATGGCTGATCGGCAGCACGAAATTCTCGTCGAAGGCATAGACCAGCCCGAAGGTGATCGCGTCGTGATGATGCTTACGGTGGACCGGCTCGCGCGCCATGTACTTCAGCGTGTCGTGCATCCAGCCCATGTTCCACTTGAACCCGAAGCCGAGCGCGGTGCGCGGTGCCTCGTCATAGGCGGGGGCGGAGACGCCGGGCCAGCTGGTCGATTCCTCGGCGACGGTGAACACGCCGGGGTGGCGGGCGTAGAGCGCGCGGTTGGCGGCGCGCATGAAGTCGACCGCCTCCCAATTCTCGCGCCCGCCCTCGCGGTTGGCGATCCACTCGCCATCCTTGCGCGAATAGTCGCGGTACAGCATCGAGGCGACCGCATCGACGCGCAAGCCATCGACGTGATAGCGTTCGGCCCAGAACAGCGCATTGTTGACGAGGAACGCCGACACCTCGCGCCGCCCGAAATTGTAGATCGCGGTGTTCCAGTCGGGGTGATAGCCGAGCCGCGGGTCCTCGTGCTCGTACAGCGCGGTGCCGTCGAAACGCGACAGGCCGTGCGCATCGGTCGGGAAATGCGCCGGCACCCAGTCGAGCAGCACGCCCAGCCCGGCGCGGTGCGCGCCGTCGACGAAGCGCGCGAACCCCTCATGGTCGCCGAAGCGCGCGCTGGGCGCGAACAGCCCGGTGGTCTGATAGCCCCAGCTCGGATCGTAGGGATGTTCCGAGATCGGCATGAACTCGATGTGCGTGAAGCCCATCGCCACGGCATAGGGGATCAACCGCTCGGCGAGCTGGTCCCAGCTGAGATACCAGCCGTTCTCGTCGCGGTCCCAGCTGCCGGCGTGAACCTCGTAGATGCTGATCGGGACGCGCCGCGGGTCGACCGAGGCCCAGGCGTCGCGGTGCGCATCGTCCCCCCATTCGTGGGTCGGCGGCGCGGTGGTGAGCGAGGCGGTCTTCGGGCGCAGCTCGGCGGCGAAGGCGTACGGGTCGGCCTTGAGCGGCTGCATCACGCCGTCCGGCCCGGTGATGGCGTATTTGTAGGCGCGCCCGGCGCCGATATCGGGGAGGAAGATTTCCCACACGCCGGTGTCGGCGCGCAGCCGCATGCCATGGCGGCGCGCGTCCCAGTCGTTGAAGTCGCCCACCACCGCGACGCGCCGCGCGTTGGGCGCCCACACCGCGAAATGCACCCCGTCGGCGCCCTCGTGGTGGAGCAGGTGCGCGCCGAGCTTGTCGTAGAGGCGGAAGTGCGTCCCCTCGTTCATCAGCAGGTCGTCGACCGGGCCGAGCACGGGACCGAAGCTGTACGGATCGGTCACCCACCATTCCGCCCCGCCGCCGCGCGCGCGGTAGCGCAGCGGCTGCGGATCGCCCTCGATCACGCCCTCGAACAAGCCGCGGTCGTCGACGCGGTCGAGCGTGCCGAGCGGCGCGCCCGCGAGCGTGTGCGTCTCGGCGCTCTCCGCGCCCGGTATCCAGGCGCGCGCGAACGTGCCCCCGGGCCCGGCATGCGCGCCGAGCAGAGCGAAGGGATCGGCGCTGGTGCCGTCGAGCAGCGCGTCGATCGCTGCTGCCGGCGGCCTCACAGCACGCCCCAGATCTCACGCGCATACTCGCCGATCGTGCGATCAGACGAGAACCAGCCCATGTTCGCCGTGTTGCGGATCGCGCTGCGCTGCCAGCCGTCGCGGTCGCCCCAGCGGCGGTCGACCTCGCGCTGCGCGGCGGCATAGGCGTCGAAGTCGGCCGCGACCATGAACCAATCGTGGTCGTACAGGCCGTTCATGAGATCACGGTAGCGGTTCGGGTCATCCGGCGAGAACACCCCAGACGCGATCGCGTTCACCGCCTGCGCCAGCTCCGCCGAATTTTCGATCACCGCGCGGGGTGCGTACCCACCGGCGCGCTTCGCTGCTACCTCCTCCGCGGTCATCCCGAAGATCACGATGTTGTCGGCGCCGACCTGGTCGCGGATCTCGATGTTGGCGCCGTCGAGCGTGCCGATCGTCAGCGCGCCGTTGAGCGCGAACTTC
Organism: uncultured Sphingomonas sp.; assembly: GCA_913776255.1. GTDB lineage: Bacteria > Pseudomonadota > Alphaproteobacteria > Sphingomonadales > Sphingomonadaceae > Sphingomonas. The sequence continues at coordinate 1,321 of CAJYLV010000042.1, read as the reverse complement.
ATGTTGCCCGTGCCCGAGGCCTCCATCCCCGCGGTGGAGATCTGCTCGGAGAGATCGGCCGCCGGCACCATCCGCTCGGCCAGGCTCACGTTGTAATTGGGCAGGAACGCCACCTTGAGCAGCCCGCCGATGCTGGGATCGCCGTTGATCCGCCGCGCCACGTCATTAGCCAGCTTGATGATCAGCTTGGCGTTGACGTAGCTCGACGCCGCCTTGCCCGCGAACAGCTTCACGCGCGGGGTCCAGTCGCGCTCGGGATGGCTCCGGATCTGGTCGTACAGCGCCACCGTCTCGATCAAGTTGAGCAGCTGGCGCTTATACTCGTGGATGCGCTTGATCTGGACGTCGAAGATCGCGTCGGGATCGAGCCGCAGGCCGATCGTGTCGCGGACGTGCTCGGCCAGCGCGACCTTGTTGGCGCGCTTCACCGCGGCGAATCTCTCGCGGAAGCCCGCGTCCTCGGCGAAGGGAGCGAGCGCGGGCAGCTTCTGCGCGTCGTCGGTGAAGTCGGGCCCGATCGCCTCCGCGATCAGCGACGTCAGGGCGGGGTTGCAGCCCTGCAGCCAGCGCCGCGGCGTGATGCCGTTGGTCTTGTTGTTGATCCGGTCGGGGTAGAGGCGGTGGAGGTCGGCGAAGACGGTCGACTTCATCAGCTGCGTGTGGAGCGCCGCCACGCCGTTGACGCTGTGCGCGCCCGCGAAGGCGAGGTTGGCCATGCGCACGCGGCGCTCGCCACCCTCGTCGATCAGGCTGATCGCGGCGATGGCGCGATCGTCGATCCCCTCGGCCGCGCGCGCCTCACGCAGCAGCTTGGCGTTGATCGCGTAGACCAATTGCATGTGACGCGGCAGCAGCCGCTCGAACAAAGGCAGCGGCCAGCTCTCCAGCGCCTCGGGCAGCAGCGTGTGGTTGGTATAGCCGAAGGTGGCGCGGGTGATCGCCCAGGCCGCGTCCATGTCGAGCTCGTGGTGATCGACCAGCAGCCGCATCAGCTCGGCCACCGCCACCGCGGGATGCGTGTCGTTGAGCTGGATCGCGGCGCGATCGGGCAGCGTGCGGATGTCACCGAAATACTGGATGTGGCGGCGGACGATGTCCTGGATCGACGCCGAGGAGAAGAAATATTCCTGGCGCAGCCGCAGCTCCTGCCCCGCCGCGGTGGAATCATTGGGGTAGAGCACGCGCACCAGGCTCTCGGCGCGGAGCTGGTCCGCCATCGCGCCCTCGAAGTCGCCGCGGTTGAAGGCGTCGAGCTTGAACGGGTCGAGGCTGCGCGCGGTCCACAGCCGCAGCGTGTTCACCCGCTTGCCGCGCCAGCCGA
>CAJYLV010000041.1 GCA_913776255.1 uncultured Sphingomonas sp. | reverse complement strand
CATCGTCGAGGCGTGTTCCGCCGCCGAGGCGCTCGACCTCGTCCATGCCGGGCTGGCGCCGGACCTGCTCGTCACCGATCACCTCATGCCCGGCATGAGCGGTGCGCAGCTCGCGGCGGCGCTGACGACGCGGCTGCCGGGCCTGCGCACGTTGATCGTGTCCGGCTATGCGGACGCCGAGGGGATCGATCCCGGCACCGCGCGGCTCAGCAAGCCGTTCCGCAACGACGAACTGGCCTCCAGCCTCGCGCTGCTCGCGTCGCGCCCCCTCCCCCCTCCCCTGACCGAACGCCGCGATGGTGGCGCATTTCGCGCTTCTGTTTCGCGGCCGTCTGACTCATAGAATCGCCATGCCAATCCGTCCCGAGAACCGCTGGCTCTATCCGATCGACTGGACGCAGCTGTCGGCGTTGGTGCGGTTCCGCCGCGCGGGATCGCGGTGCGAGCGCTGCGCCCGCCCGCATCTGCGCCGCGTCGCGCATCTCGGCGACGGCAGGTGGTGGGACGCTGAGGCGAGCGCATGGCGCGGCTCCGATGGCGCGCTGATCGTGTTGGAGGGCGGCGTATCGCTGGCGCGGGTCCGCACGACCCGGGTGGTGCTCGCTTGCGCGCACCTCGATCACGATCCGGGCAATAGCCGGCCCGGCAATCTCGCGGCGCTGTGCCAGCGCTGCCACCTGCTCCACGACGCCGCCGAGCATCGCTGGCAGCGGTGGTGGAACCGCTATCGCCAGCGCGCAATCCGCGACCTCTACGAGGACCCTCGCCTTGCAAGACAACGGCTTGCCGGCACGCAGCCGCTGGCGATCGTCGGGCGCGATGCTAAGAGCCACTCCGATGATGGACGGTATCGGTGATCTGGAACTCCGCCACGGCGCGCGACGCGCGAGCGCCTATGCGCGTGCCGAGCCGATGATCCGCTGCCTCGAGGCGGCGATCCACCGGCATCGCGTCGCGACCGGGCGGGTCGACGATCTCCCTGCCCTCCGCGCGCTGGCCGCCGTCTGTCGCGATCACGGGCTGGTCGCCCCGCGCGGCGGGGCGATCACCGCGGACACGGTGCGTCGGACGCTGCGGCTGATGGGGCTGCGTTAGGCGCTTCGAAGACGATCGACATGCACGGCGCGCCCACGCTCTTTTCGTCCCGCTTCTTCCCTCGCCGGCCAAGAAGAAGCGGGGCCCCGGATCGGGTCCGGGGCGACGAACGAAGGATCAATCGGCCCCGGCGTCACAGCGCGTCGATCCGCGCGGCCCGCGCGCGGATCGCCGCACCGATCGGATCGACCAGCGCCGCCGGCGTGTCGTCGGGCATCGCCTGCACCGCGCGGTCGAACGCCGCCGCGGCGGTGGTGCGCAGTTCCATGAGCAGCGCGCGGGTCGCGTCCTCGGCATAGCCGGCGCGCACCGCAGTCTGCACGAAATGCCGCGGCGCGATCTCGTCGATCCGGTAACGCCGCCGGTCGCCGATCGCCATCGCGAGCCGCATCTGCCGCCGGTTGATCTGGTGCGCGGCGAGGCTCGGCTCGGCGGACAGCACGTCGTAGAGCGGCGTCGCCGCGAAGCGCCCCCCGGGCCCCAGATGGATGCTGAAGTTCTTGGCATGGCCGTCGGTCGCGCCGATCAGCCAGAAGGCGATGATGGCCGTCATCACCATCCGCCGGTCAACGTCCGGTCGGTCGCTGGCGGCCAGCAGGCGCAGGATGTCGGCGACGCCGGGCCCGCCGTGATCCTCGTACTTGCGGAGCGGCGGTACGCCCAGTGCCTGACACAGATCCTCTTGCGGGCGACGCAGCAAGCGGCCATCGCGCGCACGGAAGCGATCGAACCGTTCGACGACCAGCACCGGGCGATCGCCGAAGCGCTCGATCCGCGTCTGCGCGACCGGCAACCCCAGTTCGCGCAGGAAGCCGAGGCACAGATGCTCGTTCTCGACGCTGTGCGACAGGTCGATGCCGTTGGGCAGCTCGCCGATCGGCGGCTTGAGGATGTGCGTGGTCGGCGTGGTGCCGCGCGGTTTCATCCACTGCCCGTCCGACCAGAGCAGCGCGGTCTTCTCCTGCGCGCCCGCGATCGAGATCCGGAACGCATCGTCCGCCTCAAGCCCGAGCGGCGCGCGGCCGAGGTTGCGGAGCAGGTCGGCGATCGCGTCTTCGCCGATCGGCTCGGCTTCGATCGCGGCGGGCGCGGCCCCCCCCTCCCCCTCCGGCAGGAACTGGAGCGCGCCGACGCAATCGCGGCCGACCGCGGCGAGCAGGCTATAGGCGTCGGCGCCCCCTGCCCCGACCCGGCCGGCGATGCGGCGGCGGATGTCGTCGCTGTCGGGCAGCAGATTGTCAAAGACCGCCATCACCGGCGCACCACTGTAGCGCAGCGTGTCGAGCGGCAGCGACAGCGACACCGGGATGGCGTGCTCCCAGTCGAGCCACTCGCGCGCGTAGCGGAAGTCGATCGCTCCGGTTGCGGCGCGCGACAGCTGTCCGACGTGGCGGCCGTTCAGGAGCACCGCGAGCGCGGACGACCGGCGCGCCATGTCAGAACAGATCCTCCAGCGCCGGGCCGCGGTCGCTGCGCGTGTCGAGCTGGACATCGAGCCGGAGCGCGGTCAGGACGGCGAACAGCGTGTCGAGCGTGGCGCCCTCGCCGTTCTCGAGCCCGGAGATCGTCGCCTGGCGGAGATTGGTGCGCCGGCCAAGTTCGGCTTGCGTCAGCCCGGCCTCGCGGCGTGCGCGGCGCAGCGCGTCACCGAGCGATCTGGGAGAGCGGACCAGCGACGTCATGCCGGTGCAATACGCTTTTCCGCATCATACCGCAATATACGGAAAAGCGTGTCGGGCCTGCCGGGAACGCGCTTCTCCCTTTCTCCTCATGAATAAAGAAAACATCGCATGGTTAGAGGGTTTGTAGAAAGGTTATGAGGTTAAGGCCGCGCGGAGCCGCGATAACCGCGCCTCTTCCCGCGATTCGCGCGCGATACGGCGTTCCCGGAAGATCGTGTCTTCGTTCCCGATAGTTCGAGACAGGCGTTCCCGATATATCGCGGGCGCGTTCCTCATATATCGTAGCGCGTTCCCGGAATGTCGATGGTCCGGCAAAACGGTGGTGCTGAACCGCCGGTTTGAATCAGTTTGACGGGTGCCGCGGCGATCGAGGTTCAATCGCGCTGCTCGCACCCGACGTTCGCCTGCGGCAGCGGGGCGGCGAGGACGGATTAGCGATATTTCGGGAACGCCGTGCGGCGAGGTTGGTCGAAGATCGCCTTGTCGCCGATCCACTCGGACCGGTGGGAAGCGAGCGGGCATCTGGTTCCGTCCGTCAGGGCCTCACTTGGGATGGTGCCCACTGCGTCGCTCGGGCAACGGAATGATCGGGCGGGAGCGGACAGGAAGGGCGCGGCGTCGAATCGAAAATGTAGACCGGTGCGAGACCCGATCGACATTCAACGCGCTCCTCCCTCCTTCGTCATCCCGGACCTGATCCGGGATCCCGCTTCTGCTGCGACTTCTGCTGCGACTACCGGAGAAAGCGGGGCCCGGGATCAGGTCCGGGCCGACGAAGGAGGCTGACGATCCATCAATGGGCCGGTCATTGATGAGAATACCGACCGTCGATCAGGCCTAGCGGAGCGTGTGGCGGTTTCGTGCGTCGAAGCGCCGGACATAGCCGATGAACGCATTCTGGTAGCTGACCGGGGTGCGTGCCGGATCGGCCTCGATCCACGCGCGGAACTCGGCGTGGAGCGTCTGATAATCCCAGCCCGGACATTCCGCGCGCAGCGTGGTGAGCGTCGCGTCGGTGATCTCGCCGAACGTCGACCGGCCCGCCAGTGTAGTCACGCTGCGGCGGACCAGCGCGGACACGTCGACGTTTTCCGCGACGTTCTCGGTGACGTTGCCGGGACGGGGCAGGGCAGTGGAGGCAGGAACAGCGGAGGCAGGAACAGCGGAGGGGGTGGGAGCAGGGGCCGCGCGCGCCTTCGCGGGTTTCGCGGACGGCGTCTTCGCCTCGTCGTCGGCGCGGCGGCGCATCCGCAGCAGCGGCTCGCGCTTGCCTTCGGGCTGTTCGAACGACAGCGCATAGCCGGGCAGCGCGTCGCGTTCGGCGATCTTGGTGATCTCGAACTTGAAGCGCCGATATTGGCCCTCGGCGCCCGATTTCTCGAACAGCGTCGGCATCGAGATCGCGAACCCCGCCTCCCCTGCGCCGCCGGCATGTTTGCGCGCGACCTTGTAGAGCCAGCGCTCGCGCCCGCCGGTGATGTCGAAATAGGCGCGGTCGATCGACAGCACGCCGCCGGTCATCATCACGCCTTCCCAGAACCAGTTCGACAGCTCGATCGTCATCCCGCGCGAGCGCTCGGTCTTCTCGTCGACCAATTGCGTCCAGCCGTCGAGCCAGCTGAACGTCGCCTCGCGGCGGTTCTCGGCGCGGATGTTGGTCTTGACGGTGGTCGCGACCAGCCGGTCGAGCGCCTGACCCAGCAGCTCGTAGGCGCGGCCGGTCGGCTGGCGGCCGATCGCGCGCAGCAGATCGTACGGCATCAGGTGAAGTTTGCGCGGCACGTCGTTGAGGCCGCGCCGCGCCATGTCGGCGAGCATCGACGCGCAATAGATCAGGATGTCGGCATCCCAGATCGTCGCCATGCCGTAATCGGGATTGGCCGAGACATGGACCCACAATTTCCCGTCGGGCGAGCGATAGTCGATCGGCTTGACCCGCTTCGATTTGGCGAGGCTGAAGAACGGCCGTTCCATCATCTCGCGCTGATCGCGCAGCGGCAGATCGGCGAGATAGGGGAGAAACATCTCGATTTGCTGCGTGGCCGGGGTCGCGCGCTTCGCGGTCATGCCGCGCGCCCCGCTGTTGGCGAAGGTGCCGCGAAACGCGCCCGCACGTTTCCCCGGGGAAACATCGCCGCTGCGACGCCGGATGTTTCCCCGGGGAAACGGGTCACGGGCGCAGCCCCTTGCCGGTCGCCTCCAGATGCGCGAGCGCGTCGCGCAGCGCCGCGACCAGCTCGTCGGTGTCGGCGCCCGATCCCGCGTGCAGCCGGATCGTCACCCCCTGCCGGTTGGCGGACTGCACCGACAGCGCGGTGCGGCCGTATTTGGTCGCGTAGCGGTACGGCTCAGGCTGTTCGTCGCCCGCTTGCCTCTTTGGTGCGTCGATCAGCCGGCGCAGCACCTCGGGCGCAGGGCAGGGGAGATCGCCAGCCTCGCGCCGCCGCGCCTGTTCGCGCGCGATCTCCTTCGCCGTCGCACCGATCGCGCGCGCCGCCTCCTTGTCGTCGAGCGCCTGCGCCAGCGCATAGGCCGGCTTGAGCTGCACGTCCGACGGCGCGGCGAAGGCCGCGATCACCGCATCGGGGATCGTCGCGACCTTGAGCATCTTCGACAGCCAGCCCTTCGACAGCTTGAGCCGCTCGGCCATGCGGGTCTGGTGATTGCCATAGTGCGTCTTGAGCGCGTCGAGGTAATTGCGCGCGCGTTCGAGATCGGAGACGTCGGCGCGGGCGCGATTCTCGAGATCGGCGAGCCGGAACGCCGCCTCGTCATCGAGCTGCGCGACCTGCGCGACGAACTGCATGTCCGGATAGCTGTGCGCGCGCAGCCAGCCGATCGACCAGTGCCGCCGCGTCCCCGCGATCACCTCGAAGTCGTGCTCGGGGTCGCCGTCGACGCGACGCACCACCGCCGGGACCTTCTGCCCGCCCTCGGCGATGATCGAATCGATCAGCTCGCGGCAATTGGCCTCCGACAGATGCGCGTAGCTGCGCGCATTGCCGGGCCAGATCCGCACGCGCGCCGGGTCGAGCAGCAATTGCGTGACCTGCCGCACCTCGCCCGACGCGACCCGCGCCAGCGCCGATTCGCGACCCAGCAAGGTCGTCGCGCGCGCGCGCTCGGGAGGCGCCTCACGCGGTGGGGCAGGGGCGGGGGTGCCCGCCGCCTCGGCCGGTTCGTCGGCGAGCAGCGCCGCCAGATAATCCGATTGCTTACGCGCCACGACTCACCTCCAGCGCGGAACATAGAAGGAACAATGCGATGTAGGAAAGATCATGCCGCACGGATGATCTCCTCCTCGCGCGCCGGCTCGACGCGACCCCAGCTCTGGCGGACGAGCTGCTCGACCTGCCGCAGCGCCTCGTCGAGGTTCGCGCGGCAGCGCTTGTGGGTCTTGGCGGTGCCGATCGGGCGTTCCAGCTCGTAGATCGTCATCATCCGCATCGCCGCATGGCTGATCTCGGCCGATTCGAGGATCGGCACCGGCAGCAGCGCCGGCCCGAAGCTCTGCTCCATGATCGCGCGCACCATCGCATGGCTGGGGTCGTTGCCATCGAATTTCGAGCAGATCAGTCGCACGAACTGGTAATCGACCTCGATCCCGGCGTCGGTGAGCTGGTGGAGCACCTGGTCCATCATCGACAGGAACTGCACCGTCGAGCAGAAATCGGGAGTGGTCGCCGCCAGCGGGACGAGCAGGGCATTGGCGGCCTGCATGACCGCGAGGCTGATCGTGCCGAGCGCGGGCGGCGGATCGAGCAGCACGACGTCGTAATTGCGCGCGAGATCGGCGAGCCCGCGCTTGAGCTTGCGGAAACGCGCCGCAAGCACCGACCCTCCGTCGCTGCCCGCCGCGGCCAGCTCATATTCGACGTCGAACAATTCGAGGTTCGACGGGATCAGGTCGACGTTCGGCCATGGCGTCGGCTTGATCGCATAGGCGAGATCGGCCTGGGTCGGGTCGATCGACAGATAGGGGTAGAGCGTCTCTTCGCGAGTGATGTTGAAATGCGGGTTGAACCCGAACAGCGTCGTGGTCGTCGCCTGGCTGTCGCAATCGACGACCAGCACGCGATAGCCCTGCACCGCGAAATAATGCGCGAGGTGCGTGGTGACGGTCGACTTGCCGACCCCGCCCTTGAAATTCTGCACCGCGATGATCGCAGGCACGTCGAGCGGCGCACGCGCCGGGGAGGCGCCGAGCACCTCGCGCATCCGCAGCAATTCCTCGACGGTATAGCCGAGCCGCCGGCCGGTTTCCGAGGCCGGGGCAGGGGGGAGGCGCCCGTCGTCCTCGGCCATGCGGATGCGGTTGGTCGAACAGCCGAGCAATTGCGCCGCCTCGGCGATCCCGAAGCGGACGTTGAGCCCCTTGCGGCTTTCGGGCAGGAACGCCTTGCGTCGCAAGCGCTCGATCATCCGCTCGCCCGCCTCGGCGAGATCGCCGATCTGCGCCAGCATTGCACCATCCTGTGCCAAGCTACAGCCCCTTGAACCTTTTGGCTGTCATTATTGGCAGAGTTCATTCAATCGAGCAAGGTTGGCGCAACGCGCATTCTCTTGTCGCGCTTTTACGTCGATCGCATCGTTAGCGGAACAGATTGGCGCGCGCGAGTTCAACCACCTCGTCGCCGCGCCCGCTGAGCACCGCGCGCAGCGCATAGAGGCTGAAGCCCTTCGCCTGTTCGGCCTGGATCTTCGGCGGCATGATGAGCTCCAGCCCTTCGGTGACGACATCGACCAGCGCCGGGCCGTCATGCGCGAACGCCGCGCGCAGCGCGTCCTCGAGCGCGTCGGAGCGGGTGACGCGGGCGCCGAAATAGCCCATCTCGCGCGCAATCGCGGCGAAGTCGGGGTTGGTGAGCGCGACATTGGCGTCGACATAGCCGGCCGCCTTCTGCTCCATCTCGACGAAGCCGAGCGTGCCGTTGTTGAAGACGACGATCTTGATCGGCAGCTTCATCTGCACCGCGGTCAGCATGTCGCCCATCAGCATCGTCAACCCGCCGTCGCCCGACAGCGACACGACCTGCCGCGCCGGGAACGCGCCCTGTACGCCAAGCGCCTGTGGCAGCGCATTGGCCATCGAGCCGTGGTTGAACGAGCCGATCAGCCGCCGCTGCCCGTTCATGGTCAGGTAGCGCGCCGCCCAGACCGCGGGGGTGCCGACATCGGCGGTGAACACCGCGTCCGCGGCGGCGAGGCGGTCGACCGTCGCCGCGATATGTTGCGGGTGGAGCGGCTTGTCGCCGTCGCGCGGCGTGGCGAGGTCGTCGAGCCCCTGGCGCGCGTCGCGATAATGATCGCGCGCGGTGGCAAGGAAGCGGTCGTCGCGGTCGGCGGCGATCAGCGGCGTGAGCCGCGCCGCGAACTCCTTCACGTCCGCGACCACGCCGAGGTCGAGCGGCACGCGCCGCCCCAACGCGCCCGGATCGCGATCGACCTGCACCACTTTGGCCTTGTCGGGATAGAAGTTGCGATATGGAAAGTCGGTGCCGAGCATCAGCAGCGTGTCGCATTCCATCATCGCGTGATAGCCCGACGAAAAGCCGATCAGCCCGGTCATGCCGACGTCATAGGGATTGTCGTATTCGATCCACTCCTTGCCGCGATAGGCGTGGACGACCGGCGCCTTCAGCGCGGCGGCGAGCGCGACGACCTCGTCATGCGCGCCGGCGGTGCCCGCGCCGCACAGCAACGTCACCGCCTTCGACCCCGCGACCAGCGCGGCGACCTGCCGCAGCACGGCGTCGTCGGGCACCAGCCGCGGCGCTGCCAGCGCGGGGAAGGGGACCGCGCGCGTCTCCGGCGCCTTCTGCAACGCGACGTCGCCGGGGATCACCAGCACCGCCACGCCGTGCTGGCCGAGCGCGGTGCGGATCGCGCGGTGGAGCAGCTCGGGCATCTGCCGCGCATCCTGCACCATTTCGCAGAAATGGCTGCATTCGCGGAACAGCTCGGTCGGGTGGGTTTCCTGGAAATAGTTCAGCCCGATCTCGCTCGACGGGATGTGCGCGGCGATCGCGAGTACGGGGACGCGGTTGCGGTGGCAGTCGTACAGCCCGTTGATGAGGTGGAGATTGCCCGGCCCGCAGCTTCCGGCGCAGACCGCCAGTTTGCCGGTCGCGGCCGCCTCGGCGCCGGCGGCGAACGCGCCGGCCTCCTCGTTGCGGACGTGCATCCACGCGATCTCGCCCGAGCGGCGCATGCTGTCGTTGAAGGCGTTGAGGCTGTCGCCGGTCACCCCCCAGATGCGCGCCACGCCGGCCTCGACCAGGGTATCGTTCAACAGGTCGGCGATCGTCTTGCTCATCGTGTCCGGTCCATCGCTGCGGGGCGGTCGTCGCCCGGGGAACATAGGGGTGAACGCGCGGGCGGCGGTTCGCTTCCGCCGCGATCCGTATCGGAACGTCATTTCGCCGCGGACGGCGCCGTGCCGGGGATGGAACGTCAGGCTGCGTGGCTCGCTCTGGCTGCACGGGCGCTCACGCCCGCGGAGCGGCACCATGGCACAGGACAAGACGGCGACCCTCTACCGGATGGTGCTGCCCGGGCACGTCTGCCCGTTCGGGGTCCGCGCGAAGGAAATGCTCGAGCGCGCGGGCTATCGCGTCGACGACCGCATCCTCGACTCGCGCGCGGCGGTGGACGCGTTCAAGGCGGAGCAGGGCGTGTCGACCACCCCGCAGGTGTTCATTCACGGCGAGCGGATCGGCGGCAGCGACGCGCTGGAGCGCTATCTCTCCCGGCCATGACCGCGACGCAGCTCCGCGTGCGCCGCGCGTCCGCGTGAAGCAATCCTTCTTCCAGCGCCCGGCGTGTCCGCTCGCGCGTGGATCAATCGTCGACGTGCTGTATGACGACACGGTCGCGGTGGGCGTCCCTGTGCGCGCACGTCACATGACAGGAGAGGATCCCCGATGCGCCCCTATCGCCATCTGCTCGCCCCGTTGCTGCTGGCGGGCACGTTGCTCGTCGCCCCGGTCCACGCGCAGGCGCCTGCCGCCGCACGCCCGGTGCGGATCACGGTCGACACCACGCGCACGGCCGGCAAGCTGCCGCCGATCTGGCGCTTCTTCGGCGCCGACGAGCCCAATTACGCGACGATGAAGGACGGCAAGAAGCTGATCGCCGAGCTCGGCAAGCTGAAGCGCGGCGACATCTATTTCCGCGCGCACAACCTGCTCAACACCGGCGACGGCACCGCCGCGTTCAAATGGGGCAGCACCGACATCTACAACGAGACCCCGGACGGCAAGCCGATCTACAACTGGACCAACGTCGACCGGATCATCGACACCTATCGCGCCGCGGGGATCCACCCGTATCTGCAGATCGGCTTCATGCCCGAGGCGCTGTCGTCCGCGCCCGCCGGCACGCCCTATCGCCACGACTGGCGACCAGGGTTCGACTATAAACGGATCATGTCCGGCTGGGCCTATCCGCCCAAGGATTACGACAAGTGGCGCGAGCTGATCTTCCAGTGGACCAAACACAATGTCGAGCGCTACGGCCGCGCCGAGGTCGAACGCTGGTATTTCGAGATCTGGAACGAGGCCAACGGCTTCTACTGGCAGGCCAGCCACGACGAATTCTACAAGATGCACGATTATGCGGTCGACGGCATCCGCCGCGCGCTGCCGACCGCGCGGGTCGGCGGGCCCGACGCCGCCGGGGCGGGCGGGGCTTTCATGGACGGCTTCCTCAGGCACGTCACCGCCGGGCGTAACTACGCCACCGGGCAGATCGGCACCCCGACCGACTTCCTCGCCTTCCACGCCAAGGGACAGCCGACCTTCGTCGATGGCCATGTGCGGATGGGAATCGCCACGCAATTGAAGGAAGTCGACAAAGGCTTCACCAAGACACTGTCGAACCCGGCGCTGGCGGGCAAGCCGGTGGTGATCGGCGAAAGCGATCCGGAGGGCTGCGCCGCCTGCCCGGGCCCGGCGAACGCCTATCGCAACGGCACGATGTATTCGAGCTACACCGCCGCGAGCTTCGCGCGGATCTGGGAGCTGGCGGCGCGGCGCAAGGTCAATCTCGACGGCGCGCTGACCTGGGCGTTCGAGTTCGAGGACCAGCCGTGGTTCGCCGGCTATCGCCAGTTGTCGTCGAACGGCGTCGACCTGCCGGTGCTCAACGTCTTCCGGATGTTCGCGCAGCTCGGCGCCGACCGGCTGGCGGCGACCAGCGACGCGCAGCTGCCGCTCGATACCGTGCTGCGCGACGGCGTGCGCGGCGCGGCCGACGTCGGAACGATCGCGACGCGCACCGCCGACGGCAAGGTCGCGGTGCTCGTCTGGCATTATCACGACGACGATGTGCCGGGCGCAGGCGCGGCGGTGACGCTGGCGCTGCGCGGCGTGACGGGCGGGGCAGGCGCGCGCGCGACGGTGTGGCGCGTCGACGGCGACCATGCCAATGCCTTCACCGCGTGGAAGAGGATGGGGTCGCCGATCGCGCCCGACGATGCGCAATATGTGCAGCTCGAACAGGCGTCGGTGATGCAGCCGCAGCCGCTGGCGCTGACCGACGCGGCGGGCGGCACCGCCATCGCGACTCTGGAGGTGCCGCGGCAGGGGGTGGCGCTGGTCGTGATCGATGGCCGGTAGCGGGCCCCCTCGACAATCGGTGGTCGCGCGCGCACCGTCCGCCCGACTGCTGGCCGGCACGGACACCGACGCCGCCGAACCGAGGAATGACCCATGCGCGTGCTTCTGATCGGGCTGGGCGACATCGCCCGCAAGGCATATCTCCCCGTGCTGACGCAGCGCGATGATCTCGACATCCATCTGGCGACTCGTGACGACGCCGTGCGTGAGGCGGTGGGCCGCGCGTTCCGGATCGCGCATCGCCACGCCAGCGCGGAGGCGGCGCTGGCCGCCGCGTCGTTCGACGCCGCCTTCGTCCATGCGGCGACGCCCGCGCATGGCGCGCTGGTCCAATCGCTGGTCGAGCGCGGCATCCCCACCTTCGTCGACAAGCCGCTGGCGGATCGTCTCGCCGAGGTCGAGACGCTCGTCGCGCTGGCAAAAGCGCGCGCCACCCCGCTCGTGGTCGGCTTCAACCGGCGGTTCGCGCCCGATTATGTCGCGCTGCACGGCAGCGACGCCGACCTCTTCGTCATGGAGAAGCATCGCGACGCGCAGCCGGACCTGCCGCGGCGGGTGGTGTTCGACGACTTCATCCATGTCATTGATACGTTGCTGTGGCTCGCACCCGCGCCGGTCCTTCGCCGCACCATCGAGACGCAGGTCGTTGACGGCCTGCTCCATACGATCACGCTCACGCTGGCCGGCGATGGCTTCACCGCGATCGGCACGATGCACCGCAACAGCGGCCTCGACGAGGAACGCCTCGACGTGATCGGCGGCGGGGCACGCCGAAGCGTGTGCGACCTTGCCGGACGGGTCGAGGCGCGCGGGACGCAGACCTACCGTCGCCGCGGCGACTGGGTGCCGGTCGGGCGGCAACGCGGCTTCGAGGCGATGTGCGACGATTTCCTGCTCGCCGCGCGCGCGCGCCGGCCGGTCGATGCCGCCGCCCTGCTGGCGACCCACGAACTGTGCGAGGCCGTCGTCGCGCACGCCGAGAACGGCCGGATCGCGCTGCCCGTCAGCGACGGCAGCACGGAATAGCGTTGGCCAACGGAGGGTTCGTTCAGGACGCTCTGCCGCGAGATCGATCGATGGCCGGAACGTGAAGGGCTAAGGTTTCCGGCACGTCGTCGCAAGAAATCTCGGCATCAGTCCCGTCGCGCGGAGCGCCGGCAAATAGGCGGACGCCTCGCAGGAGGCGCGGCTGCCCTCGACCGCATCGCATCGTGCGATGCCGCCATCGGCACTGCGGGGAAGCGCCCGATCGAGACGGCGGCGATCGGACGCGGTCAGGCTGGCTCTGAACGTATCGAGGCGCTGAAGCATATCGGCGGGCGCCGCGTTCGACGTGTCCGGACCGGAGCAGACGCCGGACCCTGTAGGTGACGGGCTGGCGGCGAGCGCGGCCGCGGTCATCATCATCGCAATCAGCATGGCCGTTTTCCACGAACGCCGGCACGATAGGTCCGAAGGCCTTTCGCGATCAACCATCCTCGGCACATGCCGCCACGGAAGCGGTCGGCCCTCGTTGCGCGGATCGACCGGCAAGGATGCGCAGCGGGCCGGCTGCTGAAACTTCGCCCGCGCGATGCGTTGTGGCAGCAACAATTCGAAAGGGAACGGCAATGGCCCGGATCTACCGGCTGGCGATCGCGTGGTGCGTGGCCATTCTCGGCGGCTTCTTCGCTGTCGCGGGCGGTGTGCTCGCGTCGCTGGGCGGCTCGCCTTATTATCTGGTCGCCGGGCTCGCCATGGTGGTCAGCGGCGCGTTGCTCGGGCGGCGGGCCGGACCCGGGCGCTGGCTGTTCGTCGCGATCTGGGTCGGCACTTTGCTTTGGGCGATCGCGGAAGTCGGGTTCGACGGCCTGCAACTCGTCCCGCGCCTCGTCGCGCCGACCGTCCTGCTGGTGCTGGTGCTGCTGACCGGATGGTCGGCACGATCGTGGCGGTCCCCCGCGCATGCGGTACCTGCCGCGGTGGCGGTGCTGCTCGCGCTCGGCGTCGGCGGCCTCGTCCTCCACGGGGCGGGGGCCGAGGCGCAGCAGACGGCGACCGCCGCGCCGGTCGCGCCCGCGCCGACCGGGGAGGCGGATGGCGACTGGCGCGATTATGGCGGCACGCTCTCGGGGCGTCGCTATTCCGCGCTCGCCGACATCACCCCGCAAAATGTCCGCCGTCTCGAGCTCGCCTGGACCCAGCGAACCGGCGACCTGCCGATGGCCGCGGAGTCGAAGCAGCACAAACGCGAATATCATTCGGAAGCGACGCCGATCCATATCGGCGACACGCTCTACACCTGCACGCCGCATTCCTTCGTGCAGGCGATCGACGCGACCACCGGCCGGACCAAGTGGAGCTGGCACGAGGACGCGACGATCGCGGGCAACAATTACCTCGTCTGTCGCGGCGTCACCTATTTCGAGGCGCCGGCCGGCACGCCATGCCCGCGCCGTATCTTCGCGCCGACGTTCAATGCGCGCCTCGTCGCCCTCGATGCCGACACCGGCCGCCCGTGCGAAAGCTTCGCCGATCGCGGCGCGATCGACCTGCGCAGCAACATGGGCACCTCCAAGCCGTCCGATCAGATCGGCACGACGCCGCCGGTGGTCGTCAACGGACGCCTCATCATCGGCGAGCGGATCATCGACAACGTCAACCGCGACATTCCGTCCGGGGTGGTGCGGGCTTATGATCCCGTGTCCGGCGCCCCGGTGTGGGCGTGGGACGTCGGCCGCTCGCCGGATGCGATCGCGCCGCTGCCCGCGGGGCAGACCTATACGCGCGGCACGCCCAACGTCTGGGGCGCGATCACCGCCGATGCGGCCAACGGCCTCGTGTATCTGGGCACGGGCAACGCCTCGCCGGATTACTGGATCGGCTTTCGCCGGCCGTTCGACGACCGCTTCGGCTCGTCGATCGTCGCGCTCGACATCGCGACCGGCAAGCTGCGCTGGACGCGGCAGCTCGTCCACCGCGACATGTGGGACATGGACCTGCCGATCGGGCCGTCGCTGTTCGACTATCGCACCGCCGACGGCCGGGTGGTGCCGGCGCTGATCCAGACCACCAAGATGGGGCAGGTGTTCTTTCTCAACCGGCTAAACGGCGCGCCGATCGCCGCCGTCACCGAGAAGCCGGTGCGCACCGACGGGGCGACGCCGGGGGTGCGCGTCTCCCCGACGCAGCCGTTCTCGACCGGCATGCCGAGCTTCACGCCGCCCGCCCCGAGCGAGGTCGCGACCTGGGGCGCGACGCCGATCGATCAGTTGTTCTGCCGCATCGACATCCGTCGCGCGCAGGGGACGGGCATCTACCAGCCGATGGGGCTGAAGCCGATCATCGGCCATCCCGCCTTCGACGGCGTCACCGACTGGGGCGGCGCCGCGGTCGATCCGGTGCGCGGGGTAATGACGGTCAATACCATGGAGATGCCGTTCAAGCTGTGGCTGATGCGGCGCGACGATCCGCGCGTCGCGGCGCTCATGAAGCAGAAGCAGGGCGGCGAGAACGCCATGCAGGCGCAGCTGCAGACGCAGTACAATACGCCCTATGTCGCGGTGGTGAAGGCGTGGGTCGGGATCTTCGGCGCGCCGTGCGTCGCGCCGCCATGGGGCCATCTGACCGCGGTCGATCTGACCACCCGACGCATCCTGTGGAAGAAGGTGCTGGGGACCGCGCGCGACACCGGGCTGTTCGGCTCGCATCTCGGCGTGCCCATCAAGACCGGCGTGCCCAATCTCGGCGGCTCGATCATCACCGCCGGCGGCCTCGCCTTCATCGGGGCGACGACCGACCAGTATCTGCGCGCCTATGACCTGCGCACGGGCGAGGTGGTGTGGAAGGCGCGCCTGCCGGCCGGCGCGCAGGCGACCCCGATGACCTATCGCGAGCGCGACGGGCGGCAATATGTCGTGATCACGGCGGGGGGCCATGGTGCATTGGGCACGCGGTACGGGGATTATACGCTGGCCTACGCCTTGCCGCGCAGCTGAGGCGGGGCCGGCGGTTGCCATCGCGGGTGCCGCGAATGGATCGCTCGTTGCCGCCAGCTGCTAAAGACACATTCCCGCCAGATAGAAATGACACTCGTGGGGGCAGCGGGACCGCGCGGAGCGCGCCCGCAGCGCAGCGCTGGCCCGCTGAAATGACGAGCGCTTCGTGCCTGCGATTTCGGCTGAGTGAGCGGACGATTGCCGCCGCGCCCTGATGGCCGGGGGCGCCGGCAACGTAATGCCAAAGAGCATTTTCTTCGGGTGCGGACGGTTCACCCGATCGGCATGCCCGGCGGGATCGCAGGTGCGGGGCGCGACGCCGGCGCCAGCGCGCGGTCGAGCGCGTCCTTGTCCCCGAGCAACCGCGCCACGCCCTGCGCCCAGGCGTCGCGCCTGTCGCGCGCGAGCCGCTCGCGCGTCGCCAGCAGGGCGGCATCGAGCCGCAAGGCCACGTCACCGGCGGTCGCTGGCGCGCGCGCCGCGGCGGCGATCGCCAGCAACGTCCGCAACGCGATCCGCTGCGCCACCGCGTCGTCATGGCGCGCCACCACGTCGCGGTCGAGGCGGTCGAGCAGGGACTCCACGCCGGGAAGCGCGGCGTCGGCGGCGTGCTGGAGGTGGAGCCGGGTGAGCCGCGACGGCGCCAGCAGCGTATCGAGCGTGACCTGCGCCGCGACGTCGGTCGCGACCAGGGGATCGAACACCGCGCCGCCGGCGGTGTCGAAGACCTCGGTGTCATATTGCGGGTCGGCGCTGCCGTTGACCCCCGACGACAGCGTCAGCGCCAGCGCGGGCGGCACGGTGAGCGCGGCGGGGTCGAGCGTCGCCATCAGCGCGTCGAGCGCCGCGCCTTGCTCGGCCGCGGTCGCGCGCGTCGGGGGCGGGGCGCTGTCGCCCGCGGTGGCATAGCTGTAATGGACCCCGCCGAGCGTCTTGCCGATCGCGGCCACGGCGTAGCGGTGGAACAGCCACAGCGGCACGAAGCTGCGGCGCAGATCGGCGAGCGGCGCGCCGGCGTGAAGCACGCCCGGGCCGAAGCGCGCCAGCGCGACGCGGCGCACCGCCATCACGTGCGCGAGGTCGGCGGGCGAGTCGGTCCCCTCGGTCCACATGCTGTCGCCCGGCACCGCGAGGCTCGGGTCGCGCCCGTCGATGTCGGTGAGATAGCGCATCCCTGCGCGCTGCGCCGCGTCGGCCTTGGCCGCCGCGGCAACGTCGGGGTCGGTGCCAGCGGCAGGCTGGCCGTAGAGCCAGTCGACCGTGAATTTGTCCCACGCGCCGATGCCGCTGGCATAAGCGTCGGACAGGTCGATCGCGTCGCCGTTGAGCGCGATCTTGGCGAAGGGATAGTCCATCACCGAGGCGCGATCCTGCGTGCTCGCGGCGAAATTGTGCGCGAAACCGAGCGCGTGGCCGACCTCGTGCGCGCCGAGCTGGCGGATCCGCGCCAGCGCGACGCGGACCGGATCGTTGGCGGTGCCCTTGTTCTCCTCGGCGAGGCCGACCAGCCCCTCGAAGATCCAGATGTCCTGGCGCAGCCGCAATCCCTCGAGCACGACATTGCCCTTGATGATCTCGCCGGTGCGCGGATCGGTGACGCCGCCGCCATAGGACCAGCTGCGCGTCTGGCGCTCGTTCCAGTTGACGACATTGTAGCGCACGTCCTGCGGGTCGGCGTCGGCGGGCAGCACGCGCGCCTGGAAGGCATCGATATAGCCGGCCGCCTCGAACGCCTGGTTCCACCACGCCACGCCTTCGATCAGCGCGGTGCGGATCGGCTCTGGGGCCTTGTTGTCAATGTAGAAGACGATCGGCTTGCGCACGCGCGACCGCGCCGCGCCGGGGTCGAGCTTCTCGATCCGGAAGTGGTTCGCATATTGCTGCAACACCGGCGCGCCGAGCGGCGTGTTGAACTCGTAGACCGGGGTGGCGAACGTGCCCGACCGGATGTCGAACGTTCGCGGGACGAAGCCGGGGGCGGGCAAGCGGACCAGCGAATGGTGGACGGTGAAGCTCACCTGCCGCCCGTCTGGCGCGATCGTGTCGACCTCCTTGCCCGGCGTGTCGGAGCCATAGGTCTGCACCGCCTCCACCTCGATATTGTCGGGGAATGCCTTGACCGACCCCGGATCGACCGCGCTCAGCGCATCGATCAGCTTGAAGCCCTTTGCCGCAGCGTTGAGCCGGTCGGCGAGACGCATCGTATCGCGGACCAGAAACGGCGCGAGGTCGACCGTGACCGCGCCGTCCGCTGCCACGGACGCGACATCGAGCATCGCCACCGTGCTGAACGGGAAATCGACGCGTGCGCCGCGCCGCTCGCGCGCATCGCCCGACGAGCGATAACGCGGGTTCTCGAACACGACCGCGACTTTCCTGCCGAGCCGCCGGAACGCCAGCAGCTGTGTGTCGCCGACCATGCCGTGATCGATCCGGATCGGCGCCGAGCCGAGCCCGGTCTTGAGCGCGGTGGCGTAGAGAAAGCGTCCCGAGACACCGTCCTCGTCGGGGTGCGGCAGGGTGACGAGCACCTTGCCCTGTTCGCGGTCGACGACCACCGGCAACAGCGTCGGCGCGACGGCGGCGCGCTGCTGGGCCGACGCGCCAATCGCGCTTGTGCCGGCGGTGAGGAGCAGCGACACGCCGAGCGCGCGGCGAAGACGGTCGGTGATGGTCATGCGGCCCCTTTATTCTGTGAGTTGATGAACGCTAACACAGATGGCGTTGCGCATCTCGTTTCTTTCGATCAATTTCGCTGCCGTCTTTGATGCTTTCGAACGCCAGATACGGGGGTATGCGATGGATTTCACGACGACGGAGATCGACCAGACCGACTGCCGCCTGCTCGGCGAGCTGTCCGCGGACGGGCGGATGTCGGATGTCGCGCTCGGCGAGCGGGTCAATCTGTCGAGCACCGCCACCGCGCGCCGGCGCAAGATCCTCGAGGAGCGTGGGTTGATCGCTGGCTATACCGCCAGCCTCGATCTCGACCGGCTCGGTTACGGCATCATGGTGCTGGTCTCGATCGAGCTGAACTCGCAGGCGGAGCAGGCGCTGATCGAG
The DNA here is from genome assembly GCA_913776255.1 of uncultured Sphingomonas sp. Classification (GTDB taxonomy): domain Bacteria; phylum Pseudomonadota; class Alphaproteobacteria; order Sphingomonadales; family Sphingomonadaceae; genus Sphingomonas. Next base: position 6,921 of record CAJYLV010000041.1, on the reverse strand, counting down.
TTCGAGGAGGCGGTGATGCAATGCCCGTCGATGAGCTTTTGCAGCTTCGTCTCGGGCGACACCGATTTCGTGATGATGGTGCACGTGCGCTCGTTCAACGATTACGACCGGGTGTATCGCAGCGAATTGTCGCGCCTGCCGTACGTCGCCAAGATCCGCAGCAGCTTCATCATGCGGCAGGTCGCCCGCCGCGGCGTGCCGCCGGTGGTGTTCGAACGTTAGGACCGATCGGCGCCAAGCCTTCTCGCGGCCGACCAGCCGACACGATGACGCGGGGCAAATCGGATCGCCTGGATCGTGCCTCGCGAGGTGCACACGAGACGACCCGCGGGCCGGGGAGAGCGATGCCAGCAGGGCTGGCCGATTCTTCGGGGGTGTTCGGCCTCGCAGGCAACATCACCCATCTGACGGCGCCGCTGGCGGACGGCATCGTCGTCGATGGCACGATCCGCTGCCCGTGGTATCACGCGCGCTTCGACGTGCAGACCGGGAAGGCGGTCGAGGACGGCGGGATGCGCGTCGACGACCAGCTGCGGACCTCCGACCCGGCGATCCATGCGATCGGCGACGTCCCGGCGCAGCATGTGGCGGTCTATTTCGACGAGGACGGGCGCGAGCAGGCGGTGCTGACCGCCGGCCGCGACATCCTGTCGCTGGAGCGCGAGCACGACTGGGAGCGCCGCTGACGTCGCGCGCGCCGGTCAGGCGTATCGCGCCCGGTCCGCCGTCATCGGAGCGCCAGCATCCAGAGATGCGCGCCGCCGGTGACGAACAGGCGCGCCTGTTCGGTGTCGAACGTACAATTGCTGCACAGGCACGGCGTCGGGACGGTGGCGAGGTGGTTGGCATCGGCGTCGAAGACCTCGACGCCGACCCGCGAGCTGCTCCATAGCCAGCCGCGGCGATCAACGGCGAAACCATCGGGAATTCCCTCCGGCACCATCGCGAAACGCCGCCGGTCTGTCAGCGCGGCCCCGTTCCAGTCGAAGGCGAAGATCGCGACCTCGCCTTCGCCATGTTCGGGCGTTTGCGAGGCGTAGAGGGTGCGGCCATCGGGCGAGAAGGCGAGCCCGTTGGGCTGCGTCATGTCGGCCATCCGCTGCGCTTTGCCGTCCGCGCCGATCCGGCAGATCGCGGTCCGACCGCTCTCGCTGACGCCGGGCGCTCCCTGTTGCGGATTCTCCAGCCCGAAGGTCGGGTCGCTGAACCAGATCGCGTCGTCCGCCGCGACGATCAGGTCGTTGGGGGCGTTGAGGCGGCTGCCCTCCACGCCGGTGACGATCGGGGTGGCGACACCATCGCCGTTCGAGCGGCTGATCGCGCGGCGGCCGTGTTCGCAATGCACGAGCGTGCCGTCGGGCAGAACGGCATTGCCGTTGATGAACGGCGTGGCGTCGAGCAGCACGTCGACTGCGCCGTTCGCGCGCCAGCCGAGCACCCGGCGACCGACGACATCGCTCCACACCAATGTCTGCTCGCGCGGCCACCATGCCGGCCCCTCGCTCCAGCTCGCCTTGTCGTACAGGGTAACAAGCCGTGTGTCGCCGAGCACCGCACGTGCCTCGGCGCGGTGAATGCGCGGCGGGTCCACCTCGGTCGGGACGGGCGCGCCGGGCAGGCGGAGCCGCGCCGGCAACAAGACGGGGGCGAGCTGGAGCGCGGCCTTCATGTGTCGAACGGGTCGCGTGTCTGCGCTGCGGGGGACGTGGCGAACTGGATCATCATCTGAAAGCAGGGCGCGTCGCCGATCTGACCGGACCGATGCCCCTTGCTGTCGTTTGTCTGCTGATCCTGCCCGAAATGGATGTCGCCCGGCCCCATTTCGACGCGATTGCCGTCCATCGTCTCGATGAACCAGCGACCGCGCAGCGGGATCACCCACTGCGGCTTGGGGCTTTCGTGCCAATCCCCGATCCAGCCCACCGGCAAGATCGCGAAGTTGATCGCGCTCACCTCGCCGGGAAAGGGGCGCATCCATTGCGGGTCTGCCCCGCCGCCGACGCTCTTTTGCTTGAAGCCGGTCATTCGCGAGAGGTCGATCCGACTGCCCCCGTCCGCTCCGGTCCACATATGGAGGAAGGGCAAGCATGGCGGCCGACCGGCATCTGTCCCGTCGTTGTCGAGCGTCACCAGGGTTGGCAGATCGGTCATCCTTATCGTCTCCAGCGTCACGAACCGGCAGGATCGGGACGCGACGGTCCAACGGCGGGTGGCGGTGGAGGTTTCTTCGCATCCTGGTGACGATCTTTCCGATCAGTGTTCATCACCTCAGACGGTTTGTCGTGCCAGCGCAGCGTCGCGGCAAATAGCGGCGATCCCCCGGGGGCATGGTGTCGACGATCGTCGAGCGCGGGGAACGTGACAGTACCGACACCGCTGCCTAGACTGGGCACAACGGCCCGACACGCGGCCGGGTGAGGAGAGGGTGCCATGCTGGGTCGTATCGGTGTACTGGCCTGTGCGGCCGTCGCCCTGCTCGGGGCAAAGGCGCCACCGGGAGCGCGTCCGGCCATCACCGGCATCTCGCACATCGCGGTCTACGCTCGGGACATGGCGAAGTCCGAACACTTCTACACGCACGTGCTGGGCGCCCGAAAGGGCACCGACCCGGAAAACCCGGCCGGCGTCCGTTACTATCTGAGCCCGCGCCAATTCGTGGAGGTGCTACCCGCACCCGCCGGGCAGGGGCCTAGCATGCTGGCGCACGTCGCCTATGCGACGGCGGACGCGGCGGCGCTGCGGACCTGGCTGGCCGCGTCCGGCGTCGCGAGCCTCGGCGCGCTGCAGCGCTCCTCCGACGGGGATCGCTGGTTCGCCCTGCGCGATCCGGAAGGCAATGCGGTCCAGTTCGTGCAACCCGCAAGCACCGACGCTACCCCGGTTCCCGGCGCGATCAGCGGGCGCATGATCCACCTTGGCTACGCCGTGAAGGACCGGGAGAAGCAGGACGGATTGTACCGCCGCCTGCTCGGCTTCCGGCCGTATTGGTACGGCGCGTTCAAGCCCGACAAGGTCGATTGGGTGTCGCAGCAGACGCCCGACGGTCGGGACTGGCTGGAATATATGATGGTCGGTCCGGGCTCGGACGTGCCGGAGGCCAACGTCGACGCCCGGCAGCTCGGCGTCCTCAATCACCTGTCTTTGGGTGTTTCGAACATGCAGGCTGCCGTCACGATTCTGCACCGCGAGGATCGGCTGAGCCCGCGTCACGACGGTCCGCAAATGGGCCTCGACGGCAAGTGGCAGGCCAACCTCTACGACCCCGACGGCACGCGCGTCGAATTGATGGAGTTTCGGCCCGTGACCAAGCCGTGCTGCTCCCCCTTCACCGCCGAAAGCCCGATCGGGTAGGTGCTGTCGAGGTCGAACGGGCGACAGGGATGGGCTTCGACCGACCGCCGCTGGAGCGCGCATCAGGCACGCCTCCAGCGGTTCGATCCCCGACCGGCGATCTAGAAGACGGCGCGAGCCGTCAGAATGAAGCGACGTTCGAGCTCGATGACGTTGGCGGGCGGGGTCGCACCCGTCGTGGGGATCAGGATATACTCCTTGCGCTGCCGGTCGAGCAGGTTGGTCACATCGAAGTTGATCTGCAGCCACTTCGTCACCGGCAGGCTGCTCGAGAAGTCGAGCTGTCCGTAGTCGCGGACGTAGCGTTCGGCACCGAACTGCGCACCGACCGGGTCGGAACGGCGGTAGGTGCTGCGCCACGAATAGGCGAAGCGCGCATCGAAACCGCCGCGCTCATAGTAGAGCACCGCATTGTACGCGTTCTTGGACAGGCCGGGCAGGTTCTGACGCAGCGTGGTGCCGTCGGCGTTGTCGATTTTGGCCCGGTTGGCGGCCCGGGTGTAGTTCAGCACCGTACCGAAGCCGGAGAGTGCGCCGGGCAGGAAATAGAACGGCGTCTGCAAGCCGACCTCCAGCCCGCTGACCCATGCCGAATTGCCGTTCGCCGGTTCGGTGAAGGCGATCGGTTCGGTCGTCGGGAGGCCGGTGAGCTGATCCGGGAAGGTCGCGACCTCGCTGACCGTCCGCTGGGTGATGAGATCCTTGATGTCCTTGTAGAAATAGCCGACGTTCAGCAGCGAGCCCGGATGCCAGTACCATTCGACGCTGAGATCGGCCTGATCCGCCGTATACGGCCGCAGGTTGGGATTGCCCCGCGTCCCGGTTCGCGGGCCCGAGTTGATGTATTGGGTCGGCGTCAGCGCATCGAGGTCCGGGCGCGTCAGCGATCGGCTCAGCGCACCGTGGAACACGAGATTGTCGACCGGCTCGAAGCGGACGTTGGCGGCCGGCAGCCAGTTCGCAGAGGTGCCCCGGTCGGCGCGGGGCAGCGGCGTGTCGCCGACCAGCTGCGTGCCGCTGGTCGCGGTACGCGTGTCGACGTAGCGAACGCCTGCATCGAACGCGAAGGCGCCGATGGCGAAGTTCGCCTGGGCGTAGCCGGCGAACGTCTCCTCGCGCACCGAGAAGGAGCGGAGATCGTTGCCGGTCAGATACGGGAAGAACTCGGGGGCGACATAGGGGTCGCCGACGTTGGGGAAGAAGAACTTCTTGGCAAGCACGGGATCGACCGCGAGGATGTTGCCCGGCGTCTGCGAAGGCGCGCCCTTGACGCTGAACGGCCGGGTGATGGCGACCGCGGCGAGCGACGGAGAATTCGCCGTCAGCAGCGGCGAGCCCTGATAGAGCCCGGCGTTCTCGCCGCGCCGGTCGGTCGTGCGGTCCGTGTACCGGCCGCCGAGGCGGATCGAGAAGCGATCCTCGTCGTCCAGCGCGTATTTGGCATCGATCTTCGTCATCAGCTCGTCAGTCGTCTGGCGGAAGCGGTCGAAGATGAAGACGTTGAACCCGAACGCCTGCGGGTTGGTCGAGAAGTCCGTGGCCGTCGACGAGAAATTGGGGACGTCGCCGCGGATCGCATAGCTGGAGGTGGTGTCGTTGATCGCGAACGAGAACAGCTGCAGCTCGGTCCGCTCGGTCCGCTTGGCATAGGCGATCGCCGGTGAAATCGTCAGCCGGTCGTTCGGGCGGAGATCGGCGCGCAGCGTTCCCTGCCAGACGCGTTGGAATTGCGGACGATAGCTGGTCCCGACGCGGTTCTGGACGCCGGTGAACGTGCCCGAGGTCACCACGCCGTTCTCGACGGTGTAGTTGGTCGGTGCGGCGTTATTGCCTTCGATCGGAATGTCGGGGCGATCGTCGTGCCGCGCGCCGTCGTTCTCCGCATAGAGGAAGTCGGCCGTGAGATCGAAGCCATCGCCGAGCTTCGCCTGCACCGCGGCGGTGCCGCCGATGTTCTTCCGCTGCTCGATGTAGCTGTAATAGGCCGCCGTCCGCGGGGTGGCGGCGTCGAGAAGACTGGCCGGCGCGGTCGCCAGCGCGGTCGGGTTGGCGATCAGCCGGAACGGAACCCAGGGGCCGTAGGCGATCTCGTTGGTGCGGAAGTCGACCTTGGAATAGGCGAGACCCAGCGCCACGCCGAAGCGGTCGTCCCAGTTCTTGCTGACCAGCCCGAACGCGCGGGGCATGACCTTCGACTTCTGGCCGACCTGGCCGCCCGCCACGCCGACGATGCGCAGCCCGGGACTGTCGAATGGCTTGATCGTCTCGATCTTCACGGTTCCGGCGAGGCCGCCCTCGACGCTGCTCGCCGACGAGGACTTCTCCACCGCGACGCGCGAGAAGATCTCGGGTGCGAGGACGCCGAGGTCGAGACCGTTGATGGCGAAGCCGCCGTTGATCTCGGTCCGCGTAAAGCCGGTGCCGAGACCGCGCAGGTTGATCTGCCGCCCCTCACCCAGCTCCGAGCGGTCGATGGTGACGCTCGGGATGCGCTGCAGCGACTCCGCCAGATTGTTGTCGGGGAACTTGCCGATGTCCTCCGCGGAGATGACGTCGACGACGTTGACCGCCTTGCGCTTGACGTTGATCGACTTCTCCAGCCCGGCCCTGATGCCGGTCACGACGATGTCGTCACCGCCCGCATCGGTCGCGCCGATCGTCTGTTCGGGTGCGGGCGACGCCGACGCACTGCCGGACGACAGGTCCTGCGCCGTGGCGATCGCCGGGGCGACGAGCGCGATCGCGGTGCCGAGGCACAGGGCGGCGAGACGGCGGGCGCGCAATGCCGCCGACGGAAGTGCGTCGTTCATGATGTTCCCCCTTTTATGTTCGATTGATTCCGTCGTTTCGTACTCAGAACCGGCCGCGGACGCCGAAGAAGAAGGCGCGGCCCGAATATTCGTAGAAGTTCGGCAGATTCCGGTAGTCGTTGAAGCGCTTCACGGCCTGACCCAGCAGGTTCGAACCCTGTGCATAGACGGTCAGATGGCTGCTCAGATCGTAGGAGAGCGTAGCGGAGACCTCGTGATAGGGATCCTCCTTGACGGGGAGGTACGCGAGGTTGCCCGCCTGCGCGTAGGTGAAGCGCGACTGGAAGCTGTAGGACACCTGCGCGCCGACTCCGTGGTTCTCGTAGAACAGCTTGCCGTTGGCCGAGAAGGGGATCGCGCCGGGCAGATCGGTGGTCACATCGCCCGATGTCGCGCGCGAGCGGTTGTAGGTGAGATTGGCCTGCACGCCGAAGCCGTTGTCCAGAAAGTACTGGCCGCCGACCTCGATGCCGTAGACGTCGGCGCTGTCGCCGTTGCGCACCTGATATTCGACGAAGTTGAAATTCTGCTGCTGGTTCGCAGGCTGCGCCGTGGGCGTGACCACCACGTCGACCGGCACGGTCGAGACGAAGTTGGTGATGTGCTTGTAGAAGGCCGCGGCGGTGAGCGCGAGGCGGTTCGAGGGATAATATTCGAGCGACAGGTCGAGCTGGTCGGCCTCGGTCGGCTTCAGGTTCGGATTGCCCGCGTCGTAGATGATGAAGGTGCCCGACTGCGCCGACGTGGCGTCCTTCGCAGG
>CAJYLV010000040.1 GCA_913776255.1 uncultured Sphingomonas sp. | reverse complement strand
TGGACAATGCGACCCGCAACGCCGGCGACATGATCAAGCGGCTGAGCATCCAGTACAACCGCGCGCGTCAGGCGGCGATCACGACCGAGCTGGTCGAGATCATCTCGGGCGCCGAGGCACTGTAAGTTACGTCACCGTCCCTCTTCATGAGGGATGCCGTATGTTAAAGCAGACAGAAACCCCCGCCGTTGCCGGGGCGACGAAGAGGTAAGACAATGGCCACCGTCCTAGAGGATCGCCCGACTCACCTTACGGGCCAGACCAACAACACCGGCCGCATCAGCCAGGTGATCGGCGCGGTGGTCGACGTGCATTTCGACCAGCAGCTGCCGGCGATCCTGTCGGCGCTGGAGACCGAGAACAACGGCGTCCGGCTGGTGCTCGAGGTCGCGCAGCACCTCGGCGAGAACACCGTCCGCACGATCGCGATGGACTCGACCGAGGGGCTGACCCGCGGCCAGACCGTCACCGACACCGGCGCGCAGATCCTGATGCCGGTCGGCCCCGCGACGCTCGGCCGGATCATGAACGTCGTCGGCGAGCCGATCGACGAGCGTGGCCCGATCGCCACCGACCTGCGCGCGCCGATTCACGCCAAGGCGCCGGACTTCGTCGACCAGTCGACCGAGAGCGCGATCCTGGTGACGGGCATCAAGGTCATCGACCTGCTCGCGCCCTATGCGAAGGGCGGCAAGATCGGCCTGTTCGGCGGCGCAGGCGTCGGCAAGACCGTGCTCATCCAGGAGCTGATCAACAACATCGCCAAGGGCCATGGCGGCACCTCGGTGTTCGCGGGCGTCGGCGAGCGGACCCGCGAGGGCAACGACTTGTACCACGAATTCCTCGACGCGGGCGTCATCGCCAAGGATGCCGAGGGCAATGCGGTCAGCGAGGGCTCGAAGGTCGCACTCGTGTATGGCCAGATGAACGAGCCGCCGGGCGCGCGTGCGCGCGTGGCCCTTTCCGGCCTCGCGATCGCGGAATATTTCCGCGACCAGGAAGGGCAGGACGTGCTGTTCTTCGTCGACAACATTTTCCGCTTCACGCAGGCGGGCGCGGAAGTGTCGGCGCTGCTGGGCCGTATTCCGTCGGCGGTGGGCTATCAGCCGACGCTGTCGACCGACATGGGCGCGCTGCAGGAGCGGATCACCTCGACCAACAAGGGTTCGATCACCTCGGTGCAGGCCGTCTACGTCCCCGCGGACGATCTGACCGACCCGGCGCCGGCGACCTCGTTCGCGCACCTCGACGCGACGACCGTGCTCAACCGCGCGATCTCCGAGCTGGGCATCTATCCGGCGGTCGATCCGCTCGATTCGACCAGCCGCGTGCTGGAGCCGCGCACCGTTGGTCAGGATCACTATGAGACGGCGCGTGCGGTGCAGGCGACGCTGCAGAAGTACAAGTCGCTGCAGGACATCATTGCGATCCTCGGCATGGACGAGCTGTCCGAAGAGGACAAGCTGACCGTCAGCCGCGCGCGCAAGATCCAGCGCTTCCTCAGCCAGCCGTTCCACGTCGCCGAGGTGTTCACCAACATTCCCGGCAAGTTCGTCCAGCTGGAGGACACGATCCGCAGCTTCAAGGCGGTGGTGAACGGCGAATACGATCACCTGCCCGAAGCGGCCTTCTATATGGTCGGGGGGATCGACGAGGCGATCGCCAAGGCCGAGAAGATGGCCAAGGAGGCGTAAGGCTTCTAAGCGCTTAGCCCTCTCCCCTTTGGGGAGTTCGGGGTTCGGTCATGCCGCCCGGCATGACCTAAACATTACGGGGTAATGTTTACCCCCGAACTGGTTGGGTGAGGGGCGGCCGCACGCGTTGGCGCTAATTGTGTGGTCACCCTCCCTCACTGCCCCTCACCCCCGCCCTCTCCCCGGAGGGGAGAGGGAGTTAAGGTCAAGATCATGCTGCATTTCGAACTCGTAACGCCGGCGCGGCTCCTCCTCTCCGAGGAGGTCCATATGGTGACCGTGCCCGGCACCGATGGCGACTTCGCGGTGCTGGAAGGCCATGCGCCGTTCATGTCGACGATCCGCGACGGCGAGGTGCTGGTGCAGAAGACGCCCGGTGGCCAGCCGGAGGCGATCGCGATCCGCGGCGGCTTCGCCGAGGTCAATGCGCGCGGGCTGACCGTGCTCGCCGAGCACGCGGGCTGATCTTATAACGGTCGTCCGTTCGCTGCCCCGGCCGTGATCCGGGGTGGTCGGCGGATCGAGGTCCCTTTCGTCATTGCGAGCATAGCGAAGCAATCCAGTGCCGGACCAAGACGCCCTGGATTGCTTCGCTACGCTCGCAATGACGGTTGGGTAAGCCGGTGTCTCCCGGAAAGCGGGCAAGCAGAAGAAGCGGGATCCCGGGTCGAGCCCGGGATGACATCGAAGTGGCAGGTCGCAGACCGGCGCCGTGCCGCTATTTCTCCTCCTCGCCGTCCTCGTCCTTCCTGTTTTCCATCGCCGCCGCGATCGTGTCGATCGCCGCGGAATCCTTGCTCTCGATCGCGGTGAGCACGACCCCGGCCATCGTCCCCATCGCGCCGCCATGCGGGTCGTAGGCGACACGGCGCAGCGCCGGTAGCGCCGCGTCATATTCCTTTTTCCGCATGTGCATCGCCGCGACCTGCATCGCGAGTCCGCTGTCGAACGGCGCGAGCGAGAAGGCGTAGTCGAGCCCCTTCTCGGCATTGGGGCTCATCGGCCCGCCCGCCGCCCGCAGCGCCTGATAATGGGCGACCAGCGGCCATGGGTCCTCGGCGTCCTGGTGGTTGGCGGTGATGAACCATTGCCGCACCGCCTTCCAGCGCGCGGGATCGGTGACATGCTCCTTCTCCGCCAGCGCCGATTGCGCCATGCCGCGATAGATCAGCCCCTCGCGCAGCCCGGGTTTGGCCGCGAGCGCGCGCGCCGCCGCGGCGTCGGCGGCCGCATAGGAACCGGCATCATATTCAGCTTCCGCAAGCGCGACCTGCACCGCCGGGTCGTTCGGAAAGTCCACCGCGACCTTGCGCGCGGCGACCGCGACGGCGGGCGCGGTCTTGGCGTTCACCCCGCGCGTCGAGCGAAGCACGACCGGCATGATCGCTTCCTCCCCGGGGGTCAGCGCACGCGTCGTCACCGGGCCGATCGGCAGCTTGTCGATCTTCAGGCCGAGGATCGGCAGCGTCTTGCGCGCATAATTGTTCAGCTCGCGGTCGAGCTTGCGCGGATCGCCGAGCAGCGCCGCCGCCGCCTTCGGATCGCCGCCCTTCTCCAGCGCCTTGAGATAGGCGGCCAGTTGCGGGCGACGCTCGTTGTTGAGCAGCAGGTAATGAGTCAGCAGCCACGCGCGGCCGTAGAAGACCTGGCGCTGGTTCGGGTCGAGCCGCTTGTCGCCCGGCGCCAGCGTCAGCAGGTCGCGCATCGGCACGAGGCTGTCGTCGATCAGGCCATAGGCGCGGTAGAGCGGCGGCGCGCCGACCAGCAGCCGGTCGGGCTCGAACACCGTCGGCGCGTTGAACTCGGCGAATCCCTCGACGAACCACGCCGGGAACGGTTGATCGCCCCACGACGAGAACATGAAATGGTGCGCATATTCGTGGAGCAGCACCGCCTGCGGCGTCAGCGCGAGCTTGCCGGTGTCGTTGGTCTTGCGCGGCACGAACGCCACCGGGCCCGACAGCCGCGGCATGTAGATGCCGGCGGCGTCGCTCCTGCCGAGCAGCTTCTGCAAGGCGCCCACGTCCTTGACGACGAAGACGCGCACGCGCTGCGACGGGCTGAACGCCGGGTCTTCCATCCCGCGCATCACGCGCATCGCCTTGTCGAACCGCTCCAGCCGGGTGGCGAATTCGGTGACCTTGTCGGGCTCGTCGTCGGAATAGACGACGAAATGCCGCGATGACGCCTGCTGCCACGACGCGGTCGCCGGTGCCGCCATCCCAAGGGTCAGCGCCGCCGCTGCCCACCATCTACGCATCCGTCGCCCCCGTACCTCTTCCCCCGCCCAGACTAGGAGAAGACGGGCGGTGGTCAAGCGGCCGGGATCAAGCGTCGTGGAATTGCAGGCTGGCGAGCCGCGCGTAGAGCCCGCCCGCACCGATCAACGCGGCGTGGCTGCCCTCCTCGACGATCCGGCCGCCGTCCATGACGACGATCCGCGACGCCGCGCGCACGGTGGCGAGGCGATGCGCGATGACGATCGTGGTGCGCGACGCCATCAGCCGTTCGAGCGCGTCCTGCACCAGCCGCTCGCTTTCGGCGTCGAGCGCGCTGGTCGCCTCGTCGAGCAACAGGATCGGCGCGTCGCGCAGCAGCGCGCGCGCGATCGCGACGCGCTGGCGCTGCCCGCCCGACAGCCGTGCGCCGCCCTCGCCGAGGAACGTGTCGAGCCCGTCGGGGAGCGCGCGCAGGAAGTCGGCGGCATTGGCCGCCTCCGCCGCTGCCCAGACCTGCGCGTCATCGGCGTCCCAGCGGCCATAGCGGAGATTGTCGCGCGCGCTGGTGCCGAAGATCACCGTCTCCTGCGGCACCATCGCGATCCGCGCGCGGACCGCGGCGGGGTCGGCACGGGTCAGGTCGACGCCATCGACCAGCACCTCGCCGCGCGCCGGCTGGTAGAAATGCTGGAGCAACTGGAACAGCGTCGACTTGCCGGCGCCGGACGGGCCGACCACCGCCAGCGTCTCGCCGGGCGCGACCTCCAGCGTGAAATCGTGGAGCGCGGCGACATCGGGGCGGCTGGGATAGCGGAACTCGACGTGGCGGAACGCGACCCGGCCCTGCGGCGGCTGCGGGAGCGCAACCGGATGCGCGGGCGGGGCGATCTCGGGGCGCTCGGCGAGCAATTCGCTCAACCGCCCTGCCGCGCCGGCACCGCGCAGCAGGTCACCATAGACTTCGGTGAGCGCGCCGAATGCGCCCGCGACGATCCCGCCGGTCAGCACGAAGGCGGCGATCGCGCCGCCCGACAGCCGCCCGGCGGCGACGTCGTCCGCGCCTTCCCACAGTACCAGGGTGATCGCACCGAAGATCAGCCCGATGACGATCGCGGTCATGATCGCGCGCAGCGCCACCCGCTTGCGCGCCGCGGCCATCGTCGCCTCGACCGCGTCGGTGAAGCGCGCGCTTTCGCGTGCCTCCTGCCCGAACGCCTGGACGATCTTCATCGCACCCAGCGTCTCGACGACGATCGATCCGACATCGGCGATCCGGTCCTGCGAGGTGCGCGACAGGTTGCGGACGCGGCGGCCTAGGAGCGCGATCGGCGCGATGATAAGCGGAATGCCCGCCAGCAGCATCGTCGCCAGCTTGGGCGAGATCGCGAACAGGTAGATCAGCCCGCCGATCGCGGTGAACGAGTTGCGCAGCGCGATCGACACCGTGCTGCCGACCACCGTCTCGATCTGCCCGGTGTCGGCGGTGAGCCGCGAGGCGATCTCGGACGGGCGGTTAGTTTCGTAGAAGGACGGGCTGAGCGTCATCAGGTGCCGCTGCACCTCGGTGCGGATATCGGCGACGACACGCTCGCCCAGCCAGGCGACGAAATAGAAGCGCACCGCGGTGCCGAGCGCGAGCACGACGACGATCATCAGCATATAATGGAACGACGACGCAACGGACTCGGCGGACGCGCCGTTGCCCGCAAAACCGCGATCGATCACGCGTTTGAAGCTGTACGGGATCGCGATCGTCGCGCCGGAGGTGACCGCCAGCGCGCTAAACGCCGCGGTAATCTGGAGCGGGTATTTGCGGGCGTGCCGGAAGACCATCGCCAGATTGCCGAGGCGGCGGGAAGGAGCGACGTCGGAAGCGCTGGCCATGCGCGCGGCCTAGCAGCGCGTGCCGGCCCGCTCAACGTGTCGTGAGGGGTTTAGCAGGGGTGGGGCCCGGAATTCGACTGCAATCGTTGCAGTCGCGTTGCGACGGACGAAGTTGCTATAGGCGCCGCACCGGCGGGGCCGGGGAAGGAAGACGCGAATGTTGTACGACGCCTATGAACTCCAGCGGTCGTGGCTCGCCTCGGCCAGCGCGATGGCGACGGTCGGCGCCAACTGGCTGAACAACCCGTTCAATCCCTTCGCCTATCTCGGCGGCGGGCCGGTGATGGCGTCGGCGCTGGAGGTGTTCGCGCACGCTTCGGCGTCGCGCGGCAAGCCGGCGTTCGGATTCGCGACGACGACCGTCGACGGGCGCGAGGTCGCGGTGACCGAAGAGATCGTGCTGCAACGGCCGTTCGGGCAGCTCAAGCACTTTCGCCGCGAAGGCGTCGAGGGCGGGCCGCGGCTGCTGATCGCCGCGCCGATGTCGGGGCATTTCGCGACGCTGCTGCGCGGCACGGTCGAGCGGATGCTGCCGGTCGCCGACGTCTACATCACCGACTGGCGCGACGCGAAGCTGGTGCCGACGCGCGACGGGCATTTCGATCTCGACGATTATATCGATTATCTGATCGCCTTCCTTGAAGCGATCGGCGCGGATCAGGACGGCGCGGCGGACGGGCCGCACGGCGCGCACATGCTGGCGGTGTGCCAGCCGTCGGTGCCGTGCCTCGCCGCGACCGCGCTGATGAGCGCCGACCGCAACCCGTGCCGCCCGCGCACGCTGACGATGATGGGTGGGCCGATCGACACTCGCGAGGCGCCGACGGCGGTCAACACGCTGGCAACCGAGCGGCCGTTCGCGTGGTTCGAACAGAATGTCATCGCGACGGTGCCGATGCTGTACCCGGGCGCGGGGCGGAAGGTCTATCCGGGCTTCCTGCAACTGTCCGGGTTCATGACCATGAACCTCGGCAACCACATGATGAGCCATTACGAGCTGTTCAAGCATCTGGTCACCGGCGACGACGACAGCGCCGAGGCGACCAAGCGCTTCTACGACGAATATCGCTCGGTCTGCGACATGACCGCGGAGTTCTACCTCCAGACGATCGACACCGTCTTCCAGTCGCACAGCCTGCCCAAGGGCGAGATGCTGCACCGCGGTCGGCGCGTCGATACCGGCGCGATCACCGACGTCGGGTTGCTGGCGATCGAGGGCGAGCGCGACGATATCAGCGGGCTGGGGCAGACCAAGGCGGCGCTGACGATCGCCACCGCGCTGCCGGCGGACAAGAAGCGCTATTACATGGCCGAGGGGGTCGGCCATTACGGCATCTTCAACGGCTCGAAGTGGCGCAACCGCATCGCGCCCGTGGTCGAGGAATGGATCGCGGCGAATAGCTGACATGAAACGGGCCGGTCGCTGCGTGGCGACCGGCCCGGAATGTGTCATCCCTGCGAAGGCAGGGATCCATGGCTGCTTCGTTCTTTGGCTCGGTCTGACACATGTGCTTCGGGCCATGTGGCACACGTTTCCCGACACGCCACAGACATGGGCCCCTGCCTGCGCAGGGGCGACGGGTCAGGCGGGGCTGTTTTCGGCGGTCGTCTCGACCTTGGCGTGGCTGCCTTCCTCGCCGGCCTTGATCGTGCCGCCGAACAGCATCTTCACCCGGCCCGACAACGACATGTCGGTCTCCCACAGCTCCGCGGAATCGATGTCGACGCGCAGCAGCGCGAGATTGGGGTCGTTGCGGCCCTCCGGGAACCACGCCTCGGCCTGCTTATTCCAGAGCTTGTCGATCTGGGCCTGATCGTTGTCGATCCGCGCGGTGCCGTCGAGGCAGGCGAAGAAGTCGTGCCCTTTCGAGACGTACTGCGCCATCACGCGCCCACCGTCGGCGAGCCGATTGGTCTTGCCGATGAAGAAGAACAAAGTGTCGACCTGATCCTCGTCGAGCTGCGCGGTCAGCGGCTCGTAATGCGCATGGCCATCAGCCGGACCGACCATCACGAACGGGCTGTCGGCCATCTTGGCCCAGAGATCCTGCTTCAGCTTCTTCGGATCGGTGTTGGCGTCGGCCATATCGCATCTCCTGCTCGGGTTCGACGGGAGAACGAGAGGCGGGGGCGTTGGTTGCGCGGTCGTTGCGCCGCCGTCATGAACCGCGGCGGCGGCAATCCCGCCGCCGGATCAGGAGCACGGAAATGACGTATGCCGGCTTGTGCCTGTTTCTTGGCACGATGTTCGCCTTCACCACCTTGGTGTTGAAGGTGATCGAGATGGCCCGGAAGCACTAACACGGGGGCGGGGCGCGGTCTGGCAGCCGGGCCCCAAACCAATTGAGCCCCGACCGCTGGCACGACCGGGGCTCATCAGGAGTCGGAATGACGTTACCGACACGATTCACATAGCACAGGTCGTGCTATTTTCAACGTCACAGCACCTCGAACAGCCCGGCCGCGCCCATGCCGCCGCCGACGCACATCGTGACGACGACATGCCTGGCGCCGCGGCGCTTGCCCTCGATCAGCGCATGGCCGACCATCCGCGCGCCCGACATGCCGTACGGGTGGCCGATCGAAATCGCGCCGCCGTTGACGTTGAGCAGTTCGTCGGGAATGCCGAGCTTGTCGCGGCAATAGAGCACCTGCACCGCGAACGCCTCGTTCAGCTCCCACAAGCCGATGTCGTCCATCGTCAGGCCGTTGCGCTCGAGCAGCTTGGGGATCGCCAAGACCGGGCCGATGCCCATCTCGTCGGGTGCGGTGCCCGCCACCGCCATGCCGACATAGCGGCCGAGCGGGGTAAGCCCGCGCTGCTCGGCGAGTTTCTCCTCCATCAGCACGCTGGCCGAGGCGCCGTCCGACAGCTGCGAGGCGTTGCCGGCGGTGATGTTGAGGTCCGGCCCGAGCACCGGCTTCAGCCCGCGCAATCCCTCCAGCGTGGTATCGGCGCGATTGCCCTCGTCCTTGGTCAGTGTGACCTGCTCGTGCGAGACGTGCTTCGTCTCCTTGTCGACGTTCGCCTTGGTGGCGGTAACCGGGACGATCTCGGCATCGAAGCGCCCCGCGGCCTGCGCCTCGGCGGTGCGCATTTGCGAGCGATAGCCGTATTCGTCCTGCGCATCGCGCGAGATGCCGTAGCGCTTGGCGACGATCTCGGCGGTCTGGAGCATCGGCATGTAGATGTCCTTATGCATCGCCAGCAGCTCGGGATCGGGCGCGACGCGCATCTCGGGGGTCTGCACCAGGCTGATGCTCTCGACCCCGCCGCCGATCGCGATCTGCATCCCGTCATGCACGATCTGCTTGGCGGCGGTGGCGATCGCCATCAGCCCGGAGGCGCATTGCCGGTCGAGCGACATGCCGGACACGCTGGTCGGCAACCCGGCGCGCAACAGGCTGGTGCGCGCGATGTTTGGCGACTGATGCCCCTGTTGCAGCGCGGCGCCGAGCACGACGTCGTCGACCTCGGCACCATCGATGCCGGCACGCTCGACCGCGGCCTTGATCGCGTGGCTGGCGAGCGTCGGGGAGGGCAGGTTGTTGAACGCGCCGCGATAGGCGCGGCCGATCGGGGTGCGGGCGGTGGAGACGATAACGGCGGAGCGCATGAAACGAAGCCTTTCGGTGCAGCCTAGACGAAGACCTGGGTGATCCATTCGGCGAGCATCGCGGGCTTTTCCTGCCCTTCGATCTCGATCGTGATCTCGGAAGTCGATTGACATTGGCCGGGGCGCTTCTGTTCGAACGACAGCAGCCGCGAGCGCGCGCGGATGCGCGCGCCGGACGGGACCGGGGCGAGGAAGCGGACGCGGTTGCCGCCGTAATTGACGTGCATCGTCGCGCCGCTGACCGTCGGCAGGTCGGGCGTTTCGGCCATCAGCCGGGGCAGGAGCGACAAGGTGAGGAAGCCGTGCGCGATCGTGGTGCCGAACGGCGTCGCGGCGGCGCGGACGGGGTCGATGTGGATAAACTGGCGATCGCCGGTGGCCTCGGCAAAGGCGTCGATCATCGCCTGCGTCACCGTGATCCACGTCGAGACGCTGGTGCGTCCGACCGCGGCTTCCACTTCGTCGAGCGTCACGGCGCCTCTCCCCAACCTCTGGCGGTTGTGTAGGCGCATCGACAAGCCCCTCGCAAGCCGGTGCGAACCGAAAGCAAGAAATTCGTGTTAAATTCGGAGGGCGGGCGCCGGACCCGACCTTCTAAAACGAATGGCCCGCGCCGGTGATACGCTCCGGCGCGGACCGGCCGCCTCAGCGGCAGCGCACCTTGCCGCGGTCGATCTCGCGACCGAGCAGCGCGCCCGCACCACCGCCGGCCAGCGTGCCGAGCAGCCCGCCTCCGACGAGATTGCCGAGCAGCGCGCCGCCGGCGCCGCCCACCACCAGACCGGTGGTGCCGTCGTTGCGGCGACAATAAGCGCGACCGTCGCGACCGCGGTACACCTGATCCTCGCGGCTCAGGCGACGCTCGCGGTAGTTGCCGCGACGGTAGTTCTTGGAGGCGTCCCAGTCGTCGCGATCACCACGCCATTGATAATCCCGGTCGCGACGCTGGGCGTCCGCCGCCGGAGCGGCGACCATCGGGGCGGAGACGGTGGCGATCGCCAGCGCCGTCAGCAGAGCCTTCTTCATCTCGATCATACTCCTTCCAGTGCCTGCACGAACGTTGCAGACACGGAAGGGTTCATGCCGGTTGCGTCGCGGTGTGTCCGGGAGCGGGAACGAGCAGCCTTTCGCGCTGGGCGACGATCAACGGGACCACGATCTGCCCCGCGACGTTCACCGCGGTGCGCCCCATGTCGAGAATGGGATCGATCGCGAGCAGCAGGCCGGCGCCCTCCAATGGCAGGCCGAGCGTGGTGAGCGTCAGCGTCAGCATCACCAGCGCGCCGGTCAGCCCGGCGGTCGCCGCCGAGCCGATCACCGACACGAGCGCGATCAGCACATAGTCGGGCGCATGGAGCGTGATGCCGTAATATTGCGCGACGAACAGCGCCGACACCGCCGGGTAGATCGCGGCGCAGCCGTCCATCTTGGTCGTCGCGGCGAAGGGGACGGCGAAGGCGGCATAGTCGCGCGGCACGCCGGCCTTTTCGGCGACGTCCTCGGTGACCGGCAGCGTGGCGATCGACGAGCGCGAGACGAAGCCGAGCTGGATCGCCGGCCAGGCGGTCGCGAAGAAGCGGCGCGGCGACAGGCGGTTGGCGGCGAGCAGTGCCGGATAGACCCCGAACAGCACCAGCGCGAGCCCGAGATAGACCGCGCCCGCGAAGCTGCCGAGTGCAGCGAGCGACGACCAGCCGTAGCGGACGATCGCGGTGCCGATCAGCCCGGCGGTGCCGATCGGCGTCAGCCGCACCACCCAGCGCAGCAACTGGCGGAAGATCGTCAGCAGCGAGGCATTGGCCGCCAGGAACGCCTCGCCCGCCGCGCCGACCTTCACCGCCGCCGCGCCGACCGCGATCGCGACGACGATCAGCTGCAGGACGTTGAACGAGATGCCGGTGGTGGCGGCGCCGTCGGCGAGCTTGGTCGACGCCTCCAGCCCGAGGAAATTGCCGGGGATCAACCCGCGCAGGAAGTCGAGCCACGAACCGGTGGTCCCGGGCGCGACCGCGCTGGCGGCATCGACCCCGGCGCGCACGCCGGGTTGCAGGACCGTGCCGAGCGTCAGCCCGATCGCGACCGCGATCAGCGCGGTGACCGCGAACCACAAGAGCGTCTGGCCGACGAGCCGCGCGGCATTGCCAAGGTCGCGCAATGCCGCGACGGAGGCGACCAAGGCGGTGAAGACCAGCGGGACGACCAGCGCCTTGAGCAATTTGACGAAGCTCTCGCCGGTAAGGCGCAGCGTTTCGGCGAGCGCGCCATCGGGTGCGCTGCGTGCCACGAAGCCGAGCGCGACGCCGATCGCCATGCCGGCGAACACCTGCACCGTGAAGGAAGGTTTCTGCATGTTGCCGAGGTGAGAGCAGGCGGGGGATTGTGCCAGCAACTTTGCATTTGCGGGTGGGGAGTGGGGCTTTGGGGGTGCGGAAGTAAACCCGCACCGTCATTGCCGCGCAGGCGAGGATCCGGACGCGCAGGTCTCGGCAAGCACCGCCACGTCAAAGGTTCCGGATTCCCGCCTACGCGGGAATGACGTTGAGGGGGCGTGACGCCACCAAATGCGCCGTCCCCCCTGCGAAGGCAGGGGCCTATCTCTGTTTCGTCGAGGTGGATCATCCGACACATACACGTCGGGCGTGTGTCAAACCGTCCTCATGCATTCGACAGACATGGGCCCCTGCCTGCGCAGGGGCGACGGATATCGAGGGGCGAGCGTCTCACGCTCTCTCGTCGGTTCCCGAATTGCCTGCGCAGAGGCGACGGTCAGCTGTTTGGCGTCTGAGCCGGCTCCGCGTACGGCATTACCAATGTTCCGTCCGGCGCCGCCGTGTAGGTGGTCTGCGTCGGGTAGGGGATGCCGATCCCTTCCTGCGCGAAGCGGCGCATGATCGCGACCAGCAGGCGGTTGCGGACGTTGTGCGCGGTTGCCCAGTCGTCGCCGGGCGTGTCGACCTGCAACGCGAAGTCGAGGCTCGACGCACCGAACGACTCGAACCCGGCGCGCGCGACTTTGGCGCCCTCCGCCTCGACCAGCTCGGTCAGGATCGTCGGGATGCGCTCCAGCGTCTCGGGCGGCGTCTCATAGGCGACGCCGATCGTGTACGACACGCGGACGTGGTCGCGCTGCGAGGTGTTCTGAATTTCCTTGTCGAGCAGATTGCGGTTGGAGATGATCCGCAGCTCGCCGGTGAAGGCGCGGATGCGCGTCGACTTCAGCCCGATCGCCTCGATCACGCCGCTGGTGGTGCCATAGCTGACCTTGTCGCCGCGGCGGAACGGGCGGTCGAAGATGATCGCCAGCGCCGCGAACAAGTCGGCGAAAATCCCCTGCGCGGCCAGACCGATCGCGATGCCGCCGACCCCGAGCCCGGCGACGAGGCCGGTGACGTTGACGCCGAGGTTGCTCAGCACGACAACCAGCGCGATCGCGAACACCGCGAAGCTGACCAGCAGGCGGATCAGCCCCATCGCGCTCATCAGCGCCTCGCCCGAATAATGTTCGTCGCGGGTGCGGTGCTCGATCGCGCCGAGGATCAGCTCGCGCGCCCAGATCGCGGCCTGGAACACCGCGGCGACGGTGAACAGGAAGGTGATCGTCTTGTCGACGTCGGCGGGGGTGGCGGCATAGCCGTCGACCAGCTTGGCCGAGAGCATGATGATGAAGAAGGCGTTGGTCCGCTCGATCGCGCGGCCGAGCACCGCCGCCCAGCCCTTGCCCGACGCGCTGCGATGCGCCAGCCGCGGCCCGAACGCGCGCACCCAGAACAGCACCAGCGCGATCGCGACGCCGATCCCGACCGCGATCAGGATCTGTAGCCAATGCTGCTGCAACCAGATCAGGCTGGAATGGAGCAGCGCGCCGGCCTGCTGGCCGACGCGATCGGTATCGAACGCCGCCTTCCCGGCGGCGGCGGTACTGGTATTGCTCATGTCAGGCGGCTTTCAGCTCGCACGCACCGCAGGCTTCGAGGAAGGCGATCAGCCCGCGCTCGGTACGCGTCAGATAATGGGTCGACCGCGGCAGCCGCAGCGACTGGCGGAACGCGGCCTGCGCGGCCTTGTCCTTGCCCAGTTCGATCAACGCCGGGTGAACATAGGATTTGCGCGCGATCGCCGGCGTGTTGCCGAGATGCGCGACGACCGGTTCGAGCATCGCCTTGAGCCCGATCGGCGCCTCGGCCTCGATCAGCGCCTCGAACGCGACGACGCTCGCGCCCCAGGTGCGGAAATGCTTGGCGGTGAAACGCTCGCCCATCGCCGCGCGGAGATAGGCGTTGACGTCGGACGAGGTGACCGCATGCGGCTCGCCGTCGTCACCGACATATTGGAACAGCTTCTGGCCGGGCAGATCCTGGCATTTCTTGACGAAGCGCGCGAGGCTGCCGTCGGTGATCTTGAGCTTGCGGATCTTGCCCGACTTCGCCTTGTATTCCAGCTTGAGCGTGCTGCCGCTGATCTGTGCGTGGCGGTCGCGCAACGTGGTCAGCCCGAAGCTCTTGTTCGTCTTGGCATACGTCTCGTTGCCGATGCGCAGCGCGGCGACGTCGAGCAGCTTGACCACCGCGGCGACGGTCCGCTCCTTGGTGTGGCGGCGGCGTTCGAGATCGGCCTCGACGCGCGCGCGCAGCTTGGTCAGCGCACGGCCGAACGGGGCGCAGAGATCGTATTTGGCGGCCTCCTGCTGCGCGCGGAAGCCGAGGTGGTAGCGATATTGCTTGCGGCCCTTCTCGTCCCAGCCGACCGCCTGGATGTGGCCGTCCGGATCGGGGCAGAACCAGGCATCGGTATAGGCGGGGGGCAGGCCGATCGCGTTCAGCCGGTCGATTTCGTCGCGATCGGTGATCCGTTTGCCGCTCGCGTCATAATAGGCCCAGGCATCGTGGCGCGTGCGCTTGCGCGTGATGCCGGGCGTATCATCCTCAAAGAAAACGATATTTCCTGCCACCTTCGCCCTTCCGCGGTGTCGTGACCCGGTTCTGGAAATGCGCAAGGCCCGCGCATCGTTCCCGGAACGGGCGGCACACGCGAGGGGTTGGGGCGCCGGAACACTTCCTTTCCAGCAGGAGACTGACATGGCCGATTTGTCGCAAGCCCGCGTGCTGATGATCGCTGCCGACGGGTTCGAGACGGTGGAGTTGTTCGAACCGCGCAAGGCGCTGGAAGCGGCCGGCGCGACCGTCACGCTCGCCTCGATCAAACGCGATCCGATCCAGGGGATGAAGGGCGATATCAACAAGGCGGAAACCGCCACGCCCGACCTGACGCTGTCGGAGGTCGAGGTCGACGATTACGACGCCCTCGTGCTGCCCGGCGGGGTCGCCAACCCCGACAAGCTGCGCGTCGAGGATCTGGCGGTGGAGATCGTCCAGCAATTCATGGACGAGGACAAGATCGTCGCCGCGATTTGCCACGCGCCGTGGCTGCTCGCCGAGGCCGACGTCATCGACGGGCGACGCGTGACCGGGTTCGTCTCGATCCGCACCGACCTGGCGAACGCCGGCGCCGAAGTGGAAGACGAGGAGGTGGTGATCGACGACAATCTGATCACCAGCCGCAAGCCCGACGACATCCCGGCGTTCAACAAGGCGATCATCGCCGCGCTGACCGAGGAACTGGCCGACGCTGACTGATCGGGCGAGGCACGCCGGCCCAATCGAGCCGGCGTGCCTCTTTCGACGGCGGCAGAATGGATAGCGCGCCGTTTACCATAGACTTACGATTGCTCCGCTACACTGCGGACATGCTCGACGACATCCTGCCCCTTCCGCTTTCCGCGCGCAGCCATGGCGTGCTCGATACCATGCGCGCCGCGGTGTCGCGGCTCGGCCGGCGGCGCGTCGAGCGCGCGACGGCGGCGGGCGGGGCCGCGCCGTGCGCGTGGATGGCACCACCGCCCGAGCGGCCGCTGCCCCGCGACCTGAACCTCAAGCTGAGCGCCTTCGATCCGGGCGCGCTGCGCCGCTGTACGCCGGTGTCGGCGGCGGCGTTCGTCGATCCGATCGTCCTCGAACGGACGCTGCATCGCATTCCGGCGCGCTGAGGTCGCACGCCACCGTCACCCCTTCGATCCGCAGCATCATCCGGTCGCCGTAACGCGCGTGGGTCGCGAGGCGCAGGTCCGCGACGATCTGGCCGGGGATCGTCAGTTCGCCGGTCGGCAGCCGTTTCACCCAGTCGTCGAGCGCGGCGCCGGTCGCGGTGCTGACGACGAGTTCGTGGCGCGCCCCCGAGAAGGTCGCGCTGTGCCACGGGATCGCGCGGCCATGTTCCACCGTCAGCGCAACGCCCGCCCGCGCCGCGTCGCGCACCAGCGCGCGCTCGAACCGCCGCGCGATCATTGCGGGCGCGCCGACAGGATCGCCGCGACGCGGGCGCAGAGCGCCGGGCCGGGCACGCGCCCGCGACGCAGGTCGCGCACCAGCCGCGGGTCGTTGACCGCGCGGCGCCCGAACGTGGTCTCCGCCACGCCGGTCCTTTGCAAATAGACGTCGATGTCGTTCAACAGGCACATGGACTCTCACTCCGACTCTGCGTTCCTTATATGTTCTCCTTTGTTCCACTTGTCGAGGAAAAATCCTCAGTGTAGGATCGTGCGATGAACCAGACGCCACAACAGGCACTTGCCGCGGCAGCACGCGCGCGGGGCGTGGCGCTGTCGGCGCTGTCGCGGATGCTCGGGCGCAATCAGGCGTATCTGGGGCAGTTCGTGAACCGCGGCTCCCCGCGCGTGCTGCCCGAGCGCGAGCGGCGGATGCTCGCGGATTTCCTCGCGATCGACGAGGCGGTGCTGGGCGCACCGCCGCCGTCGAGCGAGCCGGTGTCGGTGCCGTGGCTGGCGGTGCAGGCCGCGGCGGGCGTCGGGCAGGTCGCCGACGAGCAGCTGCTGCGCCACGAGCGGCTGCCGCGTGCGGCGCTGCGCGGGGCGGGGGTGACGCCGGAGGCGGCGTCGGTGATCGCGGTGACCGGCGATTCGATGGCGCCGACGCTGAAGGATGGCGACCGGCTGCTGGTCGATCAGGCGAACCGGCAAATCGCGGCGCGAGGCGGCATCTATGTGGTGCGGCGCGGCGAGGCGGTGGTGGTCAAGCGGCTGGTGCCGGACGGCGACACGGTCGAGATCCGCAGCGACAATCCGCTGTGGCCGGTCGAGCGTGTGCCGCTCGCCGAGATCGCGGTGATCGGGCGCGCGACGTTGCTGCTGCGGCGGCTGTAGCGGGGCGCGCACGGGCTCGTTACACTCGCCCCGAGAACAAGGAGAGGTAGCGCATGAAACTCGCCAGTCTGAAGCAGGGGCGCGACGGTCGTCTGGTCGTCGTCTCGGACGATCTGGCCTGGTATGCCGATGCCGGGCATATCTGCGCGACGCTGCAGGCCGCGCTCGACGACTGGGCGCAGGTCGCGCCCGCGCTGGAGCTGCTGGCGATCGACCTGCGCAACGAGGCGATCCCGCGCGAACGCTTCCACGAACATGACGCCGCCGCGCCGCTGCCGCGCGCGTATCAGTGGGTGGACGGCTCGGCCTATGTGAACCATGTCGCGCTGGTGCGGCAGGCGCGCGGGGCGGCGCTGCCCGACAGCTTCTGGCACGATCCGCTGATGTACCAGGGTGGGTCGGACGGGTTCCTCGGCGCGCGCGACGCGATCCCGCTCGCCGACGAGGAGTGGGGCTGCGATCTGGAGGGCGAGGTGGTGGTGGTCACCGGCGACGTGCCGCTGGGCGCGACGCGCGCGCAGGCGCTGGACGCGATCCGGCTGGTCGGGCTGACCAACGACGTGTCGCTGCGCAACCTGATCCCGGCCGAACTCGCCAAGGGGTTCGGCTTCCTGCAATCCAAGCCGGCCTCGGCCTTCTCGCCGGTGTTCGTCACCCCCGAGGCGCTGGGCGACTGGTGGCGCGACGGCAAGCTGCACCGCCGGTTGCTGGTCGAGGTCAACGGCGCGCCGTTCGGCCGTGCCGAGGCGGGCGAGGACATGACGTTCGACTTCGGGACGCTGATCGCGCACGCCGCCAGAACGCGCGCGCTGGGGGCCGGGACGATCGTCGGGTCGGGCACCGTCTCCAACCGCGATGCCGAGGGCGGGCCGGGGCGGCCGGTCGCCGAAGGGGGCGTCGGCTATTCGTGCCTCGCCGAGCTGCGCACGATCGAGACGATCCGGCACGGCGCGGCGCAGACGCCGTATCTCGGCAAGGGCGATACGGTGCGGATCTGGATGGAGGACGATCGCCACCATCCGATCTTCGGGACGATCGAGCAGACGGTCGGTTGACGCTACGAGGCCCCGGGCGGCGTGCGGCGCGTGCGCAGCTCGGGGCGGCCCAGCATCGCGAAGCCGATGAAGGCGGCGACCAGCCGATGATCGTCGACCGGCGCCAGCAGCCGTTTGAGATCGTCGAGAAACGCCTGTGCGCCGCCGGCGTCACGCACCCGGCGCGCATCCATCGCCCAGCCGCCGAACTGCCGCCCGGCGACGGTGCGGCGCTCGATATAGGCGATCGAATCGTGGCGCGGGTCGCGCGCGATCCGCGTCATCAGCGCCTCGACCGCCGGCTGCGGGCCTTCGAGCGCCTGGATGAAGCGGCTGCCGTCGTGGAGCAGCAGCCCGGTGATGTCGTGCCCGCCATTGAAGCGCGCCGCGGCGGTCGCCAGTCGCGTCAGCTCGGGATCGTCGAGCGGCCGGGTGGCGCGGCTGATATAGACGAGCTGGTAGACGGGATCAGCCATGGGCATGACATGGATCAATTGTTGCGCGATTGTTAGCGTAATTCATCCGGGCTGATCGCGCTCAGTGGAAATCGTGGCTGCGGATCGGGATGACATCCTCGGGATCGCAACCGGTGCGGAACGGGGGATGATAGTCGCTGCGCACGCGCGTCTTCCAGCCGGGATCGCCGCGGTCCGGGGAACCGGGATGGGTCGCGCCGTCGCCGCGGCTGGTGAGGCGCGGCAGATCAATGTCGCCGACCGCGCGCAGCATCGCGGTGCGATCGTGGATGCGATCGGCGATGACGTGGATCACCTCGCCCTCGCGCTGGACGACGCCGGTGACGCTGATCATCGCCGAGGACATCACGACGGTGCGCTGCGCCTCGAACCGGTCGGGCCACAGGATGATGTTGGCGACCCCGGTTTCGTCCTCGATGGTGATGAACAGCACGCCCTTCGCCGAGCCCGGCTTCTGGCGGACGAGGATGATCCCCGCGACCTCGACGCGACGCCCGTCGCGGGTCTGGCGGAGCTGCGCGCACGGGATCACGCGCTGGTCGGCGAGCCGGTCGCGCAGGAAGAACAACGGATGTTCGCGCAGGGTCAGCTGCGTGGCGCGGTAATCCTCGACGACCTCGCGCCCGGCGGTCAGCGGCACGAGGCTGACCGGCGGTTCGCGGCGCTCGGCGGCCTCCAGCAGCGGCAGCGGCGTCTCGCCGAGCCCGCGGATCGCCCATAGCGCCTGCCGCCGGTCGAGCCCGAGCGCGTGGAAGCCATCGGCCTTGGCGAGCTTCTCCAGCGTCGCCAGCGGAACGCCCGAGCGGCGCCACAGATCCTCGACCGAGCGGAACGGCGCCTCGGCGCGCGCGGCGATGATCCGCGCCACGTCGATCATCGACACGCCGTGGACGATCTTCATTCCCAGCCGCAGCGGCAGCCGTGCGGTATCGCCCTCGTCAACCAGCCGCGTGTCCCAATCGCTGTCGACCACGCAGACCGGGCGGATCACCACGCCATGCTCGCGCGCGTCGCGGACGATCTGCGCGGGGGCGTAGAAGCCCATCGGCTGCGCGTTGAGCAGTGCGCAGCAGAACACGTCCGGGTGGTGGCATTTCATCCAGCTCGAGGCGTAGGCGATCTTGGCGAAGGACGCGGCGTGGCTTTCGGGAAAGCCGTAGGAGCCGAACCCCTCGATCTGCTTGACCAGCCGCTCGGCGAAATCGGGGCCGATGCCCTTCTTCGCCATGCCCTCAATCAGCTCGGTTTTGAACTGCCCGACGCCCTGCGTGTATTTGAAGGTCGCCATCGCCTTGCGCAATTCATCGGCACGCGCCGGGGTGAAGCCCGCACCCTCGATCGCGACCTTCATCGCCTGTTCCTGGAACAGCGGCACGCCATAGGTCTTGCCGAGCACCGCCTTCAGCTCGGGCGAGGGATAGTCGAATTCGATCGCGGGGTTGCGGCGCTTCTGCTCGCGACGCTTGAGATACGGGTGGACCATGTCGCCCTGGATCGGGCCGGGGCGGACGATCGCGACCTGGATCGCGATGTCGTAGAAATTGACCGGCAGCATCCGCGGCAGCATCGCCATCTGCGCGCGGCTCTCGATCTGGAAGACGCCGAGCGTATCGGCCTTCTGGATCATCGCGAACGTCGCCTCGTCGTCGGTCTGCAGGTCCGGGTGGTCGAGCGTCAGCAGGACGTTCTTGTGGCGCGCGAGCAGGTCGAAGGCGCGGCGCATGCAGCCGAGCATCCCGAGCCCGAGAATGTCGACCTTCATCATCCCGGCTTCCTCGACATCCTCCTTTTCCCATTCGATCACGCGGCGATCGGCCATCGCGGCGGGTTCGATCGGGACGAGCGCGTCGAGCCGGTCGCGGGTGAGCACGAAGCCGCCGGGATGCTGCGACAAGTGGCGCGGGGTGCCGATCAGCTCGCGCGCCAGCTCCAGCGTCAGCGCGAGCCGCGGGTCGCCGCGATCGAGGTTGAGCGCATCAACATGCCGGTCGGCGACGCCTTCCTCCGACCAGCCCCACACCTGCCCGGCGAGCGCGGCGGTCATGTCCTCGGGCAGGCCCAGCACCTTGCCGACCTCACGCACCGCGCCGCGTGCGCGGAAGCGGCTGACCACCGCGGTCAGCGCGGCATGGTCATGGCCATAGGTGTCGTAGATCCACTGGATCACTTCCTCGCGCCGTTCGTGCTCGAAATCGATGTCGATATCGGGCGGCTCGGCGCGGTTCTCGGACAGGAAACGCTCGAACAGCAATTGGTGGACGATCGGGTCGATCGAAGTGATGCCGAGCACGAAGCAGATCACCGAATTGGCCGCCGAGCCGCGCCCCTGACACAGGATGTCCTGGCTGCGCGCATATTCGACAATCGAATGGACGGTTAGGAAATAGGCGGCATAGTTGAGCTTGGCGACCAGCCCGAGCTCCTTGGCGAGCAGGTCGCGATAGTCCTGCGGCACCGCGCCGTCGAAGCGCCGGTCGAGCGCGCGGGTGGCGAGCTTCTCCAGCGCCTGCTGCGGGGTCTGCCCGGCCATCACCCTTTCCTCGGGGTAGAGATACTGGTCGCGCAGGTCGCGCGGCGAGAAGGTGCAGCGCTCGACGACGGCCTCGACCGCGGCGAGCGCGTCGGGGAAGCGTGCGAAGCGGCGTTCCATCTCGTGCGGGGGATGGAGGCAGCGGTCGGCGGAGCGTTCGCGGCGCAGCCCGAGCGCGTCGATCGTGGTCTTCTCGCGGATCGCGGTGACCACGTCCTGGATCATGCGCTTGTCGGGATGGTGGTAGAGCACGTCGCCGGTCGCGAGCGGGGCGAGGCCGTAGCGGCGCGCGGCGGCGGCGGCCTCGTACAGCCGGCGTGCGTCGTCGGGGCGGCGCTGCTGCGTCAGGCAGACATGGCCACGCGCGTCGCCCGAGCCGGCGCCGAACAGATCGGCCATCCAGCGCAATTCGCCCTCGTCCGCGCCGTCCGCGCCGGGGACGAGCGCGGCAACCAGCCCGGCGGCGTGCGCGGCGACATCCTCCCAGTGCAGGAAGCAACGACCCTTCTCGCCATGCTGCGGTCGCGCGCGCGCCTTGCCGATCGTCAGCAGCCGGGTCAGCCGGCTCCAGGCGGCGAGGTCCTGCGGCCAGACGAGCAGCGACGCGCCGGTGACGAGATCGAGCCGGCAGCCCGCGACCATGCGTACCGGGTTGCCCTGCGCCGAGGTTTTCTCGGCGGCGACCATGGCGCGGACGATCCCGGCGACCGAATTGCGATCGGTGATGCCGAGCGCGGGGAGGCGCATCTCCGAGGCGGTGGTGAACAATTCCTCGCACGACGACACGCCGCGCAGGAAGCAGAAGTGCGTCGCGACCTGCAGTTCGGAATAGGTCATGACCGCACTCGCCCGTCATTGCGAGCGTAGCGAAGCAATCCAGTGCCGGACCAGGACGCCCTGGATTGCTTCGCTACGCTCGCAATGACGACGTGGCTGACCGGCATCCTCAGTTACCCAAGCCATGCAGGAACCAGCTCAGATCGCCCGTCTCGCTGCGCAATCCGTCGCCGCGGCGGAACAGCCAGAAGCGCTGCCCGGTCTCGTCCTCGACACGGTAATAGTCGCGGACCGCCATCCGCTCGGGCGCGCGCCGCCACCATTCGCCCGCGACACGCTCCGGCCCCTCGGCATGGACGATGCGGTGCGTGGCACCGCGCCAGGTGAAGCGCTTCGGCGGCTGGTCGGGGAGTTCGGCAAGGACGTGGTCGATCCGCTCCGGGCGACGCAGCAGCAGCACCGGGCGCGGCCAGCGCGGGTGCCACGGATGGTCGGGGCTGCGCGCATCGAGCTGGCGGACGTCGTCGTCGCGCAGTTTCTGTGCCTCGCGTTGCGGGGGATCGAGCGGCGCGGTGCGCGTCCATGAGCGTTCGGGGACGTCGCTCTCGACCGGGGCGACGCGCCACAGCCGGCCGACGCCGATGCGGTTGATGAGCGCGTCGATCAGCGGCGCGAGATCGGGCGCGGCATCGTCGGCGAGTGCGGGGGCGAGCGTCTCGGCACCGAGCGGGTCGGCGCGACGCACGATCAGCGCGATGCCGTCGATGCCGTAACCGGGCTCGATCTCCTCGATGCGGCGCAGCGTCAGCCGCAGCATGTGCGCGGCGTCGCGGGTCGGGCGCGCAAAGCCGAGCCGCAGGATCTGTGGCACGCCGTCGACGCGCGCGGCGATCATCTCGACCGCGCGCGCGCCCTGACCGGCCGTGGCCAGCGCGCCCGCAAGCCGCTGCATCAGTTCGCGCAGCCAATGTTCGATCGCCTCGGGGGTGGCGATCGGCTCGACGAAGCGCTGCTCGACCGCGACTCGGGTCGGGGGGACGATCGGCTCGAACGGTTCGGGCAGTTGACCGAGCGCCTGATCGATACGGTCGGCGATCGCGCGGCCGAAGCGGCGGACGAGCGGCGCGCGGGGGAGGGCGGTAAGCTGCCCGATCGCCTCGATCCCGAGCCGCGCGAGCAGTTCCAGCGCGGGCGCGTCGAGCCGCAGCGCCGCGACCGGCAGCTGCGCCAGCGCTTTGCCCTGCCCGGCGGGCGCGACGATCTGCACGGCGTCCTGCGCGCCGAACCGTGCCAGCGCCCAGGCCGCGCCCGGCGTGTCGGCGACCGCGACGCGTGCGGCGATGCCGTAGCGCGCGAGCAGCCGCAGCAGCCGGCGGCAGAAGCGCGCCTCGCCGCCGTGGAGATGCGCGACCCCGGTCAGGTCGATGAACAGCCCGTCGGCGTCCGACACTGCGACCGTGGGCGCCCAGCGGCGCGCGAGCAAGGTGACGAGCGCGGCGAGATCGGCGGCGTCGCGGTCGGGCTCGGCCTCGCGCACGTCGAGCCCCGGCACCTGCGCGCGCGCCATGGTGAGCGCGGTGCCGGGACCAATCCCGAGCGCGCGCGCCGCGTCATTGGCGGCGGCGACCTCGACGCGCGCGCCGCTGCGCTGCACCGTCACCAGCGGCGGTTCGTCGACGGGCGCGAGCAGGGGGGCCGCTTCTTCGTCGTCGCAGACGCGCGCGACCATCGTCGCCAGCGTGCGCCCGGTCTGGAAGAAGCGGCCGTGGCCGTAGCTGGGGGCAGTCGGCGCGCTCTTGCCGTGGTTGTCGGGGTGCGGCCCCTCGCCGGGGAAGTGCACCGCCGGCATTGCGGCGAGTTGCTTGAGGCTCTGCGCGAGATTGGGCGGGGCGACATGCCCGGCCTCGCCGCCATGCCCGTCGCGCGGCAACGGGCGGAAAGGGTTGTCGACCAGCTCGGTCTTGCGCGACAATTCCTGCGGCGACGGGCGGCGATGCACGGGCAGCGCCTCGACCGCGGCTTGCAGGTCCTCGTTGCGCCAGCCGCGCGTGCCGGGCCGGAACAGCGGCTCGGCAGCCTCGGTGCGGCGCGACAGCTCGCGGAACGGGGTGGCGGCGGCCTCGCTGGTGCGGCCGAGTTCGCGCTGCGCGGGGCGGCGGTGCGCGGGCAGGCCGGCGACCGCGGTCTCGACCTGGTCGCGCGTGTCAGCCAGCCCGCTGCCGGGATCGGTGCGCGCCCAG
This sequence comes from uncultured Sphingomonas sp., assembly GCA_913776255.1. GTDB lineage: Bacteria > Pseudomonadota > Alphaproteobacteria > Sphingomonadales > Sphingomonadaceae > Sphingomonas. Next base: position 43,161 of record CAJYLV010000040.1, on the reverse strand, counting down.
CGCGCGCCGGGACGCCAGCCGCCGCCGCGCGGCACGGAGCAGTGCTGCGCGCGCTCGGCGGCGGCGTCGCCGCCCAGCGCGTCGAAGGCGGCGCGGCCGTCGGCCTCAGCCGACCGCGCGGCGCGGCGCTCGATCCGCCGCAGCCGGTCGATCGACCAGCTGGGCAGGTAGAGCGAGGCAACCCGTTGCATCGGAGCCCTCCACCAAGAGTTCGAACGGATCGCCGCCGCGCTGGCGCACGCATTCGATGCGCCAGCACGCGCGGCCCAGCCCGCCCCACGGCACCTGCGACGACGGTGCGTGCGCGACGCGCCAGCGCGTCACCGCGGCGGACGGTGTGGTGATCGGATCGGTGCCGTCGCGGGTCGGGCGGCGCAGCAGCAAGGCGGGGGTGCCGCCGCCTTCCGCGGCGAGTTGCAGCCGGCGTGCTTGTGCCATCTGGACGCGCTTCGCCTCGCCGATCACCGCGCCGAGCCCGCGGTGGCGCAGCCCTTCCTCGACCAGCGCGAGCAGTTCGGCGTCGTCGCACGCCTCGGCATAGACGACACGCGACGGCGCGAGCCCGGCCTGGAACAGCCCCGGTGCGAACAGGTCGCGCGAGCGCACGACCCACAGCACCTCGCCGTGCGTGCGCGCCGCGATCCCGGCGGCGAACAGCACCGCAGCGGCATCGTCGCCCCAGCCGGTGCCGCGTGACGACACTTCGTGGAGCGCGTCGGTGCGCAGGCCCCCATCGGCGAGGCGCGTGTCGAGCGCGGCGATGCCGAACGGCAGCACGGGCCGGTCGCGCGCCTCGCCGGTGATAGCCTGCAAGCTCTCGCGGAGCGAGGCAAGGGTGGGAACGGGACCGGACACAGGCGACTCGCAATCAATCTGTTCGCTATTTGTTCCTATCTGCGTTCCGGCGTCAAGGCTTTGCAGGGACTGGGAATGTGGCGCGCCCGACTCTTCCAAGATTGCCGCCGGGATGACGAGGGAGGATTCTAAGCGGCCTCCGCCTGTTCCTCCGTCGAGGGTGTCACGCGCAAAATCTCGCTCACCGCGCGGCGTCGCTCGCGGCGGGTGACGACCGGCGCGAGGCGTCCGGTGTCGTCGCAGGCGATCACGGTCGCCGCGAACGGCGCGCCCTCCGTCTGCCGCGCGAGCATCACCTCCCAGCGCGGACGCGCGGCGCCGACCATCGGCACGGCGCCGATCCGCCAGCGCGTGATCGCGGCTGACGACACCGCGAACGGATCGCCGTTCCCGCGCGAAGGGCGTTTGAGCAGCAGCGCGACCGTCCGCCCGCGCGACGCCGCCAGCTGCACGCGCTTCGTCGCGGCGGGCGCGGCGCGGCGGACTTCACCGATCACCGCGCCGAGCGCCGGATGGCGCAGACCTTCCTCCATGAGCGCGAGCACGCCGGCGTCGTCATCGGCCTCGGCATGGATCACGCGTTTCGACAGCAACCCGGATTGCGCCAGCGCGGGCGCGAACAGGTCACGACGCCGCACGACCCACAGGATCGGTCCCCATGCCCGCGCCGCGACGCCCGCGACGAACAACGTCGCCGCCGCCTCGTCGCGCAGCGACGGGGTCGCCGCCGCGACCTCGTGCAGCGCGTCGAGCCGCAGCCCGCCGTCGGTCAGCTGCGAGTCGATGTCCGGCACCCCGAATGGCATCACGCGCCGCCGGCTGTGCCCGTCGCCCGGCACGGCGCGCAGCGTCTCGCGCAGGGAGGAAAGGACGCTCGACTCGGGCACGACACGCAGGACTCCGCAGCGGATTGTCGTTCGCAATTTGTTCCAGAATGAGGGTGCGAGTCAATGGTCCGTCACGATGCGCGCCTAGCCTGATTGCGCGCACGTGCTGCCAAAAGGGCTTTGACTGGGGTTGAAACAATATTACAAGCGGCTGAAATCGTGCTGCGTGCCAAGCAGCACATGACGGAGAGTGAAACGTGGGCGAAGAACCCGGCATCGTGCACCTGCGCGGCAACCTGCCGCCGCTGTCGCTGCATGTCCCCGAACCCAAATTCCGGCCCGGTGACGCGGTCGACTTCGCCGATGTTCCGATCCCGCCTGCGGGCGCCGCGCGCCGCCCCGATACCGCCGACGCCGCGCGCGACTTCACCGACCTCGCTTATTCGATGGTGCGCGTCCTCGACGAGAACAATCAGGCGGTCGGCGCGTGGAATCCGCGGCTGTCGCCCGACACGCTGCGGCGGATGCTGCGCCACATGGCGACCGTGCGCGCGTTCGACGAGCGGATGTTCCGCGCGCAGCGGCAGGGCAAGACCAGCTTCTACATGAAGTCACTCGGCGAGGAGGCGGTGGCGGTCGCCGCGGCGCACGCGCTGGATGCCGAGGACATGTGCTTCCCCTCCTATCGCCAGCAGGGGCTGTTGATCGCGCGCGGCTGCCCGATGGTCGACATGATGAACCAGATCTACTCGAACACCGGCGACAAGCTGCAGGGCAAGCAGCTGCCGATCATGTATTCGGAGAAGCGCTTCGGCTTTTTCTCGATCTCGGGCAATCTGACGACGCAATATCCGCAGGCGGTCGGCTGGGCGATGGCGTCGGCGTCGAAGGGCGATACACGGATCGCGGCGACATGGTGCGGGGAGGGTTCGACCGCGGAGGGCGACTTCCATTCCGCGCTGACCTTCGCGACCGTCTATCGCGCGCCGGTGATCTTCAACGTCGTCAACAATCAATGGGCGATCAGCAGCTTCTCGGGCTTTGCGGGCGCGGAGGCGACGACCTTCGCGGCGCGCGCGGTCGGCTACGGGATCGCCGGCCTGCGCGTCGACGGCAATGACGCGCTGGCGGTCTATGCCGCGACCGCCTGGGCCGCCGAGCGCGCGCGCACCAATGCCGGGCCGACGCTGATCGAGCATTTCACCTATCGCACCGAAGGCCATTCGACCTCCGACGACCCGACGCAATATCGCTCGGCCGGCGAGCCCAATGCGTGGCCGCTCGGCGATCCGATCCGGCGCTTGAAGGACCATCTGGTCGCGATCGGCGAATGGGACGAGGCGCAGCAGGCCGACATGGACCGCGAAGTCGCCGAGGAGGTGAAGGCGGCGCAGAAGGAGGCCGAGAAGAACGGCGTGCTCGGCCACGGGCTGCGCCAGCCGCTCGACTCGCTGTTCGACGGGGTGTTCGAGGAGATGCCGTGGCATCTGCGCGAGCAACGCCAGATGATGATCGACGAGGAAACCGCGAGCGGGCGGCCGTGGGACCGGAAGTGAGCGGCTGTCTTTCCCTCTCCCCTGGACAGGGGAGAGGGATGCGCAGACTTGGCAGCTTGCTGCCTAGTCGTAGCTGGGTGAGGGGTGGAGCGAGCCAGAGGCTCGCGCTCTGCTCCGCAGCGCCATCCCCTCACCCAACCTCCGCTAAGCGGCTGCGCCGCCAAGCTACGGTATCCCTCTCCCCTTCCGCGAAGGGGCGAGGGCAGGAAGCGATATGACCGACACAATCGAACAAGCGGTGGACGACGCCACCACCCGCATGAACATGATCCAGGCGATCAATTCCGCGATGGACGTGACGATGGCGCGCGATCCCTCGATCGTCGTCATGGGCGAGGATGTCGGCTATTTCGGCGGGGTCTTCCGTGCGACCGCGGGGCTGCAGAAGAAATACGGCAAGACCCGCGTCTTCGACACGCCGATCACCGAATGCGGGATCATCGGCGTCGCGGTCGGCATGGGCGCCTATGGCCTGCGCCCGGTGCCGGAAATCCAGTTCGCCGACTATATCTATCCCGCGCTCGACCAGCTGGTCAGCGAGGCGGCGCGGCTGCGCTATCGCTCGGGCGGCGAGTTCACCGCGCCGTTGACGGTGCGCTCACCGTTCGGCGGCGGCATTTTCGGCGGCCAGACGCATTCGCAGTCGCCCGAGGGCATCTTCACGCACGTCTCCGGAGTGAAGACCGTCATCCCCTCGACGCCCTACGACGCCAAGGGGCTGTTGATCGCGGCGATCGAGGACAATGATCCGGTGATCTTCTTCGAGCCGAAGCGCATCTACAACGGCCCGTTCAACGGCCATTGGGACCGTCCGGCGGAGAATTGGTCGAAGCATCCCGGCGGCGAGGTGCCGACCGGTTACTACAAGATCCCGCTTGGGCGTGCGAACGTGGTGCGGGCGGGCGAAGCGGTGACGATGCTCGCTTATGGCACGATGGTGCACGTCTGCGCGCAGGTGGTGGCCGATACCGGCGTCGATGCCGAGATCGTCGACCTGCGCACGCTCGTCCCGCTCGACATCGCGACGATCGAGGCGAGCGTGAAGAAGACCGGGCGCTGCATGATCGTCCATGAGGCGACGCGCACCAGCGGCTTCGGAGCCGAGCTGGCGGCGCTGGTGCAGGAGCGGTGCTTCTACCACCTCGAGGCGCCGGTCGAGCGCGTCACCGGCTTCGACACGCCGTATCCGCACAGCCTCGAATGGGCCTATTTCCCCGGACCGGTGCGGATCGGCCAGGCGCTCAAGAAAACCCTGAAGGACTAAGGCAGATGGCGCGTTTCACCTTCAAGCTGCCGGACATCGGCGAGGGCATTTCCGAGGCGGAGATCGTCGCGTGGCACGTTAAGGTCGGCGACCGGGTCGAGGAGGACCAGAGCCTCGCCGACATGATGACCGACAAGGCGACCGTCGAGATGGAATCGCCGGTGGCGGGCGTGGTGGTCGAGATCGCGGGGGCGGTCGGCGACCAGGTGTCGATCGGCGCGCCGCTGGTGGTGATCGAGACCGAGGGGGAGATTGCGGCTCCCGCTACGGAGCCGGATACGCTGGAGGCGGAAAATCCCGGTGTCGAGGAAGTTGCTGCTAAGCCCTCTCCCCTCCGGGGAGAGGGTTTGGGTGAGGGGTCGGTGTCTCATGGAGAGGCCAGTCTCGGTGAGACCCCGACCCCTCACCCCACCCCTCTCCCCGAGGGGGAGAGGGAGCCTGTTGTGCCCAGCCCATCTCACACCGCCTACTCTCCCGTCCTCGCCTCACCAGCCGTCCGCGCACGCGCCAAGGACCTCAACGTCGACCTGTCCGCGATCCGCGTGCCCGACGGCGAGCGCATCCGCCACGCCGACCTCGACGCCTATCTCCGCTACCATGCCGGGCAGGGCTATCACGCCCCGCACGCCGCGCGCGCACGCGACGACGAGCAGGTGCGCGTCATCGGGATGCGGCGGCGCATCGCCGAGAATATGGCCGCGGCGAAGCGCCACATCCCGCACTTCACCTATGTCGACGAGATCGACGTCACCGCGCTGGAGGCGATGCGCGCCGACCTCAACGCGCATCGTGGCGAGCGGCCCAAGCTGACGCTGCTGCCGCTGCTGATCGTCGCGATGTGCCGGACCTTGCCCGACTTCCCGATGCTCAACGCGCGCTACGACGACGAGGCGGGCGTGGTGACGCGCGCCGGGCGCGTGCATGTCGGCATGGCGACGCAGACCGACGCCGGGCTGACCGTTCCCGTGATCCGCGACGCGCAGGACCGCAACGTCTGGCAGCTCGCGACCGAGATCGCGCGGCTGGCGGCGGCGGCGCGCGCCAGCAAGCTGACGCCGCAGGAACTGGGCGGCGGGACGATTACCGTCACCTCGCTGGGGCCGCTCGGCGGGATCGCGACCACGCCGGTCATCAACCGTCCCGAAGTGGCGATCATCGGGCCGAACAAGATCGTCGAGCGTCCGGTGTTCCGGGGTGATGACATCGTCCGCGCCAAGCTGATGAACCTGTCGATCAGCTGCGACCACCGCGTCGTCGATGGCTGGGACGCGGCGAGCTATGTGCAGGCGCTGAAGACCTATCTCGAAACGCCGGTGCTGCTGTTCGCCGATTGATGGCAAAGTGACATGATCCGGGTGTAGGCATCCGGCCATGCATCTCGACCTGATCCAGTCGCTCAGCCTGTGCGGCGACGTTTCCACGCCCAATGACGATCGTGCGGGCAGCGGCGCGCGCCACGCCTGGGTGATCGACGGCGCGACCGATCTGTCGCCGCCGGGGCTGCTCGGCGCGCAGGGCGGCGCGGCGTGGCTGGCGGCGACTGCCGATGTGGCGTTCGCGGCGGCGGTAGCGGACGATCTGCGCGGCACCTGCGCGCAGGTCTTCGCGGCGGTCGAGGCGCGTTATGCGGCACAGCGGCAGCGGGAGCCCGAGGGGGCGTGGGAATTGCCGCGCGCGTCTTTCGCGGCGGTGCAGCTCGCCGGCGACATGCTGGAGGTGGCGTGGGCGGCGGATTGCGCGGTGCTGCACGCGTCGGGGGCGACGGTCGCGTGGTGTACGCCCGCGCCCGATCGCGCCCGCGAAAGCGCGCAGGCGGCGGCGCTGGGGCCAGGAGTCGGCGCCGCCAAGTTGCGCACGCCGGCGGTGCTGGCGGATCGTCGCGCCGCGCGGGCGCTGCCGGGGCAGAAGGTACTGGGCATCGACGCGGGCGAAAGCGCGCGGGCCATGGAAACGGCTTGTGTTGCGGTGACGCCCGGCGACGACCTGCTGCTGATGAGCGATGGGATGGCGGCGCTGGTCGATTCCTATGCCGCTTATGATGCGGCCGGGCTGGTGGCGGCGCTGCGCGCGCGCGGGCTGGCGGCGCTGGGTGGTGAACTCCGCGCGATCGAACGCAGCGATGCCGCCTGCCGGCGCTATCCGCGCTTCAAGGCGAGCGACGACGCGACCGCCCTGTGGGTGCGGGTGGGGGGTAACGCCCCGCCGTCATTGCGAGCGGAGCGAAGCAATCCAGAGTCGGACCAGGACGCCCTGGATTGCTTCGCTCCGCTCGCAATGACGACGGGGTTCGGGTGAGATCGTTCCCCCTCGCTCACCTTGGCTCGTCATCCCGGGTCAAGTCCAGGGCGACGAGTTCGTCTAAAGAAAACTATACGGATCGACATCGACCGCGACCCGCACTTTCGCGGGCCAGTCCAGCGCGCCCAGCCAGTCGCGGATCACGTCCTGCACGTCGAGCGCGCGGCGGGCGTGGACGAGCAGCCGGAAGCGGTGCCGTCCGCGCAGCATCGCCAGCGGGGCCGGGGCGGGACCATAGACTTCCATCCCGTCGACGCGCGGCGCCGCGCGGCCGATCGCGCGCGCGGTGTCGTGCGCCGCGCCCTGATCCTCGCTCGACACGATGATCGCGGCATAGCGGCCGAACGGCGGTGCGCCGGCATCTTCGCGCGCTTCGGTTTCCGCCGCATAGAAGGCATCGGCATCGCCGGTGATCAGCGCCTGCATCACCTGCGCCTTGGGGCTGTGCGTCTGGATATAGACATGGCCGGGCTTCGCGCCGCGCCCGGCGCGTCCCGATACCTGGCGGATCTGCTGGAAGGTCCGCTCCGCCGCGCGCAGATCGCCGCCGTCGAGCCCGAGATCGGCGTCGATCACCCCGACCAGCGTCAGGTTCGGGAAGTGATAGCCCTTAGTCACCAATTGCGTGCCGACGACGATGTCGATGTCGCCCGCCTCCATCCGCGCGACGAACTCGGCGGCCTTGGCGGGGCTCCAGATCGTGTCGGACGTGACGACGGCGGTGCGCGCCTCGGGAAACAAGGCCGCGACCTCGTCGGCGATCCGCTCGACGCCGGGGCCGCACGCGACCAAAGTATCCTCGTTCTGACACTCCGGGCACAGCCGCGGCACCGGCTCGATATGGCCGCAATGGTGGCAGGCGAGCCGGCGGGTCAGGCGATGTTCGACCATCCAGGCGGTGCAATTGGGGCATTGGAAGCGATGCCCGCACGTCCGGCATAAGGTGAGCGGTGCGTAGCCGCGGCGGTTGAGGAACAGCAGCGCCTGCTCGCGCCGCTCCAGCGCTTCCTCGATCGCCTTGACCAACCGCGGGCTGATCCAGCGTCCGCGTTCCGGAGGCTCGGCGATCAGGTCGATCGCCTCGATCGTCGGCAGCTGCGCGACGCCAAAGCGGCCCAGCAGCTTCACCTCGGCATATTTGCCGAGCGCGACCTGATGGCGGGTCTCGATCGCCGGAGTGGCGCTGGCGAGGATCACCGGGCACGCCTCGAACAGTCCGCGCATCACCGCGACGTCGCGCGCGTGATAATGGACGCCGTCCTCCTGCTTGAAGCTGGTCTCGTGCGCCTCGTCGACGACGATCAGCCCGAGGTTGGCGTAAGGGAGGAACAGCGCCGAGCGCGCGCCGACCGTTACCCGCGCCTCGCCGCTGGCGATCGCGCGCCACGCGCGGCGGCGCTGCGTCGCGCGCAGCCCGCTGTGCCACGCGACGGGCTCGCAGCCGAAACGGTCGTGGAAGCGCTTGAGGAAGGGCTCGGTCAGCGCGATCTCGGGGAGCAGCACCAGCACCTGCCTGCCCGAACGGAGCGCAGCGGCCACCGCCTCGAAATAGACCTCGGTCTTGCCCGAGCCCGTGACGCCGTCGAGCAGGGTCGGACGGAAGGCGGCGGCGGCGACGCCGTCGACCAGGGTTGCGGCGGCGGCGCGCTGGTCGTCGGACAGCGTCGGCGGCGCGTGATCGGGATCGGGGACCGGATAGGGGCTGTCGATGTCGACCGGCACGCCTTCGAGCGCGCCGACCTTGACCAGCCCGCGGATCACCGCGTCGCTGACGTCGGCGATCGTCGCCAGCTCGCGGATCAGCCCCTGCCGGTCGCCGATCCGCTCGAGCGCCTGTTCGCGCTGTGCGGTCATCCGTTCGGGAACATGGCCGGTGGCGCGATATTCGACGACGCTGCGCCCGCCCTCCAGCGCAGCGGTCGAGGACAGGGCCATCCGCACCACCGCGGCGGGCGGGGCGAGATAGTAATCGGCGGTCCACTCGATCAGTCGCCGCAGCGGTGCGCGCAGCGGCGGCACGTCGGCGACCGCGAGCAGGTTGCGCAGGCGATTGTCGCCGACCTCGGCGTCGGACGGCATCCGCTCCGCCTCCCAGGCGACACCGAGCAACTGGCGCGGGCCGAGCGGCGCGACCACCACCGATCCGGGCGCGACCGTCATGCCGTGCGGCACACGATAGTCGAGCGGACCGAGGGCCGAGTTCAGGACGATGACGCGCGCGCGGGAGGACATTGCCGCCCATATGGGGCCGCGGCGAGTCGGAGGGAAGCGGGGGCGGGCGGACGGCATCCATCCTCCGCCCTGTCCAATCGCCGTCATCCCGGACGAGATCCGGGATCCCGCTTCTTCTCTCGATCGCCAAGAAAGACATGTGGCCCCGGATCACGTCCGGGGCGACGACCAATATCCTTACGCCACCCGGCGGATGGTGCGTGTGCCGACGCGGGCGCGCTTGGCGGTGTAGAGGATCGCGTCGGCTCGGCGCGCGAAATCGCGCAGCGAGTGGCATTCGTCGTCGAATGCCGCGATCCCGACCGATCCCGCGCTGGTCATCGTGACGCCGCCGACCTCGACCGGCACGCGCAGCGCATCCTCCAGCCGTTCGCGGAGCCCCCCGATGTCCCCGGCCAGCGACGGATGCTCGATGATCACCGCGAATTCGTCGCCGCCGATCCGCGCCGCGACGCTGCCCATCAGCCACGGCTCGGACAGCGCCCGGCCGGTCAGCCGCAGGACGTCGTCGCCCGCGCCATGCCCGAGCGTGTCGTTGATCGCCTTGAAGCCGTCGAGATCGATCAGCGCGAGGTAGAGCGGCGTGTCGCCATGCCGCGCCCGCTCCATCGCCGCCTGCAACTCGCGGTCGAAAGCGGCGCGATTGGCGATGCCGGTCAGCGCGTCGGTATCGGCGGAATGGCGCAATTGCTGTTCGAGCGCGTAGCGCTGCGTCACGTCCTGAAACACGCCGACCATCGCGACGACGCGGCCGTCGACGATCTCCGGATCGGCCATCGCGCGCACCCGGCGCTGGCGCCGGTCGGCGGTGATGAAGTCGGTTTCGATCGCGAAGGGCTGGCCGTAGCGGATCGCATCGTCGAGCGACGCCTGCACCAGCGCCCGGCTGTGCTCCGGATAGAAGCGCATCGCGTCGCGCAGCCGCGGCTTCTGCCCGACCGGCAGGCCATGGATGCGGTAAACGTTGTCCGACCAGTCGAGCGTCCCGTCGTCGATCGACAGCCGCCACGACCCGATCTCGGCGATCTGCTCGGCCTGGCGGAAGATCTGGTCCTGCCGGCCGAGCCGCGTGACCAGTTCCTCGCCGGTGGTGGCGATGTGGATCGCCTTCAGCGCGGTGCGGCGCGCCTCGAGCAGTGCCTCCGCCAGCGTGGCGAGATGCGCCAGCGCGGCCAGCGCGCGCGGATCGGCGGTGCGCGGCGCGGTATCGACCACGCACAAGGTGCCGACCGCGCGGCGGATGCCGTCCGGGTCGGCGACCCGCAATGGCGCCCCGGCGTAGAATCGGACCCCGACATCGGTAACGAGCGGGCTGTGCCGGAACCGCTCGTCTCGCAAGGTGTCGTCGATCACGGTCAGGCGGTCGTCGACGACGGTGCGGTCGCAGAACGCCGTGCCGCGATCGAAGGTCATTACGCCGGGCGTGGTGCGCGCCTTGACGAACAGCCGGTCGTTGTCGACCAGATTGAGCAGCGCCGTCGGGCAACCGAGCAATTCCGCCGCGAGCGCGACCAGCGCGTCGAACTCGCGTTCGGGCGCGGTGCCGAGCAATGCCAGCGCCTGCAGCGCTGCGGCGCGCGCCGCTTCGCTGTGGCGATCATAGCCGGATGGATCGGTCGTCATGGTGCTCTCATAGCCGCAACAACGTTAATTTTCATTTGCCAACCCTCTTCATGCGCGGGAGATGCGACAGGGTGAGCGATGTGCCGGTCCCTTTGCCGCTGCCCGTACAATGGTCGGTCCATCTGGCGCGCGACCGTCGCCGCTCGGAGCATACCGTGCGCGCCTATCGCGCGACGGCCGAGCGCTTGTTGCTGTTCTTGAACGAACATTGGGGCGAGCTGGTCGACCGTACCGCGCTGTCGCGCGTCACGGCGGGCGACCTGCGCGCCTATCTGGCGCAGCGGCGCGGCACCGGATTGTCGAACGCGTCGGCGGCGCGCGAGCTGTCGGCAGTGCGCGGCTTTCTCGACTGGGCGGGCGGGGTCGGCGCCGCGCCGCGGATGAAGGGGCCGCGCGTCAAGAAGGGCGTGCCGCGCCCGATCTCCCCCGACGAGGCGGTCGCGCTCGCCACCGATGTGATGGAGGAAAGCGACGAGCCGTGGGTGGCGGCGCGCGACTGGGCGGTGCTGCTGCTGCTGTACGGCGCGGGGCTGCGGATCGGCGAGGCGCTGGCGCTGACCGGCGCGGTGCTGCCGCTGGGTGAGACGCTGCGCGTCTCCGGCAAGCGCGACCGGACGCGGATCGTCCCGCTGCTGCCGCCGGTCCGGGCGGCGATCGAGGATTATGCGGCGCGGGTACCGTGGCCGATGGCGCGCGACGCGCCGTTGTTCCGCGGGGTGCGCGGCGGCGCGCTGGACGGCGGGATCGTGCGGACGCGGGTGCGCGCGGCGCGGGCGCGGCTCGGACTGTCGGAGCGGACGACGCCGCATGCGCTGCGCCACAGCTTCGCGACGCACCTGCTCGGGCGCGGCGCGGACCTGCGCGCGTTGCAGGAGCTGCTGGGGCACGCGAGCCTGAGTTCGACGCAGGTCTATACGGGGGTGGATGCGGCGCATCTGCTCGATGTGTACCGCGCGGCGCATCCGCGAGGATAGGCTCCCGTCATCCTCGCGACGGCGGGGCTTCTTCGAAGCCCGCTTCCCGTACCCCGGCGAAGGCCGGGGTCCAGTTGGGGAAGATTCGTAAATAGTCGGACACCTGCCCAACTGGACCCCGGCCTCCGCCGGGGTACGGCTGAGCGAGGGCATGATTCCCCACTCTCGCAGAGGTCTCGCGGGGGCGGGGATCCAGACGCGCAGAGCATCGCAAGTGCCGCCACGGCAGAGCTTCGGAATTCCGCCCTTCGCTCGCAATGACGATCGGTCAGCCGCGCGGCTGCCACGTTGCGACGCGCCACGCATACCAGCCGAGCGCCAAGGCCGTCAGCGCGATCCCGACCGGGCCGACATAGCGGTCCAGCTCGGCGAAGCGGCTGCCGAGATAGAAACCCGCGCCCGCCAGCACGCCGTTCCAGATGATGCTGCCCGCGAAGGTCATGATCAGGAAGCGCGGCATCGGCATCGCCGCCATGCCGGCGGGCAGCGAGATCATCGTGCGAAAGGTCGGCATGAAGCGGAAGACGAAGATCACCCAGCCGCCGTGATCGTGGAGGAAGCCGCGCACGCGCTCGACATCGTCCCATTCCATCGTCAGCCAGCGGCCGTGCCGCTCGACGAACGGGCGAAAGCGCGCATAGCCGATCCGCCGGCCGATCGCATACCAGAAGACGTTGCCGGCGGTCGTCCCCGCGGTGCCCCACAGCAGCAAGGGCAGGATGTCCATCTGCCCGCGCGCCACCGCGATCCCGCCGAGCCCCATGATGACCTCGGACGGGATCGGCGGGATGATATTCTCCAGCGCCATCAGCAGGAAGATGCCGAGATAGCCGCCCGCGACGATCCAGTGGATGATGAAGTCGGTCACGCCGCCGCCAACGGCTCCGTCAGCGCGCGCGTTCCTTCAGCCGCCGGTCGACCGCATCCCAGATCAGTCCGGCGACATCGGTGCCGTCGAATGTCTCGATCGCGACGATCCCGGTTGGCGAGGTGACGTTGATCTCGGTGAGCCATTCGCCGCCGATCACGTCGATCCCGACGAAGAGCAGCCCGCGCTTCTTCAGTTCCGGGCCGAGCGCGTCGCAGATCTCGCGCTCGCGCGGGGTCAGCTCGGTCTTCTGCGCCGAGCCGCCGACCGCGAGGTTCGAGCGGATCTCGCCCTCGCCGGGCAGGCGGTTGATCGCGCCCGCGACCTCGCCGTCGACCAGCACGATGCGCTTGTCGCCCTTCGCCACCGCCGGGAGGAACGCCTGCACCATGTGCGGCTCGCGCCACGTCTGGTTGAACACCTCGATCAGCGCCGACAGATTCTCGCCGCCCGCGCGGACGTGGAAGATCGCCTTGCCGCCGTTGCCGTGCAGCGGCTTGACGACGATCTCGCCATGTTCGGCGAGGAAGGCGCGCGCCTCGTCGAGCGAGCGCGTCACCAGCGTCGGCGGCATGAAGCGCGCATAGTCGAGCACGAACACCTTTTCGGGGGCGTTGCGGACGCTGACCGGATCGTTGACGATCAACGTGCGATCCGCGATCCGCTCCAGCAGGTGCGTCGCGGTGATATAGCCGAGGTCGAACGGCGGGTCCTGCCGCATCAGCACCACGTCGGCCTGTTCGCCGAGATCGAGCGCGATCGGATCGCCGAACGCGAAGTGATCGCCGACGACGCGTTGCACGGTCACCGGATGCGCCTTCGCCCACACGCGCCCGTCGCGATAGTTGAGCGCATCGGCGGTATAGTGGAACAGCCGGTGCCCGCGCGCCTGTGCGGAGAGCATCAGCGCGAACGTGCTGTCGCCCGCGATGTTGATCTGGTCGAGCGGGTCCATCTGAACGGCGACGGTGAGGGTCATGGGTCCTCCAGAGACGTTGGCCCGACCGTTAGGCGTCGGGGCCGTGCTTGTCAGCAGTGGATGCACGGCGGGGCGGGCGGGCGTGCTTCTATAATGAAGGGTCCGAATGCCAGCGCTCTTCCTCGACGCACCTTCCTTTGGAGATCTTCTACCATGTATGCTGCCGACACGGCGGAACGCGAACTTGTCGCCGAACTGACCAGCGAGGCGGGTCGGCGGCTAAGCAGTCCCGAGCTTCACCGGATCGCGCTGCAATTGTTCCTCGACCACTGTGCCGAGGACGAGCCAAGCGCGACCGGACAGATGTTGCTGCGGGTCGCGATGAAGGCGAGCCCCTATGCCGGCAACGTCGAGGACATCCTCGCCGCCTCGCGCGAGATCACGCGCGGTCGTATCGCGCGCGAGCTGCCGGGGCTGGCGGTATGGACCGCCGCAACCGACGCACGACAATTGCCGCTACCGATCGTGATGTCGTGCGAAGCCTATCTCGACAAGGCCCGCGAGACCGCGCGCGCGGTAACCGACCGCTATTTCGGCGTGCCGCCGATCGTCGTTATCGGCGGCGGGCCGCTGGGGTTCGAGCATGACGCGGAAACGGCGGTGCTGCGGCTGCCGGTCAGCGACGTCTATGAGGATCTGCCCGCGAAGGTGTTCGAAACCTGGACGCTGTTCGAGGCGCTCGGCACGAAGCACGGCGTGCTCAAGATCGACGACGACACGCGTGTGCTGCCCGATATGGCGGCGGACATTGACGAAGCGCGGGCCGTCTTCGCGCAAGCCGATTATATGGGGATCACGATCGCCAGCCCCTTCCACGACCGGTGCTGGCATCATGGCAAATGCGCGACACCGGTCAGCCCCTTCTACGGCAAGCCGTTCGTCGCGCCCTGGGCACGCGGTGCGCTCTATTTCCTCTCCAAGGGCGCGCTGACCGCCCTGACGTCGCATTATCTGCGCTTCCCCGGTTGCCTGGCCGGCGAGCTGTACGAGGACAAGGCGACTGGCGACATCCTGCACGGCCTCGGCGTATCGGCCCTCGACTATGCGATCGAGCCGGTGTTCGGCTTCGACACCGACGCGCCGGAGCGCGAGGTGGCGACCGCGGAGGACTGACGCGTTAGGCGCCGGCGCGGCCACGCCGACGCGCTTCGTCAATACCCGATCCACGCATTTTCGATGTGGCGCGGGCGCGTGCCGGGGGCGAGCAGGATCACGTCGATGCGGATGTCCTCGCCCGCCGTGGCGTAGCGCGGCATCAGCAGCTCCGCCGCCGCGGCGACCCGCGCGAGCCGGCGCTCGTCGATCGCGGCGTCGAGCTCGGCGGCGGAGCGGCGGGTCTTCACCTCGACGAACGCGATCAGCGCGCCGCGTCGGGCGATCAGGTCGACCTCGCCCGCGGGCGTACGCACCCGCCGGTCGAGGATCTGCCAGCCCTTGAGCCGCAGCCACCATCCCGCCAGCCGCTCGCCGCGCCGCCCGGCCTCCTCCGCAATGCGACGCGTGGCGGCGGTGCGAGGGCGGGGCGGGCGCATCGCGCGCGAACATGGCGCCCTGCGGCGCGCCCGGCAAGCGGCGCCGGCGTGATCGTCCGTCGGCGCGGGCCGGCTATGCGCCCGCCGCGGTCACGGACTGACGAACGACCAGCTCGTGCGGCAACCGCAGATGTTGCGACGGTCGATCGTCATCCTCGTCGGCCTGCACCAGTTCGGACAGCAACGCGACGCCGCGTTTCGCCATCTCGGCGATCGGCTGGCGGATCGTCGTCAGCTCCGGATAGATGGCGGTGGCGATCCAGCTGTCGTCGAAGCCGACCACCGAGAGCTGCGACGGGACGTCGAGACCCAGCTGCCGCGCGGTCATCGTCGCCGCCGCCGCCATGTCGTCGTTGCTGGCGAAGATCGCGGTCGGCCGGTCGGGGAGCGCGAGCAGCTGTTCGGTGGCGCGACGTCCCGAGGGATAGGTGAAGTCGCCTTGCGCGACCAGCGCCGGGTCCGGCACGATCCCGGCAGCGTCGAGCGCGGCGAGGAAGCCGGCCTTGCGCGCGTGGCTGGCCGCGAGCACCGGCTCCCCGGCGATGAACCCGATGCGGCGATGGCCGAGCGCGAGCAGATGCTCGGTCAGCTGCCGCGCGGCGGCGGGCTCGTCGATCGAGATCGACGACAGGTCGGTCGCGCTGCCGTCGGTCGAAACCAGCAACCCCGGAATGCCCGAGCTGCCGACCAGTTCAAGCAGCGTCGGCGAGTCGCAGAGCGGCGGGCTGAGGATGATCGCGTCGATCCCGCTGCTGATGAGGCTATTGAGGACGGCCGTATCGTCCTCGCCGAGCTGACAGCCGCGCGCGATCAGCTGGACGTCGGTGAGCGACGCCTGATCGATCGCCGCCATCAGGAAGTCCATGATGTAGGAGCTGCGCGGGTTGTTGTAGAGCAAACCGAAGCGCAGCTGACGCGCGCCGGACAGCATCCGCGCCGAGCGGTTCGGCGTGTAGTGCAATTGCGCGATGATCCGCGCGACGCGCTCGCGGGTTTCCTCGCGAACCGTGGTCGGCGCGCTGATGACCCGCGACACGGTCATCTTGGACACGCCGGCCAGTTGCGCGATGTCGGCGATCGTCACCGCCCCGCGGTGCCGGGCGCTCGTTTTCTTGGGTTTGCGTGCCGTGCCAGCCATGCGGCCGCCTTGGCCACTTGCCCGGAATGGGTCAATCGACATCCATTGCCAGTACGGGGCGCCGCTAATACCGGTAACAGCGCGACGACGGAGCTTGCCGTCTCGGCCTGTGGACCAGGGACGTTTCGGAGGGCACCGCCGCACCAAGCGTAGTTGGCGAGTTCCGCGTCACCGGGAGCAAGGTGCTTCCGCAACGTATACATCGGTCAGCATGAAGACGTTGCCTCCAGAAGGACAAATGACGCGCTCCGTCACCGCCCGCTCGCTGGTCCGATCAATCCCGGCGCATCGGCGATGAAGCGGTCGAGGACGCCGTCGGCGATGCGGATCGCGCCGTCGAAGCGCGTTGCGCCGGGGATCGTCCTGACCGCCGCCGCGTCGCCGGCCAGCCGCCGCGCATCGGCGAAATAACGCGCCGCCGCGGGGCTCGCCGCGTCGGCGGCGGCGAGTCCGGTGGCGGTCTGTTGCAAGGCGCGGCCCCATAGCGCCAGCGCGTCGAGCCACGGACGCGCCTGTTCGGTGAAGGACGCGTCCGCTACCCCGGCGCGGATCGTGTCGGGCGCGGCGGCGAGATCGTCGGCGACGCTGGTCAGGTCGGCGACCGCCTGCGCGCGTGTGCCGGCGTCGCCGTCCGCCAGTGCCTCGCGGACCTGCGTCAGCACGGCGTGCAGCCGCGGCGCCTGCTCCTGCCATGGCTGGCTGCCGAAGGTCGGGGCCATGTGCTGGGTGTCGAAGAAGGTCAGCAACGCCGCGGTCGCGCGCGCATCGCCGCCGGCCAGCTCGCGCGCCGACCAATGCCACGTCTGCTGCGCGTCATAGCCGGTGTCGTTCCACGCGAACGCCAGCACGCCGGTGACCGCGACGCGGCTCGGCGCTTCCTGGTTCATCGGGTTCGACAGGATGCCGGTCAGCTCGCCCGCCAGCCCGGCCTCGCGGCGGGTGTAGGGCGCCATCAGCAGCCGCCCGGTGGTCTGCGCATAATCATTGACGGGATAATTGTCCCACAACAGCGTCTTGCGCCCGAATGCCCGCGTCGCGGCCTTGGCATCGGGCACCGAGATCGCGGGCGGCACGACATCGGTGCCGGTCCATTGCACCACCACCTTGGGATCGAGATCGTCGCGCAGCGCGGCCTTGTAGGGGGTGTCCTTGGCGTCGTAATATTCGGTCGGCACCATGATGAGCGGCGGGGCCGTGGGATCGCGGCGCGTCAGGTCGGCCTGTACCGCATTGAGCAGCTGCGCCTGCGCCTTGCCGGCGGCGGCAGCGCCCGAGGGGCCGAACGCGGCCTGATCGGCGTCGCAATTCCACTTCTTGTATTCGATGTCGTCGAGCGCGACGTAGAAGCGGTGGATGCCGATCGCGCGCAACGCGTCGAACTTGGTGCGCAGCGCCTGAAGGTCGGCCGGCGCGGAGAAGCAGATGCTTGGCCCCGGTGAGATAGCATAGACGAAATCGACATGGTTGCGCGCCGCCGCCTGCGCCAGCGTGCCGAGCTGGGTCAGCGTCGCGGCGGGATAGGCCTCGCGCCAGCGGTCGCGCGCATAGGGATCGTCCTTGGGGCTGTAGACATAGGTATTGGCCTTGACCGTCGCGAGAAAGTCGAGGTGGCGGGTGCGTTCGGCCATCGTCCACGGCTTGCCGTAGAAGCCCTCGATGGTCCCGCGCACCGGCATCGCGGGATGGTCGCGGATCACGAGCGCGGGGAGCGTGGCGCGCTGGACGAGCTGGCGGAGCGTCTGCACCGCGTGGAACAGCCCGTCGGCGTCATGACCGGCCAGCGTCACCGTGTTCGCGGCGGGCGCGACGGTGAGCGTATACCCCTCGCGCGCGGTATCCGGCGTGGTGCCGGCCAGCGCGGTGCGGACGAGCGCGGCATCGGCGAGCCCGAGCACGATCTGCGGCTGCGCGGCGTCCGCGGCGGGGCGGCGGGCGGTGGTGACCGTCTCGACCCCGGCGGCGCGCAAGACCTGTGCGGCCAGCGCGACGGTGGCGGCGTCGGTGCCGGGTGCGGCGACCAGCGTGACATGGCGGCCGAGCGTCATCGTGCCGGCGCCGAGCGTCAGCTCGGTCGGTGCCGGGAAGATCGCCGGGCGGGTCGCGACCTGTGCTGCGAGCGGGGTGGACGACAGGAGCGTGGCGGCCAACAGGGGCAGGCCGATGCGGCGGGTCATGTCGTTCTCCGGTATGCTATTGGTATTAACCACCGTCGTAGGGTTTTGCCGATGCCTGGGCAACCGCACTCTTCGCGCTCGTCGATCGTCATCCCGGACTTGATCCGGGATCCCGCTTTTCACCCTCCACCGTCAGGAAGGGCGGGGCCCCGGATCAAGTCCGGGGCGACAAGTAATCAGGCATCCGTCTCACCCTTCATCGCGAGCGCGCGGGCGTAGAGCGCCTTGCGGTCGACGCCGAACGCCTTGGCGACCTCACCCGCTGCCTTGGACGCGGGGAGCCGGGTGAGCGCCTCGGCGAGCGCGGCATCGGCGTCCTCGATCGCGGCGGGGGCGGGGGGCTCTGGCGGGGCGACGACGACGACGATCTCGCCCTTCGGCGGCGTCTCGGCATAACGCGCGGCGAGCGTCGACAGCGTGCCGGTGACCGCTTCCTCGAATTTCTTGGTGATCTCGCGCGCCACCGCCGCCTCGCGGTCGCCGAGCCCGGCGGCGAGCGCCGACAGGCAGGCGGACAGCCGCGGGCCGGATTCGTAGATCACCAGCGTCGCGCGGATCGCGGCGACCTCGGCGATCGCGGCGGCGCGCGCCTGTTCCTTGGAAGGCAAAAATCCGAGGAAGAAGAAGCGGTCGGTCGGCAGCCCGGCGAGCGTCAGCGCGGCGATCGCGGCGCACGGGCCGGGGATGGTGACGACCTGATGCCCGGCCGCGCGCGCATCGCGCACCAATTTGTAGCCGGGGTCGGAGATCAGTGGCGTGCCGGCGTCGGACACCAGCGCGACCACCTCGCTTGCCATCCGCGCGATCAACTGCGGGCGGACATGCTCGGCATTATGGTCGTGATAGGGGGTCATCGGGCGCTTGGTGCCGATGTGGCGGAGCAATCCGGCGGTCACGCGCGTATCCTCCACGGCGATCACGTCCGCGCCCGCGAGCACCTCGGCCGCGCGGGGGGAGAGATCGCCGAGATTGCCGATCGGGGTGGCGACGATGTACAGGCCGGGGGTCAACGGGTTCACGGGAGTAGTCATGGCAGAGGCGATCGGGCGTTCGCAATGGTCGAGCGCAATGTCGCGCGTCATCACGGTCGCGGGGGCGTTGTTGCTCGCGGCCTGTTCGACGGTGGTGCCGCGGGGGCCGGTGCAGCAGGCGCCGACCGCGCAGCCCGCGCCGCCGCCGCGCGAGACCGCGCCCGAGGTGGTGACCGGGCTGCCGCAGGACGCCGCGCGCAACCGCGTCGCGCTGCTGGTGCCGCTGACCGGCAGCAACGGCGGGGTGGGGCGCAGCCTCGCCAATGCCACGCAGCTCGCGCTGCTCGACACGCGCAACCAGCAGGTGCGGATCACCAGCTACGACACCGCCACCGGCGCGGCGGCGGCGGCGAGCCGCGCGATCCGCGAGGGCGCGCAGCTGATCCTCGGGCCGTTGCTCGCCGAGGACGTCCGCGCGGTCGCGCCGATCGCGCGCGCGGCGAAGGTGCCGGTGCTGTCCTTCTCCAACGATACCGGCGTGGCGGGCAACGGCGCTTACGTCCTCGGCTACGCGCCCGCCCAGGCGATCGAGCGCGTCGTCGCTTATGCGCGCGGGCGCGGGATCGACAATTTCGGCGGTATCGTCCCCAACGCGCTGTACGGCAGCCGCGCGTCGACGGCGTTCCTGCGCGCCGTGGAGCAGGCGGGCGGGCGCGTCGTGTCGCTCCAGACCTATGATCGCGGCAGCGGCGCGCTGGGCAGCGCGGTGCAGCGGATGGCCAAGGACGCGCCGTTCGGCGCGGTGCTGGTCGCCGACAGCGCGGCGACCGCCACCGCCGCGGTGCCGCTGATCCGACGCAACAGCCCGTCGACGCAGATCCTCGGCACCGAATTGTGGAACTCGGACGGCGCGTCGCGCTCGTCGGCGGTGCTCAACGGCGCATGGTTCGCGAGCGTGCCCGACACGCTCTACCGCCAATATGCGCGCAACTATCGCGCGCGCTTCAACACCTCGCCGTACCGGCTGTCGAGCCTCGGCTATGATTCGGTGCTGCTGGTGGTGCGGATCGCGCGCGAGTGGCGGCCGGGGTCGCCGTTCCCCGAGAACCGGCTGCGCGACGCCGACGGCTTTGCGGGGATCGACGGCGCGTTCCGCTTCGGCCGCGACAATGTCGCCGAGCGCGCGCTGGAGGTGCAGGAAATCCGCGGCGGCGAGACGGTGACGGTGTCGCCCGCGCCGACCGGCTTCGCGGGAAAATAGCCCGCGCGGGCTATGGCATGGCGGGGGCGGTCGTGTAGAGGATCGTGATGCCGATCCTCACCGCCGTCACCCATGCCGACCTGATTGCCGATGTCCGGACGCTCGCCGCGAAGATCGCGCGCGATACGGCATGGCGCCCCGACTGGCTGGTCGGTATCGGGCGCGGCGGGCTGGTTCCCGCAGTGTATCTGAGCCACGCGGCGGGACTGCCGATGCAGTCGGTCGATTATTCGGCGCAGGACGACACGCGCGCCGCCCCAGCGATCGAGCGGCTCGCCGCGCTGACACGCGAGGGGCAGAAGCTGCTGTTCATCGACGACATCAACGATTCGGGGCGCACGATCGCCAAGCTGCGCGGGCTGCTGGAGCAGGCCGGCGGCGCGGCGGGCGCGATGCGCTTCGCGACGCTGATCGACAATCGCGGCTCGGCGGCGAAGGTCGACCTCGCGGCGCGGACGATCGACCGCGCGGTGACCAAGGACTGGTTCGTGTTCCCGTGGGAGGCGCTGGCACCGGCGACCTCGATCGCGGCGGATGCCGACGAGGTGCCGGAGCGGACGGCGTAATCATCTCGCGTCATTGCGAGCGTAGCGAGGCAATCCAGGGCCGGCTCAGGACGCCCTGGATTGCTTCGCTGCGCTCGCAATGACGATGACTCTCTTAAGGCAGCGTCACGATCCCGGTGACATGCACGGTCGCGCCCTCGGCATGGACCGCGCCGTTGACGATGCCGGTGATCGTCACCTCCGCGCCCGGCTCGGCGGTGACGTCGCCGCGCACCATGCCCGAGATCGTGACGCGGCAGCCCGCGGCGACGGTGATGTCGCCGCTGACGATCCCCGAAACATCGGCATCGCGGTCGAGCCGGATCGCGCCACTGACGATCCCCGCCAGATCCCTCATGGCTTGATGAGCCCGATCTCGACCAGCCGCTGGTGGAGATAGCCGTGCGCGGTGATCGGCTCGGGATAGCGGTTCGGACTCTCCGCGGTGATCGTCTGCGGCAGCGTCTCGATCAGGAAATCGGGCGCGGGGTGCAGGAAGAACGGCATCGAATAGCGCGAATGGCCGCGGCGCTCGGGCGGCGGGTTGACGACGCGGTGCGTGGTCGAGGGCAGGACGTGGTTGGTCAGCCGCTGCAGCATGTCGCCGACGTTGACGACCATCGCGCCTTCCGGCGGCTTGACCGCCAGCCACTGGCCGGTCGCGCGGTCGAGCAGTTCGAGCCCGGCCTCCTCGGCGCCGAGCAGCAGCGTGATGAGGTTGATGTCCTCATGCGCGCCGGCCCGCACCCCTTCGGCATCCGCCGGGATCGGGGGGTAATGGAGCAGCCGCAGCACCGAATTGCCGTCCTTGACCGCCGGATCGAACCAGTCGGGGGCGAGGCCGAGGTGCCGCGCGATCGCCGAAAGCAGCCGGTCGCCGGCACGGTCGAAGGCGGCGAACAGTTCGACGAACGTGTCGCGGAAGCCGGCCGGGCGCTCGGGCCAGATGTTCGGCGCCATATCGGCGGCGTAGCGATGCCCCTCGGGCAGCTCGCGGCCGACATGCCAGAATTCCTTTAGGTCGACGTGGCGCGCGTCCTTGGCAATCTCGGTCTTGAACGGCGTATAGCCGCGCGCGCCGCCGCCGCCCGGCGTGTGGTAGCGGCGCTTCTCTTCCTCGGGCAGCGCGAACAGTTCGGCGGTTTCCGCCCAGGCGCGGTCGATCAGCGGCTGCGGCACGCCGTGATCGGCGACGATCGCAAAGCCGAACCGCTCGAACGATCCGCCCAGCGCGGCGGCGAAGGCGTCGGGATCGCACGCCTGATCGGCGAGGCTGAGCGTCGGGACGTCGGCCGTATCGGGGGCGGCGCCGGGGGCGGCAGGGGTGTCGAGCATGGTCAATCGTCCGTTTTTCTGAACCTTCTAGGTAGGCGCTCCCGCGGGCGGACGCCAGCCGCCGGAACCGGCGGGGCGAGTCTGCCGTTCGATCCGCGTAACGATTGGAGGAGCTGCGCGATGGGCGGGCATCAGGTGTACGGTCAGGGCTCTGGCGACGACGGCTATGACGAGGACGGCTATGACGAGAGCCAGCGCGCCGAGATCCTCGAGGCGACCCGCGACGGACCCGGCGACGGCACGATCATCGTCGACCTCGATCCCGACATCGGCAGCGACGACGATGCGGAGGACGAGGACGAGCTGGTGATGACCGACGGCGAGGTCGCGCGGCAGGACGGCGACGCCGATGCCGACGACGGCGACGTCGCCGAGGATGAGGTGCAGGCCGAGTTCGACGACGGCAGCGTCGAGGACGACGAGCTCGACGACCGCGACGACACCGCGCTGCGTCCCTGACCCGGAACGGCGGCGGTCGGTTGACCGCGCCCCGGCGGCCAAGCAGGATGCGCGGCGATGCTGATCCTCGCGATCCTGCTACAGGCCGCGGCCCCGGCGGCGCCGGAGCGGCATTCGATCCTGGCGCCGGTCGGCGACCAGCCTTGCGTGCGCAATGCCGAGCAGGGCGAGGTGGTGGTGTGCGCCGACCCGCTGCCGGCGCAGGCGCTGCCGTTTCCGGACGAAGCCGTGTCGCCCCGACCACGTCCGGTCAATCACGACATGAGAGGCATAGGCGCGCTCGCCTCCGAATCCGGCCCGTGCGCATCGCGATTGGGCGGATGTCCGGTCGGCTTCAACATTCTCGGTCCGGTGGTGGCGCTGGTGCGCGGGGTGCAGACCGCGATCGCGCCGGGTAGCTGTTGCGAGCGGCCGGGCGAGGGGACCGACCCGTTCATGCTGATCGGCGACGCGGTGAAGGGCGTTGCCGGGGCCGGGAAGCACAAGCGTCATCAGCTGAGGCGCGAGCCGATCGATCTCGACGACCCGGTGCTCGCCGGGCGGGTGCATCCCTGAGCCACCCAAGTCGTCACTCCGGACTTGATCGAGGGTCCGCCGCACCCCGATCGACCCATACAATGCGATCGTCATTGCGAGCGTAGCGAAGCAATCCAGGGCGTCCTGGTCCGACCCTGGATTGCTTCGCTACGCTCGCAATGACGAGAAAATTCGGCGCTGTCGATTATTTGGAAGCGGGGTCCCGGATTAGGTCCCGGGCGACTATCGAAATGTCATCACCGCGGCGGCGTCGACTCGCGTTCGACGATCGCGTGCGGGACGATCATGTCGGTGGCCGCCTCGTCGCCGTCCCCCGTGCCGATCAGCCGCTCGGCGGCGCGGAACGCCATTTCCTCGGCGGGCTGGCGGACCGTGGTGAGTGGCGGCCAGATCCGCGCCGCCAGCGTGGTGTCGTCGAAGCCCGTGACGGCGAGGTCGCGCGGCAGCACCAGCCCGTGGCGGTGCGCTTCGGCGATGACTCCGGCCGCCATGTCGTCGTTGCTGCACATGATCGCATCCGGACGCACCGCGCCGGTCAGCAGCGCGCGGGCGGCTTCCTCGCCCGAGCTGCGGTCGAACCGGCCCGCGATCATCAACGCCGGGTCGGCGGCGATGCCGTGCGCGGCCAGCGCGTCGCGATAGCCCTGCACGCGCGGTGCGCTGTCGGAATGGCGCGGGTTGCCCGCGATCAATGCGATGCGGCGGTAATTGCGCGCGATCAGCAGGGCGGTCAGCTCCGCCATCGCCGCGCGATTGTCGATCCGCACCGTCGCGATGCCGGGCATGACATGGCCGATCGCGATCGCCGCGACCGGCAGCCCCAGCGCCTGCAACACCGGCGAGTCACGCAGCAGTTCGGCAAATGGCGGTACCAGCAGCAGCGCGTCCGCCCCCCCGCGCGCCAGCGCGCGCACCGCGGCCTCGGCAGCGTCGGGCGTGCCGGGCGCCTCTTCGTGAAGCAGCAATTGCAGCCCGCGCGCATTGGTGGCGCGCAACGCGCCGACCAGGATCGCGTCTAGGAACGGTGCGCGCGCGCCGCTGTAGAGCAGCCCGACCGTGGTGGCGCGGGCGCGCGCGAGCCGGCGCGCGACGACATTGGGGACATAGCCCAGTTCGGCGACTGCGGCATGGACCGCGGCGACCGTCGCCGGGCTGGCGCGGCCGGCGCGGTTGATGACGTTGGAGACGGTCATCGCCGAGACGCCCGCGCGCTCGGCGACCGCCCGGATCGTGACGCCCTGTCGGCGGCGCTCGCTCATGCAGACGCCCTGCACCGACCGTCATCGCGCCGCGCGGGGCGGGCCTGCGCGGCCCGCGGGCGGCGCGATGACGGGGGTGGCAAGGCGCGGCCCTAGATGGTGCCGGCCTTCATCAGCTTGACCGCATTGTCACAGGCGCGCGCGGTCATCGCCATGAAGGTCAGCGACGGATTGACGCACGCCACCGACGCCATCTGCGCGCCGTCGGTGACGAACAGGTTCGGCGCGTCATGCGCCTGGTTCCACTTGTTGAGCACCGAGGTGCGCGGGTCGGCACCCATGCGCGCGCCGCCCATCTCGTGGATCGCGTCGCCGGGGACGTGCTCGCCCTCGCGGCTCTGCACGTCGGTCAGCCCGGCACCGCGCAGCATCGCCTCGCCCTGCTCGCGCGCGTCGGCCATCATCTTCAGCTCGTTGTCGCGGAAGGTGACGTTGAACACCATCAGCGGCACGCCGAAGCGATCGACCTTGGTCGGGTGCAGCGAGACGCGATTGTCCTCGTACGGCAGACACTCGCCGAACGCGGTCATCCCGAACTGCCAGCCGTTATACTTGCGCATCCCGTCCTTCATCGACTTGCCGAAGCCGACCGGACCGGCGGGCGAGCGATAGGCCGAGCCCTGATAGCCATAGCCGCGCTTGAACCCGACGCCCTCGTCGCCGCCGACGTTGCGGAAGCGCGGAATGTAGACGCCGCCCGGACGACGACCATATTCGATATACTCGGTCATGCCCGGGATGTTGCCGCCGATGCTGACCCGGAAGATGTGATCCATCACATATTTGCCGAGCGTGCCGCTGCTGTCGAACCAGCTGCGCCCGTCCGGACGCTTCGAGTTCATCATGATCTGCACCGAGGCGAGCGCCGAGGCGCACAGGAACACCATCCGCGCCTTGACGACCTGCGCCTGGCCGGTCTTGGCATCGACGTAGCGGACGCCGGTGACGCGCTTTTTGGCGGCATCATATTCGAGGTTGGTGACCACCGCGTCGGAGCGCAGCGTCAGCCGGCCGGTGGCGCGCGCCGCGGGCAGCGTCACCGCCTGCGTCGAGAAATATGCGCCGAACGAGCAGCCGTTACCGCATTGATTGCGATACTGGCACTTCGTCCGGTTCTGGTCCGGCTTGTCCTCGGTCATGTTGGTGAGGCGCGTGTTGATGAGCTTGCGGCCGGGGAACTTGGACTCGAGCCGCGGCTTCACCCACTTTTCCGCGATGTTCATCTGCATCGGCGGCTGGAAGTCGCTGTCGGGCAGCTGCGGCAGGTTCTCGCGCGAGCCCGACACGCCGATGTAATTCTCGACGTATTTGTACCAGGGCTCGACGTCCTCGTAGCGGATCGGCCAGTCGATCCCAACGTTGTCGCGCTTGTTGGCCTCGAAGTCCTCGGGCGCCCAGCGGAACGTCCAGCGGCCCCAGATCAGCGACTTGCCGCCGACCGCCGCCGGACGGATCCAGTAGAACTTGCTGCCCTCGTCATAGGCATAGGGGTTCAGCCGGTCGTCGTTGTAGAACTTGCGGTTGCTGGGCGTGACATAGCCGTGCTTGGTGATGAAGTAATCGCTCTCCATCACCGCGGGCGGCATCGAGTTGCGCGCGGGCACCTCATAGGCGGGCTTGCCGTCATAGGGGTAGCCCTCGCCATGCTCGACCATGATGCCACGGTCGAGCATCAGGACGCGCAGGCCCTTTTCGGTCAGCTCCTTCGCGGCGAAACCGCCGCTGACGCCGGAGCCGATGACGATCGCGTCGAAAGTATCGGTCGCTGCCATGTGTAAAATCCTCTCCGTCGGCGCGATCAGAACGTCAGCTTGCGCAGCGTGTTGAAGCTGGTGGTGATGTCAGGCAGGTAGGGTGCCGGGCACTCGTCGTTTTCGACGTAGAAGTGCTTCACGCCCGCGACGCGGTTCAGCTTGAAGATCGCGCCGAAGTCGATCTTGCCTTCGCCCACCGCGCACATGCTGCCGTCGGCGCGCTTGTCCTTGACGTGATAGGCGTAGATGCGCCCGGCGTGCTGCCGGATCAGCGCCGCCGGATCCTGCCCGGCGGTGATCGCCCAGAACAGGTCGATCTCGAGCTTGACCAGCGCCGGATCGGTCTCCTTGAGCAGGCGATCGTAGAGCGACACGCCGCCCGGCTTCACGGTGAACTCGAAATCGTGGTTGTGATAGGCGAACGCCAGCCCCGCCTTCTTCAGATCGCGTGCGAAGCGGTTGAAGTCCTTCAGCGCGGTGTTCCAGCTCGCTTCGTTGCGGTGCTGGTCGGTCATGTACGGCAGGATGACCGTGTCGGCGCCCAGCGTCTTGGCCATCTTCACCACGCCGTTGAAGTCGGCGAGCAGCCACTCATAGGGGACGTGGACCGACGGCGCCTTCAGTCCGAGCCGATCCTGCGTGCGGCGCAGCGCGGCATGGTCCATCTTGTCATAGCCGCCACCGCCATATTCGACTTCGCGATAGCCGATCTTGGCGACCTTCTCGAGCGTGCCCATCGGGTCCGGCCCGAAAAGCTCGCGGACCGTGTAGAGCTGGAGCCCGATCGCGCCGAGCTGCGCGGCCTGGGCCGAGACCCCGAACAGCCCGAGCGCGGCGAGGCCGCCGGCACCGGCGAGGACGTTGCGACGGTTGGCGATCATGAGGAATAGACCTTGTTGACGTTGGAATAGGGGAAGGCGCCGTCATAGCTGCCGGGGACGGGCAGATATTCGCGCTCCTGCGTGATGCCGATCTCCGACGTGTAGTAACCGGCGATCACCATCTGGCGGAACGGGCCGAAGAAGGCCGCGCCGCCGGGGAATTTGTCGTCCATCGCCAGCGTCAGCAGCGCGTCGTGCTGTGCGGGCGTGAGCTGGTTGGCGGTCTTCTTGTAATCGGCCTGCGCGCGCGCGGCGATCGCGTCGAGCCCGGCGATGATCGGCACGCGATCCTCCGGCGACGACCAGTCGGCGAGCAGCTTCTCGATATATTCCGGCACCCCCGCGGCGATCGCGCCCGGCGTGTCGGTGGTCGGGATCACCCGGTCGCTGAGCGCGCTCATCAGCGCGCGTTGCGCCGGCGTGAACACCTGCACGCTCGGCGGTCCCTCGCTGATGACGGGGATGCCGCCGCCCTTCACCGAGGCGGCCGCCGCCGCGCGTGCCAGCGGCGCGTACAAGGACGCCCCGAACATGGCGGCGATGCCGCCCAAGGCTTGTCGTCTGTCGATCACTCACCCTCTCCCGTAATGCTGATGCTGCGCCGGCTCATGCCGCGTCGATCGCGCGGTAAGCGGCGATCAACCGCTCCTCGCCCGCGCGTCCTGCCTGCGCTGTGCCATGTTCCATGCCGATCACGCCGCGGTAGCGACGCTCGCGCAGGAAGCGCACGATGTTGCCGTAATTGACTTCGCCGGTCCCGGGCTCCTTGCGCCCGGGATTGTCGCCGAACTGGATATAGCCGACCTCGTCCCAGATCATGCCGAGCGAGCGGATCAGGTTCCCGGACTGGATCTGCTCGTGATAGCAATCTGCGAGCACCTTGACCGCCGGGCTGTTCGCGCCGCGCGCCACCGCATAGCCGGCCGCGAACGAGCGCATATAGACGTTCGGATGGTCGGTGCGCGTGTTGAGCGGCTCCATAACCAGCGCCAGCCCGTGCGGCGCGAGGATGTCGCCGGCGCGGCGCATCAGGTCGATGACGCGCCCGGTCTGGATCTCCATCGGCACCTTGTGGTCGACGAAGCCGGTGACGACGGTCATGTGCTTCGCGTTCAGCCGCTTGGCGACCTCGACCGAGGCGCGGACATCGGCGAGGAACGCCTCGCGCTCCGCGCCGTCGTCGCTGCCGAAGACCGGGCGGAACGCCGACCATTTCGGCATCGACGCGACGAACACGCCCATCGTCATGCCGCGCCGTTGCAGCGCCTTGGCCATCGCGTCCTGCTCGGCGACGCTGCGGCTGCGCGCCTCATTGTCTTCCCAGGCGCGGAAGCCCTGATCGGCGGCGAAGGCGATCTGCTCGATCCGGTCGCCGCGGCTCGCGAAGCTGCCCTCGTGGGGGGCGTAGTTGAGCGAGAAGGTCGCGGCGTTGCTCACGCGGGTCTGCCCTTGCGCCGACGACGACAGCGCCGCCGCAGCGGCTCCTGCCAGAACCGTGCGGCGCGACGGGGTCATGCCGCGGCAACCGTCGCGCGGCGGCGACGCTCGGACAGCCAGATCGCGCCGAACACGAACAGCAGCACGACCGGCACCAGCGCGAGCTTGGCGAACGACTGCGACGCGGCGGCGTCCTCGACCTGACGCAGCGCCTCGCCGGTCAGGCGCTTGAACGCTTCCGGACCGCCGGCGAGCTCGACCTTGGCCTGGTCGAACATCCCGCCGAGCGCCGGGAGCACGAAGAAGCTGGCCAGCGCGCCCGCCGAGCCGACCAGCCCGAGCGCCCACGCCCCGCCGCGCGGATAGCGCTCGGCCACCGAGGCGAGCATCGTCGGCCACATCGCGCAGACGCCGAGACCCCAGACGGTCGAGGCGACCAGCGCCGCGACCGGCGACTGCGCGCGCGACAGCAGGAACAGGCCGATCGCGGCGAGCAGGCTGGAGATCCACAGCAGCCCCGGATTGGACAGCTTGCCCGCCAGCCGCCCGGCGAAATGGCGGAACACGAACATCAGCGCGCTGACATAGACGAGCAGCAGGATGCCGCGCATGCCGACGCGGTTGGTGAGCGCGACGTCGAGCCACTGGCCCGGCGCCAGCTCCGACGAGGCGGTGAGGAACATCGCGCCGAACCACACGAAGAAGCTCGGGCGGCGGAACACCTCGCCGATCATCGTCCCGAAGCTCTCGCCCTCGACCGCGGCGGGGGCAGGGGGGAAGGTAGTGGTCGCGCCGATGATGACGACACCGATCGCGGGCAGGAACACCAGCCCCATGATCGCCTGCCACGGCAGCACGTTGGCGAGGAACACGCCGGCCAGCCCGCCGATGATCAGCCCACCCGGATACCAGGCGTGGAGCACGTTCAGCCGGTGGGTGGTCTCTTCGGGATAGAGGCGCGCAGTCAGCGGGTTGATCGACGATTCGGCCAGACCCCAGCCGATCCCGCTGAGCATCATGCCCAGCCACACCAGCGAATAGATCGTCATGCCGGTCGCGATCGCGCCCGCGCCGACGATCAAGGCGGTGCCGAGGATGAAGCAGACGCCGGAGCCGATCACGATCCGCTTGGCGCCGATCTTGTCGAGCAGCGCGCTGGCAACGAACAGCGTGATGGCGAAGCCGAGGAACGCGGAGCCGAGCGCCGCCCCGATCAGCTCGCCGGCCTCGACCGGGGCGATCGGATCGATCCACTGCGCCTTGAGGCTGCTGGCGATCGCCGCGCGCAGCGACGCGCTGACCGCCGCGGTGGTCAGCGCCAGCACGCTCAGCCAGAACAAGCGGGACCGATGCTGTCCCGTAAACGCCGCTGCCTCTGTCTGCACCCTCTACCCCTTTATGATCGCGCGATTCTTTTATCTGATTTTTACAGTCTGGCCGATCAGTCGAGCCCGAGCAAGCGCCGGTTCGCGGCCGGATCGGACCCGCCCGCGAAATCGTCGAAGGCGCGTTCGGGGCGCCGGATCATGTGCGCGGCGATGAACGGCGCGCCCTCGCGCGCGCCATCCTCGGGATGCTTCAGGCAGCATTCCCATTCGAGCACCGCCCAGCCGGCATAGTCATATTGCGTCAGCTTGGAGAAGATGCCGCCGAAATCGACCTGCCCGTCGCCGAGCGAACGGAAGCGGCCCGGCCGGTCGACCCAGTCCGAATAGCTGCCGTACACGCCCGCCTTGCCGGTGGGGTTGAACTCCGCGTCCTTGACGTGGAACATGCGGATGCGGTCGTGGTAGAAGTCGATGAACTGGAGATAGTCCATCGCCTGCAACACGAAGTGGCTGGGATCGTAGAGAATGTTGGCGCGCTTGTGCCCGCCGACCGCGTCCAGGAACCGCTCGAAGGTGGTGCCGTCGTGCAGGTCCTCGCCGGGGTGCAGCTCGAAGCACAGGTCGACGCCCTCGTTCTCGAACGCGTCGAGGATCGGGGTCCAGCGCTTGCCGAGCTCGGCGAACGCGTCCTCGACCATCCCGGCCGGGCGCTGCGGCCACGGATAGACGAACGGCCAGGCGAACGCGCCCGAGAAGGTGGCGTGCGCGTCGAGCCCGAGCCGGCGGCTCGCTTTGGCGGCGAGCTTGAGCTGGTCGACCGCCCAGGCCTGCCGCTCGGCCGGTTTGCCGCGCAGTTCCTCCGGCGCGAACACGTCGAAGGCGGTGTCATAGGCCGGGTGGACGGCGACCAGCTGGCCTTGCAGGTGCGTCGACAATTCGGTGATCGCGACGCCCGCCTCGCGGCAGCGCCCGACCAGTTCGTCGGCATAATCCTGGCTTTCGGCGGCGAGCTTCAGGTCCATGCACCGCTCGTCGCGGGTCGGGATCTGCACGCCCTCGTAACCGGCCTCGGCCATCCAGCGCGCGGCATTGTCGAGCGTGTCGAAGGGCGCGGCATCCCCCATGAACTGCGCGAGAAACACGCCCGGGCCGCGCATGGTGCCGCCGCCGCTCACTTGGCGGTCTCGGACTTCAGATAGGCGATGATCGCGGCGCGCTTGGCGGGATCGGGGGTCGAGATCGGCATCCGGGTGCCCGGCACCTTCTTCTGCGGCGCGGCAAGATATTCGTTGAGCGACGCGTCGTTCCACTTCAGCTGCGCCTTCTTGAAGGCGGCCGAATAGTTGAAGCCCGGCGCCGAGGCGGGGGCGCGCGTGAACAGGCCGGCGAGGTTCGGGCCGATGCCGTTGCGCTCGCCCTGATGAAGCGTGTGGCAGGCTTTGCAGGCCGCGAACGCCTGTTGCCCGTTCTGCTGCGCCGGCGCGGGGGCCGAAACGACCAGCGCGACAATGGCGGCGACTGGCGCGGCGGCCAGACCGGCGATCAACTTCATCGCATACTCTCCAAACCCGAATTGATTGCCGCCAGTTTACCGCTAAACCGGGCGATAGCAAGGCGGCTGACGTTACGGTCTTCGTAATGCCGGTATGCGGATGACGGGAGGATGAATGGCGCGGGTAGAACCACTTAAGCTCGGAATGGTCGGCGGCGGCGAAGGCGCGTTCATCGGCGCGGTCCACCGGATGGCAGCCGGGATCGACGGCGACTGGCAGCTGGTCGCCGGCGCGTTCAGCACCGATGCGGGCCGCAATTCGCGCACCGGCGAGTTGCTCGGTCTCGATGCGGGACGCGTCTACGGCTCGATTGACGAGCTGCTTTCGGCCGAGCGTGCGCTGCCCGAGGGCGAACGGATCGACGCGGTCGCGATCGTGACACCGAATCACCTGCATGCGCCGATGTCGATCGCCGCGCTCGACGCGGGCTTCCACGTCATCTGCGAAAAGCCGATGTCGCTCAACCTCGAGGAAGCGCAGGCGATCGCCGCCGCGGCGGAGCGCAGCGGGCGGCATTATGCGCTGGCCTTCACCTACAGTGGCTATCCGCTGGTCGAGGAAGCGCGCGCGCGGGTGGCGCGCGGCGACTTCGGCGCGATCCGGCTGGTGCAGGTCGAATATTCGCAAGGCTGGCTGAGCAACGCGCTGGACCGCGAAGGGAATCGGCAGGCCGAGTGGCGCACCGATCCGGCGCGCGCCGGGCTGGGCGGCTGCCTCGGCGACATCGGGACGCACGCCTTTCAGTTGGCCGAGCATGTCAGCGGGTTGCGGGTCGAGTCGCTGTGCGCCGACCTGACGACGCATGTGCCGGGGCGACGGCTTGACGACGACGTCAGCGTGCTGTTGCGCTTCGAGGGCGGCGCGCGCGGCGTGCTCAAGGCGACGCAGGTCGCGGCCGGCGACGAGAACGGCCTGCGGCTGCGCATCCACGGCGAGAAGGGCGGGCTCGACTGGGCGCAGATGGAGCCCAACACGCTGACGCTGCGCTGGCTCGACCGCCCGGGCGAGGTGGTGCGCACCGGCGGGCCGGGGCTGGCCGAGTCGACGCTGGGCCGCATCCGCACGCCCGCGGGGCATCCCGAGGGCTATATCGAGGCGTTCGCCAACATCTATCGCGCGGTGGCGGCGACGATCCGCGGCGGCGACACGGTCGCTGAACGCGGGGCGGCGGCGTGGTTCCCCGGCACCGGCGACGGCGTGCGGACGATGGCGTTCGTCGAGGCGGTGGTCGCCAACGCCGCGTCGGACCAGAAGTGGAGCGGGCTGGCGGGGTAACTCCCGTCATTGCGAGCGGAGCGAAGCAATCTAGGGTCGGACCAGGACGCCCTGGATTGCCGCGCTACGCTCGCAATGACGATTACCGCACCACCTTCGGCAGGATTGCGTCGAGCAGGATCATGCCCGCGTCGGTGACGCGCAACCGCTCGCCCTCCAGCACGATCAGATCGGGCAGCGCGGCGATCGCGGCGAGGTCGACGATCTCTGCGACGCGCATCCCGCCCGCCGCCGCGATCGATGCGACATCGACGCCCTCGCGCAGCCGCAGCCCCATCAGCAACGCCTCGCCGACGCGGGTCGCGGGATCGAGCGGCTCCTCGCTCTCCAGCC
Organism: uncultured Sphingomonas sp.; assembly: GCA_913776255.1. Lineage (GTDB taxonomy): Bacteria > Pseudomonadota > Alphaproteobacteria > Sphingomonadales > Sphingomonadaceae > Sphingomonas. The sequence continues at coordinate 9,913 of CAJYLV010000040.1, read as the reverse complement.
CGTGGCCGTTGCGCGCCACCGCCGCGAGCCAGTTCTCGGGCTTCTTGCGCCGGAAGGTCGCGAGATGGTCGCGCCGGCCGTGCGCGCCGGGGCCGATCCCGGCATAGTCGCGGTAGCGCCAGTAAGCGAGATTGTGGCGGCTCTCCGCGCCGGGCCGGGCGTGGTTGGAGATTTCATAGGCCGGCAGCCCCGCCGCGGCGGTGCGCGCGCGGGTCAGCTCGAACAGATCGGCGGCGGTGTCGCCGTCGGGGATCGTCAGCCGCCCCGCCGCGGCCTCGGTCGCGAAGCGCGTGCCGGGCTCGATCGTCAGCTGGTAGAGCGAGAGGTGCTCGGTCCCGAACGCCAGCGCGCGTGCCAGCTCGGCGTCCCATGCCGCCGGCGTCTGGCCCGGGCGCGCGTAGATCAGGTCGAAGCTGACCCGTCCGAAGTGACGCTGCGCCACCTCGAGCGCGCCGAGCCCCTCGCGCACGTCATGCGCGCGCCCGAGGAAGCGCAACGCGTCGTCGTCGAGTGCCTGTAGCCCCAGCGAGACGCGGTTGACCCCCGCCGCGGCGAGATCGGCGAAGCGCGCCGCCTCGACCGACGACGGATTGGCCTCCAGCGTGATCTCGACATCGCCGAGCGGTGCCCACGTCCGGGTCGCCGCCTCGATCAGCGCCGCGACGGTGGCGGGCGGCATCAGCGAGGGGGTGCCGCCGCCGAAGAAGATCGAGCCCAGCCGCCGGCCGGGCAGCAGCGCCGCCTCATGCGCGAGGTCGGCGAGCAGCGCATCGTGCCATTGCGCCTCGTCGACGGTGGCGCGGACGTGGCTGTTGAAATCGCAATAGGGGCATTTCGAGACGCAGAACGGCCAATGGATATAAAGTGCGAGCGGCGCAGCGGCGCGCGCGGCGCGATCCCGTGCCGCGGCGTCGGGGGAGACGAGGTCGATCATGCCCATGATCGCGCGCATATGGCGGTTCGTCGCAGCAAACGCCACCGTCGCCGCAATTGTAGAAAATGACGTTGCGGTATCGTAACGATCTTGGCAGTCAGGGCGGCGATGCTTATCCGGTCCGCCGCGTTGCTGCTCGCCCTGATTCTCGCCGCCCCCGCCTCGGCCACCGGGGTTGAATGGCGGATGAACCGCGTGGCGCCGGCGCGCGACGGATCGCTGCTCCAGCAAGCGGTGCTCGACGCGCACAATCGCGCGCGAAGCGCGGTCGGACTTGCGCCGTTGCGGTGGAGCACGACGCTGGCGGTGGCGGCAGCGCACCATGCGGAGGTGCTGGCCCGCGCCGGGCAGCTTTTCCACGCCGAACAGCCTGGCGGCGACGGGCGGCAGGGCGAGAATCTGTTCGCGGGCACGCGCGGCGGCTATGCCTACGACGAGATGGTGCGATACTGGCTCGACGAGCGGCGCTACTTCCGCAACCGCCCGAGCCCCGGGTTCAGCCGCACCGGGCGCTGGCAGGATGCGGCGCATTACGCGCAGATCGTGTGGCGGACGACCACCGAGGTCGGGTGCGCCATGGAAACCGGGCAGACGCAGGATTTCCTCGTCTGCCGCTACAATCCCGGCGGGGAGCTGGCGGGGCGGCGGGCGTATTGATGGCCGTCATTCCCGCGCGGGCAGGGCCTCTGCGAAACCCATTCCGTACCCCGGCGAAGGCCGGGGTCCAGCTGTGACGGTGTTTCGCTCAGTTATAAACCTCTCCCAACTGGGCCCCGGTCTTCGCCGGGGTATGGGAAGGGGGCTGAGGTCTTGCCTGCCCGGCGACGATGCTGCCTCAGAACACCGCCGCGACCATTTGCCGGAACGCGTCGCCGCGGTGGCTAATCTCGTTCTTGGCGGGCTCGTCCATCTCGCCGAAGGTCACGTCATGCCCGACCGGCTGGAACACCGGGTCGTAGCCATGCCCCTTGAGCCCACGCGGCGGCCAGACGAGCGTGCCGTCGACGCGCCCCTCGAACCATTCGACATGCCCGTCGGGCCATGCCAGCGCCAGCGCGCAGACGAAATGCGCATCGCGCGGCGCGTCGGGGGTCGCGGCGAGCTTGTCCTCGACCAGCCGCATCGCATGGCCGAAGTCCTTCTCCGGCCCGCCCCAGCGCGCCGAGAAGATGCCGGGATCGCCGCCCAGCGCATCGACACACAAGCCGCTGTCGTCGGCGAGCGCGGGCAGCCCCGACAGGTCCGCCGCCGCGCGCGCCTTCAGCTCGGCGTTCATCACGAAGGTGGTGCCGGTCTCCTCGGGCTCGGGCAGGTCGAGCGCGCCCGCCGAGACGACGTCGAGCCCGCGCCCTTCCAGCAGCGCGGCGATCTCGCGCACCTTGCCGGCGTTGTGGCTGGCGATCACCAGCTTGCCGGGCTGGAGCTTGCGGATCGCCTGCGGCTCCTTTCCCTCGCCGCTCATGCGACGGCGCGTGCCTGTGCGGCGAAAATCTCGTTGCAACCGATCCGCGCGAGGCGCAGCAGGCGCAGCAGCGCTTCCTCGTCATAGGTGGCATGCTCGGCGGTCGCCTGCGCCTCGGCGATGTGACCGTTTTCGAGCAGCACGAAATTGGCGTCGGCATCGGCGTTCGAATCCTCGTCGTAGTCGAGGTCGAGCACCGGATTGCCCTGATAGATGCCGCACGACACTGCGGCGATCTTCTGCTTGATCGGGTCGGCGGTCAGCTTGCCCGATGCGAGCAGCCCGTCGACCGCCAGCCGCAGCGCGACCCACGCGCCCGAGATCGACGCGGTGCGCGTGCCGCCATCGGCCTGGATCACGTCGCAGTCGAGCGTGATCTGCCGCTCGCCGAGCAGGGTCAGGTCGGTCACCGCGCGCAAGGATCGCCCGATCAGTCGCTGGATTTCCTGCGTGCGGCCGGACTGCTTGCCCTTGGCGGCCTCGCGGCTGCCGCGCGTGTGCGTGGCGCGCGGGAGCATCCCGTATTCGGCGGTCACCCAGCCCTGGCCCTTGCCGCGCAGGAACGGCGGCACGCGCTCTTCGACGGAGGCGGTGACCAGCACCTTGGTATCGCCGAAGCCGATCAGCACCGAACCTTCGGCGTGGCGGGTGAAGCGCGGCTCGATCGTGATGGGGCGCATCTGGTCGGGGGTGCGGCCGCTGGGGCGCATTCAACTCTCCTCAAGGTCGGATCGTCCACGCCCCTAGCGGGGTTGGTGCGGCGGCGCCAGCGACTTACGGGAGGATGCGATGCGGGTGATGATGGCAGCGGTGCTGGCGCTGGCGGCGGGGTGTACGCCGGTCGAGCTGCGATCCTCGGCGGCAGGCGCGCCGGTCGCGATCGAGGGCGATTCGATCAGTTATGCGACTGGGCCATGCTATGGGACGTGTCCGGTCTACACGGTAACGGTCCGGCCGGACGGGAGCGGCACGTTCGAGGGCCAGCGCTTCACCGCGGTGACGGGCAGCCGCGCCTTCCGCGTGACGCCGGACGCGTACCGCCGCTTCGCCGCCGCGCTCGCACCGTACCGCCCCGATGGCGAGCGACGCGTCGAGATGGGCACGCGCGACTGCGGTGCGGCCCCGACCGACATGCCGAGCGTCGACGTGAACTGGGCGCTGGCGAGTGGCGGAGCAGGGCATCTGCACTTCTATTACGGGTGTCGGGCCGGCAATGCGGCGATGGCCGAAGCGCTGCAGGAAGCGCCGACGCTGCTACCGATCGCGGACTTGATCGGGAAGCGCTGACACATACCCGTCGCCCCTGCGCAGGCAGGGGCGCATGTCTGTGTCGTGTCGCGAGCGGCCCGTCACGGCGGAGTCGGCAACTGTGTCGGGCCGACCACCCGGACGACACAGTCATAGGCCTCTGCCTGCGCAGGGGCGACGGTCTTCTCGGGTGCGGCCTTATTCCACCACCCAGTCGCACGCCGCCGCGGCGTCGTCGAACAGCTGCGGGTAGGGCTGCGTCGTCACCCGGCGCTTCTGCCCGCGCAGCATTGCACCGACCTGCCGAGCGTCGACGTCACCTGGCCGACGCCGAGCGGCGGGGCAGAAATCTGTACTTTTGAGCGGGAACGGGCTGCCCCAAACGCCGTCGTCCCTGCGGAGGCAGGGGCCTATGGCTGTGTCGTCCGGGTGGCTTGTCTGACACGGATACCGACGCCGCCGTGTCGATCCGCTCGCGATACGATAAAGCCATAGGCCCCTGCCTGCGCAGGGGCGACGGTCTTCGTGGGAGGGCGACCTATTGCACCACCCAGCCGCGCGCCGCTGCGGCGTCGTCGAACAGCTGCATGTAGGGCTGCGTCATCACCCGGCGCACCTGCCCGCGCAACACCGCGCCGACCGCGACGATCGCAATCCGGCTCGCTTTCGGGAACGGCCCCATATGCTGTGCCAGCGCCGCGAGCGTCTCCTGCGATTGCGGCCCGCAGGCGCTCATGTCGATCATCAGCCGGTAACCGGGGCGGAAGTGCGCGGCGAGAAACTGGCGCATCACGTCGCGGGTATAGGCCACCACCTCGTCTGGGGTGAAGATCCGGTGCCAGCGGATCGCCAGCAATTGCGCGTCATGGTCGAATGAGACGTCGTACATCACTGATCTTCCTCATTTCCTTCTTTGCACACTGCCGGTTGCGGAAAGATGAAGGACGCGGCGGTTGAGCCGCGCGGCGCGCGCGCATACATCTCGTCGCGTGACCCGTTCGCCGCCCATCGCCGAGCTGACCGATCGCGCCCGCGACATCTTCCGCCGCGTCGTCGACGGCTATCTGGAGAGCGGGCAGCCGGTCGGGTCCCGGACGCTGGCGCAGGCCGGGCTCAACCTGTCGCCGGCCTCGATCCGCGGCGTGCTCGCGCAGCTGGAGCTGGCCGGGCTGCTCACCGCGCCGCATACCTCGGCGGGCCGGATGCCGACCGAGCGCGGCTTGCGGCTGTTCGTCGACGGGATGATGCAGGCGCACGAACCGAGCGACGAGGAACGCCAGCAGATCGAGGCGCGCGCCGGCACCGGCGGGCCGGTCGAGGAAGCGCTGGCCGCGACCACCGCCGCACTCTCCGGCCTGTCGGCATGCGCCGGGCTGGTGATGGTGCCAAAGCGCGAGGCGGTGCTGCGCTCGATCGGCTTCGTGCCGCTCGGCGCCACGCAGGCGCTGGCGGTGCTGGTCGGCGAGGACGGCGCGGTCGAAAATCGCGTCATCGACGTGCCGGCCGGGGTCGCGCCGGGCGCGCTGGTCGAGGCGGGCAATTTCATGACCGCGACGCTCGCCGGGCTGACGCTCGGCGAGGCGCGCGCGCGGCTGGAGCGCGAGCTGTCGCAGGGGCGTTCGGCGCTCGACGCGGCGGCGCGGGCGCTGGTCGAGCGCGGGCTGGCGGTGTGGAGCGAGGACGGCGCGCGGCGCCCGGTGCTGATCGTGCGCGGGCATGGCCGGCTGCTCGACGATGCCGCGACCGCCGATCTGGAGCGGGTGCGCGCGCTGCTCGACGATCTCGACGGCAAGCAGGAGGTCGCCGCGCTGCTCGACTCGGCGCGGGCGGGCGATGCGACGCGGATCTTCATCGGCGCGGAGAACAAATTGTTCACGCTCAGCGGCTCGTCGGTGATCGCCAAGCCCTTTCGCAGGCGCGACGGGCGCGTGGTCGGGGTGGTGGGGGTGATCGGGCCGACGCGGTTGAACTACGCGCGCGTCGTGCCCATGGTGGATTTCACGGCCGCGACGCTCACCCGGTTGCTCGGATGACGCGCGGCTTTCCGACGTAGAAGAACAGGACGGACATGACCGACAACGCCAACCCCGCCGACGACCTTCGCGAAGAGACCGCCGAGGCCGCCCCCGAGGTCGCGGAACACGACGCCGCCGCGACGCGCATCGCCGAGCTGGAAGAGCAACTCGCCGCCGCGCGTCAGGAGACGCTCTACGCGCAGGCCGACATCCAGAACGTCCGCCGCCGCGCCGAGAAGGACGCCGCCGATGCGCGCGCCTATGCCGCGACCGGCTTCGCGCGCGACGTGCTGTCGGTGGCGGACAATCTCGAGCGTGCGCTGGCGGCGATCCCGGCGGCGCTGCGCGAGGACGAGAAGTTCAAGGGGCTGGTGACCGGGCTCGAGGCGACCGGGCGTGAGCTGGCGAGCGTGTTCGGCCGCCACGGGCTGACGCGGATCGAGGCGATGGGCCAGCCGCTCGACCCGAACAAGCATCAGGCGATGATGGAAGTGCCGAGCGATGCCGAGCCGGGCACGATCGTGCAGGAAATGCAGTCGGGCTGGATGATCAAGGACCGCCTGCTGCGCCCGGCGCTGGTCGGCGTCGCGAAGAAGCCGGACTGATCCACCACGAACGTCATTGCGAGCGTAGCGAAGCAATCCAGGGCGTCCTGGTCCGACTCTGGATTGCTTCGCTTCGCTCGCAATGACGGCTGATAAGAAAAGGGCGGGTCGCGATCCTCTCGCGCCCGCCCATTTCCGTGACCGGAGCCGCCGCGGCTCAGTCGAGTCGGCGCGCCAGTTCGACGTTGAGCCCCAGCGCGATCAGCGTGCCGAGCGCGCCCGACAGCAGATAGCCGCCCGCCGCGACCAGCCCGAACGCCTGCGTCAGCGCCAGCGCCGCCAGCGGCGCGAAGCCCGCGCCGAACAGCCATGCCAGATCCGAGGTCAGCGCCGCGCCGGTATAGCGCGCGCGCTTCGGGAAGTTGCTGGTCACCGCGCCCGACGACTGGCCGAACGAGATGCCGAGCAGCAGGAAGCCCATCACCATGAACAGGATTTCGCCCGCGCGCCCGCCGCTCAGCAGCTGCGGCGCGAAGCCGCTGAACGCCGCGATCCCGGCCGCGGTGTAGCCGAGCACGCTGCGCCGTCCGATCCGGTCGGCGAGCAGCCCCGACAGCACGATCGCGCCCAGCCCGACGACGCCGCCCAGCACCTCGATCATCAGGAAGGTCGAAATGTCCTCGCGGGTATAGAGCGCGACCCACGACAGCGGGAACACCGTGACCATGTGGAACAGCGCGAAGCTCGCCAGTGGCGCGAACGCCCCGATGATGATGTTGCGCCACTGCGCCTTGACGGTCGCGGTGACGCGCGACGGGGTCAGCTCGCGGCTGTGGAACAGCTCGCTATACTCGGGCGTGACGACAATTCGCAGCCGCGCGAACAGCGCGACGACGTTGAGCGCGAACGCCACGAAGAACGGATAGCGCCAGCCCCAGGAGATGAAGTCCTCGGCCGGCAGCACCGACAGGAAGAAGGCGAACAGCGCGCTTGCCACGATCAGCCCGAGCGGCGCGCCGAGCTGCGGGACCATCGCCCACCAGCCGCGCTTCTTCTCCGGCGCGTTGAGCGCGAGCAGCGACGGCAGCCCGTCCCACGCGCCGCCCAGCGCGATCCCCTGGCCGACCCGGAACAGCGCGAGCAGCACCGCCGAGGAGGTGCCGATCGTCGCATAGCCGGGCAGGAACGCGACCAGCACCGTGGAGGTGCCGAGCAGGAACAAGGCGATCGTCAGCTTGGTGCCGCGGCCGTAGCGGCGGTCGAGCTTCATGAAGATCTGCGTCCCGATCGGCCGCGCGATGAACGCCAGCGGGAACAGCGCGAACGACCACAGGGTCGCGGCGATCGGCTGCATGTACGGGAAGATCACCGCCGGGAACACCAGCACCGAGGCGATCGCATAGACGAAGAAGTCGAAGAATTCCGAGGTACGCCCGATGATGACGCCGATCGCGATTTCACCGGGGCGCACATCGTGATCCCCTTTGCTATGAAGGGCGCGAGCATCCTGCTCTAGCGACGTGGACGAAGCGGTGGCCATATTCATTCCCGATCGGTCGGACGGACGGTTTCCGGCGGAGCCCTACCCTAAACCATTCCGCGCGTGGATGGGACAAAATGTCCTATTCCGCTGCGCCGCAGCAAAGCCTAGCTCGCGCCGCATGACTCGTCGTCCCGCCCGACGTGCGCCCGGCCGCACGCCCTTCGTCCGTCACCTCGCCGCTGCGGCCGCGCTGGCCGCGCTCGGCGGGTGCAACACCGTCGTGATGCGCCCCGCCGGCGATGTTGCGGTGCAGGAATCCAGCCTGATCGTGTGGTCGGTGGTGCTAATGCTGCTGATCATCGTGCCGGTCATGGCGCTGGTGGTGCTGTTCGCGTGGCGGTATCGCGAGTCGAACACCGAGGCGAGCTACGAGCCTGATTGGGATCACTCAACCGGGCTGGAGCTGGTGATCTGGGCGGCGCCGCTGCTCATCATCATCGCGCTCGGCGCCTTGACCTGGGTCGGCACGCACACGCTCGACCCGTACCGCCCGCTGGCGCGCACCGCGCCGGGCAAGCCGGTGGCGGCGGACGTCAAGCCGCTGGAGGTGCAGGTCGTCGCACTCGACTGGAAGTGGCTGTTCATCTACCCCGAACAGGGCGTGGCGACGGTCAACGAGCTGGTCGTGCCGGTCGATCGCCCGGTCAAGTTCACGATGACCTCGTCGAGCGTCATGAACGCCCTCTGGGTGCCGGCGATGGCGGGCATGATCTACACGATGCCGGGCATGGAGACGGTGCTGCACGGCGTGCTGAATCGCACCGGCAAGTTCGAGGGCCGCTCGGGCAATTATTCCGGCGCCGGCTTCTCGCACATGACCTTCTGGACGCATTCGGTGACCCCGGCGCGCTTCGACCAATGGGTCGCGGGGGTGAAGCGTAATCGCTGGCGGCTCGACAACGCCACCTATCTGAAGCTCGCCAAGCCGAGCGAGAAGGTGCGCCCGATCGGCTTCTCCGCCGTCGATCCGGCCCTGTTCAAGCGCGTCGTCGCGATGTGCACCAAGCCGGGCACCAGCTGCATGGAGAATATGTCGCACGCCGGCCCGGCGGTGAACGACCGGCCGCAGCGCAGCGACGAGCCCGAAGGCGCACTGACCCGCGACCCGTCGCAGAAGGGCGACAGCCCGCACTCGACCGCGCCGCAGGGCAAGGCGCCGGGCGCGACCGATCCGGGCGCGGGCAACCGCGACATGACCATGCTAGACATTCCCGCGCTGCCGCGCGCCAACGCCTCCAAGGAGGCTTGAGGACATCATGTCGGACGACCTCATCAAAACGATCTTCGGGCGGCTGACGCTCGAGAGCTTTCCGATCCACGAGCCGATCCTCGTCGGGACCTTCATCATGGTCGCGATCGGCGGGGCCGCGGTGCTGGGCGCGCTCACCTATTTCAAATTGTGGGGCTATCTCTGGAAGGAGTGGTTCACGAGCGTCGATCACAAGAAGATCGGCATCATGTACATCGTACTCGCGCTGGTCATGTTCCTGCGCGGCTTCGCCGACGCGCTGATGATGCGCGCGCAGCAGGCGATGGCGTTCAACGGCAGCGAGGGGTTCCTGCCCGCGCACCATTATGACCAGGTGTTCACCGCGCACGGCGTCATCATGATCTTCTTCGTGGCGATGCCGTTCGTCACGGGCCTCATGAACTATGTCGTCCCGCTCCAGATCGGCGCGCGCGACGTCAGCTTTCCGTTCCTGAACAATTTCAGCTTCTGGATGACGGTCAGCGGCGCGGTCACGGTGATGATGAGCCTGTTCGTCGGCGAGTTCGCGCGGACCGGCTGGCTGGCGATGGCGCCGCTCTCGGGGCTCGACTATTCGCCCGATGTCGGTGTCGACTATTATATCTGGGCGTTGCAGATCGCGGGCGTCGGGACGCTCTTGTCGGGCGTCAACCTGCTCGCGACGATCATCAAGATGCGCGCGCCGGGCATGAGCCTGATGCAGATGCCGATCTTCACCTGGTCGGCGCTGGTGACGAACGTCCTGATCGTCGCGGCCTTCCCGGTGCTGACCGCGGTGCTCGCGATGCTCAGCCTCGACCGCTACATCGGCACCAACTTCTTCACGAACACCGGCGGGGGCAACCCGATGATGTACGTGAACATGATCTGGATCTGGGGCCACCCGGAGGTGTACATCCTGATCCTGCCCGCGTTCG